>DHKO01000049.1 GCA_002404895.1 Treponema sp. UBA4692 | reverse complement strand
AAGAAGAAACTTCAAAAGACGCTGCAGAACGTGAATCAATGGCAAAAGAGCTCGCTACTTACGGCGACATCTTTGTAAACGATGCTTTTGGAACTGCTCACCGCGATCAGGCTTCTACCGCAACAATCGCTAAATTTATGAAAGAGCAGCCTGTCGGCGGCTTCCTTATGGAAAAAGAGGTTAAATATATCCAGCCAATGGTTACAAATCCTCCAAAACCGCAGGTGGCAATTATCGGCGGCGCAAAGGTTTCTTCAAAAATCGCTGTCTTGGAAAGCCTCTTGAAAAATGCTTCTGCCTTGATTATCGGCGGCGGAATGGCTTACACATTCCTGAAAGCTCAGGGACACAAAGTCGGAATCTCTTTGGTTGAGGATGACTTTATCGACACAGCTAAAAAACTTTTGAAGGATGCTGAGGCTAAAGGCGTAAAGATTGTTCTTCCTGTTGACCATGTCGCAGCGGATAAATTTGATGCTAACGCGACTCCTGTTGCAGTTGACGGCGTTGATATTCCTGACAATCTTATGGCAATGGATGTTGGCCCGAAAACTCTTGAGCTTTACAAAGAAGTTCTTTCAACAGCGAAATCTGTCGTATGGAACGGACCTGTTGGTGTGTTTGAATTTGACGCATTCGCAAAGGGAACGGAAGCTGTCGCGAACCTTGTTGCTGAGGCGACTGGACGCGGAGCGATGACTGTTGTCGGCGGCGGAGATTCTGTTGCCGCTGTGAACAAGTTCCACCTTGCAGACAAGATGAGCCACGTTTCAACAGGCGGCGGAGCTTCTCTTGAATTCTTGGAGGGAAAAACTCTTCCAGGAATCGCTATTTTGGCTACAAAATAACTAAAGTCGATTGTGATTTTTGCTTGCAAAAATTGGCAGGAAAATCGATTGCCGGTTTTGGCTAAAATTTTGCGGCAAAATAAGCAATGCTAATGATTTTTTTGCCGGGCTTGCCTCGGCATTTTTTTTGCACCTTTCATAAAAGATTCGCCCCTGCCACCATCTTAAAAGGCTTGCCAATTTTTTGTCTTAAAAATGCTTTCTTTCTATTTTTTTCGGCTTAACATTTTTCTTTAATTTTATATCTTTTCAATTTTGAAAAATTATTATTTGCGTCGCTTGCATGGAGTCTTATCTTTTTGCCTAATTCATTTTTAGGATTGTTCTCTCCGTTTGCGGACATTTTATCTTTCGCGTTCGTTTGATTTCGCCTTATTGTAGAAAGGGCGATGTTTAATCTTGGCAGTTCTACTTTTTGACATCTAGGAAAATAGAAGTTAGAATGAGATAATACTAAGGTACGAAACAATAAATTTATTGGAGAATAAAATGCGTTCAAAGTATGTAGCAGGTAACTGGAAGATGAACATGGACAGGGCTGGAGCTGTTGCTTTGGCTAAAGAGCTGGTTGAGAAATTAAAAGGCTTAGACGGCAAGTTCATGATTGCGCCTCCATTTGTCTATCTTGATGCGGTTCACGAAGTAATAAAAGATTCAAATATTCTTCTTGGCGCGCAGGATATGGCTGCAACAGACAACGGAGCACACACGGGAGCGGTTTCCGGGGCGATGCTCAAAGATATTGGAGTTCAGGCTGTGATTCTTGGCCATTCGGAACGCCGTTATGAATTTTATGAAAGCAATCGCCTTATCGGAAAAAAAGTTCGCAAGGCTTTGGACAACGGTCTTGACGTTGTTCTTTGCATCGGCGAGCTTGGCTCCCAGAAAATCGCCGGAGTTACCGACAATGTTTGCGAGCTTCAGATTAACAGTGGTCTTGAAAATGTTTCTCCTGCGGAGCTTTCGCGAATTACAATCGCTTATGAGCCGATTTGGGCAATTGGAACTGGAAATACCGCGACTCCAGAGGAAGCGCAGCGTGTCCATAAGTCAGTTCGCTCTGTAATTGCTGATATTTTCGGGAAGAAAGCGGCCGAGGAGATTAGAATCCTTTACGGCGGCTCTATGAATGCGAAAAATGCAGATGCTCTTCTAAGCCAGCCGGATATTGACGGCGGCCTGATTGGCGGAGCTTCCCTGAAATCTGAGACGTTTATTCCAATCTGCAAGAGCGCGCTCGGTAAATAATTGACTATAAATATTTGTTTCTATATTATATGTAGCACTAATTTTAACAAGTTTTTGAATGTTTTGGAGTAAATATGAACTCGGTTGTTTTGACAATTCTTATGGTTGCTTTTGTGGTTATTTCTGTTTTGCTTGTCCTTTTGGTTCTTGTTCAGGATCAGGAAAGCAGCGGAATGGGCGGGCTTCTTGGCGGCGGTAACTCGCAGGCTTTCGGTTCACATTCTGCTTCGGTTTTGACAAAGGCGACGATTGTGTTTGTTGTTTTGTTTTTTGTTGCGACTTTTGTTATTGCGAAGGCTTATTCAACAAAAACTGCTGATGATGCAAAGGCAATGAACGAGGCAGCGGCTGAGCTTCAGGCGGAACAGTCAAAAACAGAAAATTCTGAATCGGAAGCAGCTTCTGAAACAAACGAGAAATGGTGGAAAAAAGCAGAAGATGCAGGCGCACCGGTTGAATCGGCAGAAACTGTTGATTCTGTTGAAGCACCGGCGGCTGAGGCTGGTAACTAATAAAATTGTGAAAAGCCGGATGTAAGAATCCGGCTTTTTTTATGCCATAAAAAGCCGGATTGATAAAAATGCTTTTTTATGTTTTTATCTTGTGGCTTTGATAATTTTTGAAGGAGATTTTGACAAAATGCTTTTAGGTGAATTTTTCCCGAAAGAAACTGTCTGCGTGAATCTTGAAAGCACAGAAAAAGATGAGCTTTTTGAAGAGCTTGTAGAAAAAATCCATTCTTATTGTCCTTCGCTTGACCGTGAAGAGGCTCTCTCGGCACTGAACGAGCGCGAATCGAAAATGTCTACAGGAATTATGCACAGCGTCGCGATTCCTCATGCACAAATCTCTTCAATGAAAAAAACTGTCGGCGCAATCGGAATAAGCCGGGAAGGAATCGATTACGATTCCCTTGACAAAGCTCCTGTCCATGTGGTTTTTATGATTCTTGGCGCAGAGGACGAGGCTGAACGGCATATTCAGATTTTAAAATCTCTTGCGTTGGTTCTTCAGATTCCGAATTTTGTCGAAAAACTAGTGAAATGTTCTTCGTCTTCTGAAGTCTACAAATTCCTTTGCGAATCAGAAGAAAGTTTGCTACAATAGAAGTTGACTAATATATTAGAAGAGGCGGAAAAATGGCTGAACAGGAAGTTAATGCAATCAATCATCTTTTGGAAGTAGAACAGAATGCCAAAGCCATGACAATTTCAGCTCAGGAAAAAGCTGACAAAAAAATATCTCTGGCCAAGGCGGAGGCTGACAGCGAATTCAAAGCCGAGGTTGACAAAATCATCGAGCAGGACGAGAAAAAATATGAAGAGAAAAAGCATGCTGCCATTGAAGAAAACGAAAATCATCTAAAAGAATACAAAGAAAAAATTACGGCTTCAAAACTTGACACCGCTTCATTCAATCAGTTTCTCGACAAAATTTTTGCATAAGGCGGCGTTCGTATGGATTTTTCAGCGGCATCGGCCTTTTGCTACGCGAAAGCGGGCGGAATTTTAAGAAAATCTTTTGTCGGCGAGAAAGCAAACAGGCTTTTTGCAGCAAAATCATTGAAAGAACTTTACACTCTTCTTTTTGGAAGCGATGTTCCGGCAGTCCCGGAGATTATGCTCGCAAAAGAAATCGAGAAAAAAGCGGCTGAAAACTTCGAGAATTCGGCAAAAGAACTTTTTGGATATTTTGACAATCCGTCTCCGATTCTTTCTGCAATCTTCGATTTTTATGAATACGAAAATTCTGGAGAAAAAAGCGCGGAAAAAGACCGTGAAGAAATCTTAAAGCTTTGGAAAGCTGCTGAAACCCTTCCTGCGATGGACAAGAACTCTCTTGAAAAACTCATAAAAACTGTTATTTCCCTTAAAAATATAATTTGGGCTTTGCGGCTGAAAGTTTATTACAAGTACAGCAGAAAAGAAATTGAAAATCTTTTGGTTTATGCAGGCGAAAAGCCTTCAAAAAATGATGTGCTTGCCCGCGAGACTTACGAGATTCTTGACAAAGACCCGGCGAATTATGACGACTGGCGGAAATGGAAATATTCTAAGGCGTTGAATCCGCATGAGGAAGGCACGCTTTGGGAAATTGATCCTTGCTACGTTGAGCGGGCTGTAAAGCGGTATCTTAACAATTTTTTTCAGCATTCATTTCATAAAAATCCTATGAGTGTTACGAGTTTTGTCGCTTGGTTTAAGATTAAGCAGACGGAGCTTGATTACATCAGAACTGCGGCGGAAGGCTTGCGTCTTGATGTCGGCGAGGAAAAAGAAAAAGAGGCGGCTGGTTTCGCATCGGCTGAAAAAGCGTAGCGTTTTTAGATAAGGCGGTGGATTATGGCTAGAACTACACCAATGCGTTTGGTTGAACTTATGATTTTGAAGCAGGATATTGCGTCTGTGCTTGAATTTTTGGGCAAAAAAGGCAATTTCCAGTTTCAGGATAAGAAAAATTCTGAAAATTCGTCTTCATCTGAGAAAAAATCTGACTTGAAAAATCCTGACGCGGAAATTCTTGAAAACTTGAAATCCGCAAGAAATTTTCTTGGAGTCAAGAATATTGATTCTAGCTATCTTGAGAAATTTTCCCGTCCGACAGATGAAGACCGCAATGCGGCGAGCAAATTTATCGGCGATGTGAACGATTTTATGAAGAGGGAAAATGCCGCAGTTCAGGAGAAAGAGCGTGTAAAATCCGCTTATGATGAGGCAAAATCATTTGCGAATTTGAAGGTCAATTTTTCTGAGCTTGACCATCTTTCATTTTTGTCGCTTAGAGTCGGAAAAATCGACCCGGGCAATTTTGACGAGCTGAAATTTGCTGTCGGCGAGCGCGCGGTGATAATTCCTCTTGGCGATGACAAATCAAAAATACTTGCCGCAAGCTCTAAAAAAGCGCGTTTTTCGCTTGATTCTGAGCTGAAGAACTTCGGATTCGTTCCTCTTGAAATTCCTGAGCAGTTCAAGGGCGTTCCTGACGGCGTTCTTGAGGGCTTGAAAAAGCAAATTGACGAAACTGATAATCTTTACAAGAGCCTTGAAGAAGAAAAACGCAATATGGCTTTGACTCACGCGGAGATTTTGCAGAATCTGCTTGCGAAATTTTCAATTGGAGCGAAAATCACAGATATTCAGAACAGCCTTGAGTCAACAAGCCTTGTCTACAGAATTACCGGCTGGATTCCTGAAAGCTACAGCCACGATATGATGAAGGAGCTGGACAAGCTTACTGAGGGTCGGACTGCAATAAAAATCTATCAGCCGCGCGAAGTGCCAGCCGTGATAAACGGAACTGAGCAAGTTCCTGTGCGGCTGAAACACGGAAAACTGATTGGCGCGTTTGAAAGAATGATTTTCAGCTACGGTTCGCCGGTTTACGGCGCTATTGACCCGACACCTTTTGTCGCCTTGTTTTTTACCGTTTTGTTCGGAATTATGTTTGGCGACGCTGGCCAGGGGCTGGTTTTTCTTTTGCTTGGAATTTTGATGGCTGTAAAAGTCGTTAAAGTTGGCGGCTGGAATAAATTTGCGCCGATTTTCATTTCGATTGGCTGTTCTAGCATGATAATGGGCTTGCTGAACGGTGAATTTTTTGGAAACGAGACTTTGCTGGCTCCGTTCGGGCGTTTTGTGACGGGACTTTTTGGCGAGCCAAGAGACAGAATCCTTCATTTGATGCCAGACGGCGGAATGGCTTCTGTTGTGAGGATGTTTGTTTTCTTTGGATTTACTGTCGGAGTCGGATTTGTAATCAATTCAATCGGGCTTATCATAAATATTGCGGACAATTTCTTGCTTGGAAAGCCGGGGAAGGCGATTTTCGGGAAAAACGGAATTTCAGGCTCGGTTTTCTTTTGGTATGTTGTTGTGATGGCAATCAGAATCGCGGGTTTCGGACACAAAATTTCGGCTTTTGACTGGTCTGTGATTGGAATAACACTTTTCCTTACTGGATTTTGCGGCCCGCTTGAAAAATTGATTTCAGGCGAGCGGCCGGTTCTTGAAAACGGGCTTTTTGCGGCGATTATCGAGGCTGTTGTCGAAGTGCTGGAAACTTTGGTAAGCTATCTTTCAAATTCTATAAGCTTTGTGCGTGTGGGCGCGTTCGGGCTTGCGCATGCGGTTTTGGGATTCATAATCTTGACGCTTTCGGAGATGGCAGGGCCGGCTTATCTTGCCGTAATGATTGCCGGAAATGCGATTGTGATTGTTCTTGAGGGAATGATTGTCGCAATTCAGGTTATAAGGCTTCAATATTACGAATTCTTTTCTAAATTCTTCAATGAAACGGGACGGGAATTTGCTCCGTTCTGTTTTGAATATAAATAAAATTGCGCTGGCAAATGCCGGCAAAAGAGGTTTTTATGAAAATATCAAAAATTATGATGATTGGTGCGTTGCTTGCAGGTTTTTCAATTTTTGGCGCGGTTGCTCAGACTGCTGTTGTTTCTGATGAGCAGGCTGTAGAAGCTCAGGCTCAGAACGAACAGAATGTTGTAGTTGCAGATAACGCTTCGGCTCAGGAAGTTTCCAAGGCTGAATCAGCCGACGGAGCTTTGAAGTATGTTGCGGCCGCAATCGCTGTTGGTGTTGCTTGTATTGCAGGCGGTATTGCGGTTGGAAAAATCGGTGCGGCTGCAATGGGCGCAATGAGCGAGAACGCGGAGCTTTCGGGAAAAGCTCTTCCGTTCGTAGGACTTGCCGAAGGTATTTGTCTTTGGGGATTCCTTGTTGCTCTTCTTATCATAATTCTGTAAGCAATTTTCTGGCGGCTGCCTAAGAACCAGCTGTTGTTTATCGTTTAGAAAGCAATGGAATATTTTGTTATTGCAGAAAGAGAGTTGATTTTGGGATTTAAGCTCGCTGGAGTGAACGGCGAGGTCGCAGTGAACAGGGCAGAAGCTCTTGCTGCGTTTAACCGCGTTACAGGCAGGGGCGGAGCGGAAGCAGTTCCTGCTGATGAGCGGCCGAAAATCCTGATTTTGACGGAAGATGTTTCTGCCATGATTGAAGATGAAGTTCTCGACTGGCAGAAAACAAGCCAATATCCTCTGATTGTTGAAATTCCCGGAATTCATGGGCATTTGGAAGGCAAAAAATCGCTGACAGATGCAATCCGTGAAGCGGTTGGCGTTTCGGTGTAGAAAAACGGCCTAGAGACAGATTTAGAAAACGGTTTGAGACAAAAACTGTTTGCCAATTGTTTTTAAGCCGTCTTGTCCTGCGTTAGCGCTGGTAGTGGCGGCGTAGCCGTTGCGGAGTGAAGCGCAGCGGAACGAAGCAATGAAACCACGGACATAGCGACCCGAGCGAAGCGAGGGAAACGCCCAGAAAAAATCAGAGTTTAAAAGGTAACAAGAAAAATGGAAGAATTAAGGTCTACCGAAATACTTGACAAAGAAATTGAAGCTGACGCGCGCAAGAAGGCCGAAAAAATTGTTGCCAGAGCCGAAGAAGAGGCGAAAAATATTCTTGGCGGAGTTGCGGCTCATGTTCAGGAAGCTTCAAAGCAGAAAGATGAATTTTATGAGAACAAGCTGAGCCGTTTCGAGAAAAACATCGAGGCTTCTTTTCCTCTTGAAAAGGAGCGGTTTCTTGCGGCTTTTTATGCGGATTGCGTTTCAAAGGCTTTCAACGGTTATCTTGAAAATCTTGGAGCTGAAAAAAGGCTTTGCTTGGTGGCGAAAAAGCTTGAAAATTTGCCGCATGAAATCTTGAATAAAAATATGAAAGCCCGCGTTTTTGGTTTTGATGCGGACTTGGTTCAAAAAAATCTGAAAAATACAGTAAAAAATATTTCTGAAATTGATGAAATTCCTTTTGAAAAATCCGGCGAGGAATCTTGCTATGGAAATGATTTTCACGAGGGGGTCATTCTCGAAGACGAGGAAAAATCTTTCCGCATAAGGCTGACGGTTGATCAGCTTGTGCGCGAAATTAAGGATAAATACAGCAGCGAGCTTGCAACAACGCTGTTTGGCGGGAGGTTGCCGGAATGAGTGCGGCTGAAGGCAAAAAACAGATAACTGGAAAAATCACAAGAATTTCAGGTCCGATTGTATATGCGGAAGGGCTTGAGGGCTGCGGACTTTATGATGTTGTTGATGTTGGCGAGAAAAAAATAATCGGCGAAATCATCAGACAGAATCAGGGAAAAGCAGTAATTCAGGTTTACGAAGACGACACTGGAATGAAAATCGGCGAGAAAGTCGTTTCAAATGAACGGCCGCTTTCGCTGAAGCTTGGTCCTGGACTTGTCGGAACGATTTACGACGGAATTCAGCGTCCGCTTGAAACGATGTACAAAGAATCTGGAGCTTTTCTTGCTCCGGGCGTTCGCGCTGAGCCGATTGAGGCGAATAAAAAATGGAATTTTGAGGTTGCCGATGGCGTTCATGAAGGAATGGCGATTTGCTCGGGCGCAGTTCTGGGATATGTTCAGGAAACGCAGTCTATAAGGCATAAGATTATGGTTCCGCCGACTGTCCGTGGAAGAGTCTTGAAGACTTTTTCAGGCGCAGGCGAATATTCAGTTGACGATGTTATTGGAACAACCGAGCTTGACGAGGAAATTAAGCTTAGCCATTATTGGCCGCTCCGTGTTCAGCGTCCTTATTCGCAGAAACTTGCTGTGAGCGAGCCGCTTATCACTGGTCAGCGTGTAATCGATGTTTTCTTTCCGCTTTCAAAAGGCGGAACGGCTGCGATTCCGGGCGGATTCGGTACTGGAAAAACGATGACTCAGCACGCGATTGCAAAGTGGTGCGATGCGGATTTGATTGTCTACATTGGCTGCGGCGAGCGCGGAAACGAGATGACTGATGTTCTGACTGAATTTCCTACTTTGATTGACCCTCGGACAGGGCGTTCTCTTATGGAGCGCACGATTTTGATTGCGAACACTTCAAACATGCCGGTTGCGGCGCGCGAAGTCTCTCTTTATTCGGGAATTACGCTTGCTGAATATTACCGCGACATGGGAATGCATGTTGCAATCATGGCGGACTCGACTTCAAGATGGGCAGAGGCGTTGCGCGAGCTTTCAGGCCGAATGGAAGAGATGCCTGCGGAAGAGGGATTCCCAGCTTATCTTCCGACGCGGCTTGCTGAATTTTATGAGCGCGCAGGCCGTGTAAAAGCTCTGTGCGGGCAGGAAGGCTCTGTTTCTGTAATTGGAGCGGTTTCGCCTCCGGGCGGCGATTTTTCAGAGCCTGTAACCCAGCACACAAAACGATTTATCCGCTGTTTTTGGGCTTTGAACCGCGAGCTTGCGAACGCGAGACATTATCCTGCAATCGGATGGATTGAAAGCTATTCTGAGTATGCAGACGAAATCAAGGAATGGTGGGAAAAACACGATCCGAGATGGGCAGATGTCCGCTTGAAGGCTCTCGAGCTTTTGAAGAACGAGCAGCGCCTGCAGCAGATTGTCCGATTGATTGGACCTGACGCTTTGCCGGATGAAAAAAGAATCATCTTGACTGTTGCAGAAATGATTAAGAACGGCTTCTTGCAGCAGAGCGCGTTCGATGCGGTTGACGTTTACTCGGTTCCTGAAAAGCAGATTGCGATTTTGCTTTTGATAATGGATTTTTACGAGCGCGGACTTGCAGTGATAAAAGCTGGCGCGCCGCTTCCAAAAGTTGTTTCGCTTCCTGTAAAGGACGAGATTGTTCGTTTGAAATCGACTGTTCCAAATGACAAGCTTGAAATGCTCAAAGATACAGAAAGACATCTTGACGAGCAGATGAGCGAGCTTGAGCGGTATTACAAGGCAAACTGACGATTTATAAAAGCGGTTTTTCCTTGCACTAAGCGCGGGCGGGGCGTTGCGGGGGTGCAGCTCCCGCAGAGCGGGGTATGGAGGCGACGGCGGAAGCGCAGCTGCCAGAGTGCCGACTAGGGGAGAGGCTTCTCCCCTCTAAAATTGAGGTAAAAATGAAAGGTGTTGAATATATAGCGAGCAACGGCTTTAGCCGGTAAAACAATCGAGGGTTGTTTTGAGCGAGTCTCGGTTGAAGCTATGCTGAAACCGCGGCGTTCTTTCTGATGCTAATGGAGTATTAAATGAAAGGTGTTGAATATAACGGCGTTTCTTCAATTGACGGACCAATCATTGTTGTGAAGCGCAGCGAGAACATTTTTTACAACGAAATTGTTTACGTTCGCGACCGCAACGGCGAGAAAAAGACCGGACGCGTAATCGACTTGAACGAGAAAACGGCGATTGTCCAGATTTTCGGAAGCACGACAGGGCTTGACCTTAAGGAAACTTCCGTTGAATTTTTGGACGAGCCGATGGATTTGCGTGTTGGCGACGGCTTGCTCGGACGAATTTTTAACGGACTTGGCGAGCCGATTGACGGGCTTCCTGAAATTATATCTTCTGAGAAAATCGATGTGAACGGAATGCCGATAAATCCTTACGCACGTGTTTATCCAAGAGACTTTATCCAGACTGGAATTTCTTCAATCGATGGAATGAACACTTTGATTCGCGGCCAGAAGCTTCCGATTTTCTCTGGAAACGGGCTTCCTCACAACAGGCTTGCGGCGCAGATTATCCGTCAGGCGAAAATCCGGAATTCAGACGAGCAGTTTGTAATGGTTTTCGCCGGAATGGGAATCAAGTACGATCAGGCGCAGTTCTTCAAGAAATCATTTGAGGAATCCGGCGTTTTGTCGAAAGTTGTAATGTTCCAGTCGCTTGCGGACGCGCCTTCAATTGAAAGAATCATCACCCCGCGCTGCGCTTTGACTGCGGCTGAATATCTTGCTTACAGAAAAAATATGCACGTTCTTGTTGTTATGACGGACATGACGAACTACTGCGAGGCTTTGCGCGAGATTTCAACGACACGCGGCGAGGTTCCGGGAAGAAAAGGCTATCCTGGATATTTGTATTCCGACCTTGCCGAGCTTTACGAGCGCGCGGGCAAAATAAAAGGCTCGACTGGCTCTATCACTCAGATTCCGATTTTGACTATGCCGAACGATGATATTTCGCACCCGATTCCAGACTTGACCGGCTATATTACCGAAGGTCAGATTGTTCTTGACCGCGAGCTTAGCCAGAAAGGCGTTTATCCGCCGGTTTCAGGCTTGCCTTCGCTTTCCCGCTTGATGAAAGACGGAATCGGCGAGGGAATGACCCGCGAAGACCATTCTGCGGTTTCAAGCCAGCTTTTTGCGTCTTACTCAAAAGTAAAGTCAATCAGAAATCTTGTGGCGATTATCGGCGAGGAAGAGCTTGGCGAAGTTGACAGAATGTATCTGAAATTCGGCGAGGAGCTTGAGTCTAAATTCTTCACTCAGGGCGAATATGAGAATCGGAGCATTGAAGAGACTCTTGATTTGGGATGGAGACTTCTGAAAATCCTGCCTGAAAATGAGCTTTACAGAATCAAGCCGGAGATGATAGAAAAATATCTTCCTAAAGACTGATGAAAAAGCAAATGCGTTAGGGATTGGAGCACCGCGAAGCGTTGTTTTTGAAAATGTTTTGCTTGAAGTTTTTCTTCCAAAAACAATGTAGGCGAAAGCCGGAAGTGCGGAAAGCCCGACCCGAGCGGTTGTTGAGCTTGTCGAAACAGAGCGAGGGAAACGCCCAAAAGAAAAAATATGGCAAAGTTAAATATTGCACCGACAAAATCAAATCTTTTCTCTATAAAAGAGCAGCTGAGTGTCGCGGAAGACGGCTACGACTTGCTTGAGCAAAAGCGCGAAATCCTTGTGATGGAGCTTATGCATATGGTTGAAAAAGTTAAGCTTCTTGAGCGCGACATCGACAAGGCTGTGAAGTCGGCTTACCCGGCTTTGAGAAATATGCTTATGACGGTCGGCGGAGACCGCGTTGAGCGGATTGCAAAAGATGTCCATTACGATTTTGACATCCGCGAGAAGCCTGTCGTCGCTGGCGGAATGAGCTTCAATTCCGTTGAGGTTACGCTTCCGAAACAGAAGCTTTTCTATTCTTTTATGGGAACTTTTGCCGATACTGACAAAGTGATGGTTGAATTTTTCAAGCTGCTGAATCTTCTGACTCAGATGGCTTCAATCAGGACAATCGCGTGGCGGCTTGCAAATGAAGTCAAAAAAACGCAGCGAAGAGTAAATGCTTTGGACAAGATGATAATTCCGCAGGACCGCGAGACAAAAATCTACATTGAAAGCGTTTTGGAAGAGCGCGAGCGCGAGAACACTTTTGTCCTGAAAAGCTTGAAAAACCGCAAGGAAAAGTAAAAAAAAGAGCAAGGGGAGCAAAAATATGATAAAACCTTTATTTCAGAAAGCAGTTGTGGCTGTGAACGGGTCTGAACAGTCTTTGCATGCGGCAATGTATGGAATCATGATGGCTTCTCAGTACAAAATCGAGCTTGAGGCGGTTTATGTTGTTGACTCGGCGACAATCAAGCAGCTTGAAATGAGCAAAATTTTCTTTGCGGAAGAAGCGAATCATTATGTTGAAAGCCTTAAAAAAGACGGCGAAAAATATCTGAATTATGTTGAAAACCTCGCGCTGCAGAAAAAAGTCCATATAAGCACAAAGCTTTGCTCAGGCGCGGTTTGGTCTGAAGTGCTGAAGGCAGCGGACGAATTCGGCGCGGACTTGATTCTGCTCGGCGGAAAAGAGCATGGCGCGGCTTCAATGTCGAGCGTTGTTCATCATGACAAGGCGAGCGCAATCAACAGCGAGATTATCGGAAGCGCGGCGTGCAACGTTCTTGTTGTGCAAAAACCTGAAATCGACAAACTGTTCAAACTGGCATAATTTTTGTGTAAATCAAAAATCTAAGAATAAAAACGTTATTAAGGGAAAATTTTATGATAGTGATGAAATTTGGCGGCTCAAGCGTTGCTAATGCTGAGCGGATAAAAAATGTTGCGTCGATTATTCAGGCTTATGCTGCAAAGCGGCCGGTCGTTGTTTTGAGCGCGATGGGCGACACTACTGACCATCTTCTTGAAGCGGCTGATTTGGCAGTGAACGGCAAGGTTGACATTGAAAAAATCGAAAGCCTTCATCTTGACACTGCGAAAGAGCTTGGAGTTGACGTTCCTGCTATAAAAGAGCTTTTGGAAGAGCTGAAAACGCTTCTTACAGGAATCAGTATGCTGCACGAGCTTTCAAAACGCTCACGCGACTATCTTGTAAGTTTTGGCGAGAGAATGTCTGTCAGAATGATGAGCGCGTATCTCAATGGTCTTGGAACTCCTGCGAAATTTTACGATGCTTGGAATATCGGAATGGTCTCAGACTCGAATTATATGAACGCCGAGCTTTTGCCTGACGTTTGGGAGAATATTCCAAAATCGCTTTCGGACTACAAAAACGGAAGCCAAAAAGAAATTCCGATTGTTACAGGATTTATTGCGAAAGACAAAAAAGGAGTCATAACGACTTTGGGACGCGGCGGCTCTGATTTGTCTGCGACGATGATTGGAAGCGCGATGAAAGCCGATGAAATCCAGACATGGAAAGATGTTGACGGAATTTTGACTGCTGACCCTCGCGTTGTAAAGGACGCGCGTCTTGTAAAAGAAGTTACTTATGAGGAGGCTCAGGAGCTTGCAATGTTCGGCTCTCAGGTTCTTCATCCGCGCTCGATGATTCCTTGCCGGAAGACAGGAACAATTGTCCGTGTGAAAAATTCCTACAATATAAAAAGCGAAGGCTCTGTGATTGTTGAAAAGCATACAGGAGCTGTTCCGCGCGTTACAGCAATTACAAGCGTCAAAAATGTTAATCTGATTGATATTCAGTCGAACAATATGTTTGGCGCGTGCGGATTTTTGGCTCATGTTTTCAATCAGTTTCTGAAATGGAACGTGAGCGTTGACGTTATTGCGACTTCCGAAGTTTCTGTATCGCTTACAGTGAACGGAAAATCTGATTTGGGCGGCTTAATCGAAGATTTGGGAAAAGCTGCTGATGTGAGCGTAAAAAAGGACAAGGCTATTGTGACGATTATCTGCGATGCTGCTCATTCAAGCTCGATTCTCGCGGACGCTTTTGCGGCTTTGAACAAAGAAAAAATCAATGTCCAGATGATTTCTCAGGGCGCAAGCAAAGTGAACATCAGTTTCTTGGTTGACAATAATCAGGCGAACGATGTCGTTCAGATTCTTCATTCAGCTTTGTTTAAATAAGGAAAAAATATGAAAATTGCGCTTGTCGGATATGGAAAAATGGGGCACATGATTGAAAAATGTGCGAAAGAGGCTGGCCACGAGATTGTTGCGACTGTCGATGTGATGGCAAAAGACGCGACAAATCTTGTTCCTGCTGGAGACGGAGACGCTGTTGCCGCAGCTGTAAAAGGCAGCGGAGCTGAAGGCGTGATTGAGTTTTCTCATCCGTCTTCTGTGATTTCAAATCTAAAATCTTTGCTTCCGCTTGGAATTCCTGTCGTTGTTGGAACGACTGGCTGGGCGAAAAACGAGAACGAAATTGCGGAGCTTTGCGCAAAAACAAACGGAACTGCGATGCGCTCTTCAAATTTCTCAATCGGCGTGAATATGTTCTATAAAATTGTTCAGGAAGCCGCGAAAATCATGTCGGAATACAGCGAGTATGATGTTGCAGTCTGGGAGGCTCATCACAATCAGAAAGCCGACAGCCCGTCTGGAACAGCCCTTGAAGTTGCGCGCAGAATAATGGCGGAAAACAAAATCAAGACTGAAATCGTGACCGACGCTTTTCATCAAAGGCCGCTTCCAAGCCAGCTTCACGTAAGCTCGACACGTGTCGGATTTGTGCCTGGAACCCACACTGTTTTTTTTGATTCTCCTGCCGATGAGATTGAAATTACTCACCGCGCAAGAAGCCGCGAAGGATTTGCAAAAGGCGCGGTTGTCGCGCTTGAAAAACTTTGCGCGAAAATTGCGGACGGCGAGCTTTCAAAAGGCAAGCTTTACGGAATGGGCGATTTGTTCTAAAAATCGGTTGCAGAGGATTGATTGAAATCGGAAAAATTTGATTAAAAATCAGATTTTGCGGCGGTGGAGCATTTTGCAAAGCCGCCTTAATTTTTTTGATTTTCGGATTTTGCTTTTCGGCTAGTTTTTAGTTTTGTGCTTTTAATTTTTATTTTATGGAAAAATTTGTAATTTCAGAGACTTCAGAACAGGAAAAATACCTTGAAAAATACTGCGGAACGGATTCCTTTGTGGAAATTCCAGGTGAAATTGTCGCAGTCGGCGAAGAATCGTTTTTAGGAAACAAAAATCTTGAAAAAGTTGAATTTTGCGGCGGCGCGGACAGCATCGGCGGATATGCTTTTTCAGAATGTGAAAACCTGAAGTCTGTTCATTTGCCGGAAACTTTGCAGGAAATAAATATCGCCGCTTTTTCGCTCTGCAAAAATCTTGAAAATGTGAATCTTCCCGAAAAGCTCAGAATTATCGGACCGAAAGCGTTTAGCGGCTGCGGAAAATTGAAAATAGAAAATGTTCCAGATTTCTTGATTGAAATTTCTTCCGATTCTTTTGATGATACGGTTTCGGTTCTGAAAAAAAATGAATTTTATCAGATTTTTGACGGAACAATGTACAATGAAAAGTCAAAATCGCTTTTGTTTGCGGCGGACAAGAATCTTGAAAGCGTAAAAATCAAAAACGGAACAAAATATCTCGGCTGGAACTGTCTTTCAAATTTGAAAAATCTTAAAAAAGTTTCAGTTCCTGATTCTGTCTCTTATATTGGGCGCGGTGCGTTTATGTTCTGCGAGAATCTCGAAAAAATTATTCTGCCGAATTCTGTAAAATCAATCGATACAGGCGCATTTTTCAACTGCGTGAATTTAAAGGAAGTGATTTTTCAGGGAAACGGGCTTGAAAAAATCTGCGAAGACGCTTTTGCTGGCTGCCAAAATCTGCGGACTGTTACATTGCCTTGTGAATGTGATGTTTCAGAAGACGCTTTCGAGAAAAACTGCGTCGTAAAACGCCGTGAGCAGCAATAAAATTCAGATTTTTACAAAATTGTTTAGCGATTTTATGAATTTTATGATATGAAAGGAAAACGCCGATTCAAAAAAATCGGCGTTTTTTCGCTAGAAGTTGTCTTTTTTTACTTCAAAATAGCTTTGCGGATGCGCGCATACAGGGCAGACCGCCGGAGCTTTTTTACCGACGACAATGTGCCCGCAGTTTGCGCACTGCCAGATTGTGTCGCCGTCTCTTGAGAACACGATTCCGTCTTTTATGTTCTGCAACAGTTTCAGATAGCGTTTTTCATGCTCTTTTTCAATTTCGCCGACCATTTCAAACAGCTTTGCGATTCTTTCGAAGCCTTCCTTTCGCGCGGTCTTTGCGAATCCTGCGTACATGTCAGTCCATTCGTAATTTTCACCAGAAGCCGCTTCTTTCAAATTCTCTTCTGTTGAATGAATTTCGCCGCCGTTTAGAATCTTGAACCAGATTTTCGCATGTTCTTTTTCATTTTTTGCTGTTTCCTCAAAAATGTCCGCAATCTGCTCGTAGCCGTCTTTTCTTGCCTTGCTTGCAAAGTAAGTGTATTTGTTTCTCGCCTGAGATTCGCCAGCGAATGCCGTCTGCAAATTTTTCTCTGTCTGTGTTCCTGCGATGTTTTCCATAAAAAGTACCTCCTGGAAAATATTTTGGGATTTAATTCTGTTTGATTTTATTTGAACAAAATCCGATATTCTTAATTAAATCATTATCGCTTTGAAAGTCAAATTTTTTCTATATATAAGACTTTTTTCTGAATCTACGTTAATTTGCAAAATCTGATATTTTTTCAATCTTCTTATTGTTGAATGATTGCCTTAAACTAATTATAATTTTTGACAAATTGTATTTTTGTACATTCCTATGGAGGATTTATGACAATCGAAGAAATGCTGGGACAGAGCGCGATTCTTACTGTTCTGGGTATGTGTGTCGTTTTTGCCTTCCTCATCATCTTGATTGGCTTTATGAACTTGCTAAGAGTTTTTGTTCATGCTGCCAAGCTTGACAAAGAGGCGCCAAAAGCCGAAAGTGCAGCTCCTGCGGCCGCACAGGTTGACCAAAAAGCAGTTGTTGCGGCTATCGCAACAGCACTGCGCAATAAAAACTAATTTTAGAGGTATTTGACAAAATGGCAAAGAAAATTGGAATTTCTGAACTTGTTTTGCGTGATGCTACACAGTCTCTTCACGCGACACGTATGACGACAGCTGATATGCTGCCAAT
>DHKO01000036.1 GCA_002404895.1 Treponema sp. UBA4692 | reverse complement strand
TGCCCGCGCACGCGCCTTCTGCAATTTCCCATAAACATTACTTTTTTTTGCCTGTTATTGCTGGATAAAACGACCTTATGTAATCTACAAACGATGTCCAGCTGAACAATGTGCAAAGAACGAACATCACAATCAAGGCAATTCTGCATCCATGAATGAATCCGTCCGAAAAAAGAGAAAGTTCCAATCGCGAATAAGTCTCAATCGTCAAAAAGAAAAATCCTGAGAATATATAGAAGACTGTCTTGAATTTTCCACCTTTTTTTGCAGCGATTGCGATTCCATTTTTCAGCGCAGCCATTCTCAAAAAACTTTGGCTGAATTCGCGGTAAAGAATCAGCGCAAAAAGAACAATCGGCATATAACCGCTTACAACCGCGCACATAAAAACGGTCAGGTTCAGGATTACATCTGCGAACGGATCAAAAATCTTTCCAAAGTCGCTCACCTCGCCGTTTTTCCGGGCATAATGTCCGTCCCAGTAATCCGTCAGTTCAAAAACTGCAAGAAGCGGAATCATAATGAAAGCAGAAATTTTTGACAAAACATTAGAATTAAGCCAAGCCGGGATATTGAAAATCAGGAAAAAAATTGGCGCAAAAATAGCTCTTGCCAATGTGAATTTGTTCGATAATTTCATTTGTTTATAGTATAATTTTTGAGCTAGAAAAAGTAAAGTCAACAGCAAAAACAGCCTTAAATCTCAGAAATTCTTGAAATCACTTTATAATCGGGAAGTTTTTCGTTTACGGTTTCCATAGCTTTTTCTATTTCAGATTTTGAGTCCGCAATTCCGTGGAGCGTTATCCGTTTTTCATCAGCTTCGGCGCGCAAAAATCTTATCAAAAGCCTGTTTTCATATTTTAAGAGATTCACGATTTTCTGCGCGAGCAAAAGCTCTTTCGACTTTTTGTTTCCAAGAGACGACTTTTCTGCCGTAACAGCACTTTTCACAAGACTTTCCACAGACGAGCTTATCGAATCAATATCTAACAGCCCGGCGTTTATAACAAGATGGAACATTGCCGGGTTGTTTACATCAAAATCAAAAAAACTTTTGTTGAATCCGTCACGGTTCGAGTCGCTTTCATTCACAATTTTCATGGCTTTTTTCAGGCCGCATTTGTGTTCATCTTCATAGCGCGAAATTCTCAAATTTTTATCAGCGATAATCCTCAATGAAATATGGTTCGGAAGCTCCTTCAAGATTATAAAGGAGCCTCGCCCGATTATAACGCAGTTGTCGCTGGCGGCGGCTTCAAAAACCGCAAGCTGAAGATAGTCAAGATATTCATCACGTTCGCTTGTCAAAGATGAAAGAAAGTCAGGCTTTTTCTCGTCGAATTTTTTCAGTTTCGACTTTGAAAATCCCAAGTCGAGAATTTTCTTTTCAAGGTCTGTCCGGCTCACGAATTTATATCCGAGATGAGATGCAACCGACTTGCAAATCTCATCGCCAAAAGACGCTATCTGTCTTGAAACCGTTAAAATCGCCATTTTTTCTCTCCAAAAACTTCAGTCACTTAATTATAAGAGAAAAAAGTGATAAAATCAAAAAATAAGAAAACGCAAACGGGAGACATTTTTAATGGAAAAAGATTCTTTGAGCTGGACTCAAAAAGAAAAAAAAGAGCTTTTGAAGACAAAAATTCTGACTGTAAATGAAATCAAATCTGAATCGCCGGACGAGAAAACCGGGAATTTTATCGTGATGGACGCGCCCGACTGGTGCGTTGTGATTCCAGAAATTGAAAACGATTTTCTTATGGTTAAGCAGTGGCGGCACGGAGAAAACCGCCTGAGCATTGAATTTCCCGGCGGAGTAATTGAAAAGGGGGAAGAGCCTGAAAAAGCGGCCGCAAGGGAACTTCTCGAGGAAACAGGTTTCAAAGCCGAAAAAATGATTTTCCTCGGAAAAGCAAACCCGAACCCTGCGATCATGGCAAACCACGTTTATTTTTTCTCGGCGAAAAACCTCGTTTCAACGGGCAAGCAAGATTTAGACGATGATGAATATGTTGATTTTATGAGAATTCCAAAGGATGAAGTGTGCAAAAATTTTGGAAACCAAGATTATCAGCACTCGCTTATGATGGCGGCGCTTTTTAGATATTTTATGCACGAAAGATTCAATTAGAAACAAAAAAAGCCGCAATGATAAAATCATCACGGCTTTTTTATGCAATTTCAACTAGCGGTTCGCAGAATATCCGTCGTATTTTTTTGCAGGATTGTAAACACCCTCGCGGTATTCGCCTGTAATGCTAGGAATTTTCATCTTCATTCCAGGAAGAATCAGGTTCGGGTCATTCGGCTTCGGCATATTTTCCTTGTTCGCCTGATACAAATTTTCCCACAACAACGGATTGTCGTAAACATAATTTCTGCCTGAAATATTCCAGTAGCAGTCTTTTGAATCCGCCCACGGACGAACAACATAATACTCAGGAAGCGGAGTGATTTCTTTTATGTCGGCAAGAGCCTCCAGCACCTGATTTGCAAATGCTGCAGCAGTCTCATAATCCTCGCCGTCGTAAGCCGTCTGCGCACTGGCATAAGATTTTTGAGCCGAAGAATAAGCCATCGGGAAGTTTCGCTCCGCATTTATGCTTTTCGCATAGTCGATTCTCTTTGAAGCGGCTTTCATAGTTTTGTCGCAGTCTGATTTCGCAAGCATTTTCTTGACAAACGCCTGTGAAAGAGCCGCATTCTCTTCTGCCTTCTGCGCATATTCAATAGAAAGCTCGTACTCGCCGGCATCAAGCGCATTCTGAGCCTTTCTTGTGTATTCGTCTGCAAGTTTTTGATAAGTGTTGTTCTTGTAGCTGGCAGCAAAAACAGCAGCGGAAAGGAAGGCAATTGCTATAATTAAAACCTTTTTCATTATTTTGCCTCCATAAGTTTGTTTGCGGTTTCTTCAACGGCGATTGCGGCAGCAGCCTCTTTTTCAGCGGTTTGGGCAGTCTCGCCCTCTTCAATGTTGATTACAGCTTCATCTGGATTTGCAAGATTATCTTCTTCAAGGAGAACCGCATCCTCTTTTTCTATCCCAGCAACTTCACCTGCTAGAGGAGCAACGGTGTCGGCCTCTGTAGAATAATTTGCAGCTTCCGCAACTTTTTGTTTAGCACGCTCAATCGCTTCCTGAGCCGCAGCCCTGTTTTTTGAAACTGTCTCATAAAGCGAAGTGTACGCTTCTTTTGCAGACTTGTATCCGCGGTAAGCGCCTTCAATATTTTTTGTCACATACGCAGTGTCGGCATCCTTAAAATCAGCTGAGGCTTTTTTGTATTCCTCTTTCTTTGCGACACCGGCTTTTACGCTGTCCGCATTTTTTTTCGCTTCAAGCGCCGCATTTCTTTCACGTCCTGCGAATGCCTTGAATCCTTTCAGCATAAGGACAGAATATGCATCAAAAGCCTCGTTCGCTTTTGAAAGTAAATCCGAGCTGTTTGAATCCGCACCAAGAGCCTCGTAATCAGCCAGTGCCTTTTGACCTTTGTCATAAGAATTCTGGTCTTCACCGGCAAAGCCAAGCTCATCGGCGCGATTTTTCATAGAGCGGGCAAGAGAAGCCTTTGCAAGCGCATTGAATTTATCTGCCACATCCTTGATTTCAACAGAATGGTCAGTTTTCAAATCTGAAGAAACCTTGTTTTTTATCTCGACATACCATTTGTCAGTCTCATCAAATTTTTCCTGATAATATTTCTGCGCATCAGCTTTTATGGCAGCCTCCCGCGCCTTTTCCGCAATTTCAAGAGAAGCCTGATTAGCAGCTGTAAAATCAGCTGTCTCCTCTACGGTTTGCTCCACAGTTTCTTCAGCTTTTTCCGCCGGATTAAAATCCAGTTCTTCCTCGGCTGTCGGCGTTGAACCGCAAGAAGCCAGGAAAAGCACAGCGCAAGCGAATGATATTACGCCAAGATGTTTTAGTTTCACTTTTCTTCCTCCACATTTTCAATATCGGCAATTTTTTTGCCATTATAAAATAGAAACACCACCTGGGCAACAATGGTTATTTTCAAACTTCAAAAAACAATTTTCAAATTTTCAGGGCGTTAGCGATTTTGGAGATTTAGGATTTCAGCAATAATTTTCAGAAATCTCATAAGCAGAAAGTCCAGCTCCGCCTTTCATAACAATCTCGTAAAGAAGAAGTGAAAGCAGCGTTTTCTGGACATTCTGTCCGCCAGAGCGAATTTCCATATCCGTTTTTGAAATCAGAGCTGTAATAGCGGCAGTCTGGCCAAAATCCCAAATCTGAGCCGCTCTTGAATATTGGGAAATCTGTTTTTTGCTCGTAAATCCGCTGGATTTCAAATCAGGATTATAATTTCCAGCGTGAATTGAATGCCAAACCTGCAATTTTCTAAAACACGAGGCAAGCCCCGCTATCAGCGTAATTGAGTTGCTCGCCTTCGACAAAAGGATTTTTTCCAAGATTTGAAGAGCGTTTTCAAGACGTTTTGGCGCATTCTCAGAAATTTCACAAAGCGCATTGAAAAGCGTGAACGCATTTTCCTCCCGGTTGTGGGCCAGCAGTTTGTCAACATCATCCTCAGTAACAACATGGTCTTTCTCAAAGACAACAAAAAATCTTGAGCACTCGGACTTTAACGCTTCTGTGTTTCCCTCTACCATGTCCAAGATTTCTTCTACAGCAGGCTGCTCGATTGCAAGTCCGTTTTTTCTAAAATAATTTCTAAGCCAGTCTTCAAGCCGCGCCCCCGAAAGCTCCCAAAAAATTCTCTGGTTTTCTTTCGGAACAAGCTTTCTGAGTTTTGCGTCAACGGAAATCTCATCTGAAACAAGAATTAAAACAGAAGAATTTTGTTTTTCTTTTGGCTTTGCAGCGGCAGATTTTAGCCATGAAGAAAGCAGCTCAATTTCCTCTTTTTTTTTGACAAGCTCAGCTTCGCGGAGAACAATACAAGTCGCCGGCACAAAAAGCGATTCTGTCTGTAGTTTAGCGACAACTTCCGCAATTTTCGTGTCAGAGGCATAAAGAAGATACTCGTCAGAATCACCGAACTGTTTTTTCTGCGCTTGCTTGACAGCCTCAACCTGCTCGTTTCTTTCGCCGAATTCAGGTCCAGTATAAAGATAAATTGGAGCCGGCATCATCTAGCGCTTAATAAGTTCGCACAATATTTGAAAGCGTTCCGACAATCGTCACGTCTTTGCTGTAAATCGGCTCGAACGCAGGATTTTCAGGCTGCAGTTTCACTCTGTCGGATTCCTTATAAAATCTTTTAAGCGTAATTGCATTGTCAATTACCGCGACTACAATCTGCCCGTCAACCGCAGTCTGAGCCTGCTCGATTACGGCAAGGTCGCCCTCAAGAATTCCGGCGTTTATCATGCTTTGACCGCGAACACGGAGAGCAAAGTATGTCTTTTCAGGACGGACAAAAGGCTCTGTAAGATTCACATATCCGTCAAGATTCTCCTCGCTCAAAAGAGGTTTTCCAGCGGCAACAGTCCCCAAAAGAGGAACCTTGCTTACAAAAGGCTGGCTCGCTTTTTCCTGATTCACAGTCAATGAACGCGCCCTTTTCTGACTCTGCGAAAGATAGCCTTTCTTTTGAAGCGCAGCAATGTGATCCTGAACAGCTCGGAGAGAAATTCCAAAATGGCTTCCGATTTCTCTTACTGTTGGAGGATAATTGTTTTCCTTTGTGGATTCAGAAATAAAATCCAAGACTTCCTTTTGGCGTGCAGTAATCTCTTTCATTCAAGAACTCCTTCTCCATTTTTGCTCATGGAAATATTTTTCTAGTTTTATCAGCTTGCTAGTCTTCTTCAAATTTATTTTCAAAAAGCTGCGCGATTGCCGCAACAGCGTCTTTCTCGTCTGTTCCGTCTGCCTTAAGCGTCAAAACAGTATTGTATCCAGCCGCCATCGTGATTACGCCCATGATTGATTTCGCGTTCACTGCGTTTGAATCTTTTTCGAGCGAAATATCGCATGAATATTTGTTTGCAGTCTGAGCGATAAGAGCCGCCGGCCGCGCGTGAATTCCAGCCCTGTTTTTTACAGTCAAAATCTTTTCAGTCATATAACCTTTCCTTGTGTAGCTATAAAACTACCATACAATTTTAATATAATCCCAAACTGTAATCAATAAGAATCATCGCTGCCGTAATATGCTGTCTGGGCTTCTCCAGTTTCAATCCAACGCAGAACATTCTGGTTGAAATCTCTCGCCGAATTGTAGCCCTTGTATTTCAACCGCTCATTCATTGCGGCAGCTTCAATAATGATAGGGAGATTCCGGCCAGGCTTCACAGGGATTTCAATATAGGGAACTTTCACGCCAAGCAAATCTTCCGTCGCATAGTCCGTCCCGACCCGATCATAAACCTTGTTCACGTCCCATTCCTCAAGACGGATTATCAGCTGAATTTCCTTTTGGTCTCGGATTGATCCGACTCCGTAAAGCTCCGCAATGTTTATGATTCCAAGACCGCGGATTTCCATATGATGGCTTAAAAGAGCATTCGCACCCTGCCCCAAAATCGAATTTCCGTTCACACAGCGCGCCTCAACAATGTCATCCGCAACAAGACGATGCCCGCGCTCAACAAGCTCCAGCGCACATTCAGACTTTCCAACGCCAGAATGGCCTGTAATCAGGATTCCGATTCCGTAAACTTCGACCAAAACCCCATGCAAAGTTTTTTTCGGAGCGAAAATATTTGAAAACAGCCGCAGAAGCCGGATTGAAAATTCAGTTGTGTCAAGCTCTGTATTCAAAACTGCGCAGTCCGCCTTTTCCGCCAAATCTAAAAATTCCTGAACGGGCGTGATTCCATGCGTAAAGACAATGCAGGGAATCTCATAAGAAAAAAATTTGTTCAATGAGTCAATCTTGCTTTCAGAATTCAGCTTTCCAAGATAAGCGTTTTCTCCGCGACCAAAAATCTGCACGCGCTGATACGCAAACGACTCAAAAAATCCAGAAAGAGCAAGCCCCGGCCGGTTCAGGTCTGGAACAGAAATAACTTTAGACAAGCCCTTCCGCCCGCCCAAGCATTTAAGCTTAAGCGCGATATGCTCAGGAAGCTCTTTACTCAACAAATCAAGAACTGTGAAAGGTTTATCCGCCATACCTTTACTATACAATATTCAAGCATTTTAAACAACAAAAAACTGCATTTTTTTCATAAAAAACAAAAAAACGGCTGTCAAAAAGCAAGATTTCAGTCATCAACTTTTCAGCAGCCGCTCAATTCAGCAGAATTTTATTTCAAAGGTCTTTAAGAATTATTTTTTCTCCTGAACCTTATCCTTTTCCTTTTTGATTTTAACATCGAGAACGTCCATCATTTTATTCAGCGCAGCTCCGAAGTCAAAATCCTCGTCTTTCACATGAGCCTGAGTGCCCCACTTGAAATTTGCGGTAACATCAAAAACATAGGCTTTCTCGTGCTTGATTCTTACAATCAAATCAACAATCAAGTCCTCGGCATATTTAATGCGCTCAAGCTTCTTATTAACCATCTCTGCCTGTTTCTCTTCCAAAACAAAACCTACAGCTGATACATTCTTTGTCATTTTAGTACTCCTTTTAGTGACGAAACATCACAGATTTTTTGCAGCCCGAATCTGAACCGCAGCGATTTTCATCGCTTAAATAATTATACAACAGCTTTTTTAAAATGACGAATTTTTTTCAGAAAAATAAGATCAGATTTTTTGATTGTCTTCTATAATATTTTATTTTAATTTTTTTGATTCAAACATTTTGAGGATTTTTTCGATTCGCGGTTTTCACTTTTGATTTTCAGATTTTTGATTTTTTAGAATTTTTGATATTTTTAGATTTAAGATTTCGATTTTCAGGATTTTTTTCGATTATTTCCTAATTTTATTTTTTTTGATTTCCAGGATTTTTTCGATTATTTTCTAATTTTATTCGATTCGCAATTTTTCTCCATTTTTTTGATTTTTTTTTCAGATTTTTTTGCTCAAACTGAACTTTTTTTTCAAATATAAAGAGAGAGGTTTTTTATGAATATTTTTTCTTTTTCGCCTTTTGGCTATGAAGGCTCGCTGGTTGCGGTTGAAGTTGATTTGCGCCGGGGAATTCCTACGGTGGATATTGTCGGGCTTGCGGACGGCGCGGTAAAAGAAGCCCGGGAAAGAATGAGAGCCGCAATCAGAAATTCGGGATTTGAATTTCCGATGGAGCGCGTCTTGATTTCTCTTGCGCCTGCGGACTTGAAAAAAGAAGGCTCGGGCTTTGACCTGGCGCTCGCGCTTTCAGTTTTGGGCGAAAGTTATCTAAAAGACGGAATGGATTCAAAAGAAAATTCTCCAGAAACGGAACTTGAAATAAATTCATTTGGAAAGGAGCCGATTCTGGTGATGGGAGAGCTTGAACTAAACGGAACAATCAGGCCGGTAAAAGCAGTTCATGCGGCAGCTTCAACTGCGGCGGCGGCAGGAATTTCAAAATGCATTGTAAGCGCGGCGAATGCGGCAGAAGCAAGGGAAGTTGCGGGGATGAAAGTTTTCGGAGCGTCAAACCTTGCAGAAGCATACGAAGCCTTAACGAAAACAGAACTTTTCACCAGCGCGAAAGAAGGGATCGGAAACGCTTTTGTTCCTGACGGGAGCGTTGAAGTGAACGGTGTCTTGTTTCCATCAGAAGACAGGGCGGCAGATTTTATCGACATAAAAAATCAGGCGAAACTCGTACGAGCCTTGCAAATTGCGGCGGCAGGCGGGCACAATGTTTTGGCTTACGGTCCGCCGGGCTGCGGAAAAACACTTGCGATGCAAAGATTCTCTTCTATCTTGCCGCTTTTGACTGTTGAAGAAGCGCAAAGCACTACGCGGATTCACTCGCTCGCAGGGCTGCTAAAGCCTTCCGAGCCGCTCATGAGGGTTGCTCCGTTCAGAATGCCGCACCAGACAGCTTCTATCGAAGGAATTTGCGGTGGAGGCGTGAACTGCCGTCCCGGAGAAATTTCTCTGGCGCACAACGGAATTCTTTTTCTTGACGAGGCGGCGGAATTCAAGACAAGCGTTCTTCAAATGCTCAGAGTTCCTGTTGAAAATGGGTTTGTAACGCTCAGCCGAGCAGGAAGAACGACAACTTATCCTGCAAGATTTCAGCTTTTGATGGCGACAAATCCGTGTCCGTGCGGAAACTACGGAACTGAAGGAAAAATCTGCCTGTGCAGCGCAAAATCAGTCGATATGTACTGGCGAAAATTTTCCGGGCCGCTTTTAGACCGCGTTGACATAAGAATAAACGTTGGAGCCGCAGAAAAAGAATCTGCTTCCGTTTCCAGCGCGGAGCTAAGGAAGCAGATTGCGGACGCAGTTTTTATCCAAAGGAAAAGGCAAGGAAAGAAAAACTCGCAGCTTGCTCCGCAGGAAATCCTAGAATACTGTCCGCTTGAAAAAGACGAACGGAAATTTCTTGAAGCAAGCATTCTGAACAATGATTTTTCGCAGCGCGCCGTGAGCGGAATATTAAAGCTTTCAAGGACAATCGCAGATATGGAAAAAAGCGATAAAATAAAAACTGCGCATTTAAGCGAGGCGATTTCGCTGAGGGCAAACAGCGGACCGTTAGGGCTTTTTGGAAACGCGGATATTTAAACAAAAAAAACGGAGTTCACTTTCATAATGAACTCCGTAAATACCGGGTCTGAGACTCGAACTCAGACGCCCGTGAAGGCAACAGATTTTGAGTCTGTAGTGTCTACCATTTCACCAACCCGGCAAGTGTTGAAACTATATCAGAAAATGAACTTGCAATGCAATAGGAGAAGCAGAAAAATAATAAAAATTTTGATAGAATATTGAAAACAGGAAAAATATGGACTGCACAGGAAAATCGCCGGAAGAAGTTTTAAAATCGATTTTTGGATACGACTCGTTCCGGCTGCTTCAAAAAGAAATAATCACAAATGTTCTCGAGAAAAAAGACACGCTTGCAATTATGCCGACAGGAGGCGGAAAATCGCTTTGCTACGAAATTCCAGCGCTGATTTTCGACGGTCTTACGGTCGTTGTCTCTCCGCTGATTTCGCTGATGCAAGACCAGGTCGCCTCGCTAAATGCAAGCGGCGTGAACGCGGTTTTTCTGAATTCGACTGTGGAATGGGAAGACTACAAAGATTCAATGGATTCAATCAGGCGCGGCGAAACGAAAATCGTCTATGTCTCGCCGGAAGGCCTGATGTCTTCGACAATAAGCAATTTGCTTCACGACCCGCGCGTAAAAGTCTGCTGCATTACGATTGACGAGGCGCACTGCGTTTCTGAATGGGGACACGACTTCCGCCCGGACTATCTTGAAATTTCCGCGCTTAGAAACCAGTTCAAGAACGCAGTTTTTCTAGCTTTGACAGCAACCGCAACAGTTCAGGTTCGCGAAGACATCATAAAAAATCTGAAGCTTAAAAATCCGGCTGTGCTTGTCTCGAATTTTGACCGCCCGAATATTTTTCTGAACGTTAGCGCGAAAAATCGAAACGCTTTGGACCAGATTATCCAGTGCATTAAACGACATTCCGATGAAAGCGGAATCATCTATTGCTTTTCAAAAAAGCAGGTTGACACGCTCACTGAGCAGCTCGCCTCACTCGGATATTCGGTTCTGAATTATCATGCTGGATTGCAGGATTCAGTGCGGGCAGACCACCAGACAAAATTCATACGCGACGAAGTTCAGATAATGGTTGCGACTCTAGCTTTCGGAATGGGAATCGACAATCCGAACGTGCGGTTTGTGATTCATTACGATATGCCAAAATCTCTCGAGCAATATTATCAGGAAATCGGGCGCGCCGGGCGGGACGGGCGTCCTTCAGAGGCTCTTCTTCTATATTCGGCAGGCGACATCCACAAAATCCGTTATTTTTTTGACGAGGCTGCAGACCGGGGACGCTGTGAAAATCTCCTGCAGGGGATGATAAACTACGCAAGCGGCAGAAAATGCAGGCGGCAGCTTCTCCTTGAATACTTCGGGCAGAAGCTCGACGGCTCAAAATCAAAGGAAGAACGCAGAATCGGAAAATACGGCTGCTGCTGCGACATCTGCGAGACAGGACCAGCCCCGGAAATCGACATGACAATTCCGTGCCAGAAATTTATGAGCTGCATAATAAGGACCGGCTCGCGATTCGGAGCAAACTACGTGTGCGATGTTCTTCTTGGCTCGCGTGAAAAAAGAATCATCGAAAACAGGCACAATATGATTTCAACCTGGGGAATCGGACGCGAGCTGACAAAAACACAGTGGCTGGAGCTTTCAAATCTCTTAATCGAGAAGAATTTTGTGACCAAATACGGAGACTACGGCGTTTTGAAGCTCACAAACGGCGGTCTTTCCGCGCTGCAAAACCGCGACAAGATTATGCTTCCTTTCAACGTCTCACGGAGCAGCGGCGCGCGCCTTTCAGCCTCGGAACTACAGGCGGAAGGCGTTTTTGTGCCGAAAAACAGGGCAAGCGCGGGCGCGAACGGCGGAATCATGTTTCCAAAGCCGGAAAGCAAGAAGGCGAAAGGCTTTGTTCTTCACAAAAAGGAAATGAATTTCAACGGAGACGAGAGCGCGCAGAAAATACACGATGAAATCAAGAAATGGAGAAAACGCACCGCGCAGGAGCTTGACGTTCCGCCGTACATAATTTTCGGAGACAGGACACTGAACGAAATCGCGGCGAGAAAGCCGAGAACTGTTGACGAGCTTTATTCAATCAGCGGACTTGGCGACAAGAAAATTGAGAAATACGGAAAAAAGATTGTTGAGATTGTGGAAATGAATTAGCGGAAAGCGAAGCGGGAGGAGGAACAAGGGGAGAGAAATTCTTGTTTTAATATTTTCGATTTGCACAACAGGATAAATAAAACCGCGAGATTTTTTAATTTGCACAATGTGATTTCTCTTCACAATAAAATTTTTGCGTCTCGAGAAATATGATTTCGGATTATGAAATTATTTCATTCGCTGCCCAATGAAATTTCTAGCTATGTACAAAATTTCACGGCTTGCCCAAGTCTTTTTCTGGCTATGAAATTATTTCATTCGCTGCCCAGCGTGTTTTTGGCTTATGAAATTTCTGCAAATGCCGGCAAAACGCTTTTTCTGGCCGTTGTAAAAATTTCAC
The DNA here is from genome assembly GCA_002404895.1 of Treponema sp. UBA4692. Lineage (GTDB taxonomy): Bacteria > Spirochaetota > Spirochaetia > Treponematales > Treponemataceae > Treponema_D. The sequence continues at coordinate 11,573 of DHKO01000036.1, read as the reverse complement.
AGTCCGCCCAACGCATTTTCTGGCCGTGAAATTATTTCATTCGTCGCCCAACGTGTTTTTTACTCTTGCGGATTTTCGCACGGTTTGCACAACGAGTTTTTTAGCCGTGAAAATGTTCTAACAGCCTGCCCAGCGTGTTTTCTTTGCGTGCGAATTCTCGAAAACGTTGCCCAGCAGAATCGTCAGCGCAAAAATTATCTTAGAACGCTTCCCCGCACACGCTTGACGAATTTCGCCTGTCCGATTGAAAGGAGCTTTTGCTCGTGCTCGGGCATAACTTCGAGAAGAACATTTGCGTCCGCCTCGGTCTTTGAAACGGAAATCGGAACGCCCACCAAAATTCCGCTGTCAAAATGAAGCTCCACCATGCTGTTGTTTGAAATCGAGCCTTCGATGATGTGCAGCTTGCCCGAAAAATCCATGCCTCCGGCTTCAATCCGCTCGAATTTCACGCTGTTCGCCCTTAGCTGAACCGGCGACAAAATTATCTTGTGCTCGATTCTTTCAAGAAGCCCCTCTTTCTGCTCAGGAGTCAGCGTCATTTTCTCAAGAGCGGAGCGCATCGCCTCAAAATGCCTAGCCCGCTCCTCGTTGGTCTTCAGCGAAAGCTCGTTTTTTTCAGTCTCGTAATTTTCCTCTTCAAGATTGTCAAAATCGTTTTTATGAGATGAAACCGCAAATTCAGGAAAACGGATGCTGTCGGAGCTTTTCTGAGCGGTCTTTATCTTCCCGATAAAATCAAGTCCGCTTTTTTCAATCAGCGCGGCGGCTTCCTCGTCGTTCTCAACCGAAAGAAGATAGATTCCCTCGGCGAGCTTCGCCGAAATAAAAGGCTGAACCGCAGGATTTTTTTCTGTGATTCCGGCGTTTTTCTCGCTGACCTGAAGAATGTAGCCCTTGTAAATCGCCGCAGACGAATATGAGTTGCTCCAGTCTTCAAGCGAGACTTCAAGATTCTGCGGAATTTCATACGGAGAATATTTTCTCAAAAGCTCAAGGATTTTTGCAGATGAAAAACCGGCATCAAAACCGCGCATCACGGATTTTCTGCTGATTTCAAAAAGAGCTGCCGTGTCAAACTGCACAAGCTCCATAAAGCTCATAAGCGGAAGCAGCTTTTCAAGCGGAAGCCCCGGCAGCAAAGTTACATTGAAGCCAGCGTCAATGCTCAAAACTTTCGGCTCCTTGCCGTAATCTGCCGTCTGAGAGCCGTCAAGAACACTTCCTCTAACAAAAATATCCTCGCCGGAAGAATCAATTCCTTTTATCTTGAAAATTCCAAAAGACAATGCGACATCAAGAAGCCTGTCCAGAAGCGAAGAAAGATTGTCGCTCTCGCCTGAATTAACAATTGCCGACTCGGCGGTTTTTGCGCGGTTCAGAATTTCAGAAAAGCGCGATGAAGTTCCAAAGCGCGGAGAAACAGCGTTTTCTTCCCTGTCCTCTGCAATCAAGAAGCTGAGCTTGAGCAAGACGCTCCGCGAGAAGCCTGTTTCAGGAATTGACTCCGCTACATCGAGCAGGAGCTTCGCCTGACGCACAAGAGAGCCGCGGCTGAACCGCCCGTGAGACGAGACAGCAAGATAAGCGTACCGAATTTCCGGGGCAAGGCGCGAAAAGCTCAGAAAACGGCCTGCGTCAATCTCGTAGCCGTCAAGATTTTCAGAGAGCAGCGACAAATTTATGAACGCTTTTGTAAGCGAGAAAAGCATTTCGGATTTTCCGGGAAAAAACGTCTCAATCTCGTTTGAAATTCTCTTCTTGAAAGTTCCGTCAGACTTGCAAAGGTCGGGATTTTTGTTGATGAAAGCGACAAATGCCGCAATCAGCTCGGGAGACAAGCCCTGATTTTTCATAGGCGAAGAATTTATGTCGTATTCCGAGTGTTCCGCCTGCGCGATCTCGGGGATTTTCAGCAGAACGGATTTTTTCGCGAATTTCGCAAAGTCGTCTTCCAAGTGCGGATTCAGGCTGATTATCATCTTGCCGGAAAGTCTGTCTTTATGGCGGTAGATTATCAGCCGCTCCTCAAGATTCAAAAGACGGCTGTAAAAGTCCGAAAAAGTGAAGTCTGAGCCGAAAAACGCGGCGAGTTTTTCTTCCGTCGCGCTCGGAATGAATTTCACGGCGCAAATCAGCTGCAAGTCAGTCTCGCTCAAAAGAGAGACAATCGTCCTGCGGTTTTCTTCTTTTCTGATAAACGCGCCAAGCTCCTCAATCAGCTTCTGCTTATTGAACGGAGTTTTCACCTCGCCCAAGTACATTCTGATGATTTCAAAAAAATGGCTGTCCGGCAAAACCGCAAGGCTTTCCCGCCAGTCGATAATTTTCTGAACTTTCGGACTCAATTCCATAAACTTCTCCAGTTTTTATGCTTGTTTTGATTCAAAATCTATAAAATGCGGTTTTGGCAGTTTGCAGGCAACTCTAATTCAGGCCGCTGACTTCAGAGTCAAAATATTCATTTAGGTCTTCCGGATTCTCGCAGCGCAAAAGGCGGTACTGATAGCCCTGCTCCGCCAAGAATTTCTGCCGGTTCGCGCCGAATTCCTCCTCCACCGTGTTTCGCGTAATCAGCGTGAAAAACCTCGACTTCCGCTCTTTCGGGCGCAAGATTCTTCCGAGACGCTGCGCCTCCTCCTGCCGGCTTCCAAAAGTTCCGCTCACCTGAATTGCAACGCTAGCGTCAGGCAGGTCAATTGCAAAGTTAGCTACTTTCGACACGACAAGCACGCGGATTTTTCCGCTTCTGAAATCAGAATAGATTTTGTCGCGCTCCTCGTTAGGCGTTTTCCCGGTGATAATCGGACATTTCAGCAGGCTTGAAAGCTCGGAAAGCTGGCTTAAATACTGTCCGATTACAAGAATCTTGTCCTCAGGGCATTTTGATACGATTTTCTTGACGAAATCATATTTTACAGGATTCTCGCTCGCAAGCCTGTGCTTTTTCCGCTGGTCAGAGACAGCGTACTCAATCTCTTTTCCTTCCTGCAAGTCGATTCTAACCTCGACGCACTCGGCAGTCGCAATGAACCCGGAATGTTCAAGGTCTTTCCACGGAACATCGTAGCGTTTAGGGCCGACAAGAGAGAAAACATTTCCTTCAAGATGGTCTTCGCGGACTAAAGTCGCCGTCAAGCCGACACGCCTGATTGCCTGAATTTCCGCCGCGACACGGAAAACCGGCGCGGGAAGCATATGAACCTCGTCATAGACAATCAAGCCCCAGTTGCGTTTTCTGAAAAGCGAGAAATGCGGATAAGGGCCGTCTTTTTCAGGCCGCCAAGTCAGAATCTGATAAGTCGCGACCGTAACAGGCTTTATCACCTTGTTTTCGCCTGTGTATTCGGCAATGTCGTCTTCCGTAAGATTCGTCTTATCTAAAAGCTCGCCAATCCACTGATGAACCGCGCTGATATTAGTTGTGATTACAAGAGTGTTCGTTTTCAAAAGGCTCATAACTGTCATTCCGACGATTGTTTTTCCGGCTCCGCAAGGCAAGACAATTGTCCCGAATCCAGTTCCAGGACCTTTGTCTCCCACAATTGACTGCGCAGCCTCAATCTGGTACTGGCGCACATTGAAAGGCTTTCCAGAAAGCGTTTTTTCACGGAGATTTATTTCAAGACTCTCGCCGTCAACAAGCGGAACGTCGTCTTTTACAGGCCAGCCGAGCTTTAAAAGCTCCTGCTTTATCGTGCCCCGGTCTGTGAGCGAAAGGCGGAAGCAATGCGCTTTTTCATTTTCAGAAACCTTGCAGCTTTTCATAAAATCGTCCTGCGGCTCTTCGTACTCGCAGACTGTCAAAAGTTTTCTTCCAATCGAGCTTGCCGCAATTTCCTTGAAGACAGGCACGCTTTCTGTAACAAGATAAAGATATTCTTCCTTGATTTTCTCGTTCGCTTTTTTCTCGGAAACAGGAACTTCAATCCACGGGGCCGGAACAAGGCGAAGCTTTCCGAATCTTCCGGCAGTCTCGCGAATCCACATCTCAACCGACTGAGGAACATCGTAGCGCGCGAATTTATGCAGCACCTCAACAGCGTCCTCCGGCGAAAAACCAGCCCCGGAAGCGTTCCACAAGGAAAGAGGCGTAAGTCTGTATGTGTGAAGATGCTCAGGAGAGCGTTCAAGCTCTGCAAAAGGGATAAGCGCGTTCCGGCACTCAGCGGCGAGCGGCGCGTGAACATCAAGAAGCAAAGTCCTGTCGCTTTGGACAATAAGCGGGTTTGAATAATCCATAACGGAGCAGTTTATCAGAAATTCAAGAATTATAGAACAAAAAAAATCTCTTTGCCTTTTTGTTCTTGCGAGAATGTTTAGAAAAATCTGAAAGTAAAAAAGCCAGCTTCTCTATTTGCTTTTTTGTGCGACGCAACGCTTGATAGCGTCGCATGTGCGGCAGTTCAAATTACGATAAAAATACAGGATTTTCTGCCCTTAGAACTGACCGCTAGTCCGTTATCGAGAATTCCGAGAGGTCTCCGATTTCTTTCAGACCGTGTATCAAATCGGAAAAATCGTCGCATCGCGGAGCTTTCACGGAATAATGAAGAATAATCTGCTTTTCCGCGAGAATCCGGCTCATATTAAAATCCGCAACGATAAATCCGCTTTTCGAGATTGTGGACTTTACTTTCTGCAGGTCAACCGCGTCATCATCAAAAACAAGATGAAGCGACTTTAGCCTTCCAGCCGGAAAATGCTTCTCCTCGAATTTTTCAAGCAGAATCAAGGAGAAAAGCGCGACAATCACAACGAGAACCGCAGGCAGATAAAGCCCGCCGCCAAGAGATAGCCCGACCGCCGACGCTGTCCAGATAATCGCCGCAGACGTTAGGCCTTTTATGTTCAAGCCATGGCGCATAATCGCGCCGCCTCCCAAAAATCCCACGCCGCTGACAACCTGCGCCGCAATCCGTGTTGAGTCTCCGCCCGATCCCAAATATCCCATGTGAACAGAAAGAATTCCAAACAGCGCCGACGAGACAGAAATCAGAATCAGCGTCCTCATTCCGACAACCTGCTGGCGGACTTTCCGCTCAAGCCCCATCAGAAAGCCAGCCCCCACCGCAAGGGAAATGCGAAGAAGATAAACAAAAAAAAGATGCAAGTCAAAATCAATATTCATAAAAAATCCTAAAAAGCAAAATAAAAGCGAAGCAAATCAGTCCTGCATATTTGAAAAAAACGCTAAGGCAAATGCTCACTGCTTCCGAAGTCAAGGCGGGCAAAAACCGCTCAAGTTCATAAATCTAAAAGTTTGTCATGCAGAATTTATTTCAGCAGCTGCATTAGATACAGCATATAGATTCCGAATCCAAGAGAGCAGAAAACTGTCCGGGTTCAAAATGACACTGATTTTTCAACTTCATAGCCGCTTCCTATGACATTATTGCAAAAAAAAGAAATCAGAAAAGTCCGAATCCGCCGGGATTTCTCGCGCCGGCCTTTATCCAGCTTACTTTCTGCTTTGCCGAAAGAGGCTTCTTCAGCGCGTCAACCGAGTCCATATACTCGCAAAGCCAGACTGCAAGCGCGCTGTCTCTTCCAGCCATATCGTTTGTGTAGTCGCAGTTCACAAGAAGCGGCGTGATATTCTCGCTCGGAACAAGCTCCGCCGCCATATTCTCGGCAAACGCGCGGAAAGCTCCGCCTGCCGCCGCAATCAACGAATAGGAAAGCTGAACGGCTGAATTTCTAAGGGAGCTTGAAGTTACGCTCTCGCATATTGTCGGGTTCGACTTGTACAAAAAGACGATTTTCCGTTTTCTCTGGAGATTTCTCGTGAATCTTGCAATTATCTCCTGCGCCAGATACTGATAGCTTCCGATAAGCTCTTCAAGAATTCTCTCGTTCTCATAAGCCGAGCCGATTTTTGAAGCGAAAAGCCCTTCGTCAAAAACCAGAACCGCCTCGTCCGCGCCGCCCTCGTTCTCGCTGTTCAAGACAAACGCGCGCGAGGACAAAGCCGAACCTCTGTTCCAAGAAAATGCTGTAACATTTTTTGGAAGATTTTCCGCGTCAGGCTGCTCCTCGCCGTTCTCGCCAATTTTCAAGGCGCAGCTCGCCATCACTTTTCTGCCCTGAAAAACCGCACCAGAAGCCAAATCTTTTCCATCTGGAAGCTCTTTTCCCGCAAATAAAATCGTCTTAGCCATATCCGAAATTATACCATAATCAAGGCGATTTTGATATAATTACAATTCTATGAAAGTTTGGATAAAATATTTAATCGGCACAGTCTTAGGCGTGCTTGCCGCCATAATTCTTCCATTAAATGTGCCTAGCGTGAACTCATTTGTTTCAAGCGCGGCAGAACTTGCAGTGCGGTTCGGACGCTACGCTGTGCTTCCGTTCCTTCTTTTCGGAGTCTCTTCCGCGTTTTTCAAATTAAGGACAGACAGAAAAATCATAAAGACAACATTCTGGACTTTCGCGGCCTTGATTGCAGGAACTTTGATTCTCGTTCTTCTAGGTCTCATAACGATTCTGATTTTCAAGCTTCCCCGGATTCCAATCACAGGCGAAAAAATGAGCAACATTCCGCAGCTCGATGTGAAAAGCCTTGTAATGACGATTTTCCCTTATTCAGGATTTGACGCGCTTAAAAACGGCGACTATCTTCTTCCGGCTTTTGTTTTCACCGCATTCGCAGGAGCCGGCTGCGCTTCTGACTCGGCGGCTTCAAAGCCTGTTGTTCAGGTTCTTGAGTCGCTTTCAAAACTCTGCTACACAGTTCTTTCTTTTTTTGTGGAATGGCTGTCAGTTGGAATGATTGCAATCTCGTGCTACTGGATTTTGCAGGCTAAAACGATTTTTGCGACCTCGACTTTCGTTCCGCTTTTTGTAATGCTTCTGGTTGATTTTGTTCTTCTTGCAGGGCTTATCTATCCGCTGATTTTAAGGCTTTTCTGCAAAGATTTGAGACCGTTCCACGTTCTTTACGCGAGCATCTGCCCAATTCTCGTGAGTTTTTTCTCAGGCGACTCGAATATCTCGCTTTTAGTTTCGGCCCGCCACGGAAAAGAAAGCCTCGGAATCCACGATGAAGCCGGGAATTTCTCATTTCCTCTTTTCTCGATTTTCAGTCGAGGCGGAACAGCCCTTGTAACTTCAATCTGCTTTGTTACGATTTTGCGCTCCTACACAGACCTTGGATTCACCGTCACAGACATTCTCTGGATTTTCGTGACCTCATTTTCAGTCTCATTTGTCTTGGGAATGTTGCCGCAAGGCGGAACTTTCACCGCTCTTATTGCAATCTGTTCCATATACGGCAGAGGATTCGGCGACGGCTACCTGCTTTTGAGAAACGCAGCACCGATTTTGTGCAGCTTCGCGGCCGCTTTTGATGCCGTAACATGGATTACAGGAAGCTACATCGTCGCAGTCAAGACAAAGATGATTGAGCACCAGGACTTGAAGCACTACATCTGATTCACAAAATCCAAGGAAATTTCTGAATCCGAAAGCGAAGAGGAAATTTTCCCATCATTTTCAATAAAGACGAGGCTGATTTTCTCTCCAAAGAGATTTTCAGCCTCATTTTTTAGCTCAAGCGCGCGGCTTTTCCCGGAAACAAAAAACGCTGTGCTCAAAGCGTCCGCCGCAATCGACTTTCTGCACACAACAGTTATCGAGCTTAAGCCCGATTCCGCAGGAAAGCCTGTTTCTCCACTCAGAATATGATGATAGCGTTTTCCGTCCTGAACAAAAAAACGCTCGTAAACGCCGCTTGTCACGACCGAGCAAGTTTTTCCGATTTCAGGAATTGCAGGAAAATTCAGAACCGCGCAAGGCTCGCCTGCCGGATTAGCAGGATTCTTGATTCCAACTTTCCATTCTGAATTGTCTTTTTTTCCGCCTAAAACAAGAATGTTTCCGCCCAAGTCAATCACGGCGCGGCGAACATTGTTTCTTTCGCAAATCAACGCGATTTCGTCCGCCGCAAAGCCCTTGGCAATCGCCCCGAAATCAAGCGCGATTTTGTCATCTCTAAAAAAAACAGTCTGGTTCGTCTTGTCAAAAGCGATTTTTCTCCAGTCGCAGTGCTTTCTCGCCTCCTCAATTTCATTTTCTGTCGGAACGCGCGCATGGTCGGTATTTATTCCCCAAAGCTTTATCAAATTTCCAAGCGCAGGATTAAAGTCTCCTTCCGTAAGCCGCGCGGTTTCAAGCGAAGTTTTCAGGACAAAGGCAAAATTGTCGCTTATCCGCACAGGTGATTTTGACGCGTTCTTGTTCACAAGCGATATTTCAGAATCTTCCTTGTTTACATTGAATTTAGAATCGATTTTTGAAAGACAAGATTCAATCTCGTCGTAAACCGATTTTTTTCCGTCATCATAAAGATTTATAAAGCACACCGTTCCAAGCGACTCGTAAAACTGCGGCGGAATTTTTCTGTCGCACGAGACAAAAACAAACGCCGCCGCAAAGACAGCAAAAAACTTAAAGATTTTCATTCGCTTTTCTTCCATATATTTGTTCCGTTTCAAAAGTGTAAACGCCTTTTTCCCTGTAAATCACAAGCGGCGGAATTTCAAGATTCTCGACAATTTCATTTTTCAAAATATTTTTATCATTTTCGTCATCTTGAAGCCCATCATTTTCTTCAAGATTTAGATTTTTTTGACTTTCCGCTCCGCATTTTTTTTCCGCGACGCAATAAAGCAAGACCATTTTAGCATTATCGTTCTCAAACGGCTTAACAAGCCTGAAATTCTTGACTTTGAATCCAGAAGATTTCAGCGAAGAAACAATCTCTTCAAAACGCTCCGGCCGGTGAACCATAAAAAAGCTTCCGCCGTCTTTCAGAACATAAAAAGCCGCCCGGAGAACATCGTTCAACGAGCAGCAAATCTCCTGGCGGGCAATCATTTTCGCCTTGTTCAAGCTCTGCCTGCCTTTTGAAGGCAAAATATAAGGCGGATTGCATGTCACAGCGTCAAAAGAATCCGAAGCATAAAGATTTTCGATTTCGCGGAGATCGCCGTTTTTAACAGAAATTTTATCCTCAAAGCTGTTCAGAAGAACAGACCGGCGCGCCATATCAGCGATTTCCCCCTGAATCTCCAACGCGGAAAAATGAACATTGGAATTACTGAAAACTTGATTTCCAAAATCAAAATTTTTAATCTTTCCGCAAAGCAAAACCGGCACAATCGCGTTTCCGCTGCAAAGGTCAAGAATCTTCAAGTTTTCCGCCTTAAAATCAATGCGGCGAAAAGCAAAATCCGAAAGCAGAACAGCGTCCATTCCAAAGCAGAAAAAATTCCTGTTCTGAATTATTTTAAGTCCGCCAACGTGAAGAGAATCAACTCGCTCGCCGTCTTCAAGAGCAATTTCCATTTCATCATTCTAGCAAAAATGTGCTATCATTAAAAACCTAAAAGCAATTTTTTTGAAAAAGGTGATTCTATGAAAGAAATGAAAAATATCGATGACAAGAAGCTCGTTGAGCTTGCGCTGGACGCACGGAAAAACGCATACACGCCTTACTCAAAATACAACGTAGGAGCGGCTCTTCTCTGCGATGACGGAAAAATCTACACAGGCTGCAACGTTGAAAGCGCGTCGTATCCGTGCGGAATCTGCGGCGAAAGAAACGCGATGTCAAGCGCAATCGCCGACGGGCATAGAAAATTCAAGGCAATCGCAGTCGTCGGAAGCTCCAAGCAAATCTGCACTCCATGCGGAATGTGCCGGCAATTCATGTACGAATTTGCCCCGCATTTAAGGGTTCTGTGCTGCTCAAGCAACGGAAAACACATTGAAAAAGACCTGTCGGATTTGCTTGCGCTAGGATTCGGTGCGGAGTCGATGGAGTAAAAAGGTGAAAAGCAGCTGCGGTAAAATTCTCTGCAGCTGCTTTATTCTCGTTCTATACGTTTTTATTCAGCAAAAAGCCTATTCTTTTTCGGAATCCTTTTTATCATTTTTATTTCTGGCGGCCTTTCCGCCGATGAATCCAGCAAGAAGAGACTTCATATCGATTCCGAGCGACTCGCCCAAGCCCTCGCTTATCTGTGTAACGTTCTTCATTATGTCAGCCTGCAGCTTTGACGAGTCTCCGCCGTACATATAGATTTTGTCAACGTTCTGGTAAGACTTTCCTGCAGCCTCCGCAATTTTAGGCAGCTGCTCAAAGTAGACTTTAAGAGCGTCAAGCTCCATCTGCTGGCGCGCCGCGTCTCCGTAGAGCTTCATCGCCTCCGCTTTTTCGCGCATACCTTCCGCTTCCGCAACGAGCTTTGCCTTTATTGCCTCGGCTTCCGCCTGAATCGCCTCCGCAAGAGATTTTTTTCCTGCCGCCTCGTTTTCCATCGCAAGCTTTTCAGCCTCGGCCTTGCGCTGCCTTGTGTAAAGCTCCGCATCGGCTTTCTGCTCCGCCGCGAATTTGTCCGCCTCGGCGGTCTTTTTTATCTCAGCGTCAAGAGCCTTCTCCTTGATTGCAACTTCCTTTTCCTGAATCTCAATCTGCTTTTCCTGCTTTGCGATGTTGGCGTCCGCCGCCTTTATTTCAAGAACCTTGCGCTGATTTTCCGTCTCGATTCCCATTGCGGCCTCGGCCTTTGCAGCCTCAGTGTCCGCCTGAAGCTTGAGCGCGGCTTTCTTTATCGCCAAATCGTTCTGCTTCTGGGCAATCTCAAGCTCGGCGGCAACACGCGCATCGTTAGCATCCTTGTCAGCCTGCGCAATCTTGATTTCAGCTTCGGCGGCAGCCTTCGCCTTTGCTGCGTCCTTTGAAATACTCACGGTGTTCTCGATTCCAAGATTGTTGATTACGCCGTTGTCATCCTTAAAATTTTGAATATTGAAAGTAGTAAGCTCAAGCCCCAAGTCCTCAAGATTCGGCTTTACGTTCTGCGCAATCTGCTCGGCAAGAACCTTCTTGTCGCCCTGAATCAAATCCTTCAGTTTAATCTGGCTTATAATCTCGCGGATATTTCCTTCAAGAACCGGCTTTACAATGTCGGCGATGTTTCCGGTCGTGTAGCCGATGAATTTCGCCGCCGCCTTCTTCATAATCTCGTTGTCCATTGTCCAGCGCATACCATTTACATTCTTTCGAGCAGATTTCTTTTTCAAGATTGATGTTTTTTTCCAAAGTTTCAGGATTTTTCCCGTCAATATTTATGAACTTTTCTTTTTCCGCCGCAAAACACTCAGAAAACGGAACGAGCTTAAAATCGCTTCCCACAAACGGATTGTCGTAGCTTTCAAGATTTTTCTGGCAATACAAGAAGAATTCTTCAAACATTTCTAGAATTTTTTTGTTCGGAATGTCGGAAAATTCCGCGTCGCGTTTCAAAATGATTTTTATGTCTTTTATAAACTCAAAAAAATCTTCCGTGCTGCAGATATTGAATTTCTGCCGGAGATTTTCAAAGCAAAAATATGACGCAGGATTTGTGTTCAAAACGTGAAGCACCTTTGTATATACATTTCTGTAACCGTCTATAAAATCCACAAATGAAAAAGTTTCTGTAAAAATATTTTGAGAGTCAGCGGCTGAAAGCTCTTCGTCCGTACCTTGAAAATTCACGGCGCGGAAGACTGATTTTTGA
>DHKO01000037.1 GCA_002404895.1 Treponema sp. UBA4692 | reverse complement strand
AAATTGTCGATGTTGAAAAATTCAATCACTGACGAGCTGATTATGCTTGAAGGAATAAAAAGTCCTGTCAATAAGAAAAGCCCGATAGCAGAACTGAAAAATAGAATTCCGCGTGCTTTTGAATAGCTTAGAAGAGGATAGAGCACGCTGTCAATAAGACGGGAAACGGCTTTTACAAAAACCGGAGCAAGAAGAACGAACGAAATCACAACAGTCATTAAAATTCTTCGCTTAAAGCTTCCCGGATGCATAAAGACAAGATAAAAGTCGCAGAAGAGAATTGCGGCGGCAACACAGCAGAAAAACACTTTGAGCGGATTTTTAAGCTTCATGAAAATATTTTTTGTGAGCGAGAAGACCTGGTTCAGCGTCCAGTAAAGGACAAGCCCGCTCGGAGAGTCATAAAGCACGACCAGAAAAAGCGCCGCCATAATGTAGACTTGAAGTTTTTCCCTTAATGAATGTCCTTTTGTGTAGACAAAGCCCGACGCGCAGTTTATAAGCGTCATCAAAATCGGAAGAACATTCACTGTGAACGAGCCGATTGAAAAAAGCGCGTCGTTTTTTCCCAAATCACTGAGAATAAAAAATGAGCGGCCCTGCAAAAGCGACAGATGGCTCAAATATGAATATGCTGCCAGAAAAAAAGGAATCTGAATCAGAAGGCTGAAACTTGAGCGTAGCGCCATAATAGGATGATAATGGTTCTGACGATAAAACGTCGTAAGAATCATATACTGCTCATCGCCTTTAAAGAATTTTTTTATTCTTTTTACGCCAGGCTCGAGTTTTTTCTGCACATCGCGCTCAAAATCCGTCCATTTTTCCGCGACAATATAAAGCGGAAGGCACATTATTGTGACAGCAAGGCTTACGCCTAAAATCGCCGCGCCAGGATTTTTAAATACATGAAAAAAAAGCGAGAATGAAAATTCAATGATTTGCTTAAGAGGGTAGATAAGAAGGTTAAAAAACATGTCCAAGACCATTAAAGTTAAAGTTCTCCTGACTAATAAATGAATTGCCGGTCATTTTTTTTACGCCGGCAGTTCAATAAATTTCTCTCTCTATTCTTCAATTTTTTCCATTGTCTGAATCATAAAGTCGGCGGTGCGTTTTCCAGCCTCGCCGATATGCATCCAAGCCTCATCGCGCGCCTTTTTCCGTGCGGCGGCAAGCTCCGGAGAATCGCTCGCGTTTTGAATTACATTTTTGATATTGGCAAAATCCTTTTCTTCGATTTTTATGCCGATTTTCTTGACTGTGGAAAACTGCCAGATTTCGTGGTCAATGTCGTAAGCGTCGTAAGGGCCAAGCTCCATCTCTGCGTTTGCATACATGACAGGCTTGTCGCAAAGAAAAGTGTAGTCCCAGATGATTCCGGAAAAGTCCGTAATCATAATGTCCGCTTTTTTTAGCGAATAGAAATTGTCGCGGTTCGAGTCCCATTCAACGTTCGGCGTGTCTTTGTATGCCTCTTCAAGTTCTGAAAGCATATTAGCTTCCGAGATTCTTGACTGCGGATGCGGGCGGATTATGATTTTCCAGCCGGTTGCGACTAGCGGATCAAGAAACTTTTTTCCGTAAAGAGAAAGAAGCGCGGACTTTCCCCACGAAGGCGAAACCAGAACCGTAAACTGATGATTTTCCTCAGCAGGAATTTCTTCCATCTTTTTCTTGAAAACATCAAGATATGTGCATCCGACTGTAACAAGCTGCTTTGCAGGAAGATTTCGCTGACGCTCCATCTCGCGGATGTCTTCAAACTGATAGTCGCCTGTGCATAAAATCGAGTCAAAATAGTCGATTCCAAAAAGACGGTACATTGTCGGGTCACCCGGAGAGTGGAAAATATGCGAATAATGCTTCACATTCTTGCTGCGCTTGAGCTGGTAGACTTGAAGCCCCGGTGTCGTCATAAGGACAAAGCCTGCGGAAAGCATATTGAGCTTTGCGAACGCCTTGTTTCCTTCGCCGATTACTTCTGGCTTTACAAATTCGTATTTCTCTTCAAAAACAGGATCCTTGTCGTTTGCGACGTAATACGTGATTTCAATTTTTCTTTTCTCAAATTCGTCAAGAATCGGCTTGAAAACGTTCCAGTAACGCTTGTCCTCTGAGTAAATCACATATTTCTTGTAGGACTTGTCGAGTTTTTGCCCCTTTCCGCCAGTAAAGAAAAGCTTCAGCTTAAGCCAGAATGCCTTTGCCAGAAAAAAAAGCGTCGCACATGCTCCAATCAAGATTGAAAAGAGCATTGAGCCTGTGCCCGGGTCGATATAAAGCGGTAAAAATGTCATAGTTTGCTAGTCATAAAAATGAGTTTGCAAGAAATTATAAGTGAAAATTCCTCAGCAAACCCATTTCATCTCCCTTAATTTTATTTTTTGCAGAATTCTTTAATCAGCTCAAGAACCTTGTCCATGTCCGGTTTCGGAGCGACTGTAATGCGCATTGAAAGATGTCCTCCCTCAGTCCAAAGCCTTACAAGATAGCCGTTTGCGGCGAGGTTGTCTTTAAGAGCCTGCACGTCAATCGAGTCGTCAAAATGGATAAAGATGAAGTTCGCGGCAGATTTGAACGCCTTGATTCCCTTTATCTTGTTGATTTCAGAAATAAACTCGTCTTTCAATCTGATAATCTTTTTTGTAAGTTCTGAGTAATATTTCTTGTCTTTGAGGGCGGCAATGCAGACTTTCCGTCCGATATTTGATGTGCGGAACGGGTTCAAGTCAAGCTTGAAGACCTGTTTTGCCATCGGTGTGCAAAGTCCGTATCCCATGCGGATTCCTGCAAGTCCGTAAAGTTTTGAGAATGTGCGGCAGAACACAACATTGTTGTATGCGTTGAGGTAATATTTCGCGTCATAAGTGACAGT
>DHKO01000001.1 GCA_002404895.1 Treponema sp. UBA4692 | reverse complement strand
ACCGCCTCTTCGTTGTCGTAAGTCTTTTTGCGGCACGGAACGCAGCGCTGAAAAAGTCCGTAGTCGCCCTGCGTGTAAAAAAGCCGCTTTTTGTCGAATCCGGCCTTTTGAAAGCAGTGGTCAACGTTCGTGGTGATTGCAAAATAATCCTTGCTGCGCACAAGCTCAAAAAGTTTTTCGTAGACAGGAAGGGGCGCGTCCATGTAGCGGTTGATGTAGATAAAGCGGCTCCAGTAAGCCCAGTTTTCTTCGAGCGAGCAAAAATCCGCAAAACCGCCTGAATACATATCGTGAAAATGATATTTCGCCTCAAAGTCCGAAAAATATTTCTTGAACCGCTCGCCGCTGTACGAAAATCCCGCGCTTGCAGAAAGTCCGGCTCCTGCCCCAATCACGACACATTCGGCTTTTTCAAGCTGTTCTTTCAGCGTCTCGATTTTTTCGTTTCCGCTGTTTTCCAAATCTCCAAAATTGTTTGTCGCCAAAGCATTTTCTCCGTTTGCAATGCCGTTTTTCAGTTTTTTCAAATTTCCAAAAAGACTCAAAATTCAAACTCCTCCGGCTTTGCAAAATCCGCGCGCTCAGAAAGTCCTTTCACGTGTCCAAGATTGTTCAGGCTGCCCTTGATATTTTTAAGATAGAAAACCTTGAAAAGTGGATGCTCCGCATTGTTTTTGTAAAGTTCATGCACAATTGCGCTTTTTTCCATAATCAGCTTTTTGACTTCAAGATTCTCCTCAAAAACCGCCTGTGCGCTCAGCCGAATCCATGCCGTCTGAATCTCGTCCTCAAGCAGCTTCGATGCGCACAAGTCAATCCACGGATTTTTCACAAGCTCCGCATACATCGACTTTTTGCTGTTCGTGCAGAACCAAAGTCTTCCGCCGTATTCCACCATAAACTGAACTGGCCGCACCTTCGGCTTTCCGTCCAGCCCGACCGTCGCCATATACTGCAGCCCGATTTTTTCAAGATAAGACGCAACCTCGCAAAGTTCCATAATTTCCTCCGAAAACGCGATGGAAGTTTGTGTTGTAATTTTTATTGTTACAACTAAGAATATAGCGGCACCACAGACAAAAGTCAAGATTTTCTTTTCGGGGGCGTTTCCCGACATCCTGTCGCACAAGAAGCTTCGCTTCTTGCAGTGTTTCTGCCCCTAATCCGCCATCCGTGGCGAAATCAACTTCCGCAGAATAATTGTTTTTGGCGGCAAATGTCGGGTCGGGCTTTCCGCACTTCGCCGTCTTGCGCGGCTCATTCCTACACTTCGTTTCGGAACTGCTTTGCAGGTGCTACAATCCCTAACGCATTAGCGTTAGGACGTGCGTTTGTTTTGCTACCACTTTGATTGCCCCGGCTAATTCCGCCGCTCTCCAAGTCCGCAAAATTTAAATACAATTCTCCAGAATTCTTCTATAATATCGACCTCCTGAACACGGAGGTAAAAACATGCTTGCAGTGAACGGTTATTATGACGGCAATGTTTGTGTGTTGGATGAGCAAGTTGCGAATGTCAAACATTACAAATGCGTTCCAGATTTGAAGCTGGATGTGTTTAAGGTTGAATAAAACTGAATCAACAAAGCTCTTTTTTCATCAGAAAATCAGTTTGCACATCATCGCCTAAAACAAAAGCATGCTCGCTGAATTTTCTAAAGCCTTTGTCTGTGTAGAATTTCTGGGCAGGAAAATTTTTCTCCCAAACGCCAAGCCAAATAAAAGAAACTCCAAGCTTCCGTGCCTTTTTTTCGGCAAGACTCATAAAAGCCGTTCCGATGCCAAGCCCTTTTGCCTCTTTCAATACATAAATCCGCTGAATTTCAAGCGAATTTTCAAAGCCGGATTCCGTTTCCGCATTTCCAGTGTTGATTTTCAGAACCCCGAGAGTTTTTTGGTTTTCCAGTGCAAGAAAAGTTTCTGACTCCTTGTCTTCAAGCTCGGAGCTCAGTTTTTGCTCGCTGTATGCCTCGTCCAGGAATTTCCTCATATTCTCCTCGGAATTCTGTTCCGAGAACGTCTCGTAAAAAGTCTGCCGATATATTTTCTGCAAATCAAGAACATCATCTAAACCGCATTTTTTTATTTTCATAGGAAGATTATAGCAAGAATTTTCCCGTCTGCCTGCTTCTGCAAATACAATTCCCAAAAATCCTGCTATAATTTTCAAACCATGACAAAACAGGAAACCTACGATTTTTTGGACGCGAAAAACATTAAATATGAAATCACCGAGCACAAGGCGGTTTTCAGCATGGACGAAATCTGCGACGTTGCACTGCCTCACCCGGAATGTGACGCGAAAAATCTTTTTGTGCGCGACGACAAGAAACGCGAATATTTTCTGATTACCGTAAAAGGAAACAAGCGCGTTGACCTAAAAGAATTCCGTAAATCCCACGGAATCCGGCAGCTCTCCTTTGCAAGCGCGGAAGACCTGATGCGCTTCCTGAATCTCACGCCCGGCTCTGTAACTCCGCTCGGACTTTTGAACGGTGTCGGCCAAAAGGTGAAATTCTTTCTGGACAAGGATTTTCTTGAACCGCCCGGGCTGATTGGAATTCATCCGAACGAAAACACCGCGACCGTCTGGCTAAAAACAGCCGACCTTCTCAAGCTGATAAAAGAAAACGGAAACGAAGTGGAACTGGCGGAACTGTGATTTGCAGGAAAATATGCTATAATAAGCAAGACGGAGGCAAGAAATGTCTTATGAAACAGTTTTGGAGCAGATAAAATCCGCGCCTGCGGAATGTCTTGATGAAATTTCCGTTGTTATTGGAAACATTGTCGAAAACTACAAAAAAAATGATTTTTCCGGCAGAGACAATTTTGTTTTCGACAGTCTGGTAAAGCATACAGACAGAGCAAACTTTGCAGATGAACATATAAGGGAATTTCGCGACAATGACAGATTCTAAATTTTATCTTGATACTGCGCCTTTTATTTATTATCTGGAAAAAAGCGATTTGTATTTTGAGAAAATCCGCCGTTTCTTTATGAATTGTTACAAAAGAAATATTCCGCTTGTAACTTCTGCCGTAACAGTCGAAGAATATTGCGTTTATCCTCTCTCGCACAATGACAAGGATTCCGTTTCTTCATTCAATTCATTTATGGATGGGATGGGGATTTCAATAGTTCCAGTTGATAAGCAGATTGCTTTTGAAGCCGCAAAAATCCGTTCATTATATGAAGGTTTCAAAGCATTGGACGCAATTCATTTGGCGACAGCGGAGATTTCAGGTTGTTCAAAATTCATAACAAATGACAAACAGCTCAGGCAAATAAAGTCTCTTGAAGTTTTTACGATGGATAATCTTTAGAATTCTTATTTTTAGCACAGAATTCAAATTCCCGTAAAATTGAACTGATAAAAGATTTGCAAAAGGGGCACCAATGCTTATAACAGACAAGAACATCGACAAAGGAAAAGCCTTCGACTGGGGACGCGCTTCCGCCGACTACGCAAAATACCGCGACATTTATCCAAAAGAATTTTACGATAAAATTGTTGCGCGCGGGCTTTGCACGGCCGGCCAGAAAGCACTCGACATCGGAACTGGAACAGGCGTTCTTCCGCGCAATCTTTACGGCTACGGAGCAGACTGGACTGCATCTGACATCTCAAAAGAGCAGATTGTGCAGGCAAAAATCCTTTCAGATGGAAAAAATATTGATTATATTGTGAGCGCGACTGAAGATTTGCGTTTTCCGGATGGCACTTTTGACGTAATCACCGCGTGCCAGTGCTTCTGGTATTTTAAGCACGAAAAGACCGCACCGAATTTTTATAGAATGCTAAAAAACGGCGGACGGATTCTTGTTCTTTACATGGCGTGGCTTCCGTTCGAGGACAAAATCGCAGGCGAAAGCGAGAATCTAGTCCTAAAATACAGCCCGAACTGGAGCGGAGCGCGCGAGACAATCCACCCGATTCAGATTCCAGAAATCTACAGCGAATATTTTGAGCTTGTCCGCCACGAGGAATTTCCGCTGAAAGTGCATTTTTCACGCGAAACCTGGAACGGCCGGCTCAAAGCGTGCAGGGGAATCGGAACGTCCCTTTCAAAAGAAGAAATCGCCGAATGGGAGAGCGAACATAAAAAGCTGCTTGAAAAAATCGCGCCGGAAGAATTCGATGTGCTTCACTATGCGGCAATTGCGGAGTTGTCAGCACAGAAATAACTGTTCAGCAGCTGTTTTTATTTAAATTTCCATAAGCCATTCAGTCGCGTTCATACGCTTGATTCCGTCAAAGTCGGCGATTGGGTCGTCGTCCAGTGTCAGAAGCAGCTTGGGGTAGTTGTCGCGCACGAGCTGGAGAGGGCGGAGTTCACGTTGAAGCGTGTTCTCGTCCCTTACGCTCGCCGAAACTTGAATGTATGTGTTCCCTTCTTGATTTTGTGCGACGAAGTCGATTTCCATGTCGCCGATTTTTCCGACATAGACCTTGTATCCTCGCCTAATCAGCTCAAGATAAACCACGTTTTCAAGAATGTGTCCTGTGTCGTTCGCTTTCTGCCCCAAAAGCAGGTAGCGAAGCCCGATGTCCACAGCGTAATATTTTTCAAGAAGCTTAAGATACTGCTTGCCTTTCACATCGTAGCGTTTTGACTCGTAGACAATGTAGCAGTCCTGCAAAGCCGAGATGTATTTTTCGATTGTCTTTGAGTCGATTTTTCTTCCTGACGAAATCATTGTGTCCGCGATTTTCTTTGTCGAGACCGGGCTTCCTATGCTGTCAAAAATGAAGCGCACAACGCTTTCAAGCATTTTTGTGTCGCTGATTTTATAGCGCGAGACAACATCTTTCAGTACGATTGTGCTGTAAACTCCGCCGAGATAGTCGAGAATTTCGTTTTTGTCGCCGTCAAGATTCAG
>DHKO01000014.1 GCA_002404895.1 Treponema sp. UBA4692 | reverse complement strand
TTATAAAACTCAGCAAGAAACGGCGATAAGACGAACATCAAAATATACAAAGCAATACAAAAAACTACATTTGTATAAAAAACAGTAGAAAAATCAGTATTATCAGAGTCTTTTTTCTGAATCAACGCACTTCCAAGTCCGCTGTCAACAAATACATTCAGAATGTTGATAAAAACAGTTATGAGCGCAATAGTTCCATAGTCTTCTGGTGAAAGAATCCTTGCAAGAACAATTGAAACAACTAATGCGACAAGCTGCGCCCCGGTTCGTTCCAAAAAGCGCCAGATTAAATTTGAAAAGATTTTTTCTTTTGAAATTGACAAGAATAGATTCTCTTAAAATGGATTTTTCTTAAACAAAAGGACAAAAAAATCAGCCTGCTCTACATTTTCCCACAATGCCCACACCCTCTCCCTTTCTGGCAAGCCGTATTTTTCCAAACCGAAGCTTCCATAGCGGAACAGTTCTCTCCCTGTTGTTCCCGGAGTTTGTAGACATTGCTCTTGTTTATGGGCCAAACGCCCCTCGTAAACAGACTGCAATTTGATATTGATAAGATTTTATTATGCAAAGTTTCATCTGTCAAGATGTTCAAAAATAAAACAAACCGAATGAGTTTTTTCAGCAAAAAAAACAGATAAAGAAGTTTCCATTTTATCTTATTGTGTTTTTTATAAATTCTAGGCTGGGTAATATTCTCGGAACAACCAAGCACAAGTCATTCAAGGAAAGACCTTTAGAAAAATATACAACGCTCAAAGGCCTGTTCGGGCTTAAATCGCATTTTGCAAGAAGATTATCCATAAATACGCCCGGCTCCTTGGAAAAGAACGGTGCTTTATCACCAGAATTCACGCCGCGGCAAAAATCCCGTCAGACGCCAAACACTCTTCTTTGCGCGAAAAAACAAAATGTTCCACGCCCCAGAATATTTTCCCGCACGCCCAAAAACAAAATGTTCTGCGCCCAAAAAGATTTTGCTGTGCGGCGCATAATATTTTCCTGAGCGCCCGAGAAGATTCTCCTGCACAACGCAGTATATTTTTCTGAGAGTCCTGGAATTTTTTTCTAAATGTCACAGAATATTCCCGGAGCGTTCAAGCTATTTCTTTCAAGCCTCGCAAAAGGTTTTCCATATACGACAAAAAAATTATTCATATCAGAGACAAATTATTATACTTTTAGTCAATTTTTTATTATATTCCCATTGATAATTAACCGAAAGTATAATAATTTTATATACGTAAGGTAAATAAACTGCTCCAGCCTTGCAAAACAGGAGAGATTCAGATTCAAGCCATATGAGGAAGGCAGATATGGAAGCAAAAAATGAAAGTCTTTTTTCGAGGAGGGTCAAAGAACTGATGAAGGAGAACCGCTATTCACAGAAAAAGCTCTGTGAAACCTGCGGCATTACAGAGGCAGCGTTCAGCCGCTATATGACAAGCGACCGCCTGCCTAGAACGGATGTGCTTGCAAACATTGCAAACACGCTCCACACCACAAGCGACTATCTTATTGGAAACGACAGCAAATACGGCTATGACCAGCTCAAAATCCTGCTTGCTTCAAGCAAAGACGACTTGAGCAAGAACCAAAAGATGGACTTGATGAAAATTCTTATGGACGAGTACAGCCGTCCGGAAGAATGAAGAATAAAAAAAACAGAAATATAGGAGGCTTAATGGAAGAAGCGGAAATTCACGCGGAACAGATTATTGGCAAAGGACTGCCAGACAAAAACACGCTCAATGCAACAATGCAGGATGGAAAACCTTATGTGCTTCCGTCATGGAGAATGAACGAGATTATTCTTCTTGCAGCGGAAACATTGAGCGAGCAGGAATACTATAAAGAGGATTTTGACTACAAGAAGATGATTCTGGAAATGGGAATCAAGCTCAGAAAGTATTCCTCATTTTCTCCTGAAAATCTTGCAAAATTCACAGAAATCTCGTTAAGCCTCTGGAACGAGGGCGTGTGCATTGTGTTTCCAGATGAGGAAACTGGAGAGCAAAAGCGCATGATAGCATACAACGACAAGAAAAGCTCTTCCGAGTGCATGCATATAATCTTTCATGAGCTTGCCCATATAATCATGAGGCACACACAGCAAAGCATAAACGGCGAAGTCGAGGCAACATGCTTTGCGCTTGTAATGTCTGTTTTCATCATGACTGAGCAGAAGTTTCATTTCGGCCAAAAGCTTATAAGAACAACTGGCAAGCCGCTTTTCATGCAGGGAATAAAAGCGGCGTTTCAGGTAAAGGAGGCAACGTGAAAAAGCAATATGAATAAAAAAGCCTGCCAAAAAGCGCGCCAACGCTCGATGAACAAGGCTTTCTACCAGTCGAGAGCCACAAAGTGATTCTCTTTTCCTTAATCGAATAGAAAGATTATATCACACTGCGGCTCTCCTTGTCAATTTTTTTTAGCAGTTTGCTAAAAATACCGCCAATCAAATAATTGGTGTCTAACAAGTTCAACATGACGGTTCTTTTTAGACAGCCTTTGACAATTTATCTTTATCATGGAGGGCATAGAAAAATGCTTAACATCAAGACAGTAAAAAATGTGCTTGTCACAGACGAAACAAAAGACGGCTTCTGCTTTAGAAGCTTGTGCTCGCAGACTCTCAGCCAGAAAAAGCTTGCAGGAGAAATGGCCGACTGGAATTCATCTTTCACAGAAGCTGACTATCTCGGCATGCTTTCTGTAATGGAAACCATTGTAGAGAAATACCTTGCGAAAGGCTACAGCGTGGAGCTGCCGTTCGGCTCTCTCCGCGCAAGTGTTACAGGAACATGCGCCAATATTCAGGACGGCTTCACGCTCGGAAACGGAAACCACACGCTAGGTTTTCTGTTCAATGCGAATGAAAAAACAGCCGCAAACATAAGGGCAAATCTTGAATACAAGCAGATTCCGCCGGACCTGACAGGAGAAGCCAAGCTCTACAGAGTAACGGTTCTGAACGACGACGCAAGCGAGAGCCCGAATCTTTCTGTAAAAGCCGGAAAAACGCTCCGTCTGCACGGGAGAAACCTTTCTTTTGACATTTCAGATGAAAGCCAGGGAGTGTTCCTGGAAAACGAAAACGGAGTTTTCAGGCTTTCTGTCTACAGCAGGCGCGGAACAAATGTTGTTGACTCGCCGCTCCCTGCAAGCCTTGCCTCAGGAAGCTACAGTTTGAGTATAGTAACAAAGCCGGGCAGCACATACTTTACAGCGAACATCGATTCTGTAGTGACTGTGGCGTAAAGGCTTTCCATAAACGGATAGCTGCCGCTTCTATTCCACGACTTCGGCCTGCTCAAAAAGCAGGTCGATTCTTTTTCCGTCGCAAGTGAGCGATGAGCTTACTGTTATCTGCCCTTTTTTCTTGTTGACTCTTAAAATTCTTCCCTCAAGACCGACAAGCGGTCCGAAAATCGCCTTTATTCTTTGCCCTTCAAGGAATTTTATCTTTGAGATTCCCCATTCCTCGCCGTTGTGCATGAAAAGTTTCAGCTCGTCCAGCGCGTTTCCGCTGATTTTTTCGGGAGCTAAATTTTCAGGAAGAATCCGGCAGAATCCGTCAACTTTTTTTAGTATTGAAAAAATTTCCGCATCGAGCTTTTCTGTCTCAAAAAAGACATATCCAGGAAAAAGCGGCGCGATAAAATATCCTCTTTTCGGCGTGTAGAGCTTGCGCTTAAAAAAGAAAAGTTTTGACTCAGGAGATTTTTCCTTCAGAGCTTCAATGGCTTTCTTCTTGAAAGTCTCCTCCTCGCCTGTCATCACCATTATGCAGTAATATTCCATAACGCCTACTCTTTTAAGAATTCGAGCAGGTTCACGCAGCCGTTTTTTTCAAGCCGGCTTATATCGCTTTCATCGTTAAGCTCGCCCACAAAGCAAAAAGCGTCTTCAAGGACTTTTTCGCACGTGTCTTTTTCTTCAAATTCAAGCCCGGCAGTCTGGCAGGCATAGGAAACAAGAAATTTTATGTAGCTTTTTCCGTACAAGACGACAGATTTTTTTCCATTATTTTTAGCTTCGGCAACAAGAGCGCAGATTTTCTCATTGTAAACATTCGCAAGCTCGAAAGTTCTCCGCGCGAATTTGGAGCTTCTTGATTTCAGCTCGGCGATTCCGGCCGGAGTGAGCGCGTATGAAAGTTTTCTTAAATTCACGTTTGAGAGCATAATCCAGCCGCGCTCAACGAAACGCTTCAAAATTGCGTTCATCAGCCCCACCGACATTTCCGCGCCTTTCGCAAGTTCTCTCTGGCTTGCAAGAGGACGAGCCTCCAGAGTTTTTGCTATGCTTTGCAAAGTTGCCACATCACTGTTCATGTCTTCAATTTATCATAAGTTGGATTTTTGGAGAATACAGGATATTCAGAATCTGAACAAAAAAAAGAAAAACAGAAATATATTTGCAGTTTCGGCAGGACAAGCCGACGCAAACATAAATTTTCAGATTTTTATGACGGATTCTCCAGGGCAGAGTTTTCCGCTGATTTTTACAGGCTCTGCTTTTCCATCTTTCTGGTCTTCTATAATGCCGACAAGAGCTTTCAAAAGCTCCGCGCCAAGCTTTCTCGCGTTCTGGGAATAAGTCGTAAGAGGCGGAACTAGAAGAGAGGACAAGAGAATTCCGTCGTAGCCCGCTGTGCTTATGTCTTTTCCGGGAGCGAGGCCGAGCGAAAGCAAGGCTTTTTGGCCTCCAAGATACGCGAAGTCGTCAGGATAGATAATGCAGGTGGGCTTTTCATAAAGCGCGAAAAGCTTTTCTGTAGCCTCCTCGCTTGCCTTTGTTCCGTGAAACTGCCCCTCGACAAGATAATCCGCATTGAAAGGAATTTTTGCTTCATTTAACGCGGCTTTATAGGCTTCAATCCTTTTTTTTGTGACTTCAGTGTTCTCTCCGTGGATAAAAGCGATTTTTCTGTGTCCTTTTGAGATGATAAAGTCAACAAGGCTTTTCATTCCGTCGTAGTTGTCGCTTAAAACCGAGCATACATTAGGAAAGTCGCCCTCATAGTCAAGCATTGAGACTGGAATCTTGCTTTTTAAAAGCTCCTGAATGTCATCCCTTGAAAAATCCGTGCTCACAAGAATTATTCCGTCAAAATGCCGGCTTCTCGCCTGCTCAAGATACGAATTGCTTTTTCTTTTCTGGGAATTCAAAAATGTTATATTGTAGCCTTTCTTGTTCGCCTCGACATTCACTGCGTCAAAAATTTCCGCGAAATACTGGTGCTGCAAGCCGCTTCCGGTCGCGTCCTCAAAGACAACTCCGATGTCAAACGTGCGGTTTGTGCGGAGAACGCGCGCGGCAAGATTCGGCTGATAGCCCATTTTCTTTGCGGTCTCTTTCACGAGGCTTATTGTCTCGCTTCCGATTTCAGGGCTGTTTTTCAGAGCCTTGCTGACTGTGGAAAACGAGACTTTGCATTTTTTCGCGATGTCTTTTAAGGTAACCGGCATAGAAATTATTTTAATCCGCTTTTTTCAGGAATTCATTCCGAGAATTCATTTCAGGAATTTATTCCGCGAATTCATTCCGCTGCCGGATAAGCTTCTCGTTCACAAGCGCGATTTTCTTGTAAAGCTCAAAGTACGAAATCGCCTCGTCTCTTGCGACATTCTGCTCGGAATGAAGAACTTTTTTTCTGAACTCGGCGTTTATTCCAGCCATCTCGCTGTGGCTAGACATATTTTTAAGCGATGTCTCGTATGCGGTATTCATTTCGGCAGTCCAGCCTGTGATTTCAGTCTTCGCGAGCGTCTCAATCTTGTTGATATTCACAATTTCCCAGATTTTCTTTCCGAAATATTCTTCAATGGAATTCCTGAAAGGACGGTCATTCTTGAAAAGGAGCTTTGCTTTGAGCTTTGTGCCTTCAAGATTAAATTCGCAGAAAGATTTTTCGTCAATGAACGGCTTTGCCTTATCGCTTTCAAAATAATTTTTTATATCGCTTTCCGAAATCGGGTTCTTGAACTGATACTCAAAGACGCTTCCCCAAAGTCCTGTAGCCAAAGATTCACGGCGGCGCTGGTTTGTAACCGGGAAGATGAAAGCCCTGTAAAGCTGAATCGATTTTGGAAGATGCGCGTTAATGTTTTTTATAAAATCATTTTCGCCCACATTCTCGTAAAGAAGGCTTGACGCAATCTCGCAGTCGGATGTGATTCCAAGAGACAAGTTCGACGCAAACTCAAGCCGAGGAAGAGGATTAAAGCCGACAGAATAGACGACAGGCAGTCCGCATTTTAAGAAAGCGCGGTTGAAAGCCTCAATCATGCTCAGATGCGAAATGAATTCGCCGCCGTTTTTCTTCTTGAACGCGAAAATCACGCGGTAAAGGACAGGAATGTTCCATTCAGGGCGTTGTATCTCCGGCAGTTTTTCAGGAAGATTCAAGATTTCTTTTTTAGAGTCTGTGTTCACAGAAGTTTTTGTTCCGCAAACTCCGCAGCGGTGGTCGCAGCCGCTTTTGCATTTTGGAGTCAGAATCTCTTTTTCGCTTCTTTCAAGCTCTCTTTTATAGAAAGATTTTGAAGGACCAAGAGAGATATTCTCCCACGGAAGTTTTTCTTCAATTTTTCTTTCGCGGACAATCGACTCTTTAACATCGTATGAAGCCTCGCTGAAAGCCTCTTCCCAGAACGGAAGATTCTCGCGGAGATGATTTTCCCATGCGTCAAGGCGCGCGCCTTTCTTGTACGCGCTCAGGATAACCCCGCCCGCCCTTTTGTCTCCGCGGCTGAAAAGCCCCTCAACATAGCTTGTGTTCACATCGTGCGTGCTGACCTTGAATTTTCCGCGCGGAAGATTGTCTTTTATGTATTTCAGCTTTTTTTCCGACTCTTCCGGCGAAAGCTGCCTTGCCCACTGGTAAGCCGTGTGCGGTTTCGGAATAAAGGTTCCGATATTGACGTTGCACTGGATTCCAGTTTTTGCCTGCAAATCAAGCATAAAGTCAACAATCGCTTTTTCCTCTGTGTGGTCTTCTGTCTCAGGAAGCGGAAGCCCCACCATAAAATAGAATTTCGCCGATTTCCAGCCGCGCTTTTTCGCGTCAAGAATTATGTCCGCCAAGTGCTGGGCGTAGACTTCCTTGTTCAGCCTTAACTGCCAAGCCTCGTCCGGAGTCTCAACCGCAAAAGTAAGCCCGGATTTTCTGACTTCGGAAAGTTTTTCAAGGAGAGGAAGAGAAAAGCTGTTCACTTTCAAAGACGGAAGCTGAAACGACACGTTAAGAGACTTGTATCGTTCGTTTAAAGAATCAAGCAAATCCTCAATATCAGGATAATCCGCGCTCGAAAGAGACGTAAGCGAAATTTCCCTGTAGCCGCCAACTTTCACGAGCCGCTCAACCTCGTCAAAAATAAGCTGCTTTGTCTTTACGCGCTGAGGACGGTAATAAACTCCTGCATGGCAAAAACGGCAGCCGTTCGGACAGCCGCGCATAATCTCAACAACACCGTGGTCCTGAACCGGCTTTATATTAGGAAGCGGCATAAAAGACTCAACTGAAGGAACTTTTCCAAAATCTTCCCACACCGCGCGAAGAGCAATCTTGTGTCCGCAAGTTTCAAGCGACATATTCTCTGTCCAGACATGAGGATTTTCAGCAATATGCTGAAGAAGCTCCGAGCGAGACGCGCCTTTTCTCTTCATCTCGGAAAGCTCCGACATAAGCTCAAACATTCCGCCCTCGGCTTCCCCGATAAAGAACGCGTCAAAAAAGTCCGCGAACGGAGCCGGATTTGTCGCGCCGCAGCCGCCCGCAATCACAATCGGGTCTGATTCAGTCCTGTCCTTTCTTAAAAGCGGAATTTTTCCCAAGTCAAGAATCGAAAGCGCGCCTGTAACTCCAAGCTCGTATCCAACCGAAAATCCCAAAACGTCAATTCTGTTCAGCGGAATTCCAGACTCAAGCGTATACAATGGAAGATTATGCTTTTTTAGAAGAGACTCAAAATCCTTTTCAACCGCAAAAACACGCTCGCAGCGAACATTTTCAAGGCGGTTAAGCCCGTTGTAGATTATTTTTATCGCCTGGTTCGCCATTCCAATCGTGTAGACATCAGGAAAAGCGATTGCAAAGTTCAAAAGAGAATCATCTTCAAGATGCGGCTTTACAATTTCCCCGTACTCGCCTCCAATGTAGGCGGCAGGATTCTGCACCGAGCAAAGCTCGTTTCCGAACTCTTCCAGCGGATTTATAAGATTCATAGATTTTCTCACTCGACAAAGTCATTATATTTTCTGGAGCTTATGCTCATCAAAAGACCGACGCAAATCATCGCAGTCCAAAGAGACGAGCCTCCGTAAGAGACAAACAAAAGCGGAATTCCTGTAATCGGCATGATTCCCATCGCCATTCCGACATTCTCGATAAAATGGAAAAAGAAAAGCCCGAGAATTCCAGACGCAATCAAAAGACCGAAAGTGTTTGAAGTCTTTCTGATGATGAAAACCGTCCTCATCAGAATTATAAAATAAAGCGCGAAAACGCACATGCAGCCGACAAAGCCGAATTCCTCGGACAAGATGCTGAAAATAAAGTCAGTGCTCTGCTCCGGCAGAAACTGGTAGTGGCTTTGAGTTCCTTTCAGATAGCCGTTTCCGAACAGGCTTCCAGAGCCAATCGCGATTTTCGACTGAATGATGTGCCAGCCGGCTCCCTGCGGGTCTTTGTAAGGGTCGATAAATACAATAAGACGCTGAATCTGATGAGTTTTCAGGACTTTTCCGCCCGCGAAAGAAAAAACAAGCGCAAAGCAGATGATTCCGAAAATGTATGAAATCCAGTAAAAGACACGGTTGTCCCGATAGAAAATCTGGCCGAGAACTCCGATTATGCTGATTGAGCCTGTCGCGAAAAAAACGATAAGGCGGAGCTTTGTGTTCGTGAGAACTTTCAGGACAGGAACAGACGACTGGAAAATCTCGCTTTCCCAGATTGGAAGCACGATGAACAAAATCGTCAAGAGTCCGCCGAAAAAAATCATCAGAACATAGCGTGTCGGAACGCCCGCGATAAAGCACATTATCAGAAAAATCGGGAAGAATACGAGAGCCGTTCCCAAGTCCGGCTGCGACATAATCAGACCGACAGGAAGCAAAAGAATTCCAATCGCCAGAATAAGCCTTTTTCTCTGGTCTTTGTAATGAGCCGAGCGTTCAAGAAACCATGCGAGAAAAAGAATGAACGCAATCTTGCTGAATTCAGACGGCTGAATTCCGAAAGGTCCGATTCCAATCCAGCTTTTTGCGC
Source organism: Treponema sp. UBA4692 (assembly GCA_002404895.1). Classification (GTDB taxonomy): domain Bacteria; phylum Spirochaetota; class Spirochaetia; order Treponematales; family Treponemataceae; genus Treponema_D. The sequence goes on along the minus strand of DHKO01000014.1, from coordinate 27,769 downwards.
CGTTCACGTATTTTCCGAAAATTCTTGTCAGAAGCAAAATTCCGCACATGACAAAAAAAATGCGCGGAGCGTAGCGGTGGATTCTTCTGTAGTCGAGAAGAGAAATCACAACCATTATCACAATTCCGATTGAAGCCCAGATAATCTGCTTCACATACTCGCTTGAAGTGTTCACGCCGCGCGAATTTATTCCAGAAGAATAGATAAAAAGCACGCCGAACGTAACTAGACAAATCACGCAGAAAAAAAGAATAAAATCAAAAGCTTGCAAAAATTTTACTTTCATTTTTCCTCACTTGAAAAAGCGGAAGCGCACGGACAGGCGCAACGCTACTCCTGCCTTGACTGGAGACGTTTTTTAGAGAGAATCACAGAGCGCACGTTCGGAAGGGAATTTACAGCCTCCTCGTAAGTCTGGTTCGCAAGAGTTCCCTGAATTATTATGTTTGTCGCGTAAGGCGCCCACCATTCCCAGTCGTTCACAGCCTCAACAAGAACCACAAAAACGTACTGGTCCTCAACAGGAGCGTCATAAGGAGCGTAGGTCGCCATCCATGAATGCCAGTGATCCTTTGAGCCGACCTCGGCAGTTCCGGTTTTTCCGGCAATTTTGAAGTTTTTGTTCGCCATCGGGAAAATCGCGGTTCCGTCAGTAATCGTATATCTCATCGCTTCCTGAACTTCCTTCCACACAGACTCGTCAATGTTCGACTCGTGCAGAATCTCTGGCTTTATCTCCTGAATCACCTCGTTTGTAGTCGGGTCGCGGACTTCCTTCAGAAGATGAGGCCGGTAGATTTTTCCGCTGTTTGCGACCATCGCGACCATATTCGCAACGTGAAGAGGAGTTACAAGCGTGTAGCCCTGCCCGATTGACATATTCATCGTGTCGCCGCCGAGCCATTTCTGATGAAGACGTCTTTCTTTCCAGATTGAAGTCGGCACAAAGCCTTCCTGCTGAGCCGGCAAGTCAATTTCAAGAGACTGTCCGAATCCGAATTCCTTGGCGTAAGAAGAAATCTGGTCAACTCCAAGATAATCGCGGCCGACAACCCAAAAGTATACATCGCATGATTGGGCAAGCGCGTTTTTCATATCAAGCCAGCCGTGTCCCCATTTCTGATGGCAATGGAAAATTCTGTTTCCATAGTCAACGCGTCCTGTACATTCAATCTCCTTGTTTGAAGGAAAAGCCTTCTCGGCAAGCATCGCAGTTGACATGATGATTTTGAAAGTGGAGGCAGGCGGATAAGCCGCATTCACAGCGCGGTTCAAAAGAGGACGGTTAGGGTCGCTTGCAAGGCTGTTGTACTGAGCCGCCGCATTGTCATCGCTGAAAAGGTTCTGGTCATAATAAGGATAGGAGACCATAGCCACAACCTCGCCTGTCGCAGGCTTCAACACAACCGCCGCTCCGACGCGCTCTCCCAAGGCCTTTTCCGCAAGCTTCTGGATTCTTGTGTCGATTGTAAGAACAAGATTTTTTCCAGTCTGCGGAGGCTCAATCTCAGACTCGTCAGAAACGATGTGTCCTCGGACATCGACTTTCTTCACCTCGCGGCCGTCAACGCCCTGCAAAAGAGAATCGTACTGCTTTTCAATTCCAGTCTTTCCGATAATCGCGTTTTTCTTGTAGCCCTTGTTGTACATGACCTTGATTTCCTCGCTGGTTATGTCGCCTACATATCCAATAACGTGCGAAATAGAGCCTGTCTCAACGTAGTTTCTCACAGGCTTCGACCTCCACGAGACTCCGGGCAAGTCAGTCAGGTTCTCCGCGATATTCTGGATTATTTCCGAAGGAACATTCGCCTTGATTTCAAGGGCTGAAAAAGACTTTTTCAAGTAGTTCGGAACTTTTCTGTCGATGTCTCTTTTTGAAATTCCAAGAAATCCCGCAAGGCGCAAAGCGACAGAGTCATAATGGCCGTCAGGAATTTCAGCAGGCGTGATGTCAACGGCGAAAGACTCGGTGTCAACGACAAGCGGCATATTTATGTTTGCGTTGCGGTCGAAAATTTCGCCGCGCTGAGCCGGAATTGTCCTTATCTGGCTTGAAATCGTGCGCGACTGTCTCCGATATTGCGCTCCTCCGATAACCTGAAGCGAGAAAAGCTTAAGTCCGTAGGCTACAAAAGTCATCAGAATCACAATCGCAAGAACCATCACTTTTGAATTCCGCGCGACCGAGCCTTCATTGGAATTAGAATACTGAGACATTATTTTATATCCTCGATTTCCAGAAGAAGCATATTGTTGAAAATTCCGAGCAGCTTGAACATGACAGGCGTCAAAATGGCGTTTGCCAAAAGCTCAAATGCGAATTCAAACGAAAGAAGATTGTACGCAGCAACGCTTCCGGGAAAGAAAATCGAGATAATCCAAATTAGAAGAGCTTTCAGCAAAGTAGCGCAGAATCCGACGAGAGCCGAAAGCAAAAAACCGTTTATATTCAAAGTCTTGCTGAATTTTCCGGCAGTGTAGCCTAAAACTGTGCGCAAAAGGCAGTTCAGGCCGAACGGCGAGACGCTCATAAAATCCAAGAAAATTCCAGAGACAAAGCCAGCCGCTGTTCCGTAAAGGCTTCCGTTGTAAAGAGACACATAAAGAACGCAAATCAAAAGAAAATCAGGAACCGCTGGCAAAAAAAGAAGATTTGAAAGAATCGCGGTCTCAAAAATAACAGCGGCAAAGGCGACAATCATAAAAACAAAAAGAGATTTCAGCATATTCTCACTCCTGCCCCTGATTAGCCATAATCGGATTCACTTCTTTTAAATCTGTAACAACGACAGTCTCAATGCGCGCAAAATCAATAACAGGCGCAACCTCAATATCGAGAGAAGAGTCGTAGTCAACAACGGTAATCTTCGAGATTGTTCCGATTGGAATGTCCTGAATATAGTTTCCGTTCTCGCCGGAAGTAACAATCATATCTCCAATGCTAAGCTCGCCCAAGACACGTTTTTTGATATATCTCATCGTGAGCGGAGAGTCTGCCGAGCCGAGTCCGTTTATAAGGCCGACATCGCGAGTGTTCTGAATTCTTGCTGAAATATAGCATTTTGAGTCATAAATCGGCATCACAAGGCTCGTTCCGCTTCCGACAGTGATGACTTTTCCAATCAGTCCCACAATTCCTTCCTGAACCGCAAGGACAGGCATATTCTTCTTGATTCCGTGCTTGCTTCCCTTGTTGATTGTGAATGAGGAATAAAGGCTGTCAGGCTCGCGTCCGATAATCTGCGCAGGATAATTTTTCTCTTTCAAAGATGTTGAAAACCCGAGCTGTTCCTTTAAGCGATTGTTTTCCTTTGTGATTTCGCTGTTGCTTCTTTGAAGATACTGATAATTTTTCAGCCTTTCTGTAAGCTCCCTGTTCTCATCTCTCAGGCGCGAAAGCTCATGGACTGCGTTGAAAGTTTTTCCGACGCCGGACGTTACAGCCGTAACTCCCTTTTGGACAGAAGACAAGACTGTAAATCCCAGCTTGTGAAAATCAACGACAAATCCGCTCGAATTCAGCGCAAGCAGAACTCCTGAAAGAAGCACGAGAAAAGCAAGAACAAATTCAGACAGACCAAAATGGAATGAGTGTTTTAAAGCCATACTTTATGAGAAAACTAGTTGTTCAAGTTGTCGTAAACAGAGCGGTCTGTTGACATATCCCTGAACAGCTCGAACGCCTGGCCCGCACCCAAAGCGACACATTCAAGAGGCTTCTCCACAGTGATTACAGGAACGCCGACTTCCTTTTTGATGAGGGTTGAAAGCCCTTTTAGCATGCTTCCGCCGCCCGACATTACAATTCCGCGCTCGAAAATATCCGCGGCAAGCTCAGGAGGAGTGTCGCTCAAAGTTGTCTTTATAAGCTCAAGGATTTTTGCGACCGGTGTCTTCAACGCCTCGCGGACTTCAACGCTGTCAATCTCAATTCTTCTTGGAAGACCCGAAGTTCCGTCGATTCCCTTTATCTCCATTTTCTCAATCGTCTTGTCCTTGTCAGAATAGGCGTTTCCAATCTGGATTTTGAGTTTCTCGCCAGTCTGCTGGCCAATCTTCAAGTTATGAGTGCTTAAAACATATTTCACGATTGACTCGTCAAATTCATCTCCGCCAGTTCTGATTGCGTTTGTAACAACCATTCCGCCGAGCGAGATTACAGAAACTTCCGTTGTTCCGCCGCCGATGTCGCAAATCATATGCCCGGCAGGCTCGTTGATTGGAATCTGCGCGCCGATTGCGGCCGCAAGCGACTCCTCAATAACATCTACTTCCTTTGCACCTGCTTTCAAGGCCGCCTCAATTACAGCGCGGCGCTCGACTTCCGTAATGCATGAAGGAATTCCGACTTTCATTTTTGTTGACTTGAAAAGCTGATGACGCGAGATGACTTTCGAGATGAAATATTTTATCATCTTTTCCGTGCTGTCAATGTCTGCGATAACTCCGTCCCGGAGCGGCCGGATTGCGACAATATTCTCAGGAGTTCTCCACAGCATTCTTTTCGCTTCCGCTCCGACAGCAACAACGTGTTTCGTGCCTTTTTCTACAGCGATAACAGACGGCTCGTCAACCACGATGCCTTTTCCACGAACATAAATCAATGTATTGCAAGTTCCTAAATCTATTCCAATATCAGTAGAAAAACGGTCGAAAAAACCCATAAAAGTCCTCCCAAACTTTATTAAACAGTAATTTTCGTATTTTTTATTTTAATTCAGCCATTTTTTTCAATGCGCCGACGTGATTGCCTTGAATCCGCAAAGCTTTCCGCCATTCAGAACGGGCTTTGACTAAATCGCCCTGATTTTCATATATTACACCAAGATAATAATACGCGTCAGCAGAATTTTCGTTTTTTTCCAAAATAAAATTGAATTCTTTTTCCGCGCCGATGTTGTCTCCGCGCTCAAGATAAATTTCACCGAGAAGAAGACGGCTCTTCAAGATTATCTGCTCGTCCTTGCAGTTCTTCGAGATTCTGTAGAGATACTGCTCCGCCGCCTGATTCTGTCCCGCATTCTTGTACTGCTCCGCAATCGAAAGCAGGAGAATGTCAGACTCCCGCACAAGGAGAGCTTCCGTAAAAGACGAAATGCTTTCCATCGTCATTCCCAAAGACGCGTATGAAAGCCCCAGAAGCTCGGGAATATCGTCCGCCTTATAGCCTCTGAATTTCGCGTCGTCAAGATATTTCACCGCCAGATCCGCATAATAATGGTATGAAGACTGCAAATCCTTGTAAAAATATGATTTTCCAAGCATATATTCAATCTGCGGAACGCTCGATTTTCCAGCATCAAGAAGAGCGCATCGGAGACTGTTTATCGCCTCGTCAAGATAATTCTGCGCCTGAACAACATCGTTCTGCGACATCGAAAGAAAAAAAGAAGAGTATCCGTGATAAATCAAAGCTGTGCAGCTGTAAGGATTTTCGTAAAGATAAGCAGAGCTTATATCGTAGCAAGACTGATAATCGTACGATTTCCAGCTTTTTCTCATGCCGGGAATGGATTTTCCGTTGTTCACAAGAGAATCAATAAAACGCTGGACAAAAAAGACCGCGACCGCAAGGACAAGCGCAACAAGAAAAGCCACCAAAAGATTATGAACAATCTTGACTTTTCTTTTCACAACTTTTCTCGAATGAAGTCCTTTTAATCTCATCTTGCACCCAAAATAAAAAAAAACAGAAAAGACAATAAGCCGGGTTCTGTCCTGCCTGCCTCAAAAAAGGAAAAAATCCTAAAAAGAGACAGACGCATAACCATCTATCCGAAACTTCTGTCGCCAGAAGCCTTTAGCAGCCTACCCGTGGTTTTTAGCCCGGAAACCAAACCACTGCTCGACTTTGCTCCAAATGAGGTTTGCCCTGCCAGAGATGTTTCCATATCTGCGGTAGTCTCTTACACTGCCTTTGCACCCTTGCCTTTCGGCGGTTTATTTTCTGTGGCACTATCTGTCGGAAAAAGGGTTATGCCCATAAAGACAACTTCCTTTCGCCGCCCGGTTATTATCCGGCATTTTTTTCCGGTGGAGCCCGGACTTTCCTCACTTACTTGCGCTTTCATCAGCGCAGAAAGCACGGTTATATCTTTTCTGTCAAATTACAAAATAAAAAAGCTGCCCTGCAAAAAGGCAGCCTATGAAACGATTTTATCAGTCGTCGAACGAGTCAGAGCCGCCGTCTGTATCGCCGTCATCGGTCTCGTCTGTCTGCGAGCCGATTTCGTCAAGCTCCTCGCCGAAGTCATCGTCAAAGTCAGCCAAGCTTCCTGTCTCGTTAAGAGATGAATAATTCTCAGCCTCGCCAGCCGCAACATCCTCGTGATAAAGAATTCGCGAGCAGTAAGGGCAGAACAAGATGTTTTCGCCCTCGTGAACCTCGTTTGCGAACTGTCCAGGAAGAATCATATGGCAGCCTGTGCAGACACCGTTTCTTACAGCAACGATACCTTCGCTGTTTCGCTGAATAATTCTCTGGAATTTATAGACAATTTCCTGATCCAGCTCAGGAACAATCTCGTCTTCCTCAGTTTTTAGCTCTTCCAAGCGTGACTTGTACGAGTCAATCTCCTTTTCAAGGCTTTCTTTGGCCTCGTTGAGCTGGGCCTCATGGTCGCTAATCAAAGCCTCATCGTCTTTCAAAGCCTCGTCAAGCTTTTCCATAACAGCTTCGCTTGACTTAAGCTCCTTTCTAAGCTCGTCTTCCTTGTCTTTCGCTTCTTTAATCAGCTTGTCCAAAGCCTCATATTCGCGGTGGTTCGTCACAGAGTCCATATCTTTTTCCGAAGCCTCGCGCTTAGCAACGACATCAGACAATTCACTCTTGATTTCTTCAACTTTAGCCTTGCTCTCTTCGTATGACTTGTTTTTTTCGATGTATTCTTCCTTGAGACGAGCTAAAAGACCGTTCTGACTGTCAAGTTCCTTTGGAGTCTTTTCAATTTTCTTTTCCAAATCGTATTTTTCTACCAATACAGTCTGAAGATTTTTAAGTTTTTCTATATCTTCCTTAATTGCCATGTTAAAAACCTCAAGAATCAAATTATATGGACATTTCCAAAAACAAAGTCTTAAAAATGTCCATAAAGTATATTAAATTTTATGACTTATGTCCATAAAACAAGAGAACTGCAATTCCGCTTTTACATCTCAATGTAGTCACGGAGACCGCTTGCGCGGCGCGGATGGCGAAGCCGTCTCAAAGCCTTTGCCTCAATCTGGCGGATACGCTCGCGAGTTACATTAAAGTAGAGTCCGACCTCCTCCAATGTGAGCGAGTAGCCGTCATCAAGCCCGAAGCGCATTTTAAGGACTTCCTGCTCGCGTGAAGGCAATGTCCCCAAAACCTCGCGAAGCTGCTCCTGAAGAAGCGTATATGCGGTCTGGTTCGCAGGATTTTCAACATCCTTGTCTTCAATAAAGTCTCCAAGCTGGCTGTCTTCCTCTTCGCCGATCGGCGTTTCAAGGGAAATCGGGTCGCGGGCAACGCTTTTAACCTGCTTTACGCGGGTAACCGGCCAGCCAAGCTGCTGCGCGATTTCCTCGTCTGTAGGCTCGCGCCCGAGTTTCTGCATAAGCTGCCTGCCCTCGCGGACAACCTTGTTAATCTGCTCTATCATATGGACAGGAACACGGATTGTGCGCGCCTGATCAGAGATAGAGCGCGTAATCGCCTGCCGAATCCACCAAGTCGCATAAGTTGAGAATTTATATCCTTTTCTGTACTCAAATTTCTCGACAGCCTTTATCAGACCGATATTTCCTTCCTGAACCAAGTCAAAGAACTGAAGACCGCGGTTCGTGTATTTTTTCGCAATTGAGACAACAAGACGCAAGTTAGCGTTAATCAGCTTGTTTTTCGCCTTTTCAAGCATCTCGCGTCCGCGGTTGATTTCAGCAGACATCTCAAGAATCTCGTCGATGCTGTTCTCAAAATCATATTCCATTCTGCGGAGCTTTCTGTCGATTTTCTGAATCTGAGTATAGACATCGCGGATTTCGTCGCTTTTCAGGCTGAGCTCATTCTCAAGCTTCACAGCCTCGGAATGAATCGCAAGGCGGCGCCCAAGACGGCGAAGCTCTGTGGAGTTTGAAATGCGCAGCTCCTTCATCTTCTTTTCCTGCTTGTGCCTGAACTCGTCGATTTTCTGCGTCGCATCAATAAATTTTCCGCTGAATTTCTCGATTTCCTCAGACTGAATGTCGATTTTCTGAAGCTCAGGCATGATTTTATCGCGAAGCTCCAGAAGCTGCTTGTCCTGAAAAATTTCCGCAAACTGGCCTGACTCAAAAAGCTGCTTTTTCAGGTTCATGTAAGTTTTCATGTTGTCTTTCACGGCTCTCAGATTCTCGCCGTAGCAGCTCTTCAAGCGGCGTTTTTCCGTCTGAGCCTCGTTGATTTCCTTGCGTGCTTTTCCCTGAGGGTCGATTTTAGCAAACGCCTTCTGGCAAATCGCAAAGAATTCAGGAATCATCATCCCGGACTTTTTGATTACATCTTTGATGATATTCTCGCCGTCTTCCATCTGCTTTGAGTAGATGACTTCCTGCTCGGCGGTCAAAAGTTTTTCTTTTCCGATTTCGCGGAGATAAAGGCGGATTGGATCGTCAACGCTCGAATTCTTGTCTCCGTTTACAAGGCGTGTCTTGTCAGAATCGTCATCTTCCTTCTGGTCTTCATCAAAAGACTCGTCATCCTCATCGTCAAGAAGCTCGTCCTCCTCATCGTCCTTGTCTTCATCTTCAAGACCCGCACCCTCTTCCATTACAGGAATATTGTGCTGGGCAAAAAGCTGGAGAACCTCGTCCATTTTCGGAGAATTCACAAAATCCTGACCAAGCTGCTCGTTGATTTCATCCCAGGAGATAACCTGCTTTTCTTTTGCGTACTCTAAAAGTTTTTCAACTTTAGGATCTAATTCCTGATCCATTTTCTCGTCCTTTTTAAATTATTCAGAAACTGCAAAGCCTCAAAAGCTTTGTTTCAGCAAATTGTCGATATTCATTTTTTCAGAAAGAAGACGCGTCAAAAGCTCCTGATCCTCGACGGATACAGGATTTGCCGGCAACTTTTTCATCTGAAGAATAAGCGAGTCGCGTTTTTTCTCCAAGTTTCTTCTTTTTATAAGCGCAACACCGTCCGCGACAGACTGCCTGTTGTTCTTCGAGAATTCACCAGACGCAACAGTAGAAGCGACAAGATTCTGGATATTCTCGTCATCGCAGCGGCTCAGCACCTCATTAAAAGAAAGACTGCCGTTTTTGCCACATTTCTTTAAGAGATTGAACAAATATTTCGCGCTAGGATTTTCAAAATCTTCCTCAGACAACTGGCTGTCCATCAGCTCAAACTGATTTGTATCGGATATAACGGCAAGAACTGCCCGAAGCTCTGAGTCAATTTTTACAGAAGTTTTCGGAGATGCCGAATTTTGCACCGCACTCTGAACAAAGACACGCCTTTCAGCCTGACTGCGATTCGCATAATCCTTCCTGACCGCTTCAGGAGAAATATTAAATCTCTGGCTGAGCAAATCAAGGCTCGATTCTTTCTGAATGTCATTCTGAAGCGCATCTATGTAAGGGAAAAATTCCAAAGCTGCCTTTGTCTTTCCTTCGGGTGTATCAACCTGATATTTCTGCGAAAGAGATGACAACAGATAATCACTATCTAATATAGCGGATTCAACATCATCAGTCAAGGACTTCTTGCCCAAGCAGACCATAATTTCCGCAGGGTCTTTTCCGCCGCGAAGCCTTATGACTTTTGTCGTGACGCCCTGCCGCCTGCACATCAGAATCGCGCGGACTGTAGCCGCTTGCCCCGCTCCGTCGCTGTCAAATGAAAGAAGTATCTCCTTTTTTGCAAATCCTTTTAAGATATTTATTTGCTCGTCCGTCAAAGCTGTTCCGCAAGTCGCGACCGCATTTGAAATTCCGCACTGATGATAGGCGATGCAGTCCATGTAGCCCTCGCAGATTATCGCGGATTTTTTCTCGCTTATCGCGCTTTTCGCAAAATTGAAGGCGAACAAAGTCTCCCTTTTCTGGTACTGAATCAAGTCGCCGCCGGAATTCAAGTATTTCGGAGAAGTTTCGGGATTGCCGCGCAAGAAACGGCCGCCAAACGCAACGACCTGCCCGCGCCTGTCAAAAATCGGAAACATAAGCCTGTCAGAAAAAAAAGCGAAGTCAGGATATTTCTTGCTGAAAAGCCCCGAACTGTTCAAGAAGTCATCGCTGAAATTTTTAGACTTTAAAAAACGTCTGAGCCATTTTCTGTCGGCTGGAGCGTAGCCAATCTTGAATTTCTCGAGCGTCTCAGGCGTAAGGCCTCGCTTTGTGATGTAGTCGAGCGCGAATTTTCCGGCAGGAGTGTTCAAAAGCCCGTAGTGGAACATATCCGCGACACGGCTGTAAAGCTCAATATACTGAGTCTTCTTGCTTTCGTTCTGATTCTGCTGAGGATTGTATCCGCCATTCTCGTACTTGATTTCAATTCCGGCGCGGCGGGCAAGAAATTCGACGGCTTCAGGATACTTGAATTTCTCCATCTCCATCACAAATTTTATCGCGTCTCCGCCGGCATGGCAGCCGAAGCAATAATACATATGGCGGTCAGGAGTAACGCAGAACGACGGCGTTTTTTCGCTATGGAAAGGGCAACAGCCCCACCACTGGTTTCCGCGCTGCTCGAGGGATACATAGTCGCCGACAACCGAGACAATATCGACTGAAGAAATAATCTGGTCTTTCGTCTCCTGGGAAATTATTACAGACATCAGTTTCCACCAGCCGCTTTCTTTGTTCTGTAGGAAATTATCGCGCGCTCATGCTCGGACTGGGTTCTCGTGAAATTATGCGTTCCGGAGCCGTCGCCTTTCAAGACAAAAAATCTGTAGTCGGTTTTTGCAGGCTCTGCCGCGGCTTTCAAGGCGACCATTCCAGGATTTGAGATTGGGCCCGGAGTTAGCCCAGCCCATTTGTAAGTGTTGTAAGGGCTGTTTATTTTCAGGTCGTCGTAAGTGATAACATCAGGATGCGGCTTTCCCTGAATCTCCGTGATTATGTATTCGATTGTCGCACATGAGTAAAGCCCCGCCCCGTCGTTAATCCTGTTCAGAAACGCGCTCGCGATTAAAGGAGCTTCCGAGGCGACTCTGTACTCGCGCTCAACGATAGACGCGAGAATCAAAGTCTTATAGAACTCGTCAGGAGTCTTTCCGTTGAACTCAGGAATCTGCTTTATATGGTCAAAAAAATTGTCCGCCATCATAAAAAGAGCCGCTTTCGCAGACATTCCCGGAGCAAAATTGTAAGTGTCAGGAAAAAGGAATCCCTGAAAATCCGCCGCGTGTATATTGTATTTTTCAAGATTCGCTGAATCGCGGGCTTCCTTTATAAAGTCCTCTGCGCTGCAAACTGATTTTTCTTCAAGAAGACGCGCGATTTTCTTCAATGTAAGCCCCTCAGGAATCACAGTCTTTATATATTCCTGCTTGCCCGAGTCAAAAAGCGAGAGAATCTCCCTCACATTCATCGAAGAGGAAACCGAATAAACGCCGGATTTCAGGACAGGCTGCCTATCCATAAAAATCAGGAACGGAAAACGCGCCGCAAAATAAAACGCGCCCTCGCTCTTTATAAGATTTTTTTCCGCGAGAGACGACGCGACAGCCTTTATTCCAGAGCCGGACGGAATCTCAAAACGCTCAGTGCGGCTGTTCTTTTTTGAATCGACAGAGCCGAGCTGGATTTCAAAAAGCAGGAAAAGCGCAATCACAACCGAAAGAAGCCCCGCAACAAGGCACAGCAAAAAAGCAAGAAAACTTCCTTTGTTCTTATTTTTTTTCATGAGTAAAAAGCCTCGGCCTCGCCAATCGACATTGAACTGTAAACAACTTTCTCGATTTTCATTGAGAAATCAAGAAGCCCGTCAGGAATCTCGTCCTGATGATTTCTGAAAAATCTCGCTAGAATCATAATCTCACGCTCGGTAAAATGATAGTCAAGCGAGATTCCATTTTTGGATTCATCTTTATTTTCTGTCATAATTTTATTTTCTGCCCTTCAACGGCAAGATAAACCTCAATATTTCCATCTAAAATATAATCAGAATACCAGCGTGCGGCAGTAAGAATTTTATTAAGTTTTTTGTCGTCATAAGTCGGCTCGTGATGAAAAAGATAAAGCTTCTTAACGTTCCAGAACGCGGCAAAGTCAAGCGCATAGCAAAAAGCAGAATGTCCCCACCGCTCCTTTCTGACAGCCTCCTCGGCCGTGTACTGCGCGTCAAAAACAAGCGCGTCAGCGTTCTCAAAAACCGCCCGGCGTTCCAAAGTCTTCTCAAAATCGCCGGCGCAAAGCTCCACGTCCGTCGCATAGACAAATTTCTTTCCGTTTTCACAGACGCTGTAGCTGCAAGAGCCTCCCGGATGCGACATTTTTATGGAATTAACACGCAAGTCTCCAATCAAAAATTCCTTTCCAGATTCAATCTTATGAAAATTGAAATTCTTTGAGAAAGACTCAAACGAGACTGGATAGTAAGGCTCTGACATCTGAGCGGCCAAAGTTCCGCGCATATTATCAAACGGAGAATAAACATCGAAAACAGAATTCTGGTTGTATGCGGAATCGAAAAAAGGCAATCCCTGAATGTGGTCCCAATGGAAATGCGAAAAAAGGAGACTGTAATGAGGATTTCCAGCGTTGATTTCAGATTTTCCGAAAAGACGGATTCCACTTCCGGCGTCAAAAATGACTTTCTCGCCATTTTCAGACACAAGGGAGACGCAGGGCGTGTTTCCGCCAGCTGTTCCGTAAAGCCATTCAGGAAGCTCTTTCAGAAATTTTTCTTTAGCTTCTTCTGACTCAAGGTCTTCTGGAGAAGCGCGCCGGATAACTTCATCGATTTTCTCTTTAACTTGCTCCGGCAGAAGGGGCGACGGCAACGACCCTCTAACGCCCCAAAACTGAATTTCCAAAAGAATCCCCCAGACTTAGTTTGCTGGTCTTGCCAGCTTTGCTGGCTTTGCCAGTTCTCAGCCTTTAGCTTTTCAAAGTTTCTATCTGATACCGATGAAGAGGCTCGTTCTCATCGTAAAGCTTTTTCTGAGCCTCAATCTCTTCTTTTGACCAGACGCGCCCGACATTTATTCCGGGGCAGTCTTTCGCGCTGTCGTCCCATGCCTTCTTGCTTTCAAGCATCCACGACCAGAACGGAAAAGTAGAACACTGCAAAGGCCTCGCGCCGTACGCGCTGCATCCGCCAGCATTCTTGTCCCAGAGCGTGCAGTCGTAGTTGGAACGCTCTTTAAGGCAAAGAACCTCGGTGTTGTCATAATACTGAACCCAGCGGCAGTAAGTATCGATAAATTCTTTTCTTGGAAGATTAAACCACCGGCACAACTTTGTCAAATCAGCAAAAGAAAGATAGACGAAGCCCGGGCTAAGGCGGCAGCATCCTGAGCAACGGTTGCATTCAAATTTCAAGCCTTTGTCATAAAACATATTATCACCTTAAAAAATCAAAATTGGGATTTCTGATTTTTGAAAATCGAATCTTTTTTGAAATTCTAAAACTTCCGATTTTCCTGATTTTAGTACTTCCGAAATTCATGAAGCAAAATCAGGACGGAGCTTCTCGCCTCCGTTTATGTAGACGTGACTTATCTTTCGGGCGTTTTCATTTCCCGATTTTCCGTCTTTTCCGTTGCTTTTATCGCTTCCGTCTCTATCCTCATCAAAATCAAAATAAGCCGTAAAAAGGACGCGCACCATTTTCTCAGGAGAATTCTTTATGCTAGGCTCCTGGCTGCAGAAAAGCGGCACTGGTGAAAAATCAAACTCGCTCTGCCCTTTTCTTAGCGCCGCGGCAGGATTCATCTCGTCAAGGTCGCCTGTCTGTGTGAACTGGATTGAAACAATATCCTCAGCGCGCAAATTATTCTTCTTTACAATCTCGAGGCACATCTCGCAGACATTTTTTGAAATCGACTCTTTTGTGTTTTCCGCGCCTGTTGCCCCGCGAACGCCGTACAATCTTTTTGACATTTTTTGCTCCAAAACTATAATTACAAGAGAATATATCAAACAACGCTTGTTTTCAAGAAAATGGAAAAAAACGACAGCAAACCGCCTTTGCCCGGCGAGAAAAAATCAAAGCATCTTCCTCTGCTTCTAAGGCTCACGCGCCGCGTCTGCGTCTTTCTTTTTCTTCTTCTTTCAGGATTTGCGGTTTTCTACATCTCAGGAAGCTACCAGAATTTTCTTGACTCGAACATCTCGCTGATTTTAAAGGCGGTCGCCTGCACATCAATCGCGCTTTTTTTCTTTTCTGCGGTCTCCATCCTCGAGACAATTTTTTTCGCGCTTAAAGACAGGCGGATTCTGATTCTCTTCAACCTGATTTTTTTCGTTTTCACGCTGGTTTCAAGCGTTCTTTCAGGAGCGTTCTCTCTCGTTGTGAACAAACTTTCAGAAGGAATTGTTTTTTGATATGATATTCTTGATTCTTAGGAAAATGTGAGCAAAATGGCAAAGATTGAAATTCCCGAAATTCTCAAAAAAATGAACAGGATATTTGAAGAGAACGGCTTTGAAGCCTATCTCGTGGGCGGCGCTGTAAGAGACACGATCCTCGGGAAAACAGCCTCCGACTGGGACTTGACCACAAACGCGAAGCCCCAAGACGTAATCAGAATGTTCAGAAGAGTAATTCCGACGGGAATCGCTCACGGAACCGTAACAGTCCACTTCATGAAAAAGGAAATCGAGGTGACGACATACAGATGCGACGGAAAATACTCGGACGGAAGACACCCGGACGAGATTCAGTTCGCGTCAAACATCGAAGACGACCTCTCCAGGCGCGACTTCACGATAAACGCGATTGCCTCTTCCTTGAAAGACGGCTCAGTCATCGACCCTTTCAGCGGCGAAAGCGACATAAAAGCAAAGACAATCCGCACGGTAGGAAAAGCCTACGACCGCTTCATGGAGGACGGACTGCGCCCGATACGCGCGGTAAGGTTCAGCTCGCAGCTCGGATTTGAAATCGAGGAGGAGACTCTAAAGGCGATTGAAAATCCCGACGTGCAGAAAAAAATCGCGTCGGTCTCAATCGAAAGATTCCGGGACGAGCTTTCAAAAATCCTGAAATCACCGACGCCATCTGTCGGCCTTAAACTTCTTGAAAAAACTGGAATTCTGAAAATTTTCATCCCGGAGCTTGCCGAATGCAGAAACTGCTCGCAAAAGGATGTCCGCGGCTACCATGAGTTCGACGTTCTCGACCATAACTTTTACGCCTGCGACGGAGCGGACAAGGACAACTTCACAGTCAGGCTCGCCGCCCTCTTCCACGACATCGGTAAAAAAGAGGCGCGCACCGTGGAATTAAAGGAATATCCTGAAGGCTCGGGAAAAAAAGAGGAGCTGGTCCACTTCCACAAGCACGAAATCTATTCCGCTGAGAAAACCGAGAAAATACTAACGCGGCTCCGCTTCCCGAAAGCCCAGATTGAAAGCGTGACGCACCTGATTCAAAACCATATGTTCTTCTTCGAGGAGAACTGGACGGATGCGGCAGTCAGAAGATTCATCGTCAGAATAAAGCCTGAGTTCATCGACGACCTTTTTGAGCTTAGAAAGGCGGACGTTTACGGAATGCACCGCGAAAAATGGGACAGCCAAAGCAAAAGCGCGAAAAGCCTTGAAATTCTGCGGCGGAGAATAAACGAGATTGAAGCCCAGAAAACGGCTCTGAGCCTCAAAGACCTTGCAGTAAACGGAAAAGACCTTATAGAGGAAGGAATTCCAGCAGGAAAAAAGCTCGGCGAAATTTTAAACGCACTCTTCCAGCAGGTTCTTGAAAACCCAAGCCTGAACACAAAGGAAAAGCTTTTAGACTCCGCAAAAAAGCTGAACAAAGAAAACGAAGAAACGGAACAGCAATGATTTTTTGAAACAGAAAGACACGGCTGAAGAAAGCAAACTTCGCCGTGAAAAAAAACAGACAAAAATAAAAAAAGGCTTGCAACAGAAAAACTGAAGCAAGCCTTGCCGATAATTGCCACCGGTTGGAATCGGACCAACGACACATGGATTTTCAGTCCATTGCTCTACCAACTGAGCTACAGCGGCATAAAAAAAGCGGCAGAAGGGAGTCGAACCCTCGTCATCAGCTTGGAAGGCTGAGATAATGAGCCGTTATATGACTGCCGCGAATGTGGCTATATTATCCTATTGCAAAAAACAAGTCAAGATAAAAACACATAAAAAACGATTTTTGATTATTTTTTTGACACAAAACCTTTCTTTTCAAGATAATCCAAAATAAGCCCGACAATCATCTCAGGCGTGCGCATTGCGGTGTCAATCTTCAAGTCGGCAAACTCGTACTCGCTGTTGTCAATCTTGTAGAGCTTCATGTATCTTGCTGAATCCTCGCGGTCGCGCATTGCGGTGAAGTCCTTAATCTGCTGCAAGTCTCCGCCCTCGCGGTTAAGGATTCTCTTTGCGCGCGTGTCGTCGCTTGCAATCAGATAGATTTTCACGTCAGCCTCGCCGAGCATCCAGATTGCAAGCCGGCTTCCGAGAACGCAGCTTTCTTTTTTCGCAAGCTCCACCTGATGAGTGTCAACATAGATGTCGTATGAGTCGTCTGTCTTCGCATTTTCGATGACTTGGGCAAGAGTCAGCCCTTTTTCGGCCGCAAGCTGGCGGAAAGTGTAGTTTATGAGCTTTATTCCCAAGGTTTCTGCGAGCAAAGTTGAGACGGTCGTGTTTCCGCAGCCTGATTTTCCTGAAATTGCGACTCTAAGCTCTTTGTTGATTTTGTATTCTGACATTGAAAAGTCTCCTGAAAGTTATTTTTGATTTATTTTTGGATTTTTGGCAAACTCATGCAAGCCTGAAACGAGTTCAAAATGGCTGTATAAAAACGCGTTAGGGACTGCACGCAAAGCGTGCCGCGAGTTTTCAGAAGAAAACTCGATATTTAACTGTCCGCTCACGCGGACGCGTTAGGGATAGGAGCTGCGCCAAAGGCGTTCTGAAAAAATGCGCTGGTTGAGCTTGCCGAAGCCAAGCTGTTTTTCAGAATGTAGCGAGGAGA
Source organism: Treponema sp. UBA4692 (assembly GCA_002404895.1). Taxonomy (GTDB): domain Bacteria; phylum Spirochaetota; class Spirochaetia; order Treponematales; family Treponemataceae; genus Treponema_D. The sequence continues at coordinate 10,641 of DHKO01000014.1, read as the reverse complement.
CGCGGAACAGCGGATAGCCCGGCCCGGCATTTGCCCGGAAGAAATTCGCCGTTTCTAAAAGCTCCGCTTTGCAAAGAAAGGCTGGGCAGCAAAAAAACGGCGGCAAATGACGGGAAACGCCCGAATTCCTTTTATTAAAAAAATTGCCGGAATCACTCGACGTTTTTCGCCTGCTCGCGGATATTTTCGAGCGCGTCTTTTGCGTTTATGACCATTGCGCCGACTTCCGTGAACTGGTTTTTCGAGCCGATTGTATTGATTTCGCGGTTCGCCTCCTGGCAGATGAAGTCGATTCTTTTTCCAGGGACAGGATTCTCGCTGATTTCCTTGCGGAGAACCGAGAGATGGCTTGAAAGCCGCACGATTTCCTCGTTTATCGTGTACTTGACCATCATTGCGGCGACCTCAGTCATTATGCGGTTCTCGTCGGCATAGTCGCCTAGAAGCTCCTTGAATCTTGAGGTTATCTGCTCCTTGAACTTTTCTTCCATTTTCGGCTGCCATTCCTTGAAGAAAGCGGCGCAGCTGTCGAGCCTGGAAAGTTTTGAGAGAAGGTCTTTTTTGAGGTTCTCGCCCTCGCGCCCTCTGTCTGCGATGAAAGCGCCAAAAACCTCGTTGAAAGTTCCCTCGATTTTTTTCCAGTAGCTTTCAGCGTCGTACTCGTGGGTGATGTTCAAGACCCCATCCTGCGAGATAACGAGCGAGAGCGGAATGTCGCCTGATTTTCCGAGAGCGGCGGCGATTTTCGAGATTGCGTCGCTGTACATTTTCGCGGCGTTTATGTCAGGATTGACGACCGCAGTCGAGTTCATATCCTTTACGCGGATTGTGAGGTCAACCTTTCCGCGCACGATTTTCTCCGAGACGATTTTTCTGATTTTCTGCTCAAGAGGATTCAGGAATCCCGGAAGATTCACGTTCAGGTCAAGGAAGCGGTTGTTCACGGACTTTATTTCAACGCTGATTTGCGTGTTGTCAACGACTGTTTCCTTGTAGCCGTAGCCTGTCATGCTGTTCATTTATCTAAATCTCCTAATTTTCTAAAATGATAGAATTAAATTTCCATGTTCATAACTTTTCTGACTTCAAGAAGCGTCTGGTTTGCGATTTTTCTCGCCTTTTCAACGCCGTCGTTCAGAACCTCTCGGATATAGTCCATGTTCTGCTCGAGCTGCGCTCTTCTTGCGCGGAGCGGCCGAAGCTCCTCGTTCAAGGCCTCGGTAAGCTCCTTTTTAAGCTGTCCGCCTCCGCCCTCGCCTATTCTCTCCGCAATCGAAGAAGGCTCCTCGCCTGTGCAAAGCGAAATCAGGCGCAGAAGATTCGCGACTTCCGGGCGGTTTACAGGATCGTAAGTGATTCTTCTCTCCTGGTCGGTCTTTGCCTTTTTTATCAATTTTGCAGTCTCGTCCTCTGTCGCGCAGAGCATAATCGTGTTTCCAAGCGACTTCGACATTTTCGCGCTTCCGTCAAGCCCCATAATCATCGGAGTTTTTGAAAGCAGAGCGTGCGGCTCAGGGAAAACCGGATTCTCAGGGCAGAATTTCTTGTTGAAGCGGCGCGCGATTAAGCGGGCCACCTCAAGATGAGGAAGCTGGTCTTTTCCAACAGGAACAACGTTGCTCTTGCAGAAAAGAATATCCACAGCCTGATGGACAGGATAAGTCAACATTCCGGCGTTCACGCTCTTCATTCCTGACTTTATGATTTCGTCTTTAACGGTCGGGTTTCGGTCAAGCTCCGCGCTTGAAACAAGAGTCAAAAAAGGAATCATAAGCTGGTTCGCCTCTGGAACGTGCGAGTGCGGATAGATAAAAACATCGTCGCCTGGCTCTATTCCGGCAGCAAGATAGTCGATTACAAGCTGCTTTGTGTTCTGGCTGATTTTGTCAAAAGCGTCGTGGTCGGTCAAAACCTGATAGTCGGCAATCAAAATCGCAGTCGGAACGCCCATCTTTGAAAGGCGCACGCGGTTTTTAAGCGAGCCGAAATAATGCCCGATGTGGAGATTTCCAGTCGGGCGGTCGCCTGTCAAAACGCGGTATTTCTTAGGATTTACTTTGATGTCCTCTTCGATTTTCGCGCTTGTCTGCATCGCCTCCGCAAGGATTTTGTCGGCGTTCGTCTCGATTTTATCAGTCTGATTTTCCATATTTTCCCCAATTTTTTAATTTTTAGCTTTAAATGTGATTTTTACCGCGATTATTCTACTTAATCAGAAATTTATTTTCAATGAACATAAGACGGGCTAAAAACGGCAAAAAATCAGCAGTTTTAATTGGCGTTCCAATTCATTATCATAAAAAACATGGCAAAACTTAATGACTGCAAAAAAAACGCAATTTCCAAAGAATCAGAGAAATCTGAAAAAATAATAAATTTTGAAAAATGGCTCGACTCCTACCTGAATTTTGAGAAAACCCCGAAAAAAAACATTTTCTGGCTCGAGACAATGAAATTTTTCTGCCAAAAATTCGGAAATCCAGAGAGCGCGGAGCCTTGCTTCCACGTTGCCGGCTCAAAAGGAAAAGGCTCGGTGTCGATGTTCATCGCGTCGATTTTGAAGGAAGCCGGACTCAGCGCCGGTCTTTACACGTCTCCGCACATTCTCGATTTTCTTGAAAGAGTAAGCTTGGCGGGCGATAGATTCAGCAGCGAGATTTATGAGAAAGCCGCGGACGAGCTTATGAGAACCGTCGAGGCGGTGAAAGACGAGGAGCTTCCGGGCGGACGCGGAATAACTTGGTTTGAGCTTGTCACGATTTTCGCTTTTCTCGTGTTCAAGCAGGCGAAAACAGATTTTGCGGTTTACGAGGTGGGGCTTGGAGGCAGGCTCGACTCCACGAACGTTGTGAATCCGGTCTGCGCGTGCATCGGGCCGATTGAGCTTGAGCACACGGAATTCTTAGGCGACACAGTTGAAAAAATCGCGGCGGAGAAAGGCGGAATAATTAAGCCGAACTCGAAAGTCGTGATTGCAAAGCAAGCTCCGTCTGTGAGGAAAGTTTTTGAGGAAATAGCGAGGCAAAGAAATGCGGAAGTTTTTTTTGTGGACGACGAGATAAAGAACCTCGAATTCAGGATAGAAAAAATTCCGCTTGAAAAGGAAGCTTGCGGACACAAAAACAACGCAGATGCGTTAGGTTCGTTTTCAAAAGAAAACTCGATATTCAACAATTCGCTCACGCGAACACGCGATGCGTTAGGGATAGGAGCTGCGCCGCAGGCATTCCGAAGTGCAAACGCAGGAATGGAGCGCGAAGACGCGGAACAGCGGATAGCCCGGCCCGAGCGAAGCGAGGGAAACGCCCAGAACCAAAATAAAAATCATCCACTGATGTCGGTGAGCTTTGAGGCGAAATATTTTTCACGCCCGATTCACGCGAAACTTAGAATGCTCGGAAGATTTCAGGCCCAGAACGCGGCTCTTGCGGCTCTGGCGGTGAAAATCGCGCTTCCAGAAATCAGCGAGGATACAATTGAGAAAGGGCTTTCAAGCGCGGTTCTTCCGGCAAGGTTTGAAGTTGTGCCATCGCCGGAAAATTATGAGAACATTCCGTATCTTGTTCTGGACGGGGCGCACACTGTGAACAGCGAGACTTTCACGATGGAGGCGATGAAGGAAGCCGGACTTTTGGGAACGGATTCTAAGGGCACAGATTCTTGGACGGAGAAAGGCTCAAAAGACGCGGATAAAAAGGATAAAACGGATTTAAGCACGGAACAGGCGGATTCGGATTTGATAAAAGCGGATTCTGATTTCAGAAAGCCTGCCCTGCTTTTTGCCTGCGCCGCCGACAAGGATGTTAAAGACATCGCGCCGCTTTTCAAGGGAAAATTCCAGAAGATTTTTCTTACAAAGCCCGGAAGCGTGAAAATTTCCGACACGAAAAAAATGGAGGACGCGTTTGACGGAAACGGAATTCCGTATGATTTCAACGCTGATTTTTCATCGCAGATAAAGAAAGCCTTAAATTTTGCGGACGAGAAAAAGTCGGTTCTGCTTGTTACAGGCTCGTTTTATCTCGTGGCAGAGGCAAAGAAAATACTGCTTGAAAGCCAAAACGCAGGAGCAAAACAGCGTAACTATTGAGAAAGACAAATGTTTTTCTTATAATAAAATCTCAACCTAGCTATTGCAAAAGGAAAAATCTTAATGAAAATCAGTATCAAAGCACATTCTAAATATGCTCTTGTTTTTTCATCAATTCTTTCAATATCTTTAGTTTCATGCGGAACGGTTTCAAATGCCGCCCAAAAAGACGGCTCTGCGCCGCATGATTTCGCTTCAAGCGATTTTAGCAAGACAGAATCAGAAAAAAATCCTATGCCGGAAGAAAAAATTCCGTCGGCGGCGGAAATCTACATCGAAAAGACAGCCGGAATCTCGCTTAAAGCAGAGTCATTTCCAGGCGAAAACACAAAAGGACGCGCTTTCTCAAAGCCCTACATTGTGAAGGCAACAGACGCGGCCGGAAACGCGGTCAAAAATCTTGAGATTGCCCTTTCTCTTCCGTACTCAGACGAGAAAAAAATTCTTTTGACAGACGAGAACGGAGCGGTTTCATTTCTCCCGGAAATTCCTGCAAAATCAATGGATTCCGAAATCAAGTTCTATCCAGACGGAGACATTTCGGACAATGAAATAAAAGAGGCGGCTGAAAAACTTTCCGTAAGCGCGCCTTACAAAGTCCAGACAAACTTGAAATCCGCAGGCGGACTGATTGCCGTTGTTGACTTCAGCCAGAGCGGAAAGCCAATCACATCGAACCCGGTCTCGTCGTCAAATCTTCTTATGAGCCTTATGCAGCTTGGATTCACGCGGGTGGGAAACATCGACCTTACAAACGAGGTCTTGAAAGACGACTCTCTCTCATTGCAAAGAAAAGCTAAATCGCTTGTAGGAAGCAGCTCTTCATATCTGATTTACGGAACTGTAAAATATAAGTCGGCAGAGAAAAAAGGCGACGGAACGAGCGAAATCACTTTGGCTGGAAACATCAAATGCCTTGACCTGAAAACAGGCGAGATTATGTTTGAAGAAGAAAAAGAATCTTCTGCAAGCGGAAAAAACGAGTGGAACGTGCTTCGCGACGCGCGGAAAAATCTTGCGGACGAATTTGCAAAATCTTTAAAATACGGAATTTAAATAAAAAAGGAAAATAAAATGATTTACACAGACACACGCGACAAAGCTGTAAGGACGAATTTCAGGACTGCCGTTCTCGGCGGAATGAACGAGAAGACAGGCGGACTTTATATTCCGGTTGAGTTTCCAAAGCTTCCGAAAGAGTTTTTGAACAAGTCAACCGAGCCTTCTTTTAGAAATATCGCTTTTGAGATGGCGAAGCCTTATGTTGAGGGCGAGATTCCAGACAAGGATTTGGAAGCGATTATCCACGACGCTTACCCTTTCACTTCTCCGGCTGTTCCTGTTGACAAGAATTCGTATATTCTCGAGCTTTTCCACGGCCCAACCTGCGCTTTCAAGGATTTCGGCGCAAGATTCATGGCGCGCGTGATGTCTTATTTCAACAGAAGCGAGTCTTCCCCGCTCCACATTCTCGTTGCGACATCTGGAGACACTGGCTCGGCTGTAGGCTCGGCTTTCCACAACGTTCCGGGGCTTGACGTTACAATCCTTTATCCAGAGGGAAAAGTTTCAGCATTGCAGGAAAAGCAGCTTTCGACTTTCGACGGAAACGTGCGCGCTCTTAAAGTAAAAGGAACTTTTGACGACTGCCAGAAGCTCGTAAAGACAGCGTTCACAGACAATTCTCTCCGCTCGGTTCTCCGCCTTTCTTCTGCGAATTCTATCAACATCTCGCGTCTTCTTCCGCAGAGCTTCTATTATATGTACGCGAGCCTTTCTGTGCGCGAGCGCGCCTGGGGAGACACAAAGCTTGAAAACCCGGCGATTATCTGCATTGTTCCGTCTGGAAACTTCGGAAACCTTACCTCGGGCTTGATTGCCCGCGAGATGGGTGCTCCGATTACAGGATTCGTGGCGGCGACAAACTCGAACCGCACTGTTCCTGACTGGATTGCCACAGGAGACTACAACGCGCGCCATTCTGTGGAAACTTACGCAAACGCGATGGATGTAGGCGCGCCTTCAAACTACGAGAGAATCGCGGCGATGTATTCCCTTGACGAAGTAAGGCAGCTTTTCGCTTCTTACTGGCTTGACAACGACGGAATCATAAAGTCAATTGCAGACTGCTACAAAAAGACAGGCTACACAATCGACCCTCACGGAGCCGTAGGCTGGAAAGCATGGAGCGACATAAAGAACGGCGGACTTGCAGACTTGAAAGCGGGCAAGAAAAACGACTTTACAAAGCCAGGTCTCACTCCGAACTTGCCGGTTTGGGCGGACGAAGTTATAAACAAGCACGCAGTCGGAATCATTCTTGAGACAGCGCATCCTGCGAAATTCGGCGCGACTGTGGAAAAAGCAATCGGCTCGACTCCGCTCATTCCAGACCGCCTTGAAAAAGTTATGTCTCTTCCAGACAGGGCAATTCCGATGGAAAACGACTACGGAAAATTCAAGGAATGGCTTTTGGAAAATCTCCAGAAATAAGATTTTTGAATTTATGACGATTTCGGCAACGTCGCTTCGCCATAAGTTTTTTAAACGAAAATAAGCGGTCAAGTCATATTGATAAATCAGATGGCTTGACCGCTTATTTTTTCACAGCAGGCTTTTCCAACGCCTTGTTTCAGGCGCAAGCTAAATTTTGACAGTTTACAATATTGTCACTAGCCGCCGCATAAGCTAGTATTTGACAGTTTACAACCGAGCATTTGTCTGTGAACAATATTGTCAGGTGTCTGTGAACAACCGAGCATTTGCCTGTGAACAATGTTGTCACTGGCCGCAGCATAAGCTAGTTTTTGACCGCCAACAATGTTGTAGGCTGCCTAATATCAACATTGATTTTCTTTCTAATTCCGCCAGGCATCGGCCAAATCTTTTGCGGCCTCGTATGGATTTTCAGCTCCGGCAACCGCACTCACAACGAAAAATCCTGCGACTCCAGTTTTCTTCAGCGGCGCAATATCAGCAAGTTTTACGCCTCCTCCAACCACAACAGGCACTGGACTTGCCTTTGCAAGTTCTGAAAGCTCGTCAAAAGTCTTTGTAATCACGCGCCCGTTCTCGTCCATTCCGCAGTCAGGCTTTGTCGAAGTCTCGTGGACAGGCCCAGCCCCGAAATAGTCGATTTCAGAAACATCATAATTCTTCACATAGTCAATCAAGTCCTTTGTGGGAGCGGAAAGCCCAATCACAGAATCTTTTCCAAGATATTTACGGCACACAGAAACAGGAATGTCAGTCTGCCCCACGTGGATTCCGTCAACTTTGATTCCCTTCTCGCGCGCCGCAAGAACAACGTCAAGCCTGTCGTCAACCAAAAGGCAGACAGACTCAGACTTTCCAAGACTTTTTATAACCTCGGCCGCATTTTTGCAGTCCTCGATAAGCTCAAGCGCGCTCTCCTCTTTCGAGCGAATCTGGACAGTTGTGAATCCGGCTTTCACGGCAGCCCCGACAATTTCCGCAACCGGCCGGCCGTTTGTGTTTTCTCTTCCCACAACGAGATACGCGCTAATATCAGCTTTCATAAGATTCCCCTTTTTCTGATTCTAGATTTTCTGTTTTCTCAGATTTTCTAATTTTCGTTTGAATTCGGACTTTCAATTTTCATGAAATTTTAATTCTCGATTTTCAATTATTGATTCCGAATTTCATCTTCCAAAGAAAATTCAAAAAATTTCTACATCTGGGCTTCCATCCGCTCGATTTTTCCTTCCATCATATTCTCAAATCCCGGCCGGATATCCATCTTCATGACGACTTCCGTCCTAATTCCTTTCCCTGCAAGCACAAAAGTCGCCTTCTTAACAGTCTCCATAACCTTGTCCCACTCGCCCTCAATCTCGGTGAACATCGAGTAAGTCTTGTTCGGCAAGCCCGAAGCCCTGATAACTTTCACAATCTCGGCGACCTCTTTTGCAAGCTCGTCTCCAACTCCAACCGGCGCAATGCAAACCGCACACAAAGTATTCATTTTTTTCACCTCTTTTTCCTATATTCAGACTTTTTTTCGGGTGGCTTTTTGCTTCGTTTCACTCCGCAAAAACCGGGTCTTTCAGGGTTCCGCTAAACGCTCCAGCCGCCTCTTCTCCGCTGCGCTACGCTTCGGCGGCCGCTTTGCGCCCTTACAGCCCCTGCCACATTTCCTTTTCAAAAGCTCAATAAAAAGCTAGACAATCTCGAAGCTGTTTTCTGCCGCATCTTCCGCGCCCGCAAGATAAAGCTCGTCAAGAAAATTCATCTGGAAGCTCGCAGGTCCTCTTGAAGACTTTTCCGCCCTTTTTCCGGCGAGATTGTAGATTTGAGTCGCAGAAAGCGCGGCGGTGAAAGGGTCTGAAACGCCCGCATAAACCGCGCAGACTCCGCCGAGCGAGCAGCCAGCACCTGTTATCTTCTCCATAAAATGAGAGCCGCCGTCAGAGTAAACAGAAGTTTCTCCGTCCGTAACAAAATCTCGCGCGCCGCTCACGCAGACAGCGCCTTTTATAAATTTCGCGAGAGCTTTCGCCGCGTTCTCGGCCTTTTCAACAGAATCCACGCTGTCAACTCCGACAGGGCCTTTTGAAGAGTCATCATCAAGAATATTCCAGAGCTTTGAAAGCGCGATTACTTCAGACGCGTTTCCCCTAACAATGCTAGGCGGAAAATCCTTGAATTCCAGAAGCAGCTTTGTCCTTAAAGAGCCGATTCCAAGCCCGACAGGGTCTAAAACCCACGGAGTTCCGTTCTCATTGCAGGCTTTCGCGCAGCGAGGGAAAGTGTCCTCGTAAAAAGGAAAAAGCGTTCCGGCGTTCATATAAACCGCGCTTCCGATTTTTGCGACGCACTCGCCCTCGTCCGGAAGATAAACCATAGCCGCGCTTCCGCCCACGGCAATCTGCGCGTTCGCAACGAAATTGACTGTTACAGTGTTTGTGATTGAAGGCGCGAGCGGCTTTTTTTCGCGCGCGTCGTTCACAGCCTTTTTGATTTTCTCTTGGATTTGCGATTTTGTCATTTTTCGCCTCATTGAATCAAAAATTTTAAAATAAAAATGCCAGCCTTTCATTATCGAAAAAAGCCGGCAGATATGATTCAACAAAACGCAAAATCAAAAAGCTCGCTTCCTTCCACGGTCCTGACCGACAGGTTCAAAGGGTTTCACGCCATCACGTTTCTCTCAGCGGTTAAGCAAGCTTCCGCTCCCCTGCAAACTGGCTTAATGATATTGATTTAGAAAAAACAATTCAACAAGGCGCGACGCCAGAAAGCGTTGCGTCGCACGGTAAAGCAAAGAGAAAAACGAAGTTTCTCGTTAAAAGAAAAATTACAAAAAGGCAAGTTAAAAAAAAATAAGCCAAGCCGACACGGATGTCGGCTTGAAAACATTTCCAGCCCGCAAGAAATCGCTTCGCATCCTGCTTTTCTACAAAGATTTCTTGTCAGAGCAGGAGGCTCTCACATATTTTCATACGTCTGAACATTGTCTTCCAGATGCTCTATTTTTACTCCTGCCTCATTGAACATTCTTATGCTGTCCGCCTCGTCGTGGTAATGCTTCTCGCACACAACGCGCTTTATTCCGCAGTTTATAATCAGCATGGCGCAGGTGCGGCACGGAGTCATCTTGCAGTAGACAGTTCCGCCGTCAATCGAAATTCCGCGCTTTGCCGCCTGACAGATTGCGTTCTGCTCTGCATGCACAGTCCGCACGCAGTGCTGGGAGATTGTTCCGTCCTCGTGGAGCATTTTCTTTAAGAGATGTCCGACATCGTCGCAGTGAGGAAGTCCGGCCGGACTTCCGACGTATCCTGTAACAAGAATCTGGTTGTCGCGTGCGATAACGCAGCCGCTTCTTCCGCGGTCGCAGGTGGCGCGCTTTGCGATTGTGCGGGCAACCTCCATAAAGTATTCATCCCAAGTCGGGCGTATATATTTTTCCATAAGCAAAAGCTCCTAGTTTTTCTGTTTCAAGCTAGTTTATTATGACATTTTTTTAATTTTTGTCATAGACAAGAGGGAAATAATTTTATATAGTAAATTCATTCTGACACTTTTTGATTTTTTGTCAAAATAAAATAAGGATATATGGAGATTTTAGAATGAAAAAGTTGATTGCAGGCTTTGCCTCGCTTGTGTCGATGGCAGTTTTTGCAGAATTCGCTTTTGCAAGCGGAGTTGAGAACAAGACAAACCTTAGCACAGGCTATTTAAGAAACCCGAGCCGAAACACAGAGAACGAGCGTCCGGAAGCGGCCTTCTACAACATCGCGGGAACTGCTTTTTTGAAGGAAGGACTTTGGATTGGCGGCGGAAACCAGTTTGTATTCAAGGAATACTCGAACAAGCTCGACACGAACAACACATACTCTAGTGCGACATATCAGGCACTTGGCGTTAATATTCCAGACTATAAATCGACAGACGACACGACAGTCTGGCTCTACCCTGACTTGAACGCGGTCTACAAGAAAGGCAGATGGGCAATCTTCTCGAACTTCGGAGTTTACGCAGGCGGCGGCTCGCTTTCTTACGACGAGGGAACAAGCGCGACAACGCTT
>DHKO01000021.1:25756-26980 GCA_002404895.1 Treponema sp. UBA4692 | reverse complement strand
AAAGCCTCGTTCCGTTTTGCGATGTTCTCGTTCATAATTTGTACCTCGAATAAAAAATTATAGCACAAGAAATGCTAAGTGTGGTGAAAAGCGTAGATAAGGAAAAACGAGATTTTCGGAAATCAATTGACATCAAAAGACGGTTTCTTTATTATGTTTCTATAAACAGAAACAAGAGCGGCGGCTAAGGTTAAATGCGATTTTGAGATTTTTACTGCGCCTGCGGCAGAATATGGAGAAATATATGTACGAAGAATCTGTTGACGGCTTTTTTGGCGAGTACGGCGGAAAATATGTTCCCGAGGTTTTGAGGGCGGCGGTTGATGAGCTTGACGAGGCTTTTCATAATTACATCAGCGACCCGGATTTTTTGGCGGAGCTTAATGTTCTCCGGCGCGACTATATCGGACGCGAGACTCCGCTCATGTACGCTGAGCGCGCCACAAGGATTCTCGGCGGCGGAAAAGTCTATATCAAGCTTGAGGGCTTGGCAAATACTGGGGCGCACAAAATCAACAACGCGATTGGTCAGGTTCTGCTTGCGAAAAAAATGGGAAAGACGCGCATTATCGCGGAAACAGGGGCTGGCCAGCATGGAGTTGCGACTGCGGCTGCCTGCGCAAAGCTCGGAATGGAGTGCGTTGTTTATCAGGGAGAGGTTGACGTTCGCCGACAGCAGCCGAATGTTGCCGCAATGGAACTTTACGGCGCGAAAGTTGTCGCTGTTAAAAACGGCTCCCGCACATTGAAAGACGCTGTGAACGAGGCGATGCGCGACTGGGCGACGAATTTTGAGACGACTCATTACTGCTTAGGCTCGGCTTTAGGTCCTGCGCCTTTCCCTGATATGGTTCGCACTTTTCAGTCTGTAATCGGCGAGGAAGTGAAAAAGCAGTGCGCCGAGCGCGGAATTGAGATTGATTCCCTTGTAGCGTGCGTCGGCGGTGGCTCTAACGCATCAGGTTTTTTTGCTCCGTTCTTTGATGACGAGAAAATAAAGCTTTACGGAGCGGAAGGCGGCGGAACCGGGCCGGAGCTTGGAAAAAACGCGAGCAGAATGGTCGGAAACGCTGCCCGCGACGACATTCTGCAGGGATTCAAAAGCCGCTTTCTCGTTGACGATGACGGACAGGCGCAAGAGACAAGCTCAATTTCAGCAGGTCTCGATTATCTTGGAATCAGCCCTCAGCTTGCAATGCTCGGAAAAACCGGCCGAATCACTTT
>DHKO01000021.1:22393-25731 GCA_002404895.1 Treponema sp. UBA4692 | reverse complement strand
GCAATCCGCGACAATGAAGCTCTTGAAGCTGTGAACTTTTTCGCAAAAAACGAAGGAATCCTGATGGCTCTTGAAAGCTCGCACGCTGCCGCATATGCGATGAAGCTGGCTCCCGAAGTTCCGAAAGACAAGGCGATTATCATAAATATGTCGGGACGCGGCGACAAGGACGTTTTCATCACAAGCCCGGTTTTCCGCCCGGAAGAATGGAAGGACTTTTTGCGCAGCGAGCTTAAGCGTCTTGAAGAAAACAAGAACGTTCATGAGAAATATTAAGATTTGGGTGTTCTTCGACATTCGTCGACATTCGCCGGTCGGGCTTTTCAGGGGTTCGCGCAGGTGTGCTTCATTCGCGCTGCGAACGGCTGACGCCGCCACTGCTATCCCTAACGCATTAGCGTTGGAGTTTGCGGAATTCAAAAGCCTGAACATTTCAAAAAAGTTTTGATGAGGAAAAAATTATGAGAAAATTGATGTCACATTTGGTTGCGAATTATCCGACTCCGGAGCTTTCTTTTGCAGCTGCCGAGGCTCTTGTTGACGGCGGAGCGGATTTTTTGGAGATTCAGCTTCCGTTCTCTGACCCGAGCGCGGACGGCGCGGTGATTCAGAATGCGTGCGCAACGGTTCTTGCAAAAGGCGCGACGACCCAGGACGGACTGGATTTTATCGCGAAGCTTAGGGAGAATTTTCCAAAAGTCCAGATTGGGATAATGTCTTACGGCTCGCTTGTTTTCACTCCTGGCGTTGAAAATTTCTGCCGCCGGGCAAGCGAGGCTGGTGTAAACGCGATGATTATTCCAGATTTGCCTTTTGACTGCGACGAGGGGCTTTCAACCGCGTGCCGAAAATACGGAATGGAAAATATTCCTGTCGCGGCTCCGAGCATGAAAGACGCGCGGCTTCAGAAAATGCTCGACTCAGGCTTTACAACGGTTTATGCGGCCTTGCGCGCCGGAATCACAGGAATGGACACAAAAGTCGATGACAAGACGATTGAATTCCTTAAAAAATTCCGCCGCCCGAACAAGAGCGGAAAAGTTCCGATGGTTTACGGCGGCTTTGGAATCCACGGAAAAGAGCAGGCGGACGCAATCGCGCCTTACGTTGACGGAGTTGTTGCAGGCTCGGTTTTTGTCCGTCTCATAGACGCTGCAAACGGCGACGTGAAAATTCTGCAGGACACAATCAGGGCAAAGGCAAGAGAAATAAAAGGCCTTTAGGATTTCATTCTTTGCTTGTAAATTTAATTTATCAAAATGAATCTTTCCACGGAAGCTGACGAAAATTCGGCTTCCGTTTTTTTATTTTCTTCTATATATATTTTTTATCTGCAAGCCGTTTTTACTGTTAAAAATTATTTCGCCGCTTCTGTCGCTTTTTTTTGCCTTCACATTTCGCGTCGTTTGCCTCATTCAGTTCTTTTTGACTTCTTATTTTTTTACTACAATTTTCCAATGTAACTTTTCTGTTTTTTTAATTATTTTGATTTTGGAGTGTAGATAAAGATGAGAATAAAATCGTTAAGAAAAATTGCTGTGCTGCTTCTGCTTGGATTTTTGGTTCAGCCGATTTTTGCCCAAAGCGAAAGAAATGAAGAGCTTGAGCCGCTTTTTGAGCGCAGTTCTTACAAAAAAGACGGAATCGAGCTTCCTTACAGGTTCGCGCATTTCAATGAAAGCGAAAAATCTCCTGTTCTGATTGTTTTTATGCACGGACATTCGGCTTTTGGAAAAGACAATTCAAGTCAGCTTGCAAAAGAAACTTTAAAGAACATCGTGCGCTACGTGCTTTTAAATTCTGTCAACGCGTTTGTTTTAGCTCCGCAGTGCGACGACAGCTCAAAATGGACGGAAATTCCTGAAATCTTGAATTCGTTCTATACAGAATTCAAAAAAGAGCACGGCTGCTCAAAAATTCTGCTTTCAGGAGACTCGATGGGCGGCTGCGGAGTCTGGCTTTTGCTCGACAAATATCCTTTGCTTGCAGAAAAGGCGGTTGTTCTCGGAGCCGCGCCTTTCAAGCCGAACATAAGAAATTTCACAAAGACTGAAATCATTGCGGTTTGCGGCGACAACGATGAATTTGGAAGCGTAAAGAGAGTAGAGCCGGTCATAAAAAAGATAAACGAGATGAACGGAAACGCGGAAATAAAAATCCTGAAAAATTCAGACCATGTTCAAACTTGCACAAACGGAATGTCGGAAGAGATTTTAAGATATTTTATCGGAGAGACGGAGGTCTAATATGAAAAAAATTATCGCTTTTGCATGTTTTCTTGCCGGCGGACTTTGTGTTTTTGCGGAAAAGCCGAGCAAAATGCAGGCTGCGAACCCTGATGGAAAAATTTTCAAGTACAACACGACAATCGAAAAGGAACGCCCTGAGCTTAACGAGGCGACTCAAAAAGCGATTTCGGCTTACAGAAAAAATCCGACTCAGGAAAATTATGACGCGCTTCTTGCCCAGGTTGAGCTTAATTATGACGATGTGATTGCAAGAAAAGTCGCCAAGCTTGAGGAGCTAAAAACTTCTGCCCGCTACGAATATCAGATTACAGATATGCAGGAAATTGTTGACGAGACAATAGCTGTGCGTGATTTGAGGATAAAGCAGTCGATGGCGCGCTTTACAGATCCGCGCTTTGTTGAAAGCCATGTTAAAAATGAGGATTTTCATCCGCTTTTAGGAGCTGCGCTGAATGTTGACGTTGCGCACACTCCTGTAACAAATGCGCAGTACGCTGAATTCACTGGAAAAAAAGTTAAGTCAGGCGAGGAAAATCTTCCAGTTGTGAATGTGAGCATAAAAGACATTGAAAAATATTGCGCTTGGCTTGGCAAAAAAGACGGCTGCGTTTACCGTTTGCCGACAGAATACGAATGGCAGCTTGCGGCGGGCCATATGCCAAAAGACGCAGATTTTAATGTTGAGGAAGACCGAAAGCTTACGCCTGTGGAAAAATATTCTCAGACAACTGGAGCAAGCGGCGGAATTGATTTTTGGGGAAACGTCTGGGAATGGACTTCGACAAAAGACGATGACGGAAAAAATGTTGTAAAGGGCGGGGCTTATGATTCAAAGCGGATGGACTGCAGGACTGAAAATAACGAGCAAAGCCGGGATTCTTCAAAACGCTATAAAAACGTTGGCTTCAGGCTTGTAAGAGAAAGCTGAGTGGAAAGGCAAAATCTTTATTCTGAACGCAAAACCTATTGACAGAGTAGGTTTTGCATATTAAGATGATTTCATACTAAGTTACTAGGAAAATATTTTCAGGAGGCGCATATGAAGTTTTATTTTGAGAAACTTGTCCGCGAAAACTTTAGAAACGGAGT
>DHKO01000021.1:14819-22212 GCA_002404895.1 Treponema sp. UBA4692 | reverse complement strand
GGAGCGAGGGGGAGACTTCCCCCTTTTTATAGAATTTATTTTCGTGGTTTCTGCACAGTAAAACGGCAAATCACGGAGGCTTTTGATAATTTTAGAATTTCCGAAATATCGGAACAGCACAATTTTTAAGGAGAATATTATGGCAGATTTTTCAAATACACATTTCGAGACAAAACAGCTTCATGTTGGACAGGAGGCGGCAGACCCGGCTTCTGACTCGCGCGCAGTTCCGATTTACGCGACAACTTCCTACGTTTTTCACAATGCGAAGCACGCGGCCGACCGTTTTGGCTTGGCTGATGCAGGAAATATCTACGGCCGCCTGACTAATTCAACTCAGGACGTTTTTGAGAAGCGGATTGCGGCTTTGGAGGGCGGCTCTGCTGCCTTGGCTGTTGCTTCGGGCGCGGCGGCAATCACTTATGCGATTGAGGCTCTTGCGCAGTCAGGCGACCATGTTGTTGCACAGAAGACAATCTACGGCGGAACTTACAATCTCCTGAAGCACACTTTGAAGCCTTTTGGAATCGATACGACTTTTGTTGACGCTCACAACTTGGCTGAAGTTGAGGGTGCAATCAAGGAAAACACAAAAATCCTTTATCTTGAGACTTTGGGAAATCCTAACGCCGACATTCCTGACCTTGACGCTCTTATCGCTCTCGGCCACAAATACGGTCTTGCGGTTATCGTTGACAACACTTTTGGAACTCCGTACTTAATCAGGCCGATTGAGCACGGTGCGGACGTTGTTGTTCATTCGGCGACGAAATTCATCGGCGGACACGGAACAACTTTGGGCGGAATTATCGTCGAGTCTGGAAAGACAAACTGGAAAAGCGGAAAATTCCCTGCAATCGCGACACCGAACGAAAGCTACCACGGAATCAGCTTCGCGGACGCAGTTCCTAACGCGGCTTTTGTGACTTATATCCGCGCGATTCTGCTCCGCGACACAGGCGCGACAATTTCTCCGTTTGCGGCATGGGCTTTGATTCAGGGAACAGAAACTTTGTCTCTTAGAATCGAGAGGCACGTTGAGAACACAAAGAAAGTCGTTGAATACTTGGCGAAAAATCCGAAAGTGGCGAAAGTGAACCATCCTTCGCTTGCGAGCCACCCAGACCACGCTCTTTACGAGAAATATTTCCCGAACGGCGGAGCTTCAATCTTCACTTTTGAAATCAAGGGCGGACGCGAGGCTGCATGGAAATTCATCGACAACCTGCAGATTTTCAGTCTTCTTGCGAACGTTGCCGACGTCAAGTCTCTCGTGATTCATCCGGCTTCAACAACTCATTCCGAGCTTAACGACGCGGAGCTTGCCGACCAGGGAATCACCCAGAGCACAATCCGCCTTTCAATCGGAACAGAGCATATCGACGACATCATCGCCGACCTTGAAAGAGGTTTCGCGGCGGTATAAGGCAAGCTGGCTTTTATTTTTAAAAAACACAATCCTTAAAAAAATCCAAGCGCAGGCGATTCTTATGGTTGCCTGCGTTTTTTTTGTTATTGCAGAGCTTGTCATCCTGTTCTTCTTTCAAATTTTCTATTCTTCGTTCATAATTCCTGGCTGAAATGATTACCATTGATTTTTCAGGGCGCGGAAAGCTCGGATTCTGCGAATTTATCTACAAGTCGATAAAAAAACAGATTCTCGGCGGCGCGCTTCTTCCTGACTCAAAACTGCCTTCAAAACGCGCGCTTGCGCTTAATCTCGGGGTTAGCGTGATTACGGTTCAGAACGCTTACGCCCAGCTTATTTCTGAAGGCTTTATTTATTCAATCGAAAAGAAAGGTTTTTTCGTTACTGACATTTCGGATTACCGCAATCAGATTGAAGATTCGGCTGGAGCGTCAACTGCGGAAGAGCATAGATTTTCACAGGCTGGAAAGAATGACGGACAGGTTCTTTGCGCTCTTAACAAAGAAGTTTTTGCAGACTTTACGAGCAACGTTACAAGCGCGGAGAAATTTCCGTTCACGCTTTGGTCGCACAAAATGCGGCAGATTTTGTCTTCCGACGACGAGAAACTTCTCCAGAAAAGCGATGTGAAAGGCGTTCTGGAGCTTCGCCGCACAATTTCTGACTATCTCAAGGATTTTCGGAATATGAGCGTTTTGCCGGAGCAGATTGTGATTGGAGCCGGCGCGGAAAATCTTTATTCGATTCTCGTGCAGTTTCTGGGGCGTGAAAAGCTTTTTGCGGTCGAAAATCCCGGATTCAAGCGGACTAAGGAGATTTTCGAGCTTAACGGCGCGAGATGCGTTCCTCTTGGAATTGACGCTTTCGGGCTTAGCTCTGAAAAGCTCAGGGAATCAAACGCGCAGATTGCGCATCTTTCGCCGAACCATCATTTTCCCACGGGAATTGTCATGCCTGTTCGCCGCAGAATGGAGCTTCTTTCGTGGGCAGGCGAGAGCAAAAATCACTTTATAATAGAAGATGATTACGACAGCGAGTTCCGCTTCAACGGAAAGCCTCTTCCGACGCTTCAAAGCCTTTCGCCTGAAAGCCAGATAATTTACATGAACACTTTCTCAAAGACTCTTTCTCCGTCTTTTAGAATCGGATTTATGGTTTTGCCGAAGTCGGTCTTAAATGATTTTGAGAAAAAAATGAGCTGCTATTCCTGCCCTGTTTCGGCGTTTGAGCAGTTCACTTTGGCCCGGTTTATCGGCGAGGGATTTTACGAGAAGCACATCAACCGCATGAGAAATTATTATAGAAACCTTAGAAACAGCCTGATTTGCGAGATGGAAAAAAGCGGATTGATGAGCCTTTGCGAGATTCAGGAAGAGGAGGCTGGGCTTCATTTTCTCTTGAAGATAAAATCGGAAAAGTCAGGAGATGAAATCAGGAAGTCGCTTTTGCGCCGCGGAATCAAGATTGCGCTTCTGAGCGACTTTTATTACAGCGAAGAGTCAGAAAAACCGAAAAAAGAAGAATCCAAATTGGAAAACCCGCCTGTTTTTGTCATAAATTATTCGGGACTCAAAAAAGAAGATATTTCAGAAACCGTAGGAAGAATGTGCGCCGCTCTCGGGTGATTTTTTTTGAAAGCCTGAAATGCGGGTTAAAGCCAAAAACAATGCTGAAAATCAGATAACAAATTTTTAATGCGGTTTTTAGAAACTTTTCTTTAGGGCGTTTATTTATGTCTATGTAAGGCGGCTGGGAAAGCACCGGTGCTGCTGCCTTATTTATAATAGCCGCCTAGAATTTTACGGCAGCTTAAGAACGTCAATTTTTTAGGAGATAGAAAATGAAAAACGCAGTAAAAACAACAGTTACATTTGCGCTTGTTGCGGCTCTTGCCTCGGCTGGATTCTCTCAGTCGGCATTGAAATCATCTGAAAATCCAATGAGACCTGACATTTCAGTGCCTGACGGGATTGAAGGACACAAAAATTTCCAGAGATTTGCAGGACCGAAGATTTGCGCGAAGACAGAGGACGAAGTGCTTATCGGAAAAGTAAAGGGCGTGAATCTAAAATCGAACGAGATTACTGTAACAAACAGCGACGGAAAAGATGTTGTCGTGAAAGTAAGCCCTTTCACAAAAGTCAATGTTGAAATCACAGACCAGAATTTTAAGCGTCTTCCGCCGAAAGAGCCTGCCGAGCTTCCAAAATCTGGCGAAACACCGAATCCAAATGAAAAGGGAAAACTTCCAAAAATGCCGAAATCCGATGATATTTCACAGATTGGAAGCGGCTCGTGGGTTCTTATTTCGCTTTTCAAATCTGAGACAAAATCTCTTAACGCGGAATCAGTTTTTGCGAAAGTGCGTGAGTCTTCTCCAGTTGACAACGCGAACGCAAAATAATTCTAAAATTAAAAAAAACTTATAAAAACGGAATGCGGAATGTTCTCCGCAAAATAAATCAGGCAAAGCAAGCTTGAAAGCTTTCTTCATAATCGGGAAAAACTCGAAGTTGTCAATTTTTGGTTTTTCCTAAAAAACTCCTCCTTCCCCTGAGATGCGCAATAGCCAAAGCATTTCAGGGGTTTTCTTTTTTTTGTTCATTCATTCATGCGGAGAAATCTTTTCAGGGAGAATGTTCGCTTGAAAAAAATCGGAAAAATCGGCTGAGCAAATTCTGCTTTTGTTCAGCGCTTCTTGTGCAGTGTTCGTCCAAAGTCTCCGTTCAGCTCCCGGTGTTTGCGCGGAAATAAGCTTTCGGACACAAACACGAGAGACTTTTTTAGATTACGTAGTCGTAGCCGTTGAATTCGCGGTTTTTCCCTGCGATTTGGTCGAGAGTCACGCTGTCAACATATGTGTTCACAGCTTTGTCAAAATCGTTCCAGAAAGCGTCGTTTCCAACATTAGAGACGGTGTTTCCCTCTGTTGTTCCTCGCGGGCTTAAATCTCCTTCCATCGCGCGCAGAATGTCGCCCGCTTTGTACTGCTCAGGCTGCTTTGCAAGCTTGTATCCGCCGTTGTTGCCGCGAAGCCCGAGAACTAGCCCTGTTTTGCTGAGCTGCATAAGAATCTGCTCTGCGTATTTTGTTGAAAGATTGTGCCTGTGTGCAAGCAGCTTTAGCGGAACAAATTTCTGAGGGTCTTGCTCCGCCAAGTCTGTCATCAGCAAAAGCGCGTACTGGCCGCGTGTCGAAATCTTTAACATGATTCTCCTCCATTCTCAGGATTTTTGAGAAAGTCCAAAGTGTACTGGAGAGCTAGCCCTGCCGCGTAGACAACGCTTTCACGTGCAAGGTCGAAATGCTCGTTGTGGTGCGCCCATCTTGTCGATTCTGAATTTGACGAGCCGACGTGAATGTAGCAGCCAGGAGCTTTTCTGAAGTAGTCCGCAAAGTTGTCAGAGCCGAAACGCTTTTCAAGATTTGTGAGCGTGTTTTCCTTTCCGACTAATTTAATAGAAGATTCCACAACTTCTTTAGCCGCTTTCTCATCGTTGAAGCAGGCATCGCAAATATCTTCAATCTGAACTTCCGCCTCTCCGCCGTATTCAGACGCGACGTTTCTTGAGATTTTTGTGATTGCGTCCTGAAGCTTTTTCCGTGACTCTTTTGTGAACGCTCTTATCGTGCCTTCGATTTCCGCTGTCCCTGGAATTATGTTGTAAGTTGTTCCGGACTGAATTCTTCCGACTCCAATCAGCGCGCCTTCGACAGGCGAAATCAGGCGCGAGACAACGGTCTGCAGCTGCGCTGAAATTTGGGAGGCGATAAAAATCGGGTCAACGCAGTTTTGCGGAACTGTGATGTGTCCCGCTTTTCCCTTGATTTTAATCAGGAACCGGTCGCAGCTTGCCATGTCAGCCCCGGCTTTTATCCCGATTTTTCCAAGCCCCATTCCAGACTGAAAATGGATTCCAAATGTGCGGTCAACATTGTCGAGAACTCCTGCCGCGATTATGTCACGCGCGCCTTTTCCTATTTCCTCCGCAGACTGGAACGCGATAATCACTTTTCCGTAAAAATCCGCCTGATGATTTTTGATTAGCCTTGCCGCCCCGAGCATATAAGCTGCGTGTCCGTCGTGTCCGCAGGCGTGCATGATTCCCGCGTTTTGGCTTTTATACGGAACTTCGTTCGCCTCCTGAATCGGAAGAGCGTCAATGTCCGCGCGCAGAAAAAGCGTTTTTCCCGGCTTTTCAGAATCGATTTCCGCAATCACGTTTGTCTCTTTTATCCTGTAGTTCTTGATTTTGTATTTATCAAGCTCTTCCTGAATTTTATCGCAGGTGTTATATTCTTTAAGACCTAGCTCCGGGTGCGCATGAAAATATTCCCTCAGCTCCGCCATATAATTTCCAAGAGATTTTGCCTCGTCTAAAGCGTTCATAAAAATCCTCCAAAAATAAAAATTATTTTTCTAAACCTATTGACCAAGTAGGAATTAAATTTTATAAACATATTATCAAATAAAAACCTAGTGTGCTACTAGGAAAGAGGCAAAAATGAAAAAAATCAGTAAATTATTAAGAATTGCGGCTTCTGCTTTTGCAGTTTTCTCTGTCCTTGTTGCCGCTGGATGCGATAAAAAATCTGAGTCTAAAGGCGGCGAGAAGAAACTTCTGACCTACAGTCGCTCGCAGGGACCTTACACAGTTCTTTTTGAGAATGCCGTCGCTCCGATTCTCGAGTCAAAAGGATATTCTTTGAAAGGAATTGACTATTCTGAGCTTGCCCTTGCCGATGACGCTTTGAACAGCGGAGACGTTGATTTTAACGTTGAGCAGCATACAGCGTATGCGGAAAGCTTCAACAAAGGTAACAATGGCGACTTGGTGGCAATCACTCCGATTCCGACAGTTCCTGCAAGCCTTTTCTCAAAAAATCATAAAACACTCGACGAGATAAAATCGCTTTCAAGCCCGAAAGTCGCAGTTCCGAACGACCCTGCAAACACGGCGCGAGCTTATGTTCTTCTTGCAAAAATCGGCTGGATTACTCTAAAAGACGGCGCGAATCCTTCGACAGTAACAAGCGAGGACATTTCGTCAAACCCTTACAATATCGAATTCACAGAGATGAAATCTCTTAACATTCCTGCGGTTGAAGAGGATTTTGACTATGTTGTGATTACAGGCTCGATTGTCTACAACGCTGGGATAGACGCTTCAACAGCGCTTGCAAAGGAGAGCGTTCTTCCGCATCTTATTTTGCAGGTTGTCGTCAAGGAAAAGAACAAGGATTCAAAATGGGCGAAAGACCTTGTGGCGGCTTATCATTCAAAGGAATTCAAGGATTATCTTGAAAAGACGAATTTTGAGAACGGACTTTTCTGGATTCCTGAAGACTACGTTTTTGAAGATTAGAATCTGCGGCGCTTTTTAAAAGTTTGGAGACTTCCGCGATTTTAGATTCTGAAACGAAGCGGCCATGCAGACTGGTTCGAGTTCAGCATGACAGTATTTTTGGCAAAGTTCCACGGCGATTTTTAAAGCTGCAAGCTGAAATTAGAAGATTTTAGAGGAAGAAGATGATTGAGTTCGAGCACGTTTTTAAGACTTTCAAGACAAAGAAAAATACGGTCAATGCGTTGAACGATATTTCGCTTTCCGTTGAGAAAGGCGACATTTTCGGCGTGATTGGTTTTTCCGGCGCGGGAAAGTCAACTTTAATCAGAATGGTGAACGGACTTGAAAAGCCTACTTCCGGGAAGATTGTTGTGAAAGGGCTTGATGTGTCGTCTTTGCGCGGAGCGTCTCTTAGAAATTTCAGAAAAGACATCGGAATGATTTTCCAGCATTTCAATCTTCTTTCTAGCAAGACGGTTTTTCAGAATATCGCGCTTCCGCTGAAACTTGCTCATAGGTCAAAAGACGAGATAAAAAGCCGCGTGTCCGAGCTTTTGCGTTTCGTGGAGCTTGAGGACAAGGCGGAAAGTTTTCCGAACGAGCTTTCCGGCGGACA
>DHKO01000021.1:0-14728 GCA_002404895.1 Treponema sp. UBA4692 | reverse complement strand
TGCGACGAGGCCACGAGCGCGCTTGATCCGCGCACGACCGACTCGATTCTTGAGCTTTTGCAGAAAATAAACCGCGAGCTTGAAATCACAATCCTGATGATTACGCACCAGATGAACGTGATTTCGTCGATTTGCAACAAAGTTGCGGTTCTTGAAAAAGGAAATCTGATTGAAAGCGGCTCTGTAATCGATGTTTTCGGAAATCCTCAGACTGAAACCACAAAAGGATTCATTCGGACTGTGATAAACGACAAGCTGCCGAAAGAGACTGTTGACTTTCTGAAAAACTATGACAAGCCTCAGCGCGTTCTTAGGCTGCGGTTTGACGGCGAGAATGCGGACAAGCCTTTGATGTCGCTTGCTATTCAGAAATGCGGCGTGAATATTTCAATCTTGTTCGGCGTTGTGACGCAGCTTGAAGGAAAAGTTGTCGGATTCCAGACGGTTCAGATTACGGGAAGCGAGGCGCAGATTGAAGCCGCCGAGCGTTTCTTTGACGAGAACAAAGTTCCGAAGTTTGAAGTGAAGTTTTAGTTTCCGGCGGCTGGGAATTGCGTGTGTCGCCTTGAACTTGATTCAAGGTCTTTATCTGTAATGTCTGAATTTTTTTGTAATGACGTTAAACAGCTTTTTTGCATTGAAGTTTTAAGGAGGAAATTATGGCGCAGAGTCTGATTTTTGGAATCAGCGCGGCGAAAATCTACACGGGAATTTTCCAGACGCTTTATATGGTCGGCCTTTCGCTTTTGTTCGGCCTTGTAATCGGTCTTCCGCTTGCGGTTCTGCTTTTTGTTACTAGAAAGGGCGGAATCAGGCAGAATCTCGTTGTTTACAATGTCGTCGGAACTGTAATCAACGTGATTAGAAGCGTTCCGTTCATAATTTTGATTGTCTACATTATGCCGGTTACGAAAATAATCGTCGGAACTCGCGTCGGCTCGACTGCGGCTCTAGTTCCGCTTGTCGCTTATATTGCGCCGTATCTTGCCCGCCTTATCGAGAATGCTCTTCTCGATGTTGACAACGGAATTATCGAGGCGGCTCAGGCGATGGGCGCGACAACTTTGCAGACGATTTTCCGCTTTGTCTTGCCGGAATCTCTCGGCTCGATTGTTCTTGGAATAACGACTGGAACTGTCGGCTTGCTTGGCGCGACCGCGATGGCCGGAGCTGTCGGCGGAGGCGGAGTGGGCGACTTGGCTTTGACTTACGGCTACCAGCGTTTCAATTTTCCGCTTATGACTTTCACTGTGATTATTCTGATTGTCTTTGTCCAGATTATCCAGATGATTGGCACTCACGCGGCAAAAAAGGCGAAAAAATAGAGTCTTATTCTTATTGACAAAGTAGGATAACAGTTTTTATCTTAAGTTTTTATTCACAAGTTTGCGTTGCAAACTTTTTATCAACTGCATAAAAAGTCAATCATAAAACTGAAGTTTTTATCTTGACTTTTTATAGGAGAACAAAATGGCAAAAATTTACACAAGCGCAGACCAGCTTATCGGACGCACTCCGCTTCTTGAGCTTTCCCACATTGAAAAAGCTGAAAATCTTGAGGCGAAAATCATCGCGAAACTTGAATATTTCAATCCGGCAGGCTCTGTAAAGGACAGAATCGCAAAGGCGATGCTTGACGAGGCTGAGGCAAAAGGAATTTTGAACAAGGACACGACAATCATCGAGCCTACTTCTGGAAACACTGGAATCGGGCTTGCTTCAGTAGCGGCGGCACGAGGCTATCATATTGTGATTGTAATGCCTGAGACAATGTCTATCGAGCGCCGCCAGCTTATGAAGGCTTACGGGGCTGATCTTATCTTGTCCGAGGGCGCAAAAGGAATGAAAGGCGCAATCGCTAAGGCTGAGGAAATCAAGAACAGCACGCCGAACAGCTTTATCGCAGGCCAGTTTGTGAATCCTGCGAATCCTAAAGCCCATTTTGAGACAACCGGCCCTGAAATTTGGGAAGATACAGACGGCAAGGTTGACATTTTTGTTGCCGGAGTCGGAACTGGCGGAACTGTTACCGGCGTCGGAAAATATCTAAAGTCAAAAAATCCAAATGTGAAGGTTGTCGCGGTCGAGCCTAAATCTTCCGCAGTCCTTTCAACTGGAGTCGCAGGCCCGCACAAAATTCAGGGAATCGGCGCGGGATTTGTTCCTGATGTTTTGGACACCAAAATCTACGACGAGATTTTTCCAGTTTCAAACGAGGATGCTTTCGCAACTGGAAAAACAATCGGAAAAAAGGAAGGCGTTCTTGTCGGAATCTCTTCTGGAGCGGCGCTTTGGGCGGCGGTTCAGCTTGCAAAACGGCCTGAAAACAAAGGCAAGAATATCGTTGTCCTTTTCCCGGACACCGGCGACCGTTATTTGTCAACGCCGCTTTTCCAGGACTAAAAACTAGAAAAGTAAAATCAGAAAAATCATAATTTTATTTTTATTTTGGCGCGGAGTTTTATAAAAGCAGTTTTTCGCTTTGGTAAAGCTCCGCGTTTTTGTTTTAAGACAATGCCCAGCTACTGCGAGTTCGCTAACGCTCATTGTTGCTGCCTTCGGCAGCTAACAATCAAGGCTCTCCGTATCTGGCGCGTGCTGGTTTCCAGGCAGAAAATCGGGCGGAAAATAAGCGAAGAGAAAATTCTTCAAAGAAAAATTCCCGGCGGAACAGAAATCTTGAATAAAAAAATCTCGTAGGAACAGAAATCAAAAATTAAAAAACACCAATCAGATTCTGCCGCACGGACGCGGCAATAAAGCGAAGAGAGAATTTTTCAAAGAAAAATTCTCGTAGGAAGTGAAATCGCAGGACGCGATTTCACTTCCGTTGATTCTATTGACAGAAACATTCTAAAGTTTATAATTCTTTTTGTGAAAGGGGCAGTTCAAGCTCCTTTTTTGTTATGGAGAAAATTATGAAAAAAACTTTAGTTTTTGTTTTGGCAGCTGCTGCTCTTCTGGGATTTGCCGGCTGCAATAAAAAATCAGAAAACGCTTCATCATCCGGCTCTGAATCCTCAAAAAAATTCAAAATCGGAATCGCAAAAATAGTTCAGCACGTCGCGCTTGACGACATTGAGCGTGGTGTTATCGATGCAATAAACGCGGCAGGGGTCAATGCGGAATACGACCTCCAGAATGCGAACGGAGATGTGAACACTGCAAACCAGATTGCCGCTCAGTTCAAGGACGAGAAAGTTGATGTCGCGGTCGGAATCGCGACTCCTGTGGCGGTCGCGCTTGCAAACACATTAAAAGACACGCCTGTTGTTTTCGGAACTGTTACCGACCCGCTCGGAGCAGGACTTGTAAAAACTCTTGAGCACGGCGAGGGCAATGTAACAGGAATGAGCGATGCGCTTCCGTCTGTAGAGCATATCAAGCTTTTTGCTGAGATTACCGGAATCAAGACTTTGGGCTACATTTACACAGCAAGCGAGGACAATTCGGTCTCTTCATTAAAGCTTGTTGAAAAGGGCGCGGCGGAAGCTGGACTTTCGCTTGTTACGCAATCAATTTCAAATTCGTCGGAAGTAAAACAGGCAGCCGAGGCGATTGTCGGCCGTGTTGACGGAATTTATCTTACAACAGACAACACAGTTTTCAGCGCGCTTCCAAGCCTTGTTTCAGTTTTCAGCAAGGCAAAAAAGCCGATTTTCTCCGCTGACGTTACCGGCGCGAAAAACGGCGGCTGCTTTATGGCTTCAGGATTCAACTATTACAAGGCAGGATATGCGACAGGCGAGATGGTCGTGCAGATTTTGAACGGAGCAAAGCCAGATGAGCTTCCTGTAAGATTTATGACAAAGCCTGAAGACTCAGACTTGCTCTTTGACCTTGATGCTTGTGCTGCCTGCGGAATCACAATTCCTCAGGAATATTTGGACAAGGCGACCTATATCATCAAAGACGGCAAACTGACAGAAAAATAATGCTTCGTCATCGCTTTTTGTGCGAAGGCTTTCGCACAAGAACTTCTGCGGAGCACTTCACAGAAGCAGGGAAAACGCCAAAAAATTCCCGGGCTTTAAGGAAATAATCTTGATAGAAACGATTTTAATAGAAGGAATCATCTACGGAATCATGGTTCTCGGGCTTTTTATCTCCTACAGAACCTTGAATTTCTGCGATATGACAGTTGACGGCGCGTTTCCTCTCGGCGGCTGCGTTCTTGCGGTCTGCCTTGTGAACGGAATTCCGCCGTTCTTTGCGGTTGTTCTCGCTTTTCTTGCAGGCTGTCTAGCAGGATTTTTCACTAGCTTGCTTTACACAAAGCTTAGAATCCCTGACTTGCTCGCCGGAATCCTTATGATGACAATGCTTTATTCCGTGAATCTTCGGATAATGGGAAACCGCGCTAATATCTCGCTTCTTAGGATTTCCACTCCGTTTTCAAAGCTGATGGATTTCTCTTCGCGTGTTTTTCCTTCTCTTCCGTCAGAGACAGGAATCCTGATTTTCCTTCTGGCCTTTATCTTAATTTTCAAGGCTCTTCTGGATATTTTTTTTCACACTGATTTGGGCCTCACGATGGGTGCGCTCGGCTCTAACGAGCAGATGGTGATTTCACAGGGCGTGAACCAGAAAATCGTGCGCGGAATCGGAGTGTGCGTCGGCGACGGACTTGCTTCTCTTTCAGGAGCTTTCGCCGCAATGTACAACGGATTTGCGGACGTCGGAAGCGGAACCGGCGTGATTGTAAGCGGCCTTGCGTCCCTTATGATTGGCGAGTTCATAATCCGCTCGAACAAAATCACTTGGATTACGCTCCGCGTTCTTCTCGGCTCTGTTATTTACCGCGGCTTGATGTTCCTTGCTAGACGCTACGGACATTTCATCAATCTGACCCCGAACGACTTGAAGCTTATCACAGGTCTTCTGATTATCGTCTGCCTGATTGTCGCGAACCTGAAAGGCAAGGCTAATTTTATGAAGCATTTGAAGCGGCCGTTAAAATAAGACGGCAGGAGACCGAAACTATGATAAAACTTGAAAACATCGGAATGGTTTTTAATGCCGGAACTCCGGACGAAAATGTCGCGCTTAAAAACATAAATCTTGAGATAAACAAAGGCGACTTCATAACGGTAATCGGCTCGAACGGAGCTGGAAAATCGACTTTGTACAACGTGATTGCAGGCACTTTGGCGCCATCAAAAGGAAAAATCTTCCTTGACAACGGAAACGGGAGCCATCGTGAAATTACAAAAGATGCGGAATACAAGCGCGCAAAATACATCGGGCGGATTTTCCAGAATCCTCTTCTTGGAACTGCCGGGAAAATGTCGCTTCTCGACAACATGGTGATTTGCAGCAAAAAAGGCTGGAAAGGCCTGAGAATTTCCGCGAGCAAAAAGCTCCGCGAGGAATTCAAAAATCAGCTTTCGCGCCTTGGCATGGGGCTTGAAAACCGGCTTGCGGACAATGTCGAGCAGTTTTCTGGCGGGCAGCGGCAGGCTTTGACACTTTTGATGGCGGTTCTTTCAAGGCCTGAAATTCTTCTGCTTGACGAGCACACGGCGGCTCTCGACCCTTCAAACGCGGCGATTGTAATGGAGCTTACGCGGAAATTCGCCGAGGAATACAACCTCACTGTTATGATGGTCACGCACAATATGCAGCAGGCGCTCGACTACGGAAACCGCCTTTTGATGATGGACGCAGGCGAAATCATTCTCGACATTTCAAGCGAGGAAAAATCAAAGCTCACACTCGACGACCTGGCGGAGCGTTTCAGGCAAATAAAAAAGCACGAGATGACAAACGACCAGATGGTCTTGCAGTGATTCCTTAAAATCTGAAAAATCTTTTAAAACTTTTTCAAGATAAAAAACTGGGCGGCTCGGCGCTTCGCGCCGGCGGGCTGCTCCAGGTTCCGCTTTCGCTCCATTGTTTTTGACACCTGCAGCCGAAAAAGAGAGCGAAATGCCAAAAACAACGTCATCGCCTTGCGCATCCCTGCCGCATGAAAGCTCGCAAGGCAGAATCGCTTTTTTCGCAATTTAAAAATCACCCAAAAAATCATTTGCGTTGAAATAACAAATTTGCTTTCAAAAATAAAAAGCGTTGCATTTTGCAAAGATGGCGGATAATCTTTCATTGAGGTCTTTATGAAGAAAATCTTTTCGCTTTTTGCAGTTTTTTCCGCAATTTTCGCAGCTCTTTCGATTTTTCCGCTTTCCGCAGAATCAGAATTTCCGCTTCCGCCTGAAAATGTTCATCCGCGCGTCTTGTTCACGCAAGAAAAACTTTCAGAAATTCAAGCAAATCTGAAATCTCCTGAAAACGCTGGCGCATTAAAAGAGAAAAACCGGCTTTTAAATGTTTTTTTCCAAAATCCGCTTTCTTATTCAAAAGAAATGAATTTCAAAACTGAAGGTCAGTTCGTGGCAGTTGTCGAGGCTGCCGCTTTTGAGTACGCACTCACGAAAGACGAAAAATACGCGCGCTTTGCCTATGGCTCGCTCGTAAATCTTCTGAAAACTTTCAATCCTGAAAAAGTCTACGACAAATACCGCCCGGCAGGTCAGCTTGTCTTTGCGGCGGCGGAAGTCTACGACTGGTGCTACGGCGCGCTTTCCTCGAAAGAAAAAAAACTGATTGTCTCAAAATCGCTTTCTGTAATCCAAAATTATTTTCAGATTGGCTGGCCGCCTGCAAAACAGAATGCGGTGAACGGACACGGCTGTGAGAGCCAGCTTTTAAAGGCTCTTCTTGCTTTTGGAATCGCGGTTTATGATGAAAATCCTTCAATCTGGAAAACTGTCGTAAAAAGATTTTACAGCGAGTACGTGCCTGTCAGAAATTATGTTTACGAATCGGGGCTTCCGACTTTTCAGGGAATCGAGTATGGAATGTACAGACCGATTTTTGACTTGTGGTCGCATTTTTTGATAACTGGAATGGGCTTGGAATCCCCTTACGGCGAGAAAATCAAGAACTGGAGCCATTCTTATCTTTATTACGGATTTCTGTTTGCGAACAGCTCTTTCCATTTTGGAGACGCAAAGCTCAATTCGCTTTTCAACGAGCAAAGAACGGCGGCTTTAATGCTTATGGCTTCCTCTGCGGCGGCTGATTCTTACGCAAAATTCAAGGCGAGAGAAATCACGAATAATTTCACGAAATTCGCTTACAACACGAGCGGCGAAAGCGACGACAAGCTTTCTCCAGTCCAGTTTCTGATTTTTAACGACGTGAACCTGAAATGCCTTCCGCCGGATTCTCTTCCGCTTGTAAATTATGTGAAAAGTCCTTACGGCGAATATGTTCTCCGAAGCTCCTGGAGCGACAAAAACGCGCCTCTTGTCAGAATGAAAATCGGCGAGCTTTATTCTTCAAACCACGAGCACAGGGACGCAGGCGACTTCGCTTTTTCTCAGGGCGAAATTTTAAGCGAGCAGGCGGGAGTTTATATTTCAGGCTCTTCTTTCAAGAGCGGCTACAACAAGGAATTTTATCACGGAACAGGCGCGCAGAACTGCCTTTTGGTCGAAGGCGACGGAGACTTTGGCGGACAGAAAGAATATGAGGACGGAATCAGCGACATCGAAAATTTCTTGAACGGAGACAAATATCTCCGGGCAAAAGTTTTGAACCATTCAGATTCTGTCAAAAATATAGAAGAAACTGGAAAAGGCTATGCCTACATTTCAGGCGATTTGACGCGCGCTTATCCAAATGCGGAAAAAGTCAAGCGGCATATGCTTTCGATTTTGACCGGCGACGAGGAAAACAGGCTGATTTTTGTTGTCTACGATAAAATTTCGGCGAAAAGCGGCTGCAACGGAGTTTTTCAGTTTCAGGCGAAGAAAAAAACGGAGATTAAATCTGACAAAAAAGGATTTTCAATGCGCGGCGGCAATGTTTTTCTGAACGAAAATGTTCTTTTGCCGCTTAATCCTGAAATCAAAATTTTCAGCGGAGAAGAAAACTCGACTGTCGGCGGAAAAAACTACAAGAAAACGTTGTCAAAAGACGCTCTTGAAAAATCATCAAAGCAGTTTGCGCTTGAAAATTCAGACAGAATCGAGATCCGCTCCGAAAAAAGAGAAAAAAATGAAACTTTCTTCAATGTTTTTTCAACTTGGGACAACACGATTTCTGAAAATCAGATTGAGGACGCAAAATTGATTCAGACAGACGATTTTGACTGCGCGCTTATAAAAAATTATGCGGTCTGCTTTGTAAAAAATGGAGACGGAGGTTTTTCGTTTCCAGCAAATCTTCCAGCTGAAACTACAGTGTTTGTCATAAATTCCGAAAGCGGCGAGATAAGCGTAAAGAATGAGTCTTCAGAGAAATAATGGGAAACTTCATAATTGAAGAACAGCGAAAAAATTATTATAATTTTGGGAAATTTTAACATCAAAAACAGAGGATAATATGTCAGAAAACGATTTGTGCCCTTGCGGTTCAGAAAAAAAATATAGCGAGTGCTGCGAGCCAATCATCAAGGGAACTGTAAAAGCTCCAACGGCGGAAGCTCTTATGCGCGCGCGCTACACTTCATATGTGAAGCAGGAAATCGACTTTATCATCAATTCCTGCGAAGAGGGCGAGAAAATCGCTGCAATCGACAGAAAGGCGACAGAGGACTGGGCTAAAAATTCGGTTTGGCACGGGCTTAAAATTTTGCGTACAGAGAAAGGCACAGAAAATGACGACGAGGGAATCGTTGAATTCGAGGCGACTTACACAGACAAAGGCCATTTGCGCGATGTTCATCACGAGATTGGATATTTCAAGAAAGTCAACGGCGAATGGCTTTATTCTGTCGGAAATGTAAAGCCGATGACAGTAATCCGCGAAGGCTCGAAAATCGGCCGCAACGACCCATGCCCATGCGGCAGCGGAAAAAAATATAAGAAGTGCTGCGGACGATAATTAATATAATAATTTTTTGTTTAGAAATTTCACAACACTTTGTAAAATGCCGCGACAATAGGAGCGGCTGCTATGCTGCGGAAGATAGCGTAAAAAAATTATAGCAGCAAAAGACCGCAGCGCTTCATAAAATGTTGCGACTGCCGGAGCAACTACTTTGCTGCGGAAGATAGAAAATAAAAATGGTGGAAAAATGCGCCAGATAATAACAGGATTTCATGCAATCGAGGAAAAAGTTCGGAGAACTGTGGAAAGCGGCAAAAATGATGGACTTTCCATCTTTTATTCAAAAATCGGACCGCGTGTAAAAAAGATTCTGGAGCTTGCTTCCAGCGTGAAAATTCCGTGCGGTCAAGTTGATGAAAAATCGCTTGACTCGCTTGTTCGGAATCTGCCAGAAGTCGCCCGTGACCACCGCGGAATCGTGCTTTCAGTTGAAGGCGTTTCTGAAAAACCGTCCGATGTCAATTTTGAAGAGTGGATTGCCGCTGAGAAAATTTCAGATGAGAAATCGACAGTCCTGATTCTTGACTCAATCACAGATCCTCACAATGTGGGCGCGATTTTGCGTTCCGCTGACCAGTTCGGGGCGAGCCTTGTGATAATGCCGAAGCGTAACAGCGCAAGCAAATTTTCAGACAACGAGATTATCGCGCGTGCTTCGGCCGGGGCAAGCTCTTACGTTCCTGTAAGCGTTGTTCCGAATTTGAGCCGGGCGGCTGCTGGCTTAAAAGAAGCAGGATTTTGGATTTACGGCGCGGATGCAGGCGGCGAGTCTGTTACAGAGATAAAATTTCCTGTGAAAACTTGCATCGTTATGGGAAGCGAGGGAAGCGGAATCTCTAATCTCCTTGAGAAGCAGTGCGATACGATTGTCTCTATTCCGACCTGCGGAAAAATCGACAGTCTGAATGTCTCCGTTGCGACTGGAGTTCTGCTTTATGAAGTTTACAGGCAGCGCATTACGATTTAACTTCTGCTAACAAAAACAAATTCATTAAAATATGCTTTGTTCCGTGAGGGAGTAGCAGACTCTTTTTGAACAGAGTAGCGCGTCAACATACTGGCTTAGCAGGCCTGGCGCGTTTTAATTTGCGAGACTCATGTGCAGAATTTTTACAAGTTTCTGTGCATGTGTTTTGTGTTGCCTTTGTGTGAAAACGACCTTGTGCAGAAATGCGCAAGGTCATTTTTTTTCATTCTGGAGGTGCTGATGAATACTTTGACTCTGTTTCTTACGGTTTTGGCGACGGTTTTTATTGCGGAGATGGGCGACAAGACCCAGCTTATGCTTATTGCGATGACTTCAAAATACAAAATTCGCCAGATTATTGCTGGAACTGCCGCCGCAATTCTTGTTCTTAATGCGCTTGCGGTTCTTGCGGGCGGAATTCTGAACGAATTCTTGAAGTCGAATCTTTGGGTTATAAAGCTGATTGCCTGCGCCGCGTTCTTCTATTTTTCGCTGACGTCTCTTATTAAAGATGATGACGAGGAGGATGCGAAGCACAGCCGCTTTAATTTTGCGCCGCTCGCTGTTTTTGCGACTTTTTTTGTCGCCGAGCTTGGCGACAAGACCCAGCTTACTGCAATCACTTTCGGAGCGACAAACGGGCTGAATTCCTCTTCAGTTGCGATTTGGTTTGCGTCTTCAATCGGGCTTTTTGCCGCTGACATCATCGGTCTTTTGGTTGGACATTTTCTGCACGGAAAAACGCCTGATGGATTTTTCAAGATTCTCGCGTTTGCGATTTTTGCGTTCTTCGGATTCGCGAATCTGCCGGAAGGTCTTTATCTCTTGCTCAGCAGAGAAAATTCGGAAGAAAAGAAGTTTACTGAAATGCTTTTTTCAAGCCAGATTATTCTTCCGATAGTCTGCATTGTCGCGCTTCTCTTTGCTGCCGCGTGCGTTGTTATTCTTTTTGCGCAGAAAAAGAAATCTGCGGATTCGGAAAAATAGAAAGCTGCCGCCTTTGCGGGCGGCAGCTTAAAAGCGTGTCATTTTGAATCTTGATTCGGAATCTATTGTTTTACTAGAATCTCCGAAAAAACTGAACGCTACATCAGTTTTTTTACAGTCTCGGCGATTTTCTCGTCCTTGCAGTCCTTGAAGAAATATTCCGCGAAATGCTCGCCTGCGAAAGCTCCTCTTACAAGCTCCTTGTCCAAAGACTCCAAGATTTCTGTAAACGGCTTGAATGCTGCCGCGCGCACTGTGTCGAGAATTTTCTTGTTTCTCTGCTCTGGAACAACGCGCTCTTTCGGGTATCCGCCGCCGAATTTCTCAGAGAAAAGCTTCTCAAAGATATATTCGAGGTTCAAGTCTCCGCCCCAGCCGAATCCGAGCGCGAACGGAATTGAAATCGCGTTTCCGTCGTTAATCTGCGCGAAAGTGTAAGCGTCGAGCGGATTTGCAACGTGTCCGCAGAGAACGCCAGGGAAGCTGTTCAAAGCGAGCATCGCGCCTTCGCCAGTTCCGCAGCCTGTAACAACAAAATCAGCGGCTTTCGAGTTCAAAAGCGTAGCCGCGAGAATTCCGTTCTGGACGTAAGTGAGCTGCGCCTTGTCGTCTGCGCTGTGCATTCCGTAGTTCACAACTTCATAGCCTTTCGCATCCGCGATTTTCTTAAGCGCGTTGTAGATAACTGCGTTTTTTGCAGCCTGAGAGTTCTCGTTGATAAGAGCGATTTTCATTTTAGTCTCCTGAAAAATATTTTCTTTTATCTTAATGGAAATTTGCGGAGTGTAAAAGCAAGCGGAAATGCAAAATATTTTTGTCTCCTTGATATTGAGCGAAAATTTTGCGGAAATCTTGCCTTTAATCTATAATAAAAGCAAAATTTAATTGGAGTTGTGTTATGAAAAGCTTAAAACTTTCCACAAAAATCGCATTGCTTTCGGCTCTTGCGATTCTTGTTTCGTCAGTTGCTGTCGGCGTGATTTCAATCAGGATAAATACTTCTGAAGTTGTTGATTTTATCAATGAATCTTTGCGGACAACTCAGTCCGGCGTGACAAACACTCTTGATGACTGGGCTTCATCTCTTGAACATTCTGTTGTCGCTCTTGCAGAAAAAGAAGAGCTTGTCCAGGCGTTTGAGGAAGACGACATTGAAAGCATAAAAGAGCTTTCTGATGCTGAGGAAGAGCTGCTCGAGGCTGATATTCTTTTTGTTACAGACAGGAACGGAAAAATTCTCACAGGAGACAACGCTGGAAAAACGATTTATGTAAGCGGAATCATAAAAAACGCGCTTAGCGGAATTTCAGGAAGCTCTTTCGACTCTCCGTCTGTTTTCGGCTACGGAATCTATTATTCTGCGCCTGTAAAAAGCCCGTCTGGAATTTTGGGCGCGGTTGTCGCTGGATACGATTTGACATCTTCTGACTTTGTGGACTTGATTTCGAAAAGCTACGGAGTTGAATGTACAGTTTTTGACGGAGCTGTCCGTGTTTCCACAACATTGGGCTCTGAATACATCGGCTCCAACTTGAACAATGAGGCGATTTCAAATTTGGTGCTGGGCGGCGGAAAGCCTTATTATGGAGAAAACGAGATAAACGGAAAAAGCTACATAAGCATTTATTTCCCTCTAAAAGACGAGCTTGGAAATATAAGCGGAATGGTTTTTGTGGCGAAAAGCAAGGATGTTGTGCGATCCGCGTCGCTTAAAGTTGTTCTGACGATAATCCCGATTATTGTCGTGCTGGTTCTGGTTCTCGTTGTGCTTGCGGCTGTGATTTTAAGGAAGCTCTTGAATCCGCTTTTGGGCGTAAAAAACACGCTCAACGATATTTCTAGCGGAGACGCTGACTTGACAAAGCGCATTGAGCTGAAATCTTCAGACGAAATTGGCGATGTTGTTGTGGGATTCAATAAATTTGCGGAAAAGCTCCAGCAAATCATAAAAGAGATGAAAACAAGCAAGGCCGACCTTGACATCGCGGGCGAGGATTTGCACTCAAGCACGGAAGACACCGCCTGCGCAATCGAGCAAATTCTCGCGAACATAAACAGCATTCTGAATGTGATTGAAAGGCAGACTTCTGCGGTTGACCAGACGGCCGGCGCGGTTGACGAAATTTCTTCAAATATCTCTTCGCTGAACAATATGATTGAAAACCAGTCGAGCGGCGTGGCTCAGGCTTCGGCGGCTGTTGAGGAGATGATTGGAAATATCCGCTCGGTTAGCGCGTCAATGGAAAGAATGTCGAAGTCGTTTGACCATCTTGAAAGCAACGCGCAGAACGGATTCTCAAAGCTGAAAGACGTTAACGAGAGAGTTCAGGAGATTGAAAAACAGTCGGCTCTTCTTCAGGAGGCCAACGCGGCGATTGCAAGCATTGCCGAGCAGACAAACCTTCTTGCGATGAATGCGGCGATTGAAGCCGCGCACGCGGGCGACGCCGGAAAAGGCTTTGCTGTTGTTGCGGACGAAATAAGAAAGCTTTCTGAAACTTCTTCTGTGCAGTCAAGGACGATTGGCGACCAGCTGAGCCAGATTCAGGACTCAATCGACAATGTTGTTTCGGCTTCGGGCGAGTCAAGCGATGCGTTTGCGGTTGTCGCTGGCGAGCTGAAAGAAACTTCTCAGGTTGTGATTCAGATTCGCGCGGCTATGGAAGAGCAGAACGAAGGCTCAACGCAGATTACAGAAGCCCTGAAAATGATGAACGACAGCACCGTTGAAGTGAAAAACGCTTCCGAGGAGATGAACAAAGGGAACGAGATGATTCTTGACGAGGTAAAGCAGCTCCAGGACGCGACCTTGCAGATGAAAAACGGAATGGACGAAGTCCGTGCGGGGGCGCAGAAAATCAACGAGACAGGAGCGGCTCTGAGCGGAATTTCATCTAAAGTTCGCTCGTCAATCGACAGAATCGGAAGCCAGGTGGACTTGTTCAAAGTCTAGGCGGATTTTAGCGTAAAAAATGTAATTCCTAGCCTGAGAAAAAGATTGCCGGGAGAAAATGCCACGCCAGACGTGCAGGGCGCAAGTTGAAGGACAGTTTGCTTTTTTTAATGCTTTGAAAAGTTTTTCAATTTTTTTTGTTTTTGGAAAGTTTTTTGAAAGGTGGCTGTCCTTCAATGAGCGTTAGCGAACCCGGAGCGGCTGGGCATTGTTTTTCGCATTGGGCAGGCGGAAAAAGCGTTTTTTGCTGGAGGAAATCTCCGTTCTGAAAAAAATAAAATAAACAATATTGACCATGAAATGAATTCAGGGTGGCGGCTTAGTGAAATTGCAAAAATTATCATTCTGAGCTTGAACTCTATTAAGCTTGCTTTTGAACTTGCTTTTGAACTTGCTTTGATTCGGAATCTGAAAAATGAGAAGTGAGCGTTTTATGATTCTTGCCCGGACAATAAAAATCAATATATTGACCAAAAGTTCTATTTGAAGTATAACTAAGTCAATGACAAAGGCGTCATAAATAAAGAGCTATAGCTATGCACAAGAGGTGTGTTCTGTGGTTTTTTGTTTATGACGCTTTTTTTATGCTAGAATATTGCGCTGTCAAAAAAATTATGCCAAAAGGAGTTAAAAATGGCACTTAAAGAATTTAATGTTAAAAACGCTTACTGCAAACGCGTTTGGGATGAATTGAAAGCTCGCTACGCTGACCAGGAGCATTTCTTGCAGGCGGCAGGCCTCGTTCTTGAGACTCTTTCGCCGGTTGTTGACACAATGCCTGAGCTTGAGAACACAGCAGTTCTCGAAAGATTTGTTGAGCCGGAGAGAATCATTATGTTCCGCGTGCCGTGGACAGATGACGCTGGAAAACCTCACGTAAACCGCGGATTCCGTGTTCAGTTCAACTCT
This sequence comes from Treponema sp. UBA4692, assembly GCA_002404895.1. Taxonomy (GTDB): domain Bacteria; phylum Spirochaetota; class Spirochaetia; order Treponematales; family Treponemataceae; genus Treponema_D. The sequence continues at coordinate 17 of DHKO01000021.1, read as the reverse complement.
GCAATCGGACCTTACAA
>DHKO01000052.1 GCA_002404895.1 Treponema sp. UBA4692 | reverse complement strand
GGAGTTCCGAATGTGCCTGCAAAGAAAAAAGAAAGCATGGCGATTTACACCTGCTTTATTCAGCACGTCATAAATTCCCTGAAAGATTCCGGAAAAGGTGCGATTGTTGTTCCAACAGGATTTATAACTGCAAAAAGCGGAATTGAAAACAAGATTCTTAAAAAAATCGTGGATGAAAAAATTGTAAGCGGCGTTGTGAGCATGCCGAGCAATGTTTTTGCCACCACAGGAACAAATGTCTCCGTTGTTTTCTTTGACAAGTCCAAAAAAGATGAAGACGCGAAAGTGATTTTAATTGACGCCTCAAAGCTCGGCGAGGAATACAAGGAAGGCAGCAACCAGAAACGCCGCCTGCGGGACTTTGAAATTGACAAGATTGTTGATACATTCCTTAAAAAAGAAGCCGTGGAAGATTTCAGCGTTGCCGTTACATATAATGAAATCATTGAAAAAGGCTACGTCCTTAGCGCGGGCCAGTATTTTGACATCAAGATTGAATACGTCGATATTACGGCGGAAGAATTCAACGCCCAGATGAAAACCGACACAGAGGAGCTTGCCGCAATGTTCCAAGAAAGCCGCAATCTAGAGGAAGAAATCCAGAATCAGCTGAAAAGATTGCGGTTTAATGATTAAAAGAGGAAAATTGCATATAAACTATGCCTAAATTATTCCAACTTTTCTATGGAAAAAAGCAAAAAGAGCATATATAATTTATACAAATAAGGAGTTGTATTCCGAATTTGTATAAAAGGTGCTTTATGATTTTTCATAGAAATGTGCTGGACCGGCTTTCTTTCATGGCGGAGCATTTTCCGGTTGTAATGGTTTGCGGCGCGCGTCAGGTTGGGAAAACTACGCTTTTAAAAGAATTTGCCCAAAAAAACGGCGAGATAAATTATGTTACGCTTGACTATCCGAATGTGAGGGAACTTGCAAAGTCAGATCCGGAACTTTTTTTGAAGCAGTATAAAAAAGAAAATGCTCCTCTTGTTATTGATGAGATTCAGTATGCCCCTGAAATTCTTCCGTATATAAAAATCTTTGTTGACGAGAATGCTCTTTCTGAAAACTGCAACGGCCAGTTTTTTCTTACAGGCTCGCAGATGTTCTATCTTATGAAAAATGTGAGCGAGTCTCTGGCTGGGCGTGTCGGAATTATTTCGCTTTATTCGTTCAGCCGTAGGGAAATTTTTAGCCTTGATTCCGTTCCCTTTTTGCCGTCTAATGATTTTTCAAAAATCAAAAAGACTGCTGGAAAATCTTCCGTTTTTGATGATATTTACCGCGGTGGAATGCCAAAAATGATTACAGATCCGGAGCTTTCTCCGGAGGATTTTTTTGGCTCTTATATGCAGACTTATTTGGAGCGCGACATCCGCGATTTAATCAACATAAAAAACGAGTCAAAATTCCTGAAATTTATTTCGTGCGTGGCCGCAAGAACTGCTCAGGAGGTGAATCTGTCTGATATTTCAAAAGATGTCGGAATCGACGGAAAGACGACCGAAAGCTATCTGAGCATTCTTGTCTCATCCGGAATCGTCTATCTTCTTTCGCCTTATTCCGCAAACACGATAAAACGGATAGTGAAGCGTCCAAAACTTTATTTTATGGACACGGGGCTTTGCTGCTATCTGAGTCTTTGGAACAATCCGCAGGCTCTGGAAGTTTCCGCGATGGCAGGAAATATGTTTGAGACATACGTTGTCTCGGAAATCATAAAAAGCTATGCGAATGCCGGAATTGATGTCCGCAACAGGCTTTTTTACTATCGGGACAACAACAAAAAAGAAATCGATTTATTGATAGTTCAGAACGGAAAAATCTACCCTGTCGAGATAAAAAAGGGAGCGAACCCGACAAAAGAAGCCCTGAAGAATTTCAGCGTGCTTGAAAGCCTTGGAATGGAAACTGGAAAAGGCGCGGTAATCTGCCAGAGCGGCATGATAGTTCCGCTTGACCAAAAAAACAGCCTGGTTCCGTTTGAATATATTTGAAGCACGAAGCGTCTCAGACGGATTTTCAGAGATTGAAAACAGGAGCAAAGCAATGCAGATGAAGAAATACAAGCCGGGGGAAATCGCGGAGATAAATTCCTCAAATAGTCCGAAAATACAAAGAAAAGGCTATGCGAATTTTAAACGTGCCGAGCTTATTGCAAGCCACCCGGACTTGAAGAATCCTGACGACCCGAACATAATTTCAATAAAACGTTTTGCTTCTGCCGCTGAGCTTTCAAACAGGTCTAAGAGCGAAGTTTTGATTACTGTAAAGGAGAGCATTGCCAACGGACATCATATTTATTCAATCGAGCTATTTAAAATAAATAAAGCCTCCGAAAAATTCAGAGGCTTGAGTGACGCGGCCAAAAACGGCGAACAGGGGAACTAACACACCTCACGTCCATAATTTGAATATAGCACAACAAGGAATGAAAGTCAAACAGGAAACAAAAATGCAGATGAAGAAATACAAGCCGGGGGAAATTATTTGAACATATTAGATATTTCAAGGCAAAAAGCGGATGAGCTTTTCCCGAACGAAAACTGGACGGAAGTTTATCTGAATGTTTTTGTTGCCCAAGGTCGAAAGCCAATAAACTCGGAGCAGGAAAAAGTCTTTCAGAAAGAGCTTTTAATGGCGAAAATCGCCAGCGACAATTCCCATGTAGTTTATCTTTTGCCTGAAAAATGCATTGTCCAGAACAGGAAAAATCCCGACTCGGTTATGGACGGGTTTCTGACAGAATTCAAGAATGTAACAGGCGGAGAGAACGCAATTTCACATAGGTTTCGGGACGCTCTTAATCAGGGAATGAATGTCTATCTGAAAGTTGACACAGAAATTTCAGTCAAACGAATAAAGCAAATTTTGCGAGGAGTGCTTTTGCAAAAAGAAAACAACGGAATTGTTTACTGCTATGTGGCTTGCAGAAAAACGATGTATTGCTGGAAGATGGCAGATTTAAAATAAACAAGGCACCGACTAATCAGTGCCCTTTAGTTGCCCCAGGCTGGAATTCCAGAACTCGGACACCTATAATATAGCAGGGAAGTAGCCGGATGTCAAACAGGAAACAAATATGCAGATGAAGAAATATAAGCT
>DHKO01000004.1 GCA_002404895.1 Treponema sp. UBA4692 | reverse complement strand
ACACAGATTTTTTTACAGGGTCTTTTATTCTGCTGTAATTTGAATTTTCTGCCTCCGGCTCAGGAATATTTTCAATTCTTAAAATCTCGCGGACCATCAGCTCAACGAACAAGCCTGATTTATTTTTGCTTGACACAGGATCTGTATAGACATATCTTTCAGCAAATTCCATTATCTGGGCAAAATCAGGCCAATAAGTTTTTAAAAATGCAAAATTACTCATAAACACATCTTCTGAAAATACAAATTAGTATACCACAAATCTATGGTTCAGCGATATAAAGATTATGACAAGGATATTTTACTGACTTTGAATATTCCGGATGCCGCATCCCTCAAACCGTCCTTTCCACCGCATGCCTGCCTGTTTCATCAAATAATACGCATTATCAATTTCAAGTATTTCTTCAAGGCTTCCTTGTATTCCTTTGGCATCAGTTTTCATTATAAGTTTTCCATTTTCATCGTAAAGGTTGGCTTTTCCATCATAAGAAAGGCTGCCATCACGGTTAAGTTTCCAGTAATCAGCACTATAATCATAGTTATCCCCCACATAGTTTCCAAACGCTCCCCAGTCGCCAGTTGCGAGCGCATTGTCAAAGACAGAAATGTCGTTTTTCAGGTTCATGTCTGTATTTATAAGGCCGGCCATCATGTCATTGTAAATGCTGTCGCCCTGCATGCGTTTTGCGAGGGCTGTGTGCCCAAGAACCGCTTCCTCTGTTTCATTGAACTGGCTCTGCGCATTGCCTGTTATTCCGTCCCTGTATGCCTCATGCCCAAGCGTTATGCCAAGCGCAAGCTGCTCCTCGCGTGCCATGCCGTCTTTGTAGCTGTTCAGGTATACCGTGCGCTTTCCGTTTTCTGCTGTAGTCTGTGCCTTGCCGTCTCCAGTGCCGAGCTTCAGTTCCGTCCTGTCCTTCAGTATCTCTTCCAGCTGGGCAAGCTGCTTGTCATCCCCGAATCCGTACTGGGTGCGCAGTGCTGTTGCCGCATTGGCCATATTGCTCCGGCTTGCGGCACGCGTTATCTGAATGTTCTTGTTCAGGGCTTTTATGCCCTGAAGCGACGAGCTTACCGTTCCATAGCTAAGGTCTGTGCCGCCGGTGCCTAGTCTTGCGGTAACGCCCCTGTCCCTGCTCAGCGTCATCTCCAGAAGTCCGCTGCTTGCCCCTGCGCCAAAGTCTGAGATGTTCAGTATGTTGAATGTAGCCTCGCCTGTAAGCCCGTAGGAAAGCCCTGCGCTTGCAAGTCCGCTCCAGGTGTTCAAACATTTCATCTAGTGTTCTAACCCAGTGTATTCAGTATATATACTTGTTATTGCAGTATCATCGTATTTTGAACCTTTAAAAACACTATCAATTCTTATTCTTATCTTTTTGAAATCTTTTCCTAATTCAATACTCTTAACATAAACAAAATCTTCAAAAGCGACTTTTTTCTCAAAGATTTTTCCATCAGGATTTCCAGTAGTACAGATTAATGTTGCTTCTTTTATCCTATTGTTTTCTTTAAATAAATGCGGTCGTCTAATATCCACATAACCATTTAATATATATAAATCTGATATATATCCATTTAGTTCTAGTTCTATCCATTCTCCTTTGCCATCGCCAGCAACTCCTTCAACCCATGGCATTGAAATAAAATCATACTTATTATCTGGTGTCCACACTATTGGAAATCTTTCTATATCTTTTCCATCGTATTTCCATTCGCCGTTTTTTGTATTTTCTGTTAGAAAAGACGAGGTTGAAATGTTTTTGATAGCAAAAAACCTCGTCCAATTTGCACCATCTCTAACTTTCAAATTCTGAAGCTGTACTTGTGTGTATGGAACAGAATTTTGATAACCGTCTTTAAAAACAACCGGATGCTTTTCTGCTGGAATATATAAATATTTTTTTCCATCAAGAATAAAATATAAAAAGCCTGTAGAATCATCTAATAACACATCTTTTCCCAATAGCAGGCTTATATTTTTTTCAAATTTCTTCTTCCTATCAAATATTTCTAATGAAAGGAACTGCTTTTGTTGCATTAGATAAATACCAATGTCATAAAAATAACGTATATACGATTCCCCACGTGTATTATATTCTAAAATCTCATTTATCCACTTATTTTTTTCAGAATCTGCATAATTTATTTTTGTCTCAATATCTTCTTTTGTATTGGAATTATTAATTATATCACTGTCTGTAAACTGGGATTTAGATTCTTCATTACCCCCCTGAAAACAGGCTTTCTGATTTTATGTCTTTCTTATTGCATGCCGAAAGAGATATTCCAATAATAAAAACTATAAAGCTGTTCAAGATTTTTCTTTTCATTAATGTCTTCCTAAATATTTATTTGAAATTGAGCCTTTTATATTGTATGGATAATTCGGTAATCCATAGGACTTCAAACGCTTATCCATGCGATTTATAGCCTCTACAGAATTTATAAAGCATGCTGCAGACACTTTTCCATAGCCTGAAACACCATCCTTATATTTTTCATCATAATAATAATTGTAATCTGAATGAACCAAAGTTCTGCCTCCTGTGCTGCTGGCGGGTCCAAAATAAGTTCCTCCCATTGTCGTAAAATCGCTTATGACATAAATCGCTCCTTCATAGTGGGAAGATTTAAAGTCTCCGGCTCTCATATTAAATGTTGAGTCTGAGGCCACAGAATCCTCCCTGTAGACTTCATATGGCTTATATGCATATTCTGTTTTTCCCGCTGGGTCATAAGATGTTTTATACCCATTAGATATAGTCTGCCAGCCTCCTGTTACAAAGGAGTCCAAAACGTTTCCGTTCAAATCTTTTTTGTAGTATGTAATATAATCCAGCCCTTGAAGCGATTTTTTACCATCTCCTAATTTTCTTGTAGAATAGTAGCTTAATGGGTTTCTCAAGACCTCTGCTGTAATTCCAAAACGCTCATAGCCATTTTCTGTTTTGTTTATAATAACTTGCCCGATAGATGTGTCATCTGTCATCTTTAATTTAAAATTTCCACCATTAAGCCAGCCCTTGCCATCCTCCCAGCCCATTCCAGCATTTTTCATCAGTGCCTCGCCTATAAGCTTTTCTTTTTGGGCAGCAGTTATATTTCTTGGAAGTTTTCCTGTCTTTTTAATTTTTTCAATTTCAGAATCAGACAATCCAAGCACATCTTTCAGTGTCTGGGAATCATACAGTTTGCCGTTTTTCCAGTTTTCTCCAAGAATTTGGGAAGCTCTTTCTTCCCCCACATATTGAGCCAGTTTCATCTTTTATATAGCCTTTTTTTGTTCTAAGATTTCCCCATTCATCGTAATACTCAACATTCAAGTCTCTTGAGCCGTCAAAAGTTATAGAGCCATCAGCTTTTAGCCGCCAGTAATCCGCTGAGGAATCATAATTATCACCTACATAGTTTCCAAACGCTCCCCAGTCGCCAGTTGCCAGCGCATTGTCAAAGACAGAAATGTCGTTTTTCAGGTTTATGTCTGTATTTATAAGGCCGGCCATCATGTCATTGTAAATGCTGTCGCTCTGCATGCGTTTTGCGATGGCTGTGTGCCCAAGAACCGCTTCCGCTGTCTCATTGAACTGGCTCTGCGCGCCGCCTGTTATTCCGTCCCTGTATGCCTCGTGCCCCAGCGTTATGCCAAGCGCAAGCTGCTCCTCGCGTGCCATGCCGTCTTTGTAGCTGTTCAGGTATACTGTGCGCTTTCCGTTTTCTGCTGTAGTCTGCGCCCTGCCGTCTCCATTGCCGCGCTTCAGTTCCGTCCTGCCCTTCAGTATCTCTTCCAGCTGGGCAAGCTGCTTGTCATCCCCGAAGCCGTACTGGGTGCGCAGCGCAGTTGCCGCGCTGTTCATATTGCTCCGGCTTGCGGCACGCGTTATCTGAATGTTCTTGTTCAGGGCTTTTATTCCCGCAAGCGATGAGCTTACAGTTCCATAGCTAAGGTCTGTGCCGCCTGTGCCTAGCCTTGCTGTAACGCCCCTGTTCCTGCTCAGCGTCATCTCCAGAAGTCCGCTGCTTGCCCCTGCGCCAAAATCCGAGATGTTCAGTATGTTGAATGTGGTCTCGCCTGTAAGCCCATAGGAAAGCCCTGCGCTTGCAAGTCCGCCTATTGTGCCGTTGAGTTTCTGTATGCTTCCTATCTGTCTTGAGTTGAAGCCGTCCAGCTTGCTGCGGGTCATTCTTGTTATCTTCTTGCCGCCTTCTCCAAGAGCTGTTTCATACCGTGCGCCGACTACAGCCTCGTTCAGGCTGTTTGTCACAAGGCTTCCTGCCGCGCTTGTAACCACTCCGCTCCAGGTGTCAAAATTTGACATGCTGTCGCTGAATTTATCCCAGTCGCCCGCATACTGGATTGCGTTTGCTGCAACTGTGCTTGCCGCGCCTGCAGCAATGATACTGCATATAACATCATGAGCAGAAAACATATTATGCGGTTTGTTTTTTCTATTTTCTCTCTCTTTCTCATACAGCCTAGACTTTTTATAAAGTTAATCTTTTACAATTTTATTTTACACCATGTTTTTATTTTCTGTCAAATCTCTTAGAAACTGCAAAAATATACTAATAGAAAGCAAACTTTTTTTGAAAATTTTCATAATGACATTTCAAAAATTCTTCTCACTTCTTTTACGCGTTCCTCCAAGACCAATGCAAGTTTCTCGATTTTTTCTTTGTCAATATTCCGCTGGTTTTTATTCAAAAGCTCTTTATAAAACTGCCCGATTCCTTCCAGTTTGTCTAAATCAATCTGCCCTGAAATCTCTTTCAGCGGAAAAAGCCTTAGCTGCTCAAGCTGATTTGAGCAGAACGGCTTTGCTTCTATAACAGAAGAATCCTGTCCATTTTTTTCCAATTCAAAACTCTGCAAGTTCATGAACATTGAGTTTCCAGAGTCAAAAACCGGAGCAAGCCCAATCCATTCCAAAGTGTTTGCATTTCTGATAAAGCCAAAATTGTTGGTATGCCTGTCCACATTCGCTATAATAAAATCAACAGCAGACATCTTTCCAAGCTCAACCAAATCAAAGGGAAGATTATATAATTCACATCGCTTCTGAATATCGCTTAAACTTATGTAATCATCAAAGGCAGTCGCTTTATCAGAACATAGCTCATAAACCGTAATAAGTTCCGTATCTTTATTTATGAAATTCTGACATCTTGAATAATGTTTCCTGTTCCAGACAAAAAACTCATAATCCACATGACTGATTCCGAGCCGTCTATAGATTTCAGAGGCAAGGACTTCATTGAAAGGCTCAAGCTGCTCAATGCCGGAGCCTCCTTTTACAAGAACCCGCTTTCCATTCCGGATAACCCATTTTTTCTTAAGATTTCCCTGCGATGTATTATTAGGAGAATTAAGATTCAGAGAATTTCCGCGCGGTTTTCTGTCAATCAGCAAAGCTCCAACATCATCTGAAAATTTGTTCGTAAAAAAGTTGATTTTTTCCCAGTCGAGATTTTTATCGGCAGGAGCTGCCCAATACTGGTCGCTCAAAGAAAGATAAAAACTCTTTTTCGCAAATTCATCTGTATTGCTTAAATTTAACTTTGCAAGGACTGTTTTTATATTTTTCCTGCTTGAAGGAACGCCTCTTCCTGCCAGCCAGCGGACAATTTTATCATACAATGAGTAATAGCCATCACTTTCCAAAAGTTTCCCATTTTCCAGAAATTGAACAGGGATATGTTTTTTATTCTCAACTTTATATATTTCTGTAACATAGCCATCTTCATCAAGCTCAAAAGTTATAACGGGAAAATTTTTATGGTAAAGCGTATACTTCATTCCTATTCTCCTATTTTTAATGGCATTTTTTTATAAAAAACGTCCGGCAAGCCACAAAAGGCTCAGAATAAGTTCTTCACAACTAAAATATAAAATACAGTCTTATTCTAGCAGAATTCAATGAAATTTTCAGTAAAAGCAAAGGTGCTTATAGACTTTGACCACTTTTCTGCCGCATTCCCAAAACCGTCCTTTCCACACACACCGGAACGTCCGTTCCACACACACTGGAACGCCCATTCCACAGTCCCTGTAACGCACGTTCCACAGGCAATGGAACGCGCGTTCTGTGCATTGCGTACACACACCACAGCCAAAAACGCAGGTAACACAAATAAAATATTTTTATTTACAAATTGTAAATATTTTACAAATAAAAGTATTGACTTCATAAAACATCTGTAATATTATCTAATTGTGAGAAAGTAAAAATCATACGGAACGTTCCGTGGTCTTAAGGAAGGTTACTATGACAGACATTGCAAAGTTTCTTAGGAAGTTGCGCATTGACAACGAACAGAGCTTGGGCGATATGGCGGAAAAGATTGGAGTTTCTGCCGCTTATCTTTCGGCGATTGAAAACAACAAGAGAATCGCGCCGGAGGACATGAAAGACAAGCTGTTCAGCAAGTACAGTCTTTCAGAAGAACAAAAGCTTGAGTTCGCGCGTCTGGTCGCAGAGTCAAGGGAAAAGGTCGAGATTGACCTGAAGGGTGTTCAGGAGGAGCTTTTTCCTGAATATGTGGATACGGCTGTAATGTTTGCGCACGACTTGTCGCAGATGAACAGAAGTCAGCTTGCAGAAATCAAGGAGCTTCTGCAGAAAATCAAAATGGAAGCAAAGCCTATGTAGAGCATGGAGGTGAAAAGTGGCAGAGCAGATTAGCATTGTTGGAACAGTCATTCTTATGATGATTGTGGATTTTAAGAAAATGGCTGTTGAATTCAAGAAATTCTTCGGGCTTGACTCTTCCCAGAGTTTTCCTGCGCTCAGCATTGCGGAAAATGAACTGTGCAATGCCGATGACGCCTTTGAATTCAACATAATTGCGGACAAGGACTGGAGCTGCAAGAACAGCGTGCAGGCCTATTACCGGCACAAGGACAAATCCCATGAAATCGGCATAAAGGAATCTGTCTACAACAAGGCCAGAAGCGGAGACCGCGGCGCGCTTTTCACGATTGCGCACGAGATTTCGCACTGGGGACTGCTCAACCACTTTAACTTAAACCTTGGAATCACAAATAAGTCTATTGATTCTTTAACAAAGATGATTCTAGGCAGCATCCATGAGAACATGGCGGATCTTCTTACAGCCCTGCTTGTTTTCAGCGAGGAAGAGCTTTTGAACAGCCGGAGCGCGAAGAGCTGCGTCTGCCCCTGCATGAGCGACAGCCAAATTTCTCTTGCGCTCTTTTATGCTCAGAACCATGATTTTCTTGCAGAAAACTTCAGGAATTCAATTTTGCCGCAGATAAGAAAAGAAGCGGCAGTTTCAAGGAGGATAGAATAAATTGCGGAAAGCAAAAAAACAGCCCTTGCTTAATTGGCGTTAGGCAAAGGCAGTGCATAGATTCAAAACAAGTCTGAATCCAAAAATGATGTTCTATCTTACATTGAATCTATGCTCCTTGTCAAAGGCTTTTTTACAGCCGCAGTGCTTTTAGAAAACAGGCTCCGCGCGCGTTTTTTACCTTTTGCAAAATCGACAGCAGTCTACATTTATCAAAAATCGCTGTCAGAAAAAATTCATAAAAGGAGCAAAACATGGCTACTGATTTCAAGAAGGCGGACAGCCTTTTAAGCGTAACCCTGCGCAAGAACAAATTTACGCAGGAAGAAAATTCCTTCTTTGGACGTGTAACAAGAAACACAGTGACTCTTGAAAACCTGATTGCGTCAATCGCAGAGAAGAATCCGGGCATAAGCTCATACATGATTCAGCACACGGCAAGTCTTCTTGGAGATGAGATGCTGAACGCCTGCAAGAACGGGAATTCCGTTGATTTTCTGGGGCTGGGAACAATGTTCATTTCCATTGCTGGCGCAGTGAACGGAGAAAATCCAGGAGAAAGCAGCATTCCGGGCTTCAAGCTGAACTTTACGCCGAGCCTAAAAGCGCAAGAGTCTTTAGCAAGCCTTAAGGTTGACAAAGTTGTGATTGCGGAGTCGAATCCTGTAATCGACAAAATCATCAACGTCTTTGACCAGAACGAAAAACGGATTCTGAAAACTGGAAAAGGCGTAAAAATAACAGGCTCAAAGCTAAAGGTGTTCGGCGAGGATTCAGGAATCTGGTTCGCGCCTGTAAAGGAAGACGGGCTGACAAACAATGATGAAAGCAGCTGGACTTCTGTAAGCACGCAGACTTTAAGCCAGAACAAGCCCAAATCGCTTGAATTCTACGTTCCAGATAGCCTTGAGCCCGGTCAATACAGCATTGTAATCCGCACAAGATTCTGCAGCGGCGACAAATTGCTGAAAACACCGGTAACAGCCGCAAGCAAAGCTGTTACTGTGGAATGAGGCTTTAAGAAACCAGTCGAACGCAGACACTGAAAAATAGAGCATTTTTTTGCTCGCTCACTTTCGGAATCTGCAAACAAAAAAAGCGGAAACAGGGTCTTTCTCTGCTTCCGCTTCGTTTTTTTTATCAGCTCACGAAAATTTCTGTTACTCGAATTTCAGCTTTTCACCGTCCGCGCTCACTTTTATCACAGCTCCGTCTCCAAACTTTCCTGCAAGGATTTCCTTTGCAAGAGGATTTTCAACGAAGTTCTGAATCGCGCGCTTTACAGGCCGCGCGCCGAACGCCGGATCGTAGCCTTTTTCAGAAAGGAAGCTGATTGCGCTTTCGTCAAAGTCGAGCTTGATTCTTCTGTCGTCAAGCCTGCTCTGAACACGCTTGAGCTGGTTCTTCACGATTCCGCCGATGCAGTTCTTATCAAGACGGCTGAACATCACAATCTCGTCGATTCGGTTCAGGAACTCAGGACGGAAAGTCCGCTTCAAAAGCTCGTCAACCTGCGGCTTTACGGCTTTCATCTTTTCGGCCGTGTCGGCTTCAAGAATCAGGTCGCTTCCGAGATTTGAAGTCATAATTATGATTGTGTTCTTGAAATCAACCAGCCTTCCCTGTCCGTCTGTAAGTCGTCCGTCGTCGAGAACCTGCAAAAGCACATTGAACACGTCAGGATGGGCTTTTTCAACCTCGTCAAAAAGAATGACCGAGTAAGGCCGCCGTCTTACTGCCTCTGTAAGCTGGCCGCCCTCGTCGTATCCTACATATCCCGGAGGCGCACCGATAAGGCGCGACACGCTGAATTTTTCCATATATTCAGACATATCAATCCTCGTCAGAGCCTTCTCGTCGTTAAAAAGGAAGTCCGCGAGAGTTTTTGCAAGCTCTGTCTTTCCAACGCCGGTAGGTCCGATAAAAAGGAAGCTTCCAAGCGGCCTGTTCGGGTCGTTTAGACCTGCCCTGTTTCGCCTGATTGCGTCGCTCACAACAGAAACCGCCTCGTCCTGCCCGATTACGCGCTCATGCAGAACACTTTCAAGCTGAACATATTTCTGCTTCTCGCTCGTCATCATCTTTGCGACAGGAATTCCAGTCCAGCTTGAGACAACGCGTGCAATATCCTCCTCGGTAACTTCCTGCCTTAGCAAAGACTCGCTCACGCCGCCCTCGCCGCTGTTCCGCTCCTCATCGCGCTTCTGGCTTTCGGCAAGCTGCTTTTCAAGATTCGGCACAATCGAATATTTGTATTCCGCCGCTTTCGCAAGATTTCCCTCGCGGGTGAATTTCTCCTCGTCGAATCTCGCGCTTTCAAGCTGCTCCTTAAGCTTTCTTGTCTTGTCGATTTCAGCCTTTTCATTCTGCCATTTAAGGCGCATCGCATCACGCTCGGAAGTGATTTCAGAAAGCTCCTTTTCAAGCTTTTCAAGCCGCTCTTTTGAAGCAACATCATCTTCCTTGCTCAAAGACTGCTTTTCAATCTGGAGCTGGAGAATTTTTCTTTCAAGCTGGTCAAGCTCCGTCGGCTCGGACTCAATCTCAATCTTAAGCCTTGAAGCCGCCTCATCCACAAGGTCAATCGCCTTGTCAGGCAAGAAGCGGTTCGTGATGTAGCGGTTTGAAAGAGTCGCCGCCGCAACAAGAGCCTCGTCATTGATTTTCACGCCGTGATGAATCTCGTATTTCTCGCGAAGTCCGCGCAAAATCGCAATTGTGTCCTCTACGCTCGGCTCCGCGCAGTAAACCTGCTGGAAACGCCTTTCAAGCGCGGCATCTTTCTCGATGTATTTTCGGTACTCGTTAAGCGTTGTGGCTCCAATCGCGCGAAGCTCGCCCCGGCTCAAAGCCGGCTTCAAAAGATTTGAAGCGTCCATGCTTCCGTCTCCGCCGCCGGCTCCAACAATCGTGTGAAGCTCATCGATAAAGAGGATTATCTGCCCCTCGCTTTTCTTGACCTCGTCAACAACTGCCTTTAGCCTTTCCTCAAATTCGCCTCGGAATTTCGCGCCTGCAACAAGAGAGCCCATATCAAGGCTCAAAAGACGCTTGTTTTTAAGGCTTTCCGGAACATCTCCAGAAGCAATTCTCCGCGCAAGCCCCTCGACAATCGCGGTTTTTCCGACACCCGGCTCTCCAATCAGAACAGGATTATTCTTCGTTCTGCGCGAAAGAACCTGCATAACGCGCCTGATTTCCTCATCGCGTCCGATTACAGGATCAATCTTGTCCTGCTTCGCGCGCGCGGTCAAATCAGTGCAATATTTTTCAAGAGCCTGCATTTTCGCTTCCGGGTCTTGGGAATCGACTTTCTGGTTTCCGCGCACAGCCTTCAAAGCCTCAAGGACAGTCTCCTTAGTGATTCCGTACTTCCGCAAAAGCTCGCCCACGCGTGAATCAGACTCGCACATCGCAAGAAAAATATGCTCAACGCTCAGAAAAGAGTCTCCGAGCTGAGACATATATTTTTCCGCTTTCGCCAAAACTTTCTGCGCCTCAGACGAAAACTGCAAATTCGCGTTTCCCGTAACTTTCGGATAAGAATCGAGCATGCCATTCACCGCAAAAAGCAAGTCGGAGCAGTTCGCCCCTATCCTTTCAACCAAAGGCTTTATGATTCCGTCTTTTTGTTCAAGCAAGGCAACCAGAAGATGCTCAAGACCGACTTCGCCGTGGTCATCCTGCTGGGCCAAAGTGCTGGCTTCCTGCAAAGCGTCCTGAGTTTTCAAAGTAAACTGGTCGTAATTCATTTTATCGCCTCCATTTTTCTTTTTCATAATAAAAAATAACTACAGCAGAGGCAAATCGTCAAATATTTTTTCAAAATCAAGCCAAGCGGAGATTAAGATTGCCGGAATCAAAAAAAATCGGCTTTGCAAAATGCCTGCAAAGCCACTATAAATCAAAATCGTAAAAAGTCAAAATCTAATTTCCGACAACTTCAGTCTGGCCAAACTCACAGACTGCGCCGTAAATGTTCGCATGCTCCAGAAGCTCCAGATTCTTGCCGGTTCTTTTGTACACCCGGATTTCGCCAGTTCCGCTTCCGCTTCCCAAGATTTTCAGCAGAGTCCTCTCGCCCTGCGGAATCTCGTAGTCTCGCACAGAAAGTCCGTTTCCTTTGCAGAAAACATCGATGTCAACAACGAATCTTCCTTTATGGACGCTCACAGTCCAGTGCACTTTCTCGTCGCCCTCAGTTCCGGGAACCTGCGTGCAGTCATGAATCACAGAGCATTTTCCGAAATGCTTTTTTTCCTTGATTTCAAAGCTGTTTTTCTCCAAATTCAAAACGCCGCAGAGTTTTCCGTTGAATTTTCCGCCGATTGCAAAGCATGAATTCAAAAGCGGCTTTCCAGAAATTATGCTGACCATTCTCGCAGATGAAATATGGAAATAATCATCAGGAAGAGCTGTTCCCCAGGACTTGTCGGAATATCCGTCGGCAATTTTCGGCGTAATCACATATTCTTGGCCGTTCAAGTGGATTATTCCTGAATAAACTGTTTTTAAGCCGAACGGAGCCCAAAACTCGTCTTTCTCACGGTAAGCAGGCGCGCTAGAAATCTGCCTGTCAAATTTCAGCTCCCAGTCCATAGAGCCAGAATCGCACAAAAGCTCAGGCTTTACCCTTAAATCCTGCTGGCTCACTTCAAGCCGACCTGTAATAGAGTTCGCTCCAAAAATGCACTCGCCTGCCTTAAAACTTCCGATATTTCTGATAAAAGTGAACTGAGACGACGGAATAAATTTATTCAGCTGAATTCCGTCTCCGCCGTAAACTCCGGCTTTTACAAGAACATAAGATGGACGCACGGCGATTTCTTCATTGGCAGTTTTTGCCGCAGTAGTTCCGGCAAGCGCGTACTGCAAATCCGCCTCCGAGTGCGCAAGCCTTGATTTCTGGCCTATCACCGCAACTTTCGGAGATATTCCCGGATTCACAATGTAAAGTTCAACATAAAAATTTTTCTCTTGGCTTGTTTCCCTGTTAAAAGCAGAAAAAGAATACCGCCAGCGTTCAAATCCTTCCTGACGAAACTTGCCGCGAAGAACGTACTGATCAAAATGCTGATTTATCTTTGAGCCTGCCATCTTTGCCCACCTAAAAAGATAGAATTATCTTATTTTATTTTCGGACATTCGCAGCGGCAACTTTAGAATCTGCTTTCAAAGATTTGTGAGAACGCTAATTTTTTACTTGAAGAATTTATTCAGCGTCTTGCTGATGTCTTCCTGCTCAAGAGGATAGTTCTCATCAAGATATTCAAGACAGTCTGTGCAGACACGCTGAACGTGCTCATACCAGATTCTATAAAGCTCCGGCTCCAAATTCGGGCCTGGATAAGGCGCGCCCTGAACATCAGATACAACCTGACGCATAATTTTCAGGCATTTTTCAAGTTTCGGGTCTTTTTTCATAATTTTGCTCCGCAGTTTGTTTCTAAATAATTTTAAGAAAATCTTCATTATAGTTATAGTGTTAATTTGAAGATTTTTCCATTTGTTTTTCTGCTTTTTCCGCCGTTTTCAATAGAATTTTTTCCGCAGATTGCGGCCATTCTGATTTTTGACTTCAATTCAGGATTTTTCATCTGACTAAAAAGCCTTTCAAACGCATTGTGAACATCATTTTCATTACCTTCAAGAAGCCATTTGATTTTCTGCTCGCGCTCATCATCAAGGATTCCGTACAAAGCTCTTGTGAGCGAAAGCGAGCCTCGCCCTTTCGGCGTTTGCGGCTGAATAAAATGCGAATAGCAGCCCATTATTGTTTTTTCAATCTCTTCCGCGCTGAATTCCATTTTTGCGCACTCTTCAACGCATTTTTTGAAAACTTCGCATGACTCAAGCGGATTCGGGTCTCTGTAGCTTGCGAAAACCATAAGCTCGCCGAAGCTTTCAGGATTGCAAAAACAGCCGTAAGCTCCGCCGATTGTCCGGATTTTTTCCCAAAGAAGATTGTTTGAAAGCCAGTGCGAGCAAATTTCGTCCACAGCGCAGTCTTTTGCGCCGTAAGCAGCAGCAGGAATTGTCTGGGCGGCAAAGCCAACCTGAGACTCGACCGTGAAAATCTCGCTTCCGCCAGAATCTGAAGAATCAAATTCGGAATTTATTACTCTTGAAAAATCCTCAATCGTGTTTTCCGCAGGATTCTTGATTTTTGAAAGCTCTGTTTTCTTTATGAATTCCGGCAAGATTTCTTCGATTTTCTTCAATCCTGATTTTTCCGCCGTAACGTGAATAAACGCGCCTGAGCCGATGATTTTCTCATGCAGAGCTTTGAGTTTCTCTGAAATTTCGCAGTCGGATTTTTTCACGATTTTTCTCAGAATTCCAAGCTGCGTTATTCCGTTCCAAATCTCGTCAACCGCCGACTTTACCGAATTAAGAGAGCAGACTCGGCTTGAAACATAAACGTGTCCGTCAGGAACGACCGAAGACTCAAAATCGTTTTTCGACTCGTTCACAATGTCTCGGATTCTCTTGAAATCTCCGAAATTCACGCCGGTTATGCAGTCAGAAACAAGGTTCAAGGCGTTTTCGGCTTCCTCTTCAATCATAAAAGTCCTGAAAACAATCCAGTCGCGCTTTGTCCAGCCATATTCAAGGCAGAATTTTTTTGACGCTTCGGTTGCCGGGCTGTCCATTGTAAGAAGATTTGCGCCGATTCCGCCTGTGTGAAGAGCCGTTTCCTCGGCAGTTTCTGCCCAGCCAAGATTTTTCCAGCCGCATTCTGTAACGCTGTCGCTGTAAACCGGCAAAAAAGCGTAATCCTCGGCAGAAAGGCAGTCAACTGGAAATCCCAAGTCAAAATAAACGATTCCGTTTGTGTTTTCCTCGCTCACAAAATAAGGAATTTTTCCAGAATCACAAGATTCAATCTCCTTTATCTCCAAATTTCCACGGTTCATCAGAGGACGGCCGTTTTTTATGAAATCAGCCGGATGAAGATGTGGAAGGCAAGAGACATCCTCATCTGTCGCCTGAAATTTGTGGAGCTTTTCGTTCTCTTTTCTGATTTCTTCTTTTGTTACAGATTTTAAGGCTTCTGCAATTATTTTTTTCTCCGCTTCCTCGCGTCTTTTCGAATATTTTTTTGAAGGCGTGATTACGCTAAGCGCGCGGGACTTATTTTCTAGGAATTTCTGCTTTATCAGACTCAAGAGATACGAGTCCGAATTCTCGATTTTTTTCTTGATTTCATCGAGAACTTTTCTTGAGCGAATCTGATTTGAAATATCGTAGCCGTAAGCCCAGCCGCTCACAATCCGAATTGCAAGCGCAAGCGAAAAAGGCCCTCCTGCACGCTTTATTTCGCGCTGGGAAATTTCCATTCCCATCAAAGTCGTCGCAATGTCTTTTTTTGAAACTCCGTCATTCACAATTTTCTCAAGAGTTCTCAATATTACATCTTCAACTTTTTTCGCATCGGATTTTTTTACGCCGCGAAGCCCTATTGTAAAAATTTTATTGTAAAACGACGACGAGAATCCGCTTTGAGGAGCCGTGTCCTCGCCAAGACCGCTTTCAAGCAGCGATTTCTGAAAAGGAGAGCCGTCATGATTCGCCAGAATTCCGGCTAGAACAAGATTCTCAGTGTTTTTCACGCAGTTTTCAGCCTGCCCCAAATCCCAGCTCACAAGGACTGTGCTTCCTTTTTCATTGTCTCCAGCAGGACCTTCGTATTCATCATATGCAGGATTTTTCAAGCTGTCGCTTTTCACATAATTCAAGAATTCCTCAAGATTTTTCCCGCCGATTTTTTCGGAATAAGAAAAATCGGGATTACGCTCTTCAATCCTGTCCAGAAAATTTTTCTGGATAAAATCAAGCTGTTCAGCAGTCGGAATATTTCCGTAAAGAAAAACAAGGCAGTTGTCAGCTCTGTACCATTTTTTGTGAAACGCCTTGAATTCATCATAAGCAATCGAAGGAATCTCAAGAGGGTCGCCGCCGGAATCTTTTTGGTAAACAGAATTTTTCAAGAGACTAAGCGTAACAGCGTCATTCGCAACAGAATCAAAAGAAGAATAATTTCCTTTCATCTCGTTGTAGACAACGCCTTGAACGCTCACATTTCCGTTTTCGTCAACTTCAAGACGATGCGCTTCCTGCATAAAAATCTCACGCTGAAGTTTCGGAAAAAAAACCGCGTCGCCGTAAACATTCATCAGATTGAAATAATCTTCCTTTGCAATCGAGCTTGCAGGATAAACTGTCTTGTCAGGATAAGTCATCGCGTTCAAGTAAGTTTTCACGCTCTGATTCGAAAGGTTCACAAAAGGGTCCTTAAGCGGAAATTTTTCAGAGCCGCACAAAACCGAATGCTCGATAATATGCGCCGCGCCGTTTGATTTCGGGTTTGGAGTTCTGAATGAAAATGCAAAAAGATTTTCCTCGTCATCATTAAAAAGATGAACAACTTCAAGCCCGGTTTTCTCATGCCGAAGATGAACAGATTTTGAATGATAATCCGCAACATCAAAAACGTTCAGAACCTTGAATTTCTTGTATTTTGCTCCAATTCTAAAAATATCAGACATAAATTTCGTCATCGCGTCCTTTTATATAAAGTTTTCCGTCTTCGTAAGCCCGCCGCATCGCGCTAAAGAATTTTGAAGTCGCCTTTTCGCAGTCGGACTTTCTCATCGGCTTCAAGAAATCTTCTGTTTCAAGAATAAGTTTTCTTTTATTTTCAGAAACATTTTTCAGGATTTTATCTCTAAAATCATCTTCTTTGCCTGCAATAAGATAAGCCAAATCTTCCTCGTCCGCATCAACGAGATATTTCTGAAGATATTTGTCATCAGCGTTTAGAATGTCCTCTATAGTAAACAACCGCTCGCGCAAATCTGCGCCCAAATTCGGGTCAGACTCAGAAAGCTGATTCAAGATTCCTTCCTCGGCTTCAGGGTTCATCCTCTTCAAGATTTGGGCAAGCGTTGATTTTCCGTCAATTTTGTCAGATTTTGATGTGGCAAGCGCATTCATTTTTTCCTGCATCGCCTTGTCAACACGTTTCACAATGTCAGGATTCACTTCCTTTAGTTTTGCAAGGCGAAGAATCACGTCTTTTTTTGACTCGTCGTCCATAGCTGAAATAACAGCGGCCGCAACTTTTGGCTTCAAATATGAAAGAACCAAAGCCCGCACCGGATTCGACTCGTCTTTCAGCAGAACAGAAACCCTGTCAGCATCAGCTTCAGAAAGATAATCAAAAGGCTTCCCATTCGCATACGGCTCGACTTTCTCAAGAAGCTCGTCCGCTTTTTTTTCGCCAAACGCCTTGTCAAGAATGATTTTCGCGGTCTCAATTCCGCCTTTGCTTCTTGCCTTGTCAAAAAGTCCTTTAAACTCCTCAAGAATCGACTCCGCCTCATCGCTTGAAATCGTTCTGATTGTGGCAATCTCAGGAATAATTTTCTCAGTTTGTGCTTCCGACAAATGCGGCAGAATTTTCGCAGCCTCGTCCACGCCAATCAAAAGCAGAAATTTCGCGACTCGCCTGTAAACGCTTTCACGGCCGTCAAGCTCCCGCTTATTTTCAGGAACTTTTAAAAGACCGCCAGAAACCAAAGCCTTTGCAGCTGCTTTCGCCTCAAGATTTCCCTCGTAGTGAGTTTCTGGAACCTCAAACTGTTTCTTTTGATTTTGCTGATTACTTTTTTCAGGCTCATTCTTAGAAAAAAAATTTTGTTTTGAATCTTTATAATCCGATTTTTTTAATTCCGAATCTTTTTTATTTTTATTGTAAGCGTTTATCCCAAATTCGCTAAGCTTCATGAAATCATTTTAGCTTGAAGCAACGCGAATGTCGAGATTTCAGAGAAATTGAATTTCAAAGGAAAAAAATTAAGTTTAAAATAAAAAAGCCCGCCGAGATTACGGCAGGCCAAAATAGTCAGAAATCAAAGATTACCAGTCATCATTCATGTCATCTTCATCGCGGTTTTCAATATCATAAAGATCTGTAACAGCGCGAAGATCATCAAGATAGAGATAATAAGTTCCGCGAGCAAGAACTGGATCGCAGTCAACTCTGAATCCGACGATTCTAAGTCCAGGCTTTACTCCATTGTATGGAGAAGACTGAATGATTCCATGCTCTCCATCCGGAGTCGGAGGAACGGCAACAGTCATCTTTTTCCAGCCAGAGAAACCGAGCGAGCCAACATAAAGCTCAAAGTTGTTTCCGTTATAGTCCTGAACCAAAACATACAAGCTGTGATCCATGTTGCGTCCAGCAGCCCAAACAGAAATTGTCTTTGTAACACCCTCAATTGGAATCGGGCGTGCAGAACGGATATAGAAAGAGTTTACTCCGCGGCGGAAGAACTCAACTTTTACACCAAGAACGTTTGTATCAGGAATATCTTCCTCGCCAGCAAGAGGCTCTTTTGCCATTGGCGAACCATCAAAAAGGCGTGAAGAAATAACACCGTAATCAGGTGAAATTGAAGCATTCCAGCTTCCTTCCAATTCAAATCTGTCAACAGAAACTTCTTTCAAAGACTGCTTTGCAGAATCATTTCCAATTACAGTAGGATCAGGTGTAGCCAAACTTTCAGCCGCAGGCTCTTTTTCCTGAGCAAACACAACAGCTGACATTGCCAAAGCAAGTGCAACAGTAACTATTTTTTTCATTTTGCGTTCTCCTGTGATGTAGTTGATGCGCTTCCGCTTGAATTGCCGCCAAAGTCAATATCTTTCAACTCGTAACCATCGAAAATATCGCTCAAAGCATTTGTTGTGTACTTGAGCTGGTCAAAGAAGATATTGAAATTATCAACAAATTCATCAGGATCTGTTCTTACTCTAAATCCTACAAAAGTCATTGTTTTTGGACCTGAGCGGAGTCTTGAATGCTGTCTGATATATGACGGAATTGAAACGATGACGTTTTTCCAGCCGTTGAATGCAAGATTTCCAGCAGGAAGTGTGTAAACGCGACCGTCAGCATCGCGCACAAGAAGGTCGATATAATAAAGATAATTTGCTCCCCAAATCCAGAAGTCAATCTGTGTAACAGTTCCTACGAATGGAATTTCATAAGGCTTTCCGTCTTTCTCTGGATAAACTTCAAACCAGTTCTCGCCTTTGCGGAGATAGCTTGTCTGAACACCAAGAACTTTCGGTGTGTCGCCTTCTTTATTGAAAACTTTGAGAGAATTCGGCTGAGCCTCAAAATAAGCCATTTTTGGATAGCCGTTGTCCTTGTCAATGTACGCACTTGTCTGGACATTCCAAGTAAAATCGTTCTCTCCAGCGTCATCAAAAGTCTCGACAACTCTTGTTTCTACTGCTCTAGAGCTAGGTTGTGCTGCTACAGGGACACAGAACGCAAGCAGAAGTGCAAGACTAGTAAAAACTACTACGCCCTTTTTCATTCAAAACTCCTTCATTTTTTATAGCGGTTTCCATAATTATCGTCAGATATTGCGAAAGCCACTAGAAAAGTTCTTTTTTATCCAACTTTTTTAAAAGTTAAACAATCGAATATAATTATATTTCCAGCACATATCTTTGTCAAATAATTTTCAAAAAGATTTACCAATAATTCATCTTGCCGGCAACTTTTCTTCCATAATATTTTTTTGTCTTGCTTTAAAAAAACAAACTTGATTTTCCTTGAAATAAAGCATTTTTAGACTTATGATTTATTCATAATTGAAACAGCAAAACAATAAAAAGGAGATTTTCCGATGGTAAGCTACAAAGATTTAGGTCTTGTGAACACACGCGATATGTTTGCAAAGGCGGTCAAGGGCGGATATGCGATTCCAGCCTACAATTTCAACAACATGGAGCAGATGCAGGCTATTATTCAGGCTTGTGTCGAAACAAAATCGCCTGTAATTTTGCAGGTTTCAAAAGGCGCAAGACAGTACGCGGACAAATTCATTCTGCGGAACATGGCGCGCGGAGCAGTCGAGTATGCGCATGAGCTGGGCTGCGACATTCCGATTGTTCTTCATCTTGACCACGGGCCGAGCTTTGAAGTCGCAAAAGACTGCATTGACAACGGTTTCTCGTCTGTAATGATTGACGGCTCTTCTCTTCCGTATGATGAAAATGTCGCCCTCACAAAAAAAGTCGTTGAATATGCGCATCAGTTTGACGTTACCGTAGAAGCCGAGCTTGGCGTTTTGGCAGGAGTCGAGGATGAGGTAAGCGCGGCAGAAAGCCACTACACAAAGCCAGAGGAAGTAATCGACTTCACATCAAAGACAGGCTGCGACTCGCTTGCAATCTCAATTGGAACTTCACACGGAAGATGCAAATTCACGCCTGAGCAGTGCACAAGAAACGCAGACGGAATTTTGATTCCTCCGCCGCTCGCTTTTGATGTCCTCGCAGAAATCGAGAAGAAGCTCCCAGGATTCCCGATTGTTCTCCACGGCTCATCTTCTGTTCCAATCGAATACGTAAAAATAATCGAGCAGTACGGCGGAAAGATTCCTGACTCAGTAGGAATTCCAGAAGAACAGCTTAGAAAAGCGGCGAAATCGGCTGTCTGCAAAATCAATATTGATTCTGACGGCCGCCTTGCAATGACAGCTATTGTAAGAAAAGTCCTTTCCGAGCACCCGGAGGAATTCGACCCGAGAAAATATCTTGGACCTGCGCGCGATGAGCTTAAAAAGATGTATATGCATAAAAACATCGATGTTCTAGGCTCGGCTGGACACGCTTTAGACTAGCACGAAAAAAACTGGTAAAGCACAATTCAAAATCTATGAAAAAAGCCCTCCGAATTTCAAAAGATAAAACTCGGAGGGCTTTTCTGGTTTTTTATGCTTGCTGTCCGTGAACGCAATGTTTTTTCCCACTTCAACGAAATTTGCGTCCACGGACATTTCAAGATTTCCATCTAGGCTAATTTTCGTAGGCCATCATCTGCTCATCGATTGGCTTTCCAGGAATCGCCATCGGAAGAATCATCTCGTCAATGTCAATCTGAACATCGACAATGCAAGGCTCGTTCGAGTCAAAAGCCTTCTTGAATTCCTTGTCGAATTCAGAATTATTTTTTGCCTTGTAATATCCGATTCCGTAAGCGTCCGCAAGTTTTTTCCAGTCCGGGCCGAAATCAAGCGTCGTGTGGCTGTACCGCTTCTCATAGAAAAGTTTCTGCCAGACGCGCACGTTTCCAAGAGTGCCGTTGTTCACAAGCACAATAACAATCGGAAGATTGTATCGTCTGATAGTGCAAAGCTCGTTGCAGTTCATTCTAAAAGAGCCGTCGCCAGCAACTGCCACAACGCGGCTTTTCGGATTTCCAATCTGGCTTCCGATTGCAGCCCCAGTTCCGAAGCCCATTGTTCCAAGTCCGCCTGACGTAACAAATCTTCTTGACTTTCCAAAAGGATAGAACTGCGCTGTCCACATTTGATGCTGGCCGACCTCCGTTGTGATAAACGCGTCGTCTCCGGCATATTTATGAACGGTCTCAAGCATAAATTTCGGATTCACATAGTTTTCTTTTTCTTCAAAATATGCCGCAGGAACATCTTTTTTCCATTCTCCGATTTTTTCGAGCCAAGCAGAATGGTCTTTTTTCTGAATCAATGGAAGAAGACGCTGCAAAATCGATTTTATGTCTCCAACGAGGCTTGCCCCGGCAGGAATATTCTTGTTGATTTCAGCAGGATCGATGTCAATATGGAAGACAGTTGCATTCGATGCAAATTTTTTAGGATCTCCGATTACGCGGTCTGAAAAACGCGAGCCGAGAGCCAAAACCAAGTCGCTTTCTGTAACCGCCATGTTGCTCGCGCGCGTTCCGTGCATTCCGACCATCCAAGTGCAAAGCGGATTTGAAGCAGGAAAAACATCGCGCGCCATAAGGCTTTCGCTCACAGGAATCTGAGCCTTTTCCGCGAATTCAAGAAGCTCTTTTTCAGCCCCGGAAATCTTGATTCCGCCGCCCGCATAAATCACAGGACGCTCGGATTTATTGATGATTTCAGCAGCTCTTGCGATTTCTTCATCAGACGGAACATTCACAGAAACCACACGCTTGAAATTAGGATTTTCTTCTATCAATTCTGAAAGTCCGCGTCCGATGTCGCTTTTTGAAAGCGGCTCAAATTCACACTCATTCGCAGTAACATCTTTAGGAATATCAATCAAGACAGGCCCTGGTCTTCCGGACTTTGCGATTATGAACGCCTCGCGGAAAGTTTTAGCCAAATTCTTAACATCTTTTACAATAAAATTGTGCTTTGTGATAGGCAATGTAACGCCGGTGATGTCAATCTCCTGAAAAGTGTCTTTTCCAAGAAGCGGAGTTCCTACATTGCAAGTGATTGCGACGACAGGAACAGAATCCATATATGCAGTCGCGATTCCTGTTACAAGATTTGTCGCTCCCGGACCTGAAGTCGCCATGCAGACACCAACTTTTCCAGTTGTGCGCGCGTATCCATCAGCGGCATGAGCCGCAGCCTGCTCGTGGGCAGTCAAGATATGCCGGATTCTATCCTGATTCTTATAAAGAGCATCATAAATATTCAAGATGTTTCCGCCCGGATAGCCAAAAACAGTGTCAACGCCCTGTTCAACAAGACATTCAATCACAATCTGAGAGCCGTTTATTTTCATTGCGCAAGTTTCCTACCGTTACTTATTTTTTCTTTCAATTTTAATGAATTTCTCACTTATCTTCAATCTGAATGAAAATTATTTGACGGCAAGATTTTTCAATCGTAAACTTTAATAAAACATAATATTACAAATGGAGGCGTTTTTATGAAAAAAGCGTTATTCACAATCTCGGCATTGGCAATGGCAGCCGCTGGACTTATGGGATGCAAAGAAAAAACTGCAGCAACTTCTGTTACTCTAAACAAAGATAAACCGCTCATTTTCTTTAACAGACAGCCATCCGACCCTACGACAGGCCAGATTGAAATGGACACAATGAGCTGGAACAACAAGACTTATTACGTAGGCTTTGACGCGGCAGGCGGCGGAGCTGTTCAGGGAAAACTTATCGTTGACTGGCTTGCAAATCAGGATGCGTCAAAAATCGACCGCAACGGAGACGGCGTAATCGGCTATGTTCTCTGCGTAGGCGATGTAGGACATAACGACTCAAAGGCGAGAACTGAAGGAATCAGAAAAGCGCTTAACACTTGGAACGGAACAACAGACCCGACAGATTCAAAAGAAGGAAATGTTGTTGTAGGCGGAAAAACTTTAAAAGTTGTAGAGCTTGAAGGAAAAGCTATGACAGGAACAGACGGCTCTACTTGGAACGCGAACGCGGCGACAGACGCAATGGGCGGCTGGGCTACAAAATACGGCGACCAGCTTGACATGGTTGTATCAAACAACGACGGAATGGCGATGGGCTGTCTTCAGGCTTCAAACTATCCGGCAGGAGTTCCAATCTTCGGATATGACGCTAACGCAGACGCAATCGAGGCAATCGGAGCAGGAAAGCTCACTGGAACAGTTTCACAGAACGTAGACGCTCAGGCTACAGCGACTTTGCAGGTTATCCGAAATCTTCTTGACGGACTTGAGGGCGAGGATGTCTACAAAAAAGGAATTTCTGAGAACGACAAATATGGAAACAAAATTTCCGCTGACCTCATCTATCTTCCAGAAACAAAAGCTCTCCTTGCTTTGAACGTTGGAGTAAACTCAGACAACTGGCAGCAGTTCACAGCCGGAAACAGAGACAAGGGAATCAAGCAGACAAACGCGGATTCAAAGAAAGTTCTTCTGACAATCTACAATGCGGCTGACAACTTCCTTTCATCATCTTATCTTCCTGCGCTCAACTACTACGCACCGCTCTTGAACCTCAATCTTACTGTAGTTCAGGGCGACGGACAGAATGAGGCTTCTTGCCTTGACAAGTTCACAAACCTGAACAGCTTTGACGCATATGCAATCAATATGGTCAAGACAAATTCAGGAAGAGACTACACAGACAAGCTTAAATACTAGAAGAAATCCAGCAAACATGTGATTTTCATCTAACAGGAATATTCTGCTTGCGTAAAGTCAAGCGGAATATTCTCTCTTTTCCATATTTTCCGCGTTGCTGCGGAATTTTCCCCAAAAATATGTATTGGAGTCTGAATGAGCGAGTATCTGCTTGAATTAAAAAATCTTTCAAAATCATTTGGAAAAAACAAAGTCCTTAACGGAATAAACATCACTTTAAAAAAAGGCTCAGTTTTAGGACTTATGGGCGAAAACGGAGCCGGAAAATCAACGATGATGAAATGCCTTTTCGGAATCTACGCGAAAGACGAAGGGCAGATTTTTCTTGACGGAAAGCCGATTGATTTTTCAAGCCCGAAAGAAGCACTTGAAAACGGCGTTTCAATGGTTCATCAGGAATTGAACCAGTGTCTCGACAGAACAGTAATGGACAACCTGTTTCTTGGACGCTATCCGAAAAAATTTGGAATGGTTGACGAAAAACGAATGTTCAAGGAATCGAGCAGGCTTTTCAGCTCGCTTAAAATGAATGTCAACCCGAACACTATAATGAGAACAATGTCCGTGTCTCAGCGTCAAATGGTGGAAATCGCAAAGGCGGTCTCGTACAATGCGAAAATAATCGTGCTTGACGAGCCGACTTCATCTTTGACCGAGCCGGAAATAAATAAACTTTTTGCAATTATCCGGGATTTAAAGGCGAAAGGAGTTTCTTTTGTCTACATTTCCCACAAAATGGATGAAATTTTCCAGATTTGCGATGAAATTTCCGTTCTGCGCGACGGAAACATGGTCTATCAGAAAAATGTAAAAGACTCAAAAATGGAAGAGCTGATTTCCGCGATGGTCGGACGCTCGCTCGACAAGCGTTTTCCTGACGTTACAAACAATCCGGGAAAAGATTATCTTGAAATCAGGAATCTTTCGACAAAATACGCGCCTCACCTTGAAGATATTTCGTTCACTGTCAAAAAAGGCGAGATTTTCGGGCTTTACGGTCTTGTTGGAGCCGGACGGAGCGAGCTTTTGGAATCGATTTTCGGCGTAAGGACGATTTCAAAAGGCGAAATCATTCTTGACGGTAAAAAATTAAGATTCAAGTCTCCAAAAGACGCAATGAACTACAATTTTGCGATGGTTACAGAAGAGCGCAAGCTGAACGGAATGTTCGCGAAAGACACAATCGAATTCAACACGTGCATTACAAATCTTGAGCAGTACAAAAAATTCGGGCTGCTTTCCTCAAGAAAAATGCGCGATGCTGCAAACCGCGAAATCAAGAAAATCCACACGAAATGCGTTTCGGCTGACGAGCTTATCTCGTCGCTTTCAGGCGGAAACCAGCAGAAAGTCATAATCGGGAAATGGCTTGAACGCGAGCCTGACGTGCTTCTTCTTGACGAGCCGACGCGCGGAATCGATGTCGGCGCGAAATATGAAATCTACCAGCTGATAATTCAGATGGCGACGGAAGGCAAGACGATTATCGTTGTTTCAAGCGAAATGCCGGAGATTCTTGGAATAACAAACAGAATCGCGGTTATGTCCAACCACAAACTGGCAGGAATCGTGGACACAAAGGACACCGACCAGGAAGCTCTTTTGAGGCTCTCTGACAAATATCTGTAGCGTTAGCGCTGGAGCAGGCGCGAAGCGTTGTTAAGCGAGCAAGCGAAGCGCGCGAGCTAAACAATGAAGCGATAGAGTAACCTGCGAGTTTTCTAAAAAAACTCGCACGACATAGCGACCCGAACGAAGCCTTGTGCGAAGAGAGGGGAACGCCCGAAAATCACTTTTAAAGGAGAAAAATATGGCTGAAATTATGGCACTTCACGACAATCCGAAAATAAAGGAATTCCAAAACAAGCTTCACGAGCTGCGCTCGAGCGGAGTGAACAAAATCACAGAAATCAAGCAGGCGGTTCACAAGGCGAAAAAAAATCCGATGATTGAATACGCTGAAAAGCCTAAAATTCTTGCTCAGTACAAGGCTCAGCTTGAAGAGGCGGAAAAAGTCGCAAGAAAAAATCACGAAGAGGACAAAGCCGTAACAAAAGAAGCCCTCGCCTACTCGAACAAGGCTGCGAAAGATTACATCAGCGCGGTTAATATAGAAGAAAACAAAAAAATCGCTGATGAAAAAGCGGCTTACGTGGCGGAAATCAAGAAAATCAAGGCGGAAGGAACTGCGAGAATCGCAGAGGCGAAATCTCCGGCAGACAAGGCGACAGCGAAATATGAGCTGAAATCTGAACTTTTTGACGCGAAAAACCGAAGCCAGACAATAATTGACCGCTGCAAGGATGCGAAAAAGCAGGCTTTTACAGACCATGTAACAATCAACAGAGGCTTGCGAAACGAAAAATCGAATTTTGCGGAAGATGTTCAGCTTTCGTTCATAAATTATGTGAACAATTTTAAGTTTTCAAAGTTTTTCCTCGACAACGGACTTTACATCGCGATTGCGGTTTTCTTTATCGTCTGCATTGCGGTTGCGCCGGCGATTGGAGCAGGAAATCTTCTGACTTTGCCTAACATTTTCACAATTCTCGAGCAGTCGTCAACAAGAATGTTCTATGCGCTTGGAGTTGCAGGACTGATTCTTCTTGCAGGAACGGACTTGAGCGTTGGACGAATGGTTGCGATGGGCTCGGTTGTTACAGGACTTATTCTTCACCCGGGAACGAACATCGTGAAGTTTTTCAACATGGGGCCGTGGAATTTCACTGCTCTTCCAATGGGGATAAGGCTGATTCTCGCGCTCGTGCTTTCAGTTTTGCTTTGTACGGCGTTCTGCTCGTTTGCAGGCGTTTTCACGGCGAAACTCAAAATCCATCCGTTTATTTCAACTCTTGCCTCGCAGCTGATTATTTACGGACTTTTGTTCTTCGGAACAACAGGAACTCCAGTCGGCTCGATTGACGCGAACGTGAAAGACCTGATTGGAGGAAGATGGACGCTCGGAACCATCAACGGCGAGCTTGTAACGTTTCCAAAACTGATTATTCCTGCGATTATCGCGATTATTGCGGCATGGTTCATCTGGAACAAGACAACTTTCGGAAAAAACATGTATGCAGTCGGCGGAAACGCAGAGGCGGCGGCAGTTTCAGGAATCTCAGTTTTCTGGGTTACAATGGGCGTGTTTATTATGGCAGGAATTTTCTACGGCTGCGGAGCTTTTCTTGAAGCGTTCAGGGCGAACGCAAGCGCAGGAACTGGTCAGGGCTACGAGATGGACGCGATTGCGGCCTGCGTTGTAGGCGGAATCTCGTTCAACGGAGGAATCGGAAAAATAGGCGGAGCGGCAATCGGCGTTGTAATTTTCACAAGCCTCACCTACTGCCTCACATTCCTTCACATCGACACAAATCTTCAGTTTGTTTTCAAAGGATTGATTATCATTGCGGCGGTCGCGCTCGACTCAATCAAATATCTGAAGAGAAAGTAAAAAAAAATCAACACGGATAGGCACAGATTTTCATAGATTAAGCGGATTTTTCTATGAAACAATTTTTGAAATCTCCACAATATTCTTAATGCTGAATCATCGCCGAAAGGAGCTGGTTCAGCATTTTTTTACTTTTCTGAAACACGGCGAACAAAAAAAAAACGGAAAGGCACGGATTTTCGCAGATATAAACGGATTTTTCTGCGGATTAGTTTTATAGATTCCAAAATAAATTCTGAACGGCACGTTTTCACTTTTTCTCTTAGCCAAAAATCCAAAATTTTCAGTTTCGGCAAAAGCGGTTTTTCATTAAAATCTTTATATGCGAATTCTTTTTTACTCCACAAATTCAAACAGATACGACGGCGAAAAAACGAATCTTAGAACGCTTCCGTCATGGGCGAGCCAATGGGAAAATCTTGCGGAAAAACATCCTGAGCATCAATTTCTGATTGCGACTCAGCTTCCTGGAACTTTTCTTTTGGACGTGAAAAACAATGAAATCGCAGAGAAAGCGAAAAACGTTGAATACTTTCTGATTGGAGATGACGATGAGGAAAAAATCGCAGATTTTCTTTTTTCGCTGAATCCTGAAATTGCGCTGGCGGCGAGCTTTTATGTTCCGCCTTTCGACTGGCTTACGGCAAAGGACGCACTCGTTGCGGAAAATCTCCGCAGAAAAGGAATAAAAACAGTTTGCCATCCGCTTGAAGCCGCTTTAATTTCTTTTGACAAGTGGCAGACGCACCAGTTTTTTGAAAAATACAATTTTCCATGCGCAAAGGCGGTCTATCTTCATCATGAGCTTTTTATAAACGGCGGAAACAGGCGCGAAATCAAAAGCAATGTCTACAAGAACGCGCTTTTCAGTCAAATCAGAAAACTAAAATTTCCGACAATCATCAAGGACACAACTGGTATGAGCTCGTTTGGAATGGACGTTGTGAACAGTTTTGAGGAGGCAAAAGCGATAACTCTTTCGAAAAAAACGACTGCGGACAGAATCATCGAGGAGATGATAAAAGGCGGACAGTTCGGGCTTGAAGCCGTGAGATTTCAAAAAAACGGAAAAAGCTTTGTGAAAGTTCTTCCGCCGTTCAAATTTTCCGTGAACAGATACGGAATCACGTCGCCAAAGCAAAGCGTGAAAGTCGGGCCGGTTCTTGACCGCGAAAAGTATTGTCTTTCCGGCCTTGAAAAAATGATTTCAAGCCTCTGCGAAAAAATGAATCTTGACGGAAGCGCGAATTTCGACCTTGTTTTTAACGAAGATGAAAAAAAATGGTTTGTGCTTGAAGTGAATCCACGGCTTTCAGGAATGACGACAACTTACGCCGCAAGCACGAAAAAGCCAGTTCCGAAAATGCTTTTTGAAATAGCGGAGAAAAATCTTGAAAACGGCGAAGATTTCGAGATTTCCGAAACAAAAAGCAAATCCGGGAACGAAATCAATTTCTCGCCTGCGATGAACATAAAATTTCCGCTTCTAAGCGACGAAAAACTTGAAAAAGCAAAATCGCTGCCGTTTGTCTCGATTGTAAACCAGCAGGAAAATCTCGGGGCAAAGCAGCTGCGCGAAAAAGGCTACTGCGAGGTGATTTTCACAGCGGAAACCTTTGAAAAACTGCGGGAAAACCTTAATATCCTGAAAAGCGAATTTGAGGGCGAAATGGAAGAAATTTTCTTCAATAATGCGCTTAGCCTTATTGATTCGCTTTAGCTTCCTCTTCTTTTTGCATTTTTTCCCATTCCGCTTTTTCAACGTACTCGGCGTTCACTTTTCCGTCTTCCTCGTTCACGGAAACAATTGCGTACTGCTCATAATTTTTGACAAGCCAGTTGTCATATTCAGTCCAGCTAGAAAAAGATTGTGTCATATATTCTCCACTTTTTTCAATTCATAGTCAAAATTGAATTTTTTAGTCGTTTTGCCGCTTGAAGAATTTTCCGATGATTTCTTTTGACTGCAAAACATTTATGAACGCGAGCGGGTCAACGCTGCGGAGGGCTTTTTCAAGGCTGCCGATTTCAGAGGACGAGACAACCGTGTAGACCATTTTGTGCGTATGCCCCGAAAACTCGCCCCGCCCCTCGAAAACCGTCGCGCCGTGATTTGTAAGCTCCTTGATTTTCTCATAAATTTCGGTCGGCTTGTCGGTTATAATCAAAAGCGTCGTCTTTGAGTATTTTTTGTAGAGAGTGTTCACAACCTGAGTTGACGCGAACTGAAAAATAATCGAGTAAAGAGCCTTGTCCCAGCCAAAAAGAAGCCCGGCAGTGAACAAAACGCAAACATTGAAGCCGAAAATCAAGTTCCAAGAGGATTTTCCAGTTTTTTCAGATATGAAAATCGCGATAAAATCAGTGCCGCCGGAAGACGCGCCTGCAAAAAGGCAAAGACAGATTGAAACCGCGTTCACGATTCCGCCGAAAACCGAGCATAAAAGCATATCGTCTGTAAGATGAAGAAACGTGCAATGCGAAAGCAAGTCTGTGAAAATGCCCGAGATAAAAATCATCACGACGCTGAAAAACGTGAATTTTTTTCCGATATATTTTATTCCGATTACGACAGGAACTGCATTCAAAGCGTAGTTTACGATTGAATACGGAACTTTCAGATTGAAATATTTTGAGAAGACATCTTGAATCAAAAGCGAGATTCCAGTGAATCCGCCCGGAAAAAGATTTGCAGGACGGGCAAAAGAGACGATATTGCACGCCATCAAAAAACCGCCGGCGACAACTAAAAGAAGCCGCCAGGCAGTCTTGGAGATATGTTCGTTCATACTTTCCAAATGATAACGCATAAACGAAATTGCTCCAAGATTATGATTTTGTTTTCTACTCGAGTATCGCTCCCTTGTCGGCAGAGCTTACGAGCTTTGCGTAGCGCGCAAGATAGCCGGTCTTGACTTTAGGCTCAATCGGCTTCCATGCGGCACGGCGTTTTTCAAGCTCCTCGTCGCTCACTTCAAGATGAATCTTGTAGTTGTTGATGTCGAGAGTGATTTTGTCGCCCTCCTGAACAAGAGCAATCGGGCCGCCGACAGCAGCTTCAGGAGAGCAATGTCCAAGAGAAGCTCCTCGTGTCGCGCCGGAAAATCTTCCGTCCGTGATAAGCGCAACCTGCTTGTCCAAGCCCTGACCCGCGAGCGCGGCAGTAACAGCGAGCATTTCCCTCATTCCAGGGCCGCCTTTCGGGCCTTCGTAGCGGATTACAACAACATCGCCCGGCTTAATCTGCGATTTCTGCACAGCCTCCATCGCCTCTTCCTCGCCGTTGAAAACACGCGCAGGACCGGTGTGGTACATAAGCTCTTTCGCGCAGGCAGAACGCTTTACAACCGTTCCGTTCGGAGCAAGATTTCCGAAGAGAATCGCGATTCCGCCGTTGTCAGAATAAGGATTTTCAATAGGACGCAAAATTTCAGGATTTCTGTTTTTTGCGAATTTGATATTCTCGGCGATTGTCTTTCCTGTCGCCGTAATCAAATTTGTGTTGATAAGATTTTTCTTTGCAAGCTCGGCAAGAACCGCCTGAACTCCGCCTGCGTCATCAAGCTCGCACATAAAAGTGTGTCCAGCAGGAGCAAGGTGGCAGAGATTCGGAGTGCGCTCGGAGATTTTGTTTACCTCGTGCAGGTCGATTACGACTCCAGCCTCGTGCGCAATCGCAGGAACATGGAGCATTGTGTTGCTGGAGCAACCAAGGGCCATGTCAGCAGTTAGAGCATTTTTGAAATTCTCCGCCGTCATCATCTGCCGCGCTGTGATTCCGCGCCTGTACATTTCCATAACCTGCATTCCGGCGTGCTTTGCAAGCGCGATTCTTCTTCCAGTAACAGCAGGAATTGTTCCGTTTCCTGGAAGACCAAGTCCCAAAACCTCTGTAAGGCAGTTCATAGAGTTCGCAGTGAACATTCCAGAGCAAGCTCCGCAGCCCGGGCAAGCGTAATGCTCCATCTCCTCAAGCTGGGACTCGTTGATTTTTCCGACAGCCAAGCCGCCGACAGCCTCGAACATATCTGTCAAAGAAAGGTTCTTGTCAGCATAAGGATTTGAAGAGTCGTGTCCCGGAAGATGCCCAGGCATCATAGGTCCGCCAGAGCAGAAAACAGTCGGCAAATCAAGGCGGGCAGCCGCCATCAGCATACCAGGAACGATTTTATCGCAGTTCGGAATCATAACGAGAGCGTCAAGCTGATGAGCCTTAGCGACGCACTCAACGCTGTCAGCGATAAGCTCGCGCGTAACAAGCGAATATTTCATTCCCTCGTGTCCCATCGCAATTCCGTCGCAAACGCCAATCGCAGGAAATTCTATTGGAGTTCCTCCCGCATAGCGGATTCCAGCCTTTACAGCCTCTGCGATTCTGTCAAGCTCGATGTGTCCCGGAATAAGCTCGTTCTTTGCGCAGATAACGCCGACGAGCGGCTGATTCAGTTCTTCTTCAGTATAGCCCGAAGCGTAAAAAAGCGAGCGGTGCGGCGCGCGCGCAGTTCCCCTGCAGGCATTGTCAGATTTTTTTGCCATTTATGTACCTCATAAAAATTGTTTTCAAGATTGTAAAAGTATAACGCCGCAAGAATGTTGCGTAAAGTGAAAGATTAGAAAGAAGAAATTGCACAAGACGCAAGAAAAACAGCCGACGGCCGAAACAGAACTTTCCGTGCCAAAAAAGCGTAAAGATTCACATTTTACGGTTTATTTATAGAAGACTTTTTCAAAAAAATGGAGCTGCAAGTTTTCGTTAATTTCTGTCCAAAATCATCTGGATTTCGGATTTCAGCTTCTTATATTTATGGAAAAATTCATCATCGCCTGCCCCCACAAGAAATTCGACAGTCGTTCCCAAAGATTTCGCGATTTTTACAGCTTCTCCGGCGCGCGGCTCAGTTCCAGCCTTTCTCATGCTGGAAACAGTCGTCTCCGAAACGCCCATCTGCCCCGCAATCCATCGGTATGACGTGTTTTGTTCTTTCCGCAAAATCTCAACTTTTTCCCAAAAGCCCATGATTTGATTTTACAAACTTTGACTACTTACATTCATAGTTTTTCGCTTGAACACTTCATAATATCGTAGTAATATTGTTCACAACTCCGAACATTCGTAGTTTTCATTTATTTTTATGAGGTCGCTTTGAAACATTACGCTCTTCTTCTCGGCTCCGCTCCAGAAGGATTCAATCAAAAAAAACTCAATGACATGCGCGATTTTCTCGCCGATGAGAAAGGCTTGTGGGCAAAAAGCGGAATAATCAGCTTTCCGAACGGTTTAAGCGAAAAAACGTTGGAACAAATTCTTGAAAACATAAAGGCAGAAATCAAAAACACATATAAAGAAAAAGAAGCTTATTTCAATTTAGCCAAAGCGATTCAGATTCAAAAAAGCGAATCTTTGCAAAATAAGTTTCAAGAAAATGCGGAATTCAAGATTCTTCTATATATATGCACGCTGTCGCCAGTTGCGGATGAAGATAAGTCTGTCTGGCTTGGCGGCGAGGAAATCAGAAAAAGCGTAATTGAAAAATTTAGTGAATTTTGCCGGAGTTCAAGCATCAGCGTTCAGGTGATTTACGACGCTTGCAGAGATTTTGTTTCTGACGAAGAAACAGCGAACAACGAGAAAAATGCGGAGGCTGTTAAATGACCGCGAAAAAACTTACCGCAAGCATTGTTTTGTTCAACACTCCGCGCACTCAAATAGAAGCTGTCTTAAAATCTGTTTTTGACTCTGCCTGCGTGGAAACGCTTTATATTATCGACAATTCACCGAACGACAAATGGCGGATTCTGGAAAAACGCTCGGAAGAAAACGGCTTTACAAAAATCCGTTACATTCACAACGAAAACTTAGGATATGGCGCAAGCCACAATCTTGCAATGCACGAGGCGATTGAAAACGAAAGCGAATATCACGTTGTGCTGAATCCGGACATCCGTTTTAACACGGAAGTTTTGCCGGCTCTTATAGATTTTATGGATAAAAATCCAGACGCAGCCTATGTGCTTCCGAAAGTTGTGTATCCGGACGGCAAAATCCAGTATTTGTGCAAACTGCTTCCGACTCCGGGCGATTTGATTTTCCGCCGCTTTCTGCCAAAGACAAAGTGGAGCGAAAAGAAAAACGACCGCTACTGCCTGAAAAACTTTGGCTACGACAAGGTGATAAATCCTCCGTGTCTTTCGGGCTGCTTTATGTTCATGCGCCTTAGCGTTCTTGCAGAAAACAATATTTTCTTTGACGACAGATTCTTTATGTACTTTGAAGATTTCGACCTGATCCGCCGCCTGCACCGCGTTGCAAAGACGCTGTATTTTCCGGGCGTTCAGATAATCCACGACCATCAGAAGGAAAGCTACAAAAATCGCAGAATGCTTTTGGCTCACATAAAAAGCGCGTTCAAGTATTTTGGGAAATACGGCTGGTGGTTCGACAGGGAAAGAAAGGAGATGAATGAGAGGGTTTTGGGGGAGATTGAAAATGAGGAATTTTTGTCTTAAATGAGTAATTCAAGCCGCATAGCAAAAAACACACTCGCTCTATATTTCCGGCAGATTCTCATAATGCTCGTGTCTCTGTACACGGTGCGTGTTGTTCTGAACACGCTCGGCGCGGA
>DHKO01000010.1:1520-2656 GCA_002404895.1 Treponema sp. UBA4692 | reverse complement strand
CAGATGCTCGGTCGCGCGACCCGGTTGTGCCCTAAAATCAATAAGACTCATTTTGACATTTTTGACGTGGTTGATTTGTACAGCTATCTTGATGAGTTTTCTTCAATGAAGCCGGTTGTCTCAAATCCAAGCGTTACATTTGATGAGCTTTTTGCGGGCTACGAAAAGGTTGATGACGAAGAGCACATAAAATTCATAAATGAGCAGATTATCGCAAAACTTCAGCGTGTGAAACGGCACATGGACGGCTCCCAGACTAACTACTTTGCAATAACTTCCAGCTATGAATCTGTAGAAGATTTTTTGAAAGCTGTAAGAAAATGCAAAGACGAAAGCGAGGACGCCTGCAAAGAACTTCTTCTTAGAAAAAAAGATGCTTTTGGCGCATTCAAAATGCAAAAAACGGATGCCCATTATATTCCAATCAGCAATAAAGAGGACAGCTTAAAAGACGTTGTTAGAGGTTTCGGAAAAGGGCAGGAGCCGGCCGACTATCTTGAAAGCTTTTCAGCATACTTAAAGGCAAACAGAAACAAAATAGAGGCGATAGAAATTGTATGCGCGCGACCGGCAGACTTGACGCTTGCGGATTTAAGAAGCCTTAGCGCGACTCTTGATGCGAACGGCTATAATTCAATCCATCTGAACACGGCAGTTCAGCAGCTTACAAAAGAAGAATGTGCCGCCGACATAATCACATTGATCCGCCGGTATGCAATTGGCTCTCCTTTGATTTCCCACGAGGAAAGAATTCATAATGCCGTAAAAAAACTGAACAAGGCGCATGATTTTACCGCCGGCGAAAAAAAGTGGATAGAGCGGATTGAAAAATATCTTATAAATGAATCTGTCCTTAACGCCCAGACTTTTGATGAATACTTGGCTTGGCGGAACCAGGGCGGATTTAATAAGGTGAATAAAATATTTAACAACACGCTCTGCTCAATTATCAAAGAGCTGAATACATATCTGTACGAAGACAAAGCCGTATAGTTTTGACTTTTAATTGGAGTAAAAATGACAAATCAGGAAATCGTTTCTAAACTTTGGAATCTCTGCAATATTCTGCGCGACGACGGAATCACATATCACCAGTATGTTACGGAGCTTACATATATTCTTTTCTTAAAAATGGC
>DHKO01000010.1:0-1449 GCA_002404895.1 Treponema sp. UBA4692 | reverse complement strand
CCGCAAAGCTACCGCTGGGACAATCTTGTTTGCCGCAGCGGAATCGAGCTTAAAAAATTCTACAAGGAGCTTCTTACATATCTTGGTGAAAACACAAAAGGCCGTGTGCGTGAAATATATCAGGGTGCAAGCTCGAACATTGACGAGCCGAAAAATCTTGAGAAAATCATAAAGTCCATTGATGAGCTTGACTGGTATTCGGCAAAAGAGGAAGGGCTTGGAAACCTGTACGAAGGGCTTCTTGAAAAAAACGCCAACGAAAAAAAAAGCGGCGCTGGGCAGTATTTTACTCCGCGTGTTCTGATTGATGTTATGACACGTCTTGTCGCGCCAGAGGCTGGCGAACGCTGCAACGATCCTGCCTGCGGAACTTTCGGCTTTATGATAAGCGCTGACCAGTACGTAAAATCTCAGACAGATGACTACTGCGATTTAAACGAAAAAGAGGTTGAATTTCAGGTAAAAGAAGCGTTTACAGGCGGCGAGCTTGTGCATGAGACGCACCGCCTGGCTTTGATGAATGCGATGCTCCACAACATAGACGGAAAAATCGTTCTAGGCGACACGTTGAGCGAAAGCGGAAAAGCCATGACC
This sequence comes from Treponema sp. UBA4692, assembly GCA_002404895.1. GTDB lineage: Bacteria > Spirochaetota > Spirochaetia > Treponematales > Treponemataceae > Treponema_D. Next base: position 855 of record DHKO01000010.1, on the reverse strand, counting down.
GGCTATGACGTGGTTCTTACAAATCCGCCGTTCGGAACTAAAAAGGGCGGCGAGCGCGCTACCCGCGACGACTTTACCTACACCACAAGCAACAAGCAGCTGAATTTCCTGCAGCATATCTACCGCTCTTTAAGGACAACTGGAAACGCAAGGGCGGCGGTTGTTCTGCCGGACAATGTTCTGTTTGAGGACAATGCAGGCCAGAAAATCCGGGCGGACCTGATGAACAAATGCAATCTTCACACAATTTTGCGCCTGCCTACAGGAATTTTCTATGCGCAGGGTGTAAAGACAAACGTTCTTTTCTTTACACGCGGAAAAACAGACGAGAACAACACAAAGGAAGTCTGGGTTTACGACATGCGCTCAAATATGCGCTCTTTTGGAAAGACAAATCCCTTGAAAGCGGAAGATTTTGAAGGTTTCATAAAGGCCTACACTGCCAAAGACCGCACTGCAATAAAAGATGAACGCTGGAACTGTTTTACTCGCGAGCAGATTTCCCTGAAAGAAGACAGCCTAGACATTGGACTTATCCGCGATGAAAGCCTTCTTGACTACGAAGACCTTCCCGACCCGATAGAAAGTGCTCAGAACTGCATTGAACAGCTTGAAATTGCGTCAGACCTGATAAAAGAGGTGGTAAGGGAACTGCAGGTGGCGGAGAGGTAGAAATTAATTATGAAGAATATAAAAGATTTAATTGGCGAAGCCTCTGAATATGACAAAAAACAGTTTCTGGAAGCAAAACGACCAAAAAGCTGGTGCAAAAGTGTCAGTGCATTTGCAAATTCTTTTGGCGGAAAGCTGTTCTTTGGAATTTCTGATGATGATTCGAGCCTGTCATAAAAAGTG
>DHKO01000002.1 GCA_002404895.1 Treponema sp. UBA4692 | reverse complement strand
TGCGTCGCAAACTTTCTTATCATCGGTTGTTTCTCACTTCGTTGCGAAACAACTTAAAAAGTAAATCCTAAAACTGAAGTTTTAATCTTGACTTTTTATGGGAGATTTTATGGAATACAAATTCTTGATTTCGATTGTCGGCGGAATCGCCTATCTTGGCCTGCTCGCGTCTTTTTTCGTGCGCCGGAAGTTCGTTGTCTTGAACGCCGGAAAACTGCTTTTGAAATTGCCGGGCAACGTTTCGGCGAAGGATTTTGCAATTATGATTTTCGCCGCCGCGATGATTGGCGCGATTTGCTTTCGGAATTTCGCGCTTTATCTTGATGCGATGTTTGTTCTGGTTGCGCTTATCGCAGGCGAGATTGCCGTGCGAGACCTGATGATTTCAAACAACGCCGGAGTTTACGAGAAAAAAATCCTTTACGGAACTTACTCTTATTTTTATGACGAGATTGAGCTTTTTCCGACTCTTTCTTATGAAGATGACGAGGAGACAACCGGCGTTGACAAGAGATTTTTGAAAGCTGTCCTGAAGAACGGAAAGCAGGTGGATTTTGGATTTCCGACCGAGGAGCTTAGAAATCAGGTTGTGCAGGCGATTCTTTCCGTTGCGCCAGAGCTGAAGGCGGAAAACTAAAATTGTTGTCATGTAAAAAAATGCTGGTTTGACTTTCGAAAAACCAGCAAATATATAAAAACGAGTCCCGGCTTTGCCAAGACAGACCCGGAAAACAAAAAAGAGCCGCATTTGCGACTCTTTTTTGAAAAGGCGTCTAGCAGAATCGAACTGCTGCATAACGGTTTTGCAGACCGCTTCCTTACCGCTTGGATAAGACGCCGAAGTGCTAATAATATAACCCAAATCAAAACGTTTGTCTATAGTCTTTCGATTCGATATAATAAAAAAATCGATTTTTACCTTATGAAAAAAGCTTTTTCACTTCTCGCGGCAGTTTTTGCCTTGCTTTCTTTTTCACAGAATTCGTTTTCACAGACTCAAAATATTCCAGACAATGCAGATTTTTGGAGCGATTTTCCGAACGAGCAGCTTGCGGATTTTCTGATTTCAAAAATGACGGACGAGGATTGCCTCTCGCAGATTCTGATGTTCGGCTGGGCTGGCTCTGAGCCTAGCGCGCTTTTGAATGCCTGGGTTTCTGAGCGCGGGCTTGGAAGCGTGAAAGTTTTCGGCTGGAACACGGACAATACGGAGCTTGTCGCAAAATCGGTTAGCTTGCTTCAAAAAAAATCACAGAACAGACGATTTAGGATTCCTCTTTTTGTAGCGACTGACCAGGAAGGCGGCTGGATTCGGCACGTGAAAGGCGACACTTCCGACACGCCGGGAAATATGGCGATTGGCGCGTCTCAATATCCGATAGACGCTTACTACAGCGCGTATTATATCTCGCGCGAGATAAAGGCTCTTGGAATCAATATGAATTTTGCTCCGACCGTTGACCTTTACACAAATCACAACTCGTCTGTAATCGGTCCGCGTTCTTTCGGAGCGGATTCCGAGGCGGCAGGGCTTTTGGGAAGCGCGTTCACAGCAGGTTCCATTGCGGCGGGCGTTATTCCGACTGCGAAGCATTTTCCGGGGCACGGAGACACAAGCCTTGACTCGCACACTAAGCTTCCTCAAATCAACATTGACCTGAAAACGCTTGAAAACCGCGAGCTTGTCCCTTTTAAATTTCTGATTGCCGAGAATATTCCTGCGATAATGAGCGCGCATTTGAGCTTCCCTCGGATTCTGCCTAGCGGAGAGCCGGCCTCCCTCTCAAAATATTTTCTTACGGACATCCTTCGCGGCGAGCTTGGCTACAAAGGCCTGATTATCACAGATGATATGCAGATGGAAGGCGCGTGGGGCTACGCCGGAACTGTTTCAAAGGCGGTTCAGATGGCGATTGCCGCCGGAAATGACATAATAATTTTTTCAAAGACCGCCGACTTTAACGACCGGCTCTGGACTCTTAATCTTGAAACAATGCAAAATGATTCTGAATTTAGGGAAAAAGTGAAAAATGCTGCCCGGAATGTGATTCTTCATAAGCTTGAGTATTTTAAGAGCGAGAATGCCGCTCCTCTTTATCCTGAGATTGAGACTTTGCATGAGAAAGTTCCGGACAGGGACGGCCAGAGATTTTTCCTTTCGCAGGCGTGCCGCTCGGTTACGGCGTATAAAAAAGGCGATTTTCCATATAAGCCTGCGTCGGGAGAAAAAATTCTTCTTGCAGGACAGAACCAGTTCCCGGAATTTTTCGACGAGGCGAAAAAACGCTACGGCGACTGCGCGCAGTTCAAGTATGACTATGAGCTTGGCCCGAACCAGACTGACTGGATGAGCAACAACATCGAGGCGACCGCGCGGAGCTACGACACAATCATAATCTGCGTGGCGAACGAGAGAAGCGCGCAAATCGCTTCGCGCCTCAAGAATTCGGGAAAACGCGTCATAGTGATGTCGGTGCTTTCGCCTGTTCCTGTCTTGAGATTTGACTGGGCGGACACGATTCTGCTCGGCTACAGCTATTCTCCGTTCACGTTCAATGCCTTGTTCGGCGCGCTTTCAGGAGAGTACGAGCCTCATGGCGAGCTTCCGCTGAATTAGAAATCTGGAACTTCCTTTTTCTTTGTGTATTTGAAGTCGCTTGCGTGGCTGTTCGGGAGTTTTCCCTCGATTCTGTCGTTTTCCTTTTGAAGCTGCATCTTGATAAGCTCCTTGAAAGCGTCCATCAGGCATTCCGGATTTGCGTTCTTGTCTGCGATTCCGGCTTCCTGCGTTTCCCTTATCAGATAATAGCAGGTTTCGATTGTCGAGACGCACTCCTCCGAAGGCTCTTTCTTGAAAGTGAAAATTGACTTGTATTTGTTTGAAAAGCTCAGTTTCGGCAATGCCATTATGTTCGAGCTTAGGCGAATCATCTTTTTTGAGCAGAACCATGTGGAGTCGATTATGATTGCGAGAAGCTTTTTGTTTCCGACTGCTTCCTTGAATCCTTCCTTTTTTGAATTCCACGCATTCTCGTCAGGATAAAGAAGAACAGGATAATACTGCGGGTCTGAAAGAAGAGCGCAAAGCCGCTCGTTTTTTGTGAAATCGATTCCTACAAGAATTTCCGAGTCTATAAGCCCCGCGCTGGCGACTCTTCCAGTTCCTGTCCGCTGCCGCTTGGCCTCTTTCGGGTGCATAAGGAAAACAAATTTGATTCCCGGGTCGAACGGCTTTAGATATTTGCAAAGGCAGGTTTCTTTCGGCCTAAAACATTTGTAGCAAAATTCGCGCATAAGGTGATTATAGCAAAAAAAACGGCGGACAGGAAATGTCGCTTTCCTGTCCGCCGAAATCCGAATTGTCTTGCAAGTTTTTGCACAAGCGTTTCGGACACCTGCGCAAAATTTCAAGGGCTACTTCAAGTTGTTGTAGTCTGCGCCGACATCAGCCGGAACAGCGTCTGTCTTCTTGAACAGGTCTCCAAGGTTGAAAACTCCGTTCTCATCGCGCGGAATTCTGTTGAAAGTTCCGTCGGCATTGTAGCCGTTGTTGTAGCCCTCCCAGTCAACGCGGACAAAAGAATCTTTTGCGGAAAGAACTTTTCCGCTTGCGTTCTTTGTTTTTGCGCCGTCAAAGTAGAAAGTGTTTTCCTTGAGCAAGTCCGGCTTCTCTTTGATGTTGTCGCCCTGTCCGCCCTCGAATGAGAGAACTCCGTCTGTCTCGAAGATTCTAGGATTCTGGCCTTCGTTTCCTTTTCCGTAGAGCGCGATGTTGTAGGCCGCGTTTCCGAATGCTGTTACGCGGTCAAGAATCAATGCAGGGTTTGAGTTACAGGTGATTCCGTTTGCGCCGTTGCCCCAAGAGATTGAGTTTCTGAGGACGTGCTTTACAGCGATTCCGTCGCCGCCCATCTTGAAGCCGTTTCCGTCGCCTTTTCCTGAAAGGTCGAGCTTTGTTCCGTTTGCGTAGGCGATGCAGTTTTCAACCAGAACTTCGCCGATTGCGCCTGTCTCGACTTTTGAGTACAAGTCCCAGCCGTCGTCTACGTTGTGGTGAGATACGCAGTTTCTGAAGACGTTGCCTTTTCCAGAAGTGAGCTTTGAAGCGAAACCGTCGGCGTTGTTCTGCGCAGGGTCAGAGTTTCCGAACGACTCGCAGCCGTAAACAAGGTTGTCGTGAGGCCACATGTCAGTGCTTTCTGTAGAGCGGCCTGAAATCTGGATTCCTGTGTCCTTGTTGAGGTAAGTGTCAACCATTCTGATTTCGTTGTAGCTTCCGCCAATCTGCAAAGCCTTGCTGTTCTCAGGAGAATTTGTGATGTCGAAATTTTCGAGTGTCCAGTAGTCGCCGAAAAGGTTTACTGCGCTGTTTGTTCCTGAGTAAGATGTGAAGTCAAGAATCGCGCGGTTTTTCGGGTCTGCCGACTTGATAACCTTGCGTTTCTTTGCAGTTCCGCTGTTTCCTCTTTCAATCTCAAGATTCTTTGTAGGGAAATATCTTCCAGGGAGAAGAAGAGCTGTCTGGCCCGGCTGCAGGTATTTGATTGCAGAGTCAAGGTCAATCGGGTCGTCTTTTGTTCCCTTTCCGAAAATCGAGCCGTTTTTGCCGACGTAAAGGTTCTTGCCTTTGAATACAAGCGAAGAAACCGAGTGGACATAAGTTACGCTCTTGTAGTTTTCCTCATATCGTCCGTCTTCGTCGTTGTACTGCGCGATAACCTGATTCTCGCCCGGCTGCCATTTGTCTTCCGGGTCGAAAGTGACGTTCCAGTCGTTTGTTGAAGGAACTTTTATCTTGATGTCTTTTCTGTAGTATGTGTTCGCCTCAACCGGGTCTTTGTCGATTACAACGTTTCCGTGCTTGTCCTCAACATGGATTGTTCCTTTCGCGTTTGAAATCATCGCAAACGGATAAGATTTTGATGTGTATGTTGAAGGACAGTCGATTGTTACAGCAAGCGGGACAAGCTCCGGCGGCTCTGGAAGAGCTGGCGGGTCGTTTTTCGGGTCAGATGTCTTGAATACAACATCGCTGAAAGTCGCATTGCATCCGCGCGCCACGCTGAATCCCACATAAATCCAGTCAGAGTCGAGCTGGAGAAGCTTTGTGTTTTTTGTATCGTAGAGAATGTACTCCTCGACAGTTCCCTCTGAGGCAATCGCTCTCTTGTAGATTGAATGGTAGCCAGTGTTGTCTTTTTTGAGAGTTACGCGGTAAACGTCTCCTGTCTTTACTGCGTCTGCCGCCTGGTCATAGCTGAACGCCTCGTAAATGCTCGAAGCCATCTTTTTGATTGCGGCGTCGCCCTGCGAGATGATTCCCTCGGTCAGACCTGTTACAGCGCGGTAGCCGATTCCGTTCTTGATTTCCTTTTTCGCGCCATTCACGTGCGTTGTGAATTTTCTTGACACAATTCCTGTCGAGTTGTTGTAGGCGATAATCATCGGCTGCCCGTCAACTCCAAGCTGGTCAAGCGCGAGAACGCCGAATCCTTCCTGTCCGTCTGCAATCGGGTTGTGATAGTCAACTGTTACAGTTACGGTAAGCTCGAAATTCTCTTTTCTCGGGTCTATTTTTGTGTAATAGAACGACATTCCGTCGAAGAAAGACTCGTATTTTCCGCCCTTGTCGATGATGTTTCCTGTTTTCGGGTTGTAGGTACATGAAAGAAGGCGGACTTTCAGATTGTCAGCGTCCAAAAGCTCGTAGCGGTTTCTTTCAGGATTTGTTGAGGTTCCGAATTCTGTGAATTCCCAGACTCGCTCAGCGTCCTGTCTTACGGTTTTTCTTACAGAATCAGAAACGGAAGAGTCTTTTCCGCGAAGCGCGGTAACTTTCACATTCGCAACGTCTCCGACTTTAAGGCCTGTGATTTTTTCTGAAAGAGATTTTGTCTCAGGCAGATTCACAGTTTTTCCGTTCGCTGTGTACGAAAGAACATAGCCGGTCGCCTCGTCAACAGGAGACCATTCAGCATTGATTGTCGCGTCTCCAACGTTCAAGAGCGAGAGAGCAGGCTTTGCGAGCGGCAGCGTGAAAGTGTAGCTTGCAGGCTCTGAGTCGTGCGAGGTTTTCTCCTCGTTTCTGTAGCCTTTCACAACGATTGTGTAAGTTCCAGAGACATCAAGCTCGATTTCAGCCTTTTTTGCCTTGTTCCGTGTTTTTCCAACCTGGGCTGTCTTGCTTGAAGGTCCTGAGACAACAACTGTCGCCTTGTCCGCGCCGGAATTGTCTCTTGGCGTGTCCATGTCGAAGTTTACGATAATCACTTTTGGATTTTTTGAATCCGCCACAACCGAAGTGATTTTCGGGTTCGGCACTTCGCTCCACGGTTTTCTTGCTTTCTGTGCAAACGCGCCAGCAGCCGTTGCTCCAATCAAAGCAAGAGCTAGAGCCATTTTGATGAATGTCTTTTTCATCGGTTACTCCTTCTAAAGTTTGATACTTTTTTAATTTTTTGCGTTCAGATTTTGACGCTAAGCCTTGCCATTTTAACACAAAAAGCGCAGCCCCTGAAATTCAGAAAACTGCGCTCTTGTAAATTAAAACAGAATTTTATTTACTCAACGATGATTTCGTAGATGTAGATTCCTGATTTTCCAGAAGTTACGAAATAGTTTCCGTCAGCAGGAAGAGTCACGCTTCCGACTGAGATTTCTTCAGCGTAAGCCGCAGCCTCAGAAGTTCCGACCTGTGTTCCGTCCTCAGCGAGAACCGCAACGATTCTGTTGTCTGTTTTTGATGAAGATTTCGCATATACTGTTACTTTCTGTCCTGCCTTTGCAGGAAACTGGATTGAGCGGCAAGTTGGATTTCCAGCTCCGCCGATTTTGATTCTCTGTGTGAAAGTCTCATCGCCAACTGAGTTAGGAGCGTCTGAAGACTGCTTTGTGATTTCAACGATTTTTTCCGCTGTCGCCTTGATTACAAAGTCATCTTCAAGAGCTTTGTCCTCTGCGACTGTTCCAAGCTCCAGGTCGTTTGCAGAAACATATTTCTCTGCGAATGCGCCGAGTGTCATTGCCGCTGCGATTGCTGTCAATGTAGCGATAATCTTTTTCATTTTTTTAATCCTCCAAATCTGGCAGCTTTGCTTTTGCCTTGAGCCGCCAACGTTCTTAAATGCTAGAACAATTTATAAATTGTTGTGATACAGAAAATCATCAATTTTCTGTGAAATCTAGTATACTTTGCCGCAAAAATAAAAAGCATACGTTTTTTTTAAATTTTCTGATAATAAGAAGAATGTTTCAAAAGTGAAGAAGCCGATGTTATTTCTTGAAGACTTTATCGAGCCAGTCGTATGCGAGCTTCTGCTCTGACGGAAGAAATGTGTGCTCTCCGTCCTGCACGAGAACTGTCTCGAGATTTTTTTCCGCCTTGTTCGCTTTCCAGATTTTCTGCATTTTCGCATATGCTTCCTCGGTTCCTGCCACAGGATTTACCGGGTCTGCCGTGCCGCCGATGAACATCATCGGCTTTGGAGATGCAAGCCCTGCGACATCAGGATAGTCAAGATAGCGCGCGATGAGCGGATGAAGCATGCTGAACGCGCTGTTTCCTTTAAGCTGTCCGTCTCCAATCTGCATATGGTTCACCATTGTTCCCATCCAGCAGACTGAAACTCCCGCCGTGATGTCGTCGCTCAAAGCCGCAAGCTGCCAGGAGCGGAAGCCGCCCATGCTGAATCCGATGCAGGCGATTCTCTTCTTGTCCACATTCGGGAAGGAAGCAAGAAATTTTGCCGCGCGGACATCTTCCTGCGCGATGATTCCGGCGAAGCTTGTTCCCATGTTGAAAAGGTTTGACGCAAGCGACTGCTGGGATGCTGTCTTGAAGCCGTCAACGGAGCGGTCGCCCCAGCCGAGAGCGTCGAAGCTCATGACGATGTAGCCGCGTTTTGCAAGCTCGTCGCCCGGAAAAGTGTCCTCGAAATATCTTGATGACCAGGCGACCGCCTGGCTTAGTTTCTGCTCGTCTGCCGGATCTGACTCGAAGGGCTTTACCATTTTTTCCTTTCCGATTGAGAATTTTGAGCCGTGGTCGTGGAGCATGAGAGCCGCCGGGAATTTCTGGTTCTTTTTTGCTGAGTCTGGAACAAGGACGAGAGCCATTGTGCGCGTTGTGTCGCTGATGTTGAACACGACTTTCTGCGCTGTGTAGCCGTCCCGTTTTTCCTCGGCGATTACAACCGGGTCGAAAGGCTTTGCGTCCTCATGCATTATGATAAGCTCTTTTGCCTTTGCAAGGCCTGCGGCTTTCCATTTTTTAGGGTCGGAATTGTCCTTGAAGCCGAGTGGAAAAGTCATCCGCTCTTTGAGAGCCTCGTAGAAAGTCGGAACGCAGCGGTCGTTCGCGTTGATTTCCTGCTTTACATAGTCAGCGTTTTGCGCGAAAGACGAGAACGCAAGCCCTGCGAGCGCGAGAGCAGCAAGAGATTTTTTAAGATTTTTTTTCATATTCAGAATTTTCCTCCAATACAAAGATTCTAAGCCCGAGATTTGAGGTCTGTAATTATAAATTTGCGTTAATTTTGTCTAAAATATGAGAAAGAAAAATTACATCCTTGTAATTTTTCTTTCAGCGAGAATCGGAGATTCTCTCTTTGCTTTGTTGCCGCGTCCGTGCGGCAGATTTTGAAAATTTTGGTTTGTGCAATTTCTGTTTCTACGAGAACTTGCGACATTCTGTCGCGGACAAGTTTTCTGGCGAAAACTTTCATTGATAAAATTATTTTCAGGCGGCATCCGTGCCGCCTTGCTTTGCCGAGCGACGCAACGCCAGCTAGCGTCGCACCGTGTGGCAGATTTTGAAAAAGCAAGTGCGCGCTGAAGAAAATGCTACGCCCGATAGTAGCGGCGGCGAAGCCGTTGCAAAGCAACGCAGCGAAAGCGGAGCCGCGGATAGCGGGGCTTGTTTTTAATGACTTGAGCGCCTTTATAAAATCATTGGCTGCTCGAGAAAAAGTCCGTTCTTGTGCCCTCCTGTCGCGGACAAGTTTTCTAGCGAAAACTTGCGATGATGAAATTGCTTTTGTTCAACCGCGAGAACGGCTGCTATTTTCCTAAAATGAGAAATTCATTATACTTTCGGCTATGGTAATTTCTTCTATTGATATGAAAGACGGACACGTTGTGCAGCTGAAAAACGGCAAGGATTTGATGCTCCAGCGTGACGATGCTGATAATTTGATTTCTGATTTTAATAAATACGGCGAGGTCGCGATTATCGACTTGGATCAGGCGCTTCGCAACACTGACGAGAAAGGCAACACAAAGAACACGGAGCTTTTGAAGCATCTGCTCAGGCGCGGAAATGTTCGTGTGGGCGGCGGAATCCGCGATGTGAAAAAGGCTCGCGAGCTTATTTCGCTCGGGGCTGAGAAAGTCATAATCGGCTCGGCTGCGTGGAATCCGAGTCCGAAAGACGGCGAGTCTGTTTTGAATGAGGAATTTTTAGAAGAGCTTTGCAAGGCGATTGGAAAGCAGCGCGTGATTATTTCTGTTGACGCAATCAACGGAAAAATCGCGGTGAAAGGCTGGACTGAGACTGTTGACATTCCGCTGATTGAAGGCGCGAGACAGGCTGAAAAATATGCTTCGGAGCTTTTGTTCACCTGCGTTGAGAAAGAAGGCTGCATGCAGGGAACTGACATGGAAGCGTGCAAGGCTTTGCGCGAGGCTGTGAAATGCCGAGTTGTTGTTGCCGGCGGGGTCAATTCTGTTTCGCAGATTGTGGAGCTTGAAAAGCTCGGCTGCGATGTTCAGCTTGGAATGGCTCTTTATACAGGCGCGGTCTCGCTTAAAGACGCTTTTATCGGCTGCCTTAATTTTGAGAAGACAAACGGAATGATTCCTGTTATCGCTCAGTCGCCAGCGGGCGAGGTCTTGATGCTCGGATATTCAAACAAAGAGGCTTTTGAAAAATCATTTGAGACTGGAAAACTCACATTCTTCAGCAGAACTAGAAACAAGCTTTGGACAAAAGGCGAGACAAGCGGACATTTTCTGGAGCTTGTTAAAATGCGCGCCGACTGCGACCGCGACACTGTTCTTGCGACAGTCTTTCCGAACGGCGGCGTTTGCCACACTGGCTCTTATACTTGCTTTTCTTCAGACCCTGACCCGAAATCAAGCCTTGAGCGGCTTTACTCGACAATCGCCGAAAGGTTCGCGAATCCTAAGCCGGGCAGCTACACTGCGACTCTCGACTCAAAGCGCGTTCGCGAGAAGATTATGGAGGAGGCCGAGGAGCTTACAGACGAGGCCGAGACAAAAGAGGACGTAATCTGGGAAGCCGCGGACTTGCTTTATTTTGTAAGTGTTCTGATGTACAAAGAGGGAGTCGCGTGGAAAGACGTTTATGATGAGCTTGACAAGCGGCACAAGGCAAAATAAAAAAGAAAAGGTAGAAGAGGGCGTTTTGCACTAGCCGTGCTTAATTATGGCTTACTGAAAATGTGGTCATGCTGAATTTATTTCAGCATCTCGTGCGGCTGGTCTCAATGAAAAAATGGAGTCTTTGCTTTTGCTTAAAGAAAGAGAAGGGCAGTTCTTGTTTTTGCCGGTAACTTTAGTTCTATCTGAAAAAAAACAAGAATCAAAAGTATGAAAAAATTGATTTTATCTATAATGAAATCTAAAAAAATCAAGGAGGCATGATAAAAATTGCTTACGTGTAATTTTTATCATCGCAGTTTTCCCAAGCGTTGCTTTTGCAAACTGTGATTCTTGCCATCCGTGGCTCGCCGCTGACGCGGAGTTTTATAAGGAGATTTTATGAACGTTCCAGAAATTTTTGGAAGCATGGTTTTTAATGACGACGTTATGCGCGCGCGTCTTCCGAAAGATGTCTACAAGTCTCTCAAAAAGACGATAAAGGAAGGCACTCCGCTGGAGCTTGACGTGGCGAATGTTGTCGCAAACACGATGAAAGACTGGGCTACCGAAAAAGGAGCGACTCATTTTACGCACTGGTTCCAGCCGCTGAACGGTCTTACAGCCGAAAAGCACGACAGCTTTATCCAGCCGTTCGGAGATTCCGGCGTGATTATGGAATTCAGCGGAAAGGAGCTTGTGAAAGGCGAGGTTGACGGCTCTTCATTTCCTTCAGGCGGTCTTCGCGCAACTTTCGAGGCCAGAGGCTACACTGCGTGGGACCCGACTTCGTATGCGTTTATAAAAGACGGCTCGCTTTACATTCCGACTGCGTTCTGCTCTTATACAGGCGAGTCTTTGGACAAGAAAACTCCGCTCCTGCGCTCAATGGAAGCGTTGAACAAGCAGGCTCTTAGAATTCTTCGCCTTTTCGGAAACACAGCCGCAAAGCGTGTTGTTACGACTGTCGGCCCTGAGCAGGAATATTTCTTAATCGACAAGAATCTTTGGAAGCAGCGCAAGGATTTGATTTTCTGCGGAAGAACTCTTTTCGGGGCAATGCCGCCGAAAGGCCAGGAGATGGACGACCATTACTACGGCCAGATAAAGCCGCGCATCGCCGAGTTTATGGCAGACTTGGACAATGAGCTTTGGAAGCTTGGAATTTTGAGCAAGACAAAGCATAACGAGGTGGCTCCTGCCCAGCACGAGATGGCTCCGATTTTCACAACGACAAACCTTAGCGCGGACCAGAACCAGCTTACAATGCAGATGATGAAAAAAGTGGCAGACAGGCACGGTCTTTACTGCCTTCTTGCGGAAAAGCCTTTTGCGGGCGTGAACGGCTCTGGAAAGCACAACAACTGGTCCATGGGGACTGACGACGGCCAGAATCTCCTTGAGCCGGGCGAGACTCCGCGCGACAATGCGCAGTTCATCTTGTTCCTGATGGCGGTTATTCAGGCGGTTGACAAGCATCAGGATTTGCTGCGCGACTCAGTCGCTTCTGCCGGAAACGACCACCGCCTTGGCGCGAACGAGGCTCCGCCTGCGATTATCTCGATGTTTATCGGAGATGAGCTTCAGGCGGTTCTCGACTCGATTGAAAACGGAACTCCTTATTCCCAGAAGTCAAAAGAAAGAATGAAAATCGGCGTTTCTGTTCTGCCTTCGATTCCAAAAGACACCACAGACAGAAACCGCACTTCTCCGTTCGCATTCACCGGAAACAAGTTTGAATTCCGCTCGCTTGGCTCTTCACTTTCAATTTCAGGACCGAACGTTGTCTTGAACACGATTGTCGCCGAGACTCTGGACGAGTTCGCCTCAATACTTGAAAAATCTGATGATTTTATCGGCGACTTGCAGAAGCTTGTAAAAGAGACAATCAAGAACCACAAGAAAATCATCTTCAACGGAAACGGATATTCCGATGAGTGGGTGAAAGAGGCCGAAAAGCGCGGTCTCATGAACCTTAAGACTTTGCCGGACGCGATGGAGCATTATCTCGACAAAAAAAATGTTGAGATGTTCTCAAAATACGGAATCTACACAGAGCCCGAGATGAGAAGCCACCACGAAATCAAGCTTGAAAAATACTCGAAAACCTTGAACATCGAAGTCAAGACAATGATTGATATGATTTACAAGGATATTCTTCCGGCGAGCTACGCTTATATGGACGCGGTTGCAGACAGCGCGTCTAAGGTGAGAAGCCTTGTTGCGAATGCGAGATGCTCGGCTCAGACAACGCTTCTTGAGAAAATGACTTCTCTTGCCGACAAGCTGAATTTTGAGGCGGAAAAGCTCGAGAAAATTCATAATGCGGCAGAAAGCGAAAAAGACGTTGCAAAGCAGGCGCGCGACTATGCCGACAAGGTGATTCCGCAGATGGAGGCGACACGCGCGGTCGCAGACAAAATCGAGCCGCTCTTGGGCGAGAAGTTCAAGCCGTATCCGAACTATGCTGACTTAATGTTTAGAGTTTAGCTCTTGAATTTTGATTTTTATAAATGAAGATGAAAAAAAACTGGCCGGACAATTTTGCTTGTCCAGCCAGCGTTTTTTTTTGCGGAGAAAGCAAAACTTTTTTAATGACTGCTTCAAAACTTCCGTTGCTTGAAACTAAAAGGTTCGCCGTTGCAAGCTGAATATTTTCGTTATTGCAAGCGCGGCGAGGCAATCCATAAAGCTGCCCGGAACGAAATCTTTGTTCTATTTATTTTGATTCAAGTCAAGAACGTTCAAGTTGTAGCTGTCAATTGCACGCTCTTTGTAGTTGTCTGAGGCAACCCTTGCGATAATACCTGTAATACCGCAAAGCGAAAGAGGAATGAGGGCGTTTTCTGCTATATAGTCTAAGTCGTTGCATGATGCGTATATGCTCGTGATAAAAGATGCGAGCATTCCGACTCCAGACGCAATTGCGATTCCGTTGAATATTTTCGCTTTTTTAACAAAAATCAGGTCTGCCTCGGCCTTGAGCAGTTTGTCTAAATCTTTTTCCGAAATCTTTTCGCCGTCAAGAAATTTATAACTGCCGCCGTCCCAGAATCCGTCTCTGTGGATTATGATTTTTGGAATTTTAATTTCAGATTTATTTTCCAGCGAGAAAGTAATTTCACTTGTGCTAAGATTTTCAGTTTGCGTTGTTTTTGATTCTTTAACTTCTTGCGCGTTCAGCGTAAAAAGTGGCATTAAGCATAAAAATGATAAAATAAATTTTTTCATATAATATCTATAATGGAACAATCGGAGAATGATTTTTTTAGCTTAATCAAAAAATCATTCTCTGATTGTTGTAATTCTATTTATTTTGCCCTAATCCAAGAACATTCATATTGTAACTGTCAACTGCAATCTGACGGCTGACGTTTGAGAGTCCACCAAAGGAAATCGCTGTTAAAAAGCAGAGCATGCCAGCATATGCGCTGTTTTCTTTCATATTTTCCCAGCCTTTTTCGTCTGCGTATAGATTTACTGCAAGCGAAGCTAAAATTCCCACGGCAGAAACATAAGAAAGTCCTTTATATATTTTCGCCTTTTTTACAAAAATCTGGTCTGCGTTCGCTTTTAGGAGAGCGTCAAGCTCCTTGTTTGAAAGCTCTGTGTTGTCTGACAGTTTATAGCAGTCATCCCAGTGTCCCCAGATATAAGGCTTGTTGACAATGATTTTTGGAACTTCATTTTCAGATTTGTTTTCTAGTGAGAAAGTAATTTCGTCTGTGTTTGTAGACGCAGTTTGCGTTGTTTCTGATTCTTTTGTTTCTTGCGCATTTAAAGCAAAAAATGATGTTAAAAATAACAATGATAAAATAAGTTTTTTCATACAATTTCTCCTGTCGGCATATAAAACCTCATTTTGCCTAAACAAAATGAGGTTAATAAAATTTGTTTGTCACTTATATTTTTACAACTACACTGATTTTTCCAGTGTCATAAGCTTCTTTTGCAGAAGCAAGACAGCTCTTAACTGCTCCTGCTGCAATTCCTATCGGTGAGCCCCCTGAAGCTGCTCCGCCTACTAATCCGCCGGCAAGCGTTCCTAATGAAGACGAAATCATTATTTTCTTGATTCTCTTGCGGAATTTTCTAAAGCTGAATCTCGCTTCGCCGTCGTCTTCTGCCCAGTAGTCCGCGCTTGCCTTTGCTGCTTCGGCGTAATACATAACGCTGTCAAGGTCTGAGTCTGAAAGGTTTTTCATCGCCTCGGTCTCTATCGCCGAAACTTCCTTGTTGAAGCCCGCCTTGCTTGCTGCGTTGTCTATTGCCGACTCGACTCTCTTGATATATGCAGCGGCAGTTTCTGAAATGTAGTTGTTTTCAAGTAGATATTCCGCGCCTGAAGCGTCCTCGTCCAGATATTCCACATTCTCGTCTGTTTCATCAGATTCTTTAACGCTTGTCTCTGAAAGAAGCGCGCTGCGTGCGGTTTCTGCGTCTCCGAATTTCTCCTCGAAGCCTGATTTTACGCTTGCTCCGAATTCTGAATATTTTCCAAAATTTGCGCTGCTTGAAGAATCTGTTTTTGCTTCATCATCTGAAATCTGCGAGCAGCTTGAAAGAACAAACGACATGAGCATAAGCGAAGCGATAACGCTTGAAAGAATTTTTTTCATATATGTAAATCCCTGGTTTTTATAAATTTTTTAGTTTGAATGATTTTTTTAGCGGCTTAAAGATGACTTGTTCCCGCATCCATGCCCGCCGATTTCTGAGCCGTACTCGTGGTAGGCAAAACGCCCTGAGTCTGTTTCAGAAAGTTCTGTTGCCTTAGTGTCATCGTCTGAAACTGATGATGAACAGCTGAACAGGAACATTCCTGCCGCCAGTGAAAAGCATAAGAACAATGCTTTTAATAGTTTTTTTATTTTTAATTCCTCCGTTCTTAAAAAATTAAGTTTATTTTAAGCGGAGCAAAATAAAACCACCATAGCGTTTTACGCAAATTTTGATTTTCTTCAAAAAATTATTTTCAGGTTTTCAGCGACCCATTTTTTGCCGTAATTCAGTTCGTCAGTCAAATTCATTGCCTCAAAAACGGAAAAAGCCTGCGACAGAAACTTTTTTCCCTCGGTTATTCGCTTTAATTTCACAAGAGAACAGCCTTTGTTAAAAAGCTGGCAAGGAAAAGGCGTTAATTTTCCATAATTTATGCAAATTTTGATTCCTATTTCGCTTAATTCAAGCGCTTCTTGGAATCTTCCTGCGTCGCCGTACCAGTTTTCAAGGTTCAAAAGAATCACAGGGTAGCCTTTCGCCATTTCTTCCTCGCCTATTTCTCTTGTTTCATAATAAGTCCGTAAGAATTCCATTAGAGAAATCGCCTTGTCTTTTTTGCCTGTAAAATACAGCGCGCGCGAGATATTGTTCAGAATCATAATCTCTGTTCTTGTGAGAAACCTGATTTTTTGCACGCCGTCGAGACTGAAATTTTTTATGCTTAAATTTATCGCTTCAAGATATTCCTTCAACGCTTTTTGTGCGTTGTGGTTCAGAGCGTCCTCTGCAATCGCCTTGTAGAAAATGTAGAACTGCTTTTCAAGCGGGTCTAAAGTTTTTCCGCAGTTCTTGTATTCTTCAAGCGTGTCAAAAACGTCAAAATTTCCGTTTGCAATAGAGTCGATTATTTTGTGCTCGAGATTTTCACGCTTGAAATCGAGCCTGCTCATTGGAGTTGCGCTTGAAGGCGTTTTCATTCCCATTTTGCTGAACAGGGCTTCGGCAAGCTTTCTTCCGGGAATTTGCGTTCCGTTCTCAATTCTTGAGAGAGTCGAGACAGCGCAAAGCCCGAAAGAAAGGTCTTCCTGCGAAATTTCAAAACGTGTTCGGTATTCCTTTAGAATTTCACCGATGAAATATGCGTTCATTAACTGCGGTTTTCGCTTTTTTAGTTACTTTCTGCCGCGCCCGGAAGTCCGATGTCTTTTCTGTAGAACATTCCGTCGAATTTGATTCCTTCAAGGGCAGAGTAGGCAGCTTTCCATGCGTCGTCGAAAGTTTCGCCGTGCGCAGAGCATGCAAGAACGCGACCGCCGCTTGTGATGAGCGAAGGAGTTTTTGCGCGCCTGTCCTTGATTGCGCCAGCGATAAAGACTTTTGCTCCAGCCGCGCTGATTTTTTCATTGTCGAATGAAATGAGCTTTCCTTTCTGGTATTTGTGAGGATACCCGCCGCTTACTGCAACCGGGGCAACCTGAAATCCTTTTTTCCATTTCATCTCGAAATCTTTAAGGCTGCCGTCCATAATCGCCTGGCAAAGTTCTGTAAAATCAAAATCCATCATCGGGAGAACCGCCTGAGTTTCAGGGTCTCCGAGCCGGACATTGTATTCAAGAGCTTTCGGGCCGTTTTTCGTGAGCATAAGCCCGAAGAAGATGAATCCTCGGTAGTCGATTTTTTCCTTGATGAGTCCTTTCAGCGTTGGATTCAGGATTTTTTCCTCGAACGCTTTCATTGTCTCTTCTGTGACGTCCTGCGGCGGGCAGACCGCTCCCATTCCGCCTGTGTTCGGACCTTTTGCTCCGTCCTGAAGCCGCTTGTGGTCGCGCGCCGGCAAGAATGCTTTTATGCATGCTTTTCCGTTTTTCGCCGATTCCTCTGTAACGCTCACAGCCGCAAGAACGGAAATTTCAACGCCCTGAAGATATTCCTCGATTACAAGCTTTTTTCCAGCGTCTCCGAATTCTCCGCCCATCATGTCTTCCGCCGCCTGAACAGCTTCCTCGACTGTTTTTGCAACGACAACGCCTTTTCCGGCCGCAAGTCCGTCAGCCTTCACAACGATTGGCGCGCCTTTTGCCTTTATGTATTCAACTGCTTTTTCCTTGTCCGTGAAAGTTTCAGAGTCAGCGCAGGCAACGCCGTATTTTTTCATAAAGACTTTAGACAAGTCTTTTGAAGCCTCGAGAGCCGCTCCTTTTGATTTCGGTCCTACGGTCGGAATTCCCTCCTCCCATAGCTTGTCCGCAATTCCTTCCGCGAGCGGGTCTTCCGGCCCGATTACAGCGAAGTCAACTTTCTCGTCCTTTGCGATTTTTGCCGCCGCCTCGTTCAGCGAAAGATTTTCCAGCTCCAGAATGTCTTTTGGATTCACATTTTTGCATTTCGCCTCAAATTCAGTTCCGCCGTTTCCAGGAACGCAGATTACCTGTTCAACTTTTTCGCTTTGCGCAAGTTTCCAGCTGATTGTGTGCTCGCGTCCGCCGCTTCCAACTACAAGAATTTTCATTTTCTAACCTCAAAAATAGAATGATTTATATTTTATATGAAAATCGTTTGTCTGCAAGGAGTCGGAAAAATTGAGGGAGCGGGAAAATGTTGTTTCGTCTGTCATTCAGAACTTTGATTCGGAATCTATAAAAGAGATGCTGAAACGAGTTCAGCATGACCTCAGCGACACTTATATATAGAAGATTTTTGATTTTTCTGATTTGAAAGTCTTAGGCTAGATGATTTTCTGCTTTATTCTTTGCTCAAGCAATTTTGCGACGAGCAGCGCGAAAGTTATCTTTTCTTTAGGGAAAGTCTGGGCCGGCTTGTAGATGTCAAAGCAGATAAGCGCGGTGATTTTTCCTTTCGGATTTTTGCGGAGAACCTCGATTGTCGAGCAGATGTTGTTGCCGTTGTAGAGCTTGTATCTTTTCTGGTCAACAGAGTCAAGGATATTAGTGTTGTCCATGTGAAGATAGCCGAATTCGTTGAATATTGAAAAATAATTGCTGTTTTTCAGGAAATCCTCGCGGAAATTTTCCGAGTCTGTTCCCACGATGTAGAGCGGCTTTAAGTTTGCGTCATACACGGAGATTTTGCTGACTTTCATATATTTCACGATTTTTGAAAGAATATCCTGGAATTTGCACAGCTTGTTCGAGAAGCATTTTAGAATCTGAAATTCGGTTTCCGCCGCGTCATGGAAAAATTCGCCGTTGGAGATTTTGTTCTCGTTGTTTTTGCTTTCCATTATGACTTTGTCGTGAAGCTCCGGCTTGTAGATTATGTAGCAGTTCCGGCCGTGATTTTTCGCGATGTAAAGGCATTTGTCCGCGAGCTTGAAAAGGCTTTCGTAATTCTGCTTGTTCAGCGGAAATCGCGCGATTCCCATTGAGCAGGTTACAACGCTTCCTGCGTCAATCGAAGTGATGTTCCATTGAATTCCCGCGCGGATATTTCTAGTTATGTTTCTGATGTCCGCCTCGTCTGTCTTGTCGAGAATCACGAGAAATTCATCTCCGCCGATTCTTCCTGCGATTCCGTTTCCTGCAATCGCGTCGTTTATGCAGCCTGCCACCGCCACGAGAACTCTGTCTCCGAAAATGTGGCCGTAAGTGTCGTTGCACTCTTTGAATTTGTCAACATCGATGATAATCATTGAGCAAGGCTCTTTGATTTCGTTGATTTTTTTGATTGCAAGCTCGGTAATAGCCTTTTTGTTGTAAAGTCCTGTAAGCCCGTCGTGCTCCTGCGCGTAAAGATTTGCCGACGGAAGCGACTGCTGCTCAAAATTTACGCTTCCGACAATAATCGACTTTTTTCGCGTGCTTGTCTTGAGCGTGTGGACTGTGAGCATTTTTTTGTCGGTGCGGAAGAAATTGTAGTATTTTCCTGTCTCAAAATTCTGGATATTGTCGAGCATCGCCTTCATCTGCGCCTCGGATTCAAGAGATTCCGTGTTCAGCTTGAAGGAATTGCTGAAAAACTTCCTGAAATCCTCGACATTGCCGTTGAAAAGTGAATTCAAGTCCTTTGTGTTCTTGATTATGAATCTTTCGCCGTCGTAAAGAAAATAGTACGCGTCAAAATTCTGGAGAAGAGCCGAATATTCCCTGCTTTCGAGCAGCGCTTTTTCAAGGAGATGGCGCGAGTAGGAAAGCTCCTCGACTGTAACATCGAAAATCTCGTTTTCTTTCTTTTGGATTGTGAAAATGCAGCTTACGATAAAGTCGCCGGGCTTTATTTTTGCGATGAAATTTTCTGTTTCGCTTGCTTTGCCTTGGTCTTTTGAAAAAGTCTCAAGGAAGAATTTAAGGTTTTTTGCGTCTGTCTCTGAAAGAATTGATGATAAGTTGACTTCAGCGAAATCTGTTCTGCGCAAAAGCACAAGAAAACTTCTGTTTCCGCTTTTTACGTTAAGATTTTTGTCGATTGAAAAAGAAATATCGCTAAGTCTTCTCTGATTGATAGGCGTTTCCAAAATACCCCCCCCGTTTGTATAGTGCTTTTTACACATTTTGGGCGGCCACAAAGTATTATATCATATATTATAAAATCTACAAATTTATTTAAAATCAAAGTTAAGTTTTTATTTTAGCGTGAAATTTATGGTATACTGACTTTATGGAATATTTTTTGCTTTTTGTTGCGGCTGTTGTGATTGTTGCCGCGCTGGCTATTTTTTCAAAGCTGAAATTCTTGAAGAAGACTGGAAAAGAAGTTGATGAGCATTTTAGGACTCAGAAAACCGAGGACGGAAAGACAGATTTTGTGAGATGCCCGCTTTGCAATACGCCGCTTTCAAAAGGCGAGAATATGTTTTCGCGCGTTTACCGCCCGATGACGGCTCCAGACCAGCGGATGACGATTCACGGCTGCCCGCATTGCTATCCGAAAGTCGAGAACGGCGCAAAGAGAGTCTGCCCTGTCTGCAAAAAGGAAGTTTCACTTGACGGCGAGCTTGTCGCGCGTCTTTTCAACAAGACTTCAAACGGAAAAAAGCATGTCTTGATTGTTGGCTGCACCGGCTGCTTTGGAAAACGCTAGAATTTGCTTCTTCCGCGGAAAGAGCGGGCGAGCGTAAGGCGGTCAGCATATTCAAGGTCGCCTCCGACAGGCAAGCCGGACGCAAGGCGCGTTACCGTTATTTCCTTGTTTTCAGACAGAAGCCGCTGGATATAGAGCGCGGTTGTGTCGCCTTCCACAGTCGGGTTTGTCGCTAGAATCACTTCCTTTACCTTGCCTGACTTTACGCGCTCTAAAAGCTCGGCGATTCTTAGCTGGTCAGGCCCGATTCCCTCGAGCGGCGCAATTACTCCGCCTAGAACATGGAAAAGCCCGTTGTATTCGTGCGAGCTTTCGATTGTGCTTACATCCTGGGGCTGCTCCACAACGCAGATAAGGCTCTGGTCGCGGAGCGGATTCGAGCAGATTGGGCATGGATTGCTTTCTGTCCAGCTTCCGCAGATTGAGCACGGCCTGATTTTTTCCTGCAGTCCTGAAATTTCGTTTGCAAACCGCTTCACCCAGACCGGGTCGGCTTTTAAAATATAGTTCACAAGCCGTCCTGCGGATTTTTTCCCGATTCCAGGCAGGCGTGAGAAAGAGTCTGTAAGTTCGTCAATCGCGTTCATAAAAAATTTGTCCGAAGTTTTTCAGCTGTCTTAAAATAATTTGCGTCTGTGTTTTTTGTCTGGATTTGAACCGCAGAAATCACATTTCAGGAATCACATTCCAGGAATGTTCATTCCGCCGAGAAGCGCGCCCGACTTTTCCTTTATCGCTTCCTGAATTTTGTCCATTGCGTCATGGTGCGCGGCTTTTATCAAGTCCTGAAGCATCTGGATGTCGCGCGGGTCAACCGCAATCGGGTCGATTTTAATTCCTGTAAGCTCGAATTTTCCGTTGAGCGTCACCTGAACAATGTTTCCGCCTGCCGAGCCTGTCTCCGAAATATTTGCAAGCTCCTCCTTCATTGTGTTCATTGTTCCTTCAAGATTTTTGAGATTTTTTACCAAGTCAAAAGGATTAACCATTTTTTCCTCCAAAAATTTTGTCCGATTTTAATTTAAGAGATTTTAGTCGTCGCTGCTTTCTTCGCCGCTTGAAATGTCAGATTCCTCATCGGAAGAAGAGACCGTTCCGTCCTGATTTTTTTCTTCTTGCTTTGCCTGCTCGATTTCCTGCTCTGTTTTTTTAGTGTGGCCCACGATTTGCCCGCGGAACATTTCGCAGAGCATTTTTATCTCCGCAGGCGCGTTTTCCGTTGTGGCTGCGCGTCGCTGCTGTTTAAGGTTCACCTGAAAAGCTATTTCTTCGCCGAAATATTTTGAGAGAAATCCTGAGATTTTCTTTAGATTCGAGTCTAGTTGGAGCTTTAGAAATGACGACTGGACTGTGGTTAAGACGACGTTTCCGTTTTTTGTCCATTCGCCGGTCTGAAAAAGCGAGCTTGCAAGCATTGGCTCGTGCATTGAAAGCTCTTTGAGAATTTTTCCCCTGAAATCCGATTCAGATGAAGAATTTTGATTCTGCTGTGAATTTATTTCGCCTGCGTTTGCCGTTTGTTCAGGCGGTTCAGCTCCGCCATCGCTAAAAGATGGGGCTGAGCTTGGAGTCGGGTCTGGCGGCGCGAAATCCTCGTTTGTGATTTCCTGTGCGGAGACGGAATTTCCTGCATTTGCGCCAGCGTTTGCCACAGGATTTTGCGTCTGATAATTTTTATTCTGGAAGGTTTCGGGGTGTGGCTGTTCCTGCGGCTGCACGAAAATATTTCTCGGCGCGGAAACCGTTCTTCCAATATATGGATTTGCAAATTCAGCGTTTGCTTGCGAAGCCGATCTCCCTGCGATCTGATTTTGATTCGGGGTTTGTGCGAAAATGTTTGAAGATGGAGCTACGCTTTGCGCCGTTTTTTCTGGCTGCCTTTGCTGGGAGAAATTCTGCGGAGCCGCCTGCCTTGCCGCCGAAGTTGCGCCTGCGTTCGCAATTGCCGTGTTTGCTCTCGCAGTGTTGTACGGATTTGCAAATCCGCCGTTTGCCTGCACTGTGTTTGGATTTGCAAATTCTGCGTTCGAGAAGTTTCCTGCGCTTAGAAGAAGATTTTTTGCCTCGTCAATCGCCTTTTTTACTTCCGACGGAGAAACGTACTGCGTAAGCCAGCTGATTTTTGAGAATGCAAGCTCCAGCTCGTATCTTGGCGAAAGCGAGTATCTGATGTCGCGGAAAAGCTGAAGAAGGATTGAAAGCGCGCGCTCTGTCTGAATCGAATTCCACGAGTTCAGGACTTGTTCTGAGAATCTTTCTTTCGGATGTCCTAAAAGCGACTCCTTTGTGATTCCTGCCTTTATAAGAAGAACTGAGCGGAGATATTCGGTGCAGTTTGTGACAAGCTGCTCGATGGAAATTCCGTTCTGCAAAAATTCATCTATCTTTAATAGAACATTCTCGCTTTCATTTTTTGCCGCCGCCTCGAAAATCTCGTTTAGGCTCTCGATTCCGACGAGACCCAGCTTGTCCTTTATTTTTTCATAGGTTATGTGGTCGCCTGAAAATGCGGCAACTTGGTCAAAAAGCGTGTAGGCGTCGCGCATTGAGCCTGTAGACTCGCGTGCAACCCAGTACAACGCCTCGTCGTCCGCCTGAATTCCGATTTCCTTTGCCGCTTCCGCAAGCTCCATTTTGACTTTCTCAATCGGAACAAGGCGGAAGTTGAACTGCTGGCAGCGCGATTTTATCGTTGCAGGAACTTTGTGAAGCTCCGTTGTTGCAAAAATAAAGATGCAGTAGGCTGGTGGCTCTTCAATCGTCTTTAGAAGCGCGTTGAAGGCCGAAGTCGAAAGCATATGGACTTCATCGATTATGTAGATTTTGTATCTTGAGCTTTGCGGCGGAAAAAGAACCTCGTCCTTTATCTGTCTGATGTCGTTTACAGAAGTGTTCGACGCGCCGTCGATTTCTATTACGTCTGTGCTCTGGCCTTTTGTGATTTCAAGGCACTGCTGGCATTTTCCGCATGGGGTCGCAGTCGGCCCGTTAGCGCAGTTTAAGGCTTTTGCCAAAATTCGCGCGGTTGAAGTTTTTCCGCAGCCCCGCGGTCCTGAAAAAAGATATGCGTGGGCGATTTTTTTTGACTCGATAGAATTTTTTAAGGTTTCAGCAACAAATTCCTGACCGGCAAGAGCGTCAAAAGCCTGAGGACGCCGGCGTGTCGCGGTTACTTCATAAGACATAGCAAATAGAATACCGAAAAATCATGATATTCTCAATTGTAATCTGGGCGCTGCCGCTTCGCGGCCAGGCTATCCGTGGTTTCATTGTTTTGCGCCGGAAGCCGGACTGTCAGAAAAAACAGCCGCAAAACAACGCTCCGCGCCACTCCTATCCCTAGCGCAATAAAGCTCGCAGGCGGGCAAGTTTGTTTTACTTTCTAAAAAACTCGCGTCATTTCGAATCTGCAAATAGATGCTGAAACAAGTTCAGCATGGCAGCTGTGGTTCAGCTGACAAATTTGCGTCATTCTGAAGTCGGATTCTTTTTGGCTCGCTTCTGTTCTGAATCTGTAATTTGGAATCTGTAAAAAATATCATCTCGCAATAGTGACGGATTTTTATTATCATATCCTTATGAAATTTCTTGAACTTAATGATGTGTCTTTTGCTTATCCGCCAGTTGAAGGCGATGTTGACGAGAATGGAAAGCCGGTTGAGAGCAAGCCTGTATTCGAGCATTTTTCGGCGGAGCTTCCGTCAGGATTCGTGAGCTTTGTTGGGCAGAACGGCTGCGGAAAAACGACTCTTCTTATGCTTTGCGCTGGCCGCCTCAAGCCTGATTCTGGAAGTGTGAATCTTCTTGGGCAAAATCCTTATCTTCTTGGCCAGGAGCAGAAAAATCTCCTTGCGTCTGTGATTTATCAGAATATGGAATTTGAGGTTGAGGACAAGGTCTCGGAGCTTTTGGGGCAGGTTTATTCAAACGGAAATCTAAAAGGAAACGCGAAAGGAATCAAATCTGATTCCGACCTTCTAAGCGAGGTTATAGATGTTTTCGAGCTTAAAAATGTGCTTGGCCACGGACTTACGCAGCTTAGCAAGGGAGAGATTCAGCGTGTTCTTCTTGCGTTCTCGATTTTGTACGGAAGCGCGGCTGTTTTTATGGACGAGCCTCTTTTTGCGATGGAGGAATATCAGAAGGAAAACGCGCTTGCTTATCTGAAAGATTTTGTCCATAAAACTGGAACTTCAATCTATATTTCAATGCACGAGCTGGATTTGACTAAAAAATATGCGGATCAGGTTCTGCTTTTTTATCCGAACCGCGATATGTCGCTTGGAACGCCGGACGAGGTTTTGACGAGAGAGGACATTGAGAAAGCTTACGGTGTTCCTTACGCGATGCTTAAAAACCACGAGAGCATAAGCCGTGACTATCTGAAGTCTGTTTCAGAGATGATGGGCAAAAAATAAGAATCAAAAACGATATTGCGAACAAAAGCCCGTCATTCCGAACTCGAGCTGTTTGCAGCTCGCTTTATTTCTGAATCTATAATATAGATGTTGAAATTGTGGGCTTCTGACTACGCAGTTTTCTGCTCGCCCTAAATTCAGCATGACGGATTCCTTCGGCTGCGAATTTCGCGTTTTCCGTGCCGTTTATTCAAGAATCCTGAATTCAGAGACAACAAAAGTTCCGTCGCGGAGGGAAAACACGGAAAGCTTCTCTTTTTTCTCGACGCGACCTGTAAGCTCAATCATCTTGCCTTGCGTCGCTTTTATTTCTTCAATTGAAATGCCGGAATCTTTTTCAGTCTGTACCGCGTAAAGATAGCCGTCAACAGTCTCGATTCCAGGATATTCAAAGGGCGCATTTCCGTAGAACTTTATGTGGCCTGCAATGCTCGCAGGGGCTTTGCCTCCGAACGAAAACGCAGAAAGTCCAAGAATTAAAATCATAATTCCGAAAAGATATTTTCTCATAAGCCGATTCTATTGAAAATCACTGGATAATTAAATACATCGTCAATCCGGAGCTTCCGCTTTCGCTGAACGTGTACGTGCGTTCTATTTTATCTGTGTCTGATGAGCTTGAAGAAATCTCCTCGATTCCGTGGAGCGTAAAGCCGTAGTCCGGGCGTAGCGCGTAGCTGTAGCTTTTCGAAAACAGGTAAGGCCCGCACCATTCATATGAGGAATATTTTGCCGTTGAAAGAGAACTTTGCACTGAGGAATAGTCGCTTAGTCCTGACGAAGTTATGCTGTAGTCCTCGTTCCATAAGTTAATCGCTGTCATCGGGTAAGTGTAGGGTTCGTCTCCGTTTTCATATGACAAATTTTCTTCCGCGTCTTTTTCAAGCGTGAAAGTCTCATTTCCTGTTATTGCAAGCAAAAACTGTTCAAACAAGTCATCAAAATTGTAATCAGTTCCGTTTAATGAATTTACCGCCGCTGCAATCGAGTCGTTGTCAACAGAATCGTTCTGCATAATCGCCTGAACAAGAGCCGCGCCTCCGTACTGCCTTGAAAGCCACGCCCCAAGCGCGTAGGAATCAGCGTAGGAGACAACCGCGCAGCTTGAATTGTACTCGCTCAGCCCTGAAAGAAAATAATACGCGTTGAATCCTTGAAGCCGAGCTTTCGGCGAGCCGTCATCGTCAATTCCTAGCATTTTCTGCATCATGTCCTCGCAGAGCATCGAAAGCATCTCGTTGTATGAAGTTGACGGGCTTAGATTCTGCGATATATTTTTCACGTTGAAATTTATCATATGCTGGAATTCGTGGGCGAGAGTCGAAATCATCGTATCAAAATAAGAGACTGCGTAGCTTGAGTCCACATAGAAATATTTTCCCTTGTTCGAGTAGTTTATGACGGAATTTTTGCTCACAGATGATGACGGATAAACGTAGTCCTTTGAGTAAAAGTATCCCACGACTCCGCACTGGCTTGAGCTGTCGAGTTCTGAATCCGCGCCGATGTCGTAAATAACGATGTTCACCATTGTTCCTGTGTCGCTGTAGCTTTCCATTGAAAGGGACGCGTCATAGGAAGTTATGCTTGTGTCGTAGTTTATCAGGCAGTCGGATTCGCTTCCGAAGACATTTCTGATTGCAGGATAGATTTCGTCAAATTTAAGCGCAAAAGTTTCCGCCGTGGAAGAGTCAACTTTTGAGCCGCTCGCGCTGTCGCTCGTGTAATAGTCATCGACAACCCAGACGTAGCAGTATTCGCCTTTTGCGCGCAAGGTCGCGGTTTTTAAAGTGAAAGTGCTTAGCTCGGTGTCGTTGTCAACGTAGACTGATTTTTCTGTTGAGTCCACTTCCGCTGAAATCTGCTCCACAGTTGAAAGAGTTGAAATTGCCGAAACCGACGAGCTTGCAGAGCCTGACAATATAGAACGGTTTTTTGAATTCGATTTTCTTCCATTAAAAACTGCTTTTCCGACATCTTCCGGCGGAATGAAATTCCTGAATTTTGGTTGTTTTCCAGAATCTTCATTTTCTGGCTCGAATGAAAAATCTGAAATCCCGCTTGAATCTGCCAGCGTGTTTGAAATATTTGAAATCTTCGTGATTGTCCTTTCGTTTGACGCTGAGATTGCGGAGCTAGTCTTGTTCGCCTTCACGAGATACACGGATTTTCCGCCTAAGTCGCCTGAGACTGTGAGCGAGCCTACATCGCTTGAAATCTCGTAAATCGGAGACGACTCGCTGTAAGCCCAAGTTTCCGCGCTTGAAGCCGTTGTTGTGGAGACCGGACTTGACTTTGCTGTTGTCTGTGTTTTTGTGTCTGCCGAAGACGAGCTGGAAGTTTCATCGGAAGAATCTGACGATGAAGAAGAGCTGATGTCGGTGCATGACGCGAAAGCAAAAGCGCAAAAAGCCAAAAGAAAAATCTGAAATCTTTTCATAACTGTCTCTGAAATATATTATTAACGTAGAGCTTCAATTTTGAATTGAATTTTCTATTATAATAATTGAAGTCTTAAACCGTTTACGGAGTGTTTTGTCTGCAATGAATATCTGTTTATTTGATAAGGAAGAAATTAAAAATCCGCTTTCAAAAAAAGATGAGCGCGCTCAGCATATTATCAAGGTTCTTCATAAAAAGGCGGGGGACGAATTTGATGCTGGAATCATCGGTGGAGCTGCCGGAACTGCGAGAATCACAAAAATCTCTGACGACGGGGAAATTTTCTTTGAATTTGAGGCGAAATCCGCCGGAAAAAAGCTTTATCCGCTTACGCTGATAATCGGATTCCCTCGCCCGATTCAGCTTCGCCGGCTTTTGCGTGACGTTGCGGGGCTTGGCTGCGAGAAAGTTATTTTGACAGGAACTGAGCTTACCGAGAAATCCTACTTGAATTCAAACGTTGTGAAAGACGGAAGCGCGTATGAAATGCTTCTTGATGGAACAGCGCAGGCGGCTTCAACCCACGTTCCAGAGCTTTCTTTCTATAATAATCTTTATGACACACTCTCTTCTTTGAAAGATGAGAAATCCGGATTGACATCCGGATTCGTAAAATGGGAGGCGTGCTCGAAAATCGCCTTGGATAACCGGCGCGCAAAAAAAAGCCTGCATGACTTTTTGCTTCACGAGAGCGCGCTTAGCGTTGTCGCAGCAATTGGAAGCGAGCGCGGCTGGACAGAAAAAGAGCGCGACCTGCTCGAAGAATTTGGATTCACGCTTTGCAGCATGGGAAGCCGCATCTTGCGCACAGAGACCGCCGCTACAGTCGCAAGCTCAATAATTCTCGACTCAATGGGATTTTTGAATTAGAAGCGCGGAGCACCGGCTTCGCTTCCCTTGAAAATCATTTGGCATTGCCGGTTTTTTCCCGCGTTTTCCATAAAAACTAAAGGAAGCATACCTTAGAGCTGAAGGAAGCCTAGCTAAGGACTGAAGTAAGGCTTCCTAAGAGCTGAAGTAAGCCTTCCTAAGGACTGAAGGAAGTATACCTTCGGCTCTTAGGAAGTATTCCTTAGCCTCTTAGGAAGTATTCCTTTAGTCTGAAATAGGTGTGCCTCTTGAAAATTTCTTTTGTGGTGCGGAATCATTCTTTATAACCAGTTAGTTTTATAAAAATCTCTTAGAAAAAAAGAAAACGCAATTGACTTTCTTATGCGGGGGGGGGGTACACTCTTATAGTGTTTTTCTTTAAGAGATTTTTTATTTTCTTGTTTTTTTTCTATTCTGTTCTCTTGCAGGCTCAGGAAAAAAATCTCTTTGTGGAAAAAGTCAAAAACGCTTACGGATATTTTGGTTTTCCGGCGTGGTTTCCTGACGGCTCAATTTTTGCAGGAGTGCAGGAAGACAAGATTATTCTTTACGGCGCGGATGATTTAATGCCTAAAAAAATCTTTGAGCCTTTTTCCTCAGAAAACAGAAACACATTTGTTGCTTCAATGGAATTCTCTAGAAACGGCAAGAAAATGCTTGCTGTAAGAAGCTGCCGCTCAATAGGGGTGTATGACGTGGACTCTGGAACTCTCACAGACTTGATTCCTTCGGACAAAAGTTCTGCGGAGGCTGCTGTTTTTGGGGAAGAAGGCTTTTCAGTTGTTTTTCCATATGACGGCAAGAATCTTTTTGAGTATTACAGGCTTCTTGCTTCGAACAGCTATCTTTTGAATAAAAAGATTGACTTTAATAAGGAAATTGTCTTTTTGAGCAGGACAGACGACTCAAAATGTCTGATTGTTTCAACCTCGGATTCTAAATTTCACCTTGTCGCAAATTCTGACGGCATTTATCAAAACATTGCTGAGTATTCATGGAATGTCAATTCAGGTGTTTATCCGAAAATAAGTTCTGACGGCTCCGCCTTTTTGTCTTCCATGCTGCAGGACAAGCTTGTTGTCGCACATTTTAACGGCATTGAAGAAAGCAAAGCTCCGAATCTTACGGAAATCACTGTGTCCGAAGGCTTGAGCGGAGATGCCGGTTTTTCTTCTGATGGCAAGTATATTGTGCTTGGAACTAAAAATAACTGTCTTTACGTTTTCAACGCAGGCAGCGGCAATCTGATAAAAACGCTTTCGCTTGGAAAATCAGAAAGCTTTTCCGCCGGAACATTCAGTCCTGACGGCGAAAAAATTCTCTTTACAACAAAAAAAGGAAATCTTTATCTATGGAAATGGCTTGCTGACGACAGCGGACTTGAGCTTTCCCCGGAGGAGCCTGATTCTGAGGAAACTCCATTAAAAGACGGAACTGGCAAAATTTCGGCTGCAAGCGGAAGCGGTTCTTCTGTCGGTGATAGCGGCAGCACGTCTGCTGGAACTTCAGGAAAATTGCACGCTTTTGGTGACAACAGGCGAAAAGAAGGATTTTATGCGGATTTGCAGCTGGACTGCGCTACGGCTCCAGAGCCTTTCCTGTTTGCTTTGGGCGCGGACTTTTCTTTTATTTCCTGCGATGTTTTAAAGCCGTTTTTTATAGGCGGCAGAATCAGGCCGTTTGTCGCTTTTCCGAAAGACAATTTTCCATATAACTACACGCTTAACGGAGAACATTTGGACAGTCCTTGCCTTTCCGGAATAGGTTTTTCTGTTCCTTTTGGCATTTTTATATTGCCGTTTTCAGATAAGGATATTGCTGTGGGCGCGGAAGTTTCGGCCGGCGCGAGCCTTTTGTATTTATGGAATCGAAAGATTGGGGCTGACTTCTATAGTTCCGGCATTTTTCCGTCGTTTAATTTTTCGGGGCGGATTCTGCTTGAATTTAAGTTTTTGAGCTTTTTTGCAGGCGCGTCCTGGGATTCAATCTTGAAATTTTGTGCGAGTGCAGGGGCGGGCGTCTGTTTTCGTCTGGACAGGAAAAAATGAGCGGAAAAATATTTAAGTTAAAAAAGTTCAGCCTACTCTGTGTTTTTCTCATTCTGATTCTCACAGTGAGTTTTGTTTCGTGCGCAAATTCAGTCGGCTCAATGCTTTCTGACTACAACTCAGGATTTTCCTCGGATGTTTCTGTGAAAAAGTCCAGCGCAGCCCTTTCGCCTGGCGACGACGGATTTAACGCGGATAATATGCTTCGTCCAACTTATTTTGTCGCAAGCGATGCGACCTTGAATCTCTACGGTCCTGAAAAATGCGCCTCATATAAATGGAAACTTTTGCAGATAGCGCAGGTTACGAGTCTTAATTTGACATATTCAGTTGAAAAGTCTGTTGCATACAGTCTTAGCAACGGCTCGTCTGAGACATCGAGAGCGTTTGTTTTGTATGTTCCCTCTTCAGGTCTTGAAACTGGAACTTATAAGCTCACATTAACAGTAACGGACAAGGAGGGCAAAGAATACAGCGACAACTGTAAAATTGTGGTTTATCAGCCTTGAGGAAATACAGGCGGACATTTTAAGGATTTTATTTTTTTGGAGGAAAAATAATGAAAGAAAAAGGAAAAATTGTTTCACGTGCAGCAAGCTTTTTTGTTGCCGCTGCCGCAATGCTTTTTGCTTCTTGCGCAAATCAGCTGAGCGGAGGATATGTTTCTGACTCAGACGGAAAGTCAAAAACATTGAATATTGCAGTCACGAACTATTCAGAGCTTGCTTCTGGCTCTTCAAGAAGCCTTGCCTCATCAAGAACAATAATGCCAGACTCTTATGATTCTGACGGCGTGGATCTTTATATCTACGGTGTGGCTACAAACGGCACGGAGTTTAACGCTCCTGCTAAGGTGGAATTTGAAGGAAATACAGATGCCGGAACAGGCTCTGTTTCAAAGACTGTCGGAAAAATAAAGATAGACGCTGAGGCGGCAGTCTGGGAATTTACCCTTGCCGCGGTTGCAAAGAACGATGTGCCGGCAACGCTTGATGAAATGAAAGAAAAGGCGGTTCTTATCGGCTACGCCTCGCTTGATATGACTTACGGCGACACTGCAAAATTCACGCTTTCTCCTGACGGTCTTACAAAAGAGGCTTCTGTTGCAATGAAGCTTTATAATGACGGCTGGGCAACTCCAGGCGGCTACACAATAAAAGCCGGCATTTACAAGCTTACCGACGGAGCGGACGCGACAGATAAAGGCGACGGAAGCGGAAACGCGACTGCCCAAGACATTGCCTCGCTTGAAACATCAGAACCTGCGGCTGCAAATTATTCACTTGCTTCAATGGCGCCTGGAACTTATCTTTTCAAGGTAACTTACACAAGCGATGCCACAAAGAAAAGCTTTGTCTGGAGCGACACACTTATCGTTCTTCCTGGAAAGCCTGTCGACAACTCAATTGCAATTCCAAATGTGATTGGCGAAGTGCCTTCTGCTCCGGCAGATTTCAAGGCAAGCTATGAAGCGAACAGTGAAGATGAAAGAATCGGTTATTATACAGTTGATTTTGAATGGGCTCGCGGCTCTAAAAACGAGCTTTCCTACGAGCTTGAAGTTCTTCCTCTTGCGGACTCTGCGACTACAGCCGCCCTTCCAGCAAGCGATGCTGAATGGACTTCTGCGGCAACTGCTTCGGGTGCTGAATCTCTTGTATTTGACGCAAAATTCTCTTCATCCGATTTTTATGGCTCAGGCTCGCTTTTGACAGGAAACACTGCCGCCGCCGCTTATCTTGAGCTTGGCGTGCGCTATGCCGCAAGAATTCGCGCTGTAAACGATGCCGGAAAATCAGAGTGGGCGTATGTTACTGCTGACGGCGCAAAGGGAACTGCATTTACAAGCGCGGTAATCAGCCGCTACAGAATCACATATAATCTTAACGGCGGTGTTTATTATGCAGACGGAGACACTTCAAAAACCGGCTCAGCTGTAAATATCGTGAAATATTTCTGCGAAGAAACAACAAACGGCAATGCGTTATTGCAGCCGGACGGAAACGGAGACGACGGACTTTTGAAAGCCACATCTGATGCAGACTCTGCCGCTTGGAGCGCATGGGCAAAAGAAGACGGCACTAAGTTTACTGAAACTTCTTACACAGGTTCTGAAAACCTTGAGCTTTTCGCAAAATATTCAAACGGCGTCCAGGATGTGGAATTCCTGCAGAAAGAAGATTACTTTATCAAAGGCGCTTGGCTTACTGTTGACGGAACACAGTTCACAGACGGACAAAAAACTTTGACCATTGACGCTTCTGCCAAAACTTCTTCCACATGGAACTTCAAGACAGCTGCTGACGGCAACAAAATCACAGATGAGTTCAAATATGATTCTGTAACAATTGCCCTTACAAAAGGCGCGCAAACATATTGGTCTAAAACAGAATATGATGTTGGAACTGATGGAAAGGATTTTGAAATTCCGCTTTCAAAGCTCAATATCGGAACTTATCAGATTACAGTCAGCGCAAGATATTCAACAAACATTTATGTTTCTTATCCGGTAACAGTAACAATCACACGCTAAATTTCTAGTAATGAGCAGTCCGCGCAAAAAATATTTGGCTTTTGCAGCGGATTGCTTTATTACGCATTTTTATTATGAATTGAAATAAAAAAACCGCCTCCAATGTGGAAGCGGTATTCAATAATCTTATACTGTCAGCCTACGCTGGCTTATGCAGCTAAGACTAGCGGAGAAGTGAAAGAACGTTCTGTGAGCTCTGGTTCGCCTGTGCGAGCATTGCAGTTCCAGCCTGAGAAAGAACCTGGTTCTTTGTGAAGTCAACCATTTCTTTAGCCATGTCTGTGTCGCGGATGCGAGACTCAGAAGCCTGAAGGTTCTCTGCTCCAACGTTCAATCCTGCAACTGTCTTCTCGAGGCGGTTCTGGTAAGCACCGAGATCAGCGCGCTGCTTGTTAATCTTTTTGAGAGCTTCGTCCAAAGTTCCGATTGCGCGGTTAGCTGAATCTGGATCTCCGAGAGTCATAATCTCTTCGTTTCCAACATTGCGAAGTCCGAGAGCAGAAGCTGTCATTGTTCCGATATAAGCCTGAACTCTCTGATCCATGTTTGCTCCAACGTGGAACCACATAGAAGCTGTTACAGTGTTTTCTCCAGTAGCGCGTGCAAAGCGTCCTGTGAGCATATTCATTCCGTTGAACTGAGCCTGTGAAGCGATTCTGTCAACCTCAGCGATGAGTGAAGAAACCTCAACCTGAATCTGCATTCTGTCTTCGTCTGTATAAATTCCGTTTGATGACTGAACAGCAAGCTCGCGGATTCTCTGAACGATGTCAGTTGTCTCCTGAAGGTATCCCTCTGTTGTCTGGATGAAAGAAATTGCGTTCTGAGCGTTCTCAGAAGCCTTGTTCATTCCGCGGATCTGCGCGCGCATTTTCTCAGAAACAGCAAGTCCAGAAGCATCATCGCCAGCGCGGTTGATTTTCATGCCAGATGAGAGTTTCTCCATGTTTTTTGTCTGGTTGAGCTCTGTTACTCCGCCCTGTCTCTGTGCAAACATTGCACTCATGTTGTGATTGATAACCATACAATATCTCCTTGTAAGAATTTTGGTTAATTAACGACAGGCCTTAAGATTTTTTTCTGAACCTGTTGTTCTTGGGCTTTTTTGCACCCTACATAATTAGTTTCGGTTTTTAGAAAAACGACTTTAGGAAAATATTTATTTTTTTTGAAGATTTATTGTTTTGCCTTGCTAAATTCGGAATGACAATACGAAGTTTTTCTTGAGCAGCAAATGACTTTATAAAGGCGCTCAAGTCATTAAAAACAAGCCCCGCTATCCGCGGCTCCGCTTTCGCTCCGTTGCTTTGCAACGGCTTCGCCGCCGCTGCTATCGGGCGTGGCATTTTCTTCAGCGCGCGTCAGTGCGATTTTGGTTTCAATATTTTTGCTTATTGTGCTAAAATATCAGTCAAAGATTGTTTGGAGGATTTGCTTTATGAAGATTTCAAAGACAGCGGCAATCGCGACTGCCGTTTTTCTTGCAGTTTCCGCATTCTGCATCGCCGGAAAAACTTCTTCGCCTAAAGTTCAGTACAAAGACGGAACTTACAATGTGACAGTTCAGGGAAGAAACGCTCCCATCGAGCTTGAAATGGTTGTGTCAAAAGGAAAGCCTTCCGCAGTGAACGTTCTTTCGCAGGAGGAGTCGTTCTTTGCGCAGCCTGCCGAGGATGAAATCATAAAGGCTTTCATCGGCGGAAAGAAACTCGAGAAAATCGACGCGGTGAGCGGCGCGACTGTAACATCAAACGCGATGAAGGAAGGAATTCAGGCTTTGCTGAATCAGGCTCAGTAAGGCTAAAGTCATTGCAATTGTCAAAAATCAGAAAATATTTTCACATGAATATCAATAGGAGGTAATTCATGAGTATTAAAACTTTTGCTGCAAAGGCTTGCTTTGGATTTGCGGCTTTGGCTCTTGGCGCGGGGCTTGTCTCTTGCGGCGCGGAGTCAACAGACATCGTTATTGTGGGAGCTGGCGGAGCTGGACTCACAGCGGCTACCGAGGCTGCGAACAAGGGCGCGAAAGTAATCGTCCTTGAAAAGATGAACATCGTCGGCGGAAACACAAACTATTCAACCGGCGGAATCAACGCTTCTTACACAAAGGAGCAGGAGCGTCTCGGAATCAAAGACGACAAGGAGACTTTCTTCAACGACACAATGAAGGGCGGATACAATCTCAACGACCCTAAGCTGG
Organism: Treponema sp. UBA4692; assembly: GCA_002404895.1. Taxonomy (GTDB): domain Bacteria; phylum Spirochaetota; class Spirochaetia; order Treponematales; family Treponemataceae; genus Treponema_D. The sequence continues at coordinate 48,180 of DHKO01000002.1, read as the reverse complement.
TTCACACTTTGGTTGACAACTCTGCGGCGATTGTAGAATGGCTTCAGTCTCCTCTTGTCGGAGCAGACCTTTCTGACGTGGGAATTTTCGGCGGCGCAACAAACAAGAGAATCCACCGTCCGAAGGGAGGCGCGCCAATCGGAGCGCATCTCGTTCCGCTTTTGTACAAGGCTGCGCAGAATCAGGGAGCTGACATCCGCTTGAACAGCAAAGTCGTTGAAATCCTCAAGGGAAAGAACGGCGAGGCTTCGGGCGTAAAAGTTCAGGCTCAGGGAAAAACTTACAATATCAACGCGAAAGCTGTAATCATCGCGACTGGCGGATTCGGAGCTAATCCTGAGATGGTCGTTAAGTACAAGCCGGAGCTTGCAGGATTCGGAACAACAAACCACAAGGGAGCTACAGGAGACGCAATCGCATTGGTTCAGCCTTTCGATGTCGCTCTCGTCCAGATGGATCAGATTCAGACTCACCCGACAGTTGTTCCTGGGAAGGCTGTTATGATTACAGAAGCTGTGCGCGGAAACGGAGCAATCCTTATCAACCGCGAGGGAAAACGCTTCTGCAACGAGATGCTCACACGCGACGTTGTTTCTGCTGACATTCTTGCCCAGACTGGAAAGACAGCTTATCTCGTGTTCGGCGAGGAAGTCCGCAAGTCTTTGAAGGCGATTGACGGCTACATCAAGCAGGGGCTGACAACTCAGGCGAATTCTATCGCCGAGCTTGCTCAGAAGCTTGGAATGCCGGCTGACGCTCTTGAGGAGTCTCTCAAAGTTTACAACGGATATGTTTCTGCTAAAAACGACGCTGAATTTGGAAGAAATGTTGCTTCAATGGACCGCGGAATTGCTGAGGCTCCATTCTATGCAATTGAGGTCGGCCCTGCTGTTCACCACACAATGGGCGGAATCAAGATTGACACAAAGACAGAGGTCATCAACAACAGCGGAAATGTTGTTCCGGGAATGTTCGCTGCGGGCGAGGTTACTGGAGGCGTTCACGGCGGAAACCGTCTTGGCGGAAACGCTGTTGCTGACATCTGTGTATTCGGAAAAATCGCCGCAGACACAGCTCTCTCATACATCGGAAAATAAATTTGCCAAAGATGCTGCCTAATGCTTTTTAGGCAGTGCTGGCGTTTTTTTGCAGGCGGCTTTGCTTTTTGCTTTGACTTATCATTGCGGAATCCTTTGCCGCCTGTATGTTTTTTGTCTGAAAATCAATTTTTATCTTAATCTTCTTTCAAGAATCAAAATCATAATGAAAAAATACAAGAATCCTATTCTTCTCTGCGATTATTCTGACCCTGACGTAATCCGCGTTGGAGACACTTTTTATTTGACCGCCTCGAGCTTTAACTTTGTTCCGGGGCTGCCGCTTCTGGAGTCGAAAAATCTCGTTGACTGGAAGCTTGTGGGCTACGCGGCTAGGAAAATCCCTCTTTCTGGATATGGCGATGTTCAAAATGCGAAGGGAATTTGGGCTCCAGCTCTCCGCTTTCACGCCGGAGTTTTCTATATTTTCTTTGCCACGCCGGACGAGGGAATTTTTGAGACCCACGCAAAAGATTTCCGGGGCGAGTGGAGCAAATGGAACTGCGTCTGGAGCGGAAAAGGATTCATTGACCCTTGCCCTCTTTGGGACGGCGACGGAAAAATCTATGTTGTCCACGGATACGCGAAAAGCAGAATCGGATTCAACTCAAAGCTTGGAATCTTGGAGCTGGACGAGAATCTAAAAGCGAAAACAGAAGACAGAATCATTTTTGACGGAACTAAAACCCAGCCGACAATCGAAGGCCCGAAAATCTACAAGCGGAACGGATTTTACTATATTTTTGCGCCTGCCGGAGGAGTCACGAACGGCTGGCAGACCGTTTTGAGAAGCAAGAGCATTTTCGGCGGCTATGAAGAGAAAATCGTGCTTGCCCAGGGAGAAACGAAAATAAACGGGCCTCATCAGGGCGGATATGTCGAGGCTCAGGACGGAAGCGGATATTTTTTGCATTTTCAGGATGCGGGAATTTTCGGAAGAATAACGCACTTGCAGCCTGTAAAGTGGCGGAACGGCTGGCCGCTTATGGGAAGCGCGGCGGTTCAGAATCATAAAGATGAAAATCTTGATGGAATTGAAACTGCAGACGACATTGGCGAGCCATTGGAAGAATATTTTGTTCCGTATGATGACGGCGAGGATGAAAAAGCTGGAATTGCTGAAGTCGCGTGCAGCTCTTGCGGATTTGAAGCTGAAAAAGGAGTCTCTGAATTTCAGTTCAGCGGAAACGCGGGGCTTGAGTCTCTTGAAAATGGGAATGACGATTTTTCAAAAGCTAAAAAAATTTACGGCGACGGAACGCTCTGGCTGAATCCGAAAGTCTGCACGAAAAAAATTGACGCGAAATCATTTGAGTACGAAAAGAAAATCGAAATCTTAAAAGATGATGGATTGCTTCGCTTTGCCCGCAATGCTGGGGAGAAAATAGAAATGCCTGACTTGGCTTGCAGTGCCGAAAATGCTGGAAACACGGAAAACACAGAAATTCATTGCAGCCGGCACGGAATTATCTTCCTTGGAAACGAATATTCCGCGCTTGAAGTGGAAAAACGCGCTGACGGATTTTATCTTGTCCAGATTGTCTCGTCTGGAAGCGAAAGCGGCGACGAAATCAGAAAAGAAAACGTTGTTTTTGAAGCGGAGCTTTCACAAAGCGTGAAATCTGTTGTGCTGAAGATGAAATTTTCAGGCGAGGGCAGGCTAGGAAAGGTGATTTTCTCTTGCGAAACGGTCGGCGTGGACGGAAAAATCGACTTTGTGTCTGAGCCGTTCAGAACGGAAAACGCGCACTGGGTGGGCGGAAGATACGGCTGGTTCTAAAATAAATGCTTTTTTTTGCGCCGCTTTTTATTTCCGCCAGTATTCGGGGAAAATGAAAATTATCAGGTTGTAAAGTTCGAGGCGGCCTGCAATCATAACGAAGCAGTACCAGAGCTTTAAAGCCGGGTGAAGAGCCGCGAAGCTTCCTGTCGCGCCGATTGTGCCGAAAGCCGGGCCTGCGTTTGCCACCATTGAAAGGCTTGCGGTGAATCCTGTGAACAAGTCAAGATTGAAGATTGTGCTGATTAAAGTTGAGACAAAAACGAGCGCGAAATAGACAAAAGTGAACGCCGCCACGTTGAAAACCAAATCTTTTCTGCCTGGTCTGCCGTCAACTGAAATGCTGAAAAGCCCGTGCGGATGTAACATTCTCATCATCTCGTTGCGCGCCTGCTTCTGCAGAATCACCCAGCGGATAACCTTGAATCCTCCTGCGGTGGAGCCGGAAGAGCCGCCGACCAATAGCAGCGAGAACACAAAAAACTGCGCCGTGCTTGGCCACGCCATATAGTCCGCAGAATAAAATCCTGTCGTCGTCATTATCGAAGCGACTTGGAATGCTGAAAGACGCAGTGCCTTTGCAATGCTTTTGCAGTGCGGAAACAGAAAAATTGCAATCATAACCGCGCAGACGGCAAAAATCGAGATGTACGCCTTTAGCTCGGAATTTTTTCTGATTTCATCGAATTTTCCAGAGACGAGATAATAGTAAAGGCTGAAATTCACGCCAGCGAGAAACATAAAAACCGTACAGATGATTTCGACCGCGGCAGAATTGTAGCCCGAAACGCTTGAATTCAAGACCGAGAATCCGCCGGTTCCAAGCGTTGAGAACGCAAGGCAGACTGAATCGAAAAAGCTCACGCCCGCGATTTTAAGCGTTATAATCTGCGCCGCCGTGAATCCGATATACAAAAACCAGAGCGTTTTTGCTGTGTCTGTCATTTTCGGCGTGATTTTGCCTTTGTCAGGACCTGTGCTCTCGCTTTTTACAAGCTGAAATCCGCCGGTTCCCAAAAGAGGAAGCAGTGCAACGGTCAATGCGATGATTCCCATTCCGCCGAGCCAGTGCATCTGGCATCTCCACAAGTTTACCGAGCGAGGAAGCGACTCAACGTCGTTGAAGATTGTCGCGCCTGTCGTTGTGAAGCCCGAGACCGACTCAAAAAAAGCGTCTATAAAGCTCGGCGCGCTTTTTGTCAGAATCAGAGGAACTGCGCCCCACAAGCTTATGCACGCCCAAACAATCGCGACGAACGAGAAAACGCTCCGCGTTGAAAATTTTATCTTTGACTTTCTTCCTGCGAAAAAAAGGGAGATTCCTGTTGCGAGCGTAAAAAAAAGCGGAATTATGAATCCCGGCAAGACAGAAAATTCGCCGGACAAAACCGCCGTGGCGATTGGGAAAATAAGCGTGAACGACGCAATCGAGAGAACTATAAAAATCAGCCTGACAAACAAAAATAACTGCATTTATATAGCACCCGAAATCATTCCACAGAGCCGAATTTTTTCATTACGTGCTCGTTGTTTTCCGTGTTTGTGATTACGATGATTTTGTCTCCCGCATCGAGCCGCGCGTTTCCGTAGGGAATCGTGAATTCCTTTTCGCCTGATTTTTGAATCTGAAGAATCAGGAACGCTCCGTTTTCCGCTATTTCTTTCAGCTCTTTTCCGTTTACTTCGGAATTTTCAGGAACCGTGATTTCGACGATTTCAAGGCTTCCGTTCACGGAATGAACGCCTGTTACGGATTCTCCGCGCAGATGGCCGATTATGCTGTCAACAACCGAGTCGCGGATTGGAACCGCAACTTCAATGTCTAGCCTGCGCGCGATTTCTCCGAAAGCCGAATTTGCGACAAGCGCGACGCTGTTTTTCACGCCAAGAGACTCGATGAAAGCCGCCATTACAATGTTCATCTCGTAGTTTTGAGTGCAGCAGATTACAAGGTCGAATTTGTCGATTCCTTCTTCCTCGATAAATCCTTCCTCGGTAACGTCCGCGTTGAAAACCCGGATGTCTGGGAATTTTTCAGCCGCCACCTTTGCGTTCTCCTCGTCGGAGTCAACAATCACAAAATCGCTGTTGAGCTTTGACTTTAAGCCTAAAAACTGCCTTATTTTGCTTTTTTTCGTGTGAATCAGCTTTTCTGCGACAATTGTTCCGATTCTGTTTGCGCCGACAAGAGCGATTTTTTTGATTTCCTTGACTTTTGAGCCGCAGAGGCTGAGAAAATCCGGCAAATCCTCTCGTTTCAGGAGAATTCCGGCAAAGTCGCCTGCCTTTAAAATTGAGCCGCCGCTTGGAAGTGTTGTCTCGCCGTCTGATTCAAGATAGGAAATCAGAAATCGCTTTTCTGTAACTTTTCTGATGTTCTGGAGCGCGATTCCGTCAAAGCGAGATTCCGCCTCGATTCCAATTCTGACAAGCTCGTAAGGAGAATCGTCAAAAGAAATCGAGTCCATTATCGCGCCATGCTCAACCGCGCTGACTATTGCCTGGGCCGCCTCGACATCAGGATGAACCATAAAGTCGATTCCGTAAAGAGGACGGTGCTCGCCTGAAAGAACTGTCGCGTGCTTTTTTGCCGCCGTGCTTGTGTTCACGTAGTAGGCGTAATTTCTCACGCGCGCGATTTTCAGGATTTTAGGATAGACAGAATCGACTAGCGAGCAGGTAATCATATTCACTTCGTCGGACGAAGTTACGCAGACAAGTGCGTCCGCCTTTTCGATTCCTGCCTCCTCGAGAGTCTCAAGATTGTTTCCGTCGGCCTGGATAACGTTGCAGTCGAGCCTGTTTGAAGCGTGCCGGACTGTGTTCTCGTCATTGTCAATCAGGACAACATCGTTTTTTCCGTTCACAAGCCGTTTCGCAAGCTGAATTCCTGTGAATCCAGCCCCGACAATCACTATTTTCAATTGTTATTCTCCTTAGTTTATTCGTCGCTTTCCTTAGAGAGCTTTGATTTTCCGTTCGCTGCGATGAAGATTGTGCCTAAAACCGCCGCTGTTATAATTGTCGCCCCGATTATTTCCCAGATTCCGTTTGTTCCGTACATGATTCCGAGCATTATGAAATATCCTTTAAGGCCGCCCGCCTCTATTTTCATTCCGCCGAGAAGATTCTGAGAAAACAAGATGAATACCATAGTCATAACGTAGAAAGTGTGGAGGAATGTTCCGATTCCAGCTGAGAGCGCGCCCGCAAGAGTTTTTTTCATAAATGGCAGCCTTGAAAGCGCAGTGTAGATTGCCCATGCCGAGACTGCGAACAGAACGCGCGGAAGGACAGAGCAGAGCGGATTTCCGAAGAAAGGCGTTCCTGCCATGTTCGAGCGGATGCAGCTTGTAAGGCCGAAGATAAGCCCCGTTATTGCTGCCGGGCCGAAGCCTCCGAGAACCGCCGCCAGAATCACTGGAATATGCAGAATTGTGATGTTTATAAAGCCCAGCTTGATGTAGCCAAGCGGAGTAACCGAAAGGAGAACGCAAAGCGCGCTGAAAAGTCCTGTGAGCGCGAGCTTGTAATTTTTGCTAGCAGAATTCATAAAAATCCTCTTTGTTGATTTGGTGTGTTTTTCGCAGTAATTTTGTCATAATCTTTCAAGAAGAATGAAAAAACAAGCGGAAATCATCTTATCAAAAATCGCTCAACAATAGAAGCAAAATTAAAATTAGCTTTAAGTAATCTCTTAAACAAGATTAACAGTCAATTTATTCTCTAAAAAAAATGCTGCATTATACTTTTTGTCATGATGAGAATGAGTTTCAGATTTATTGCAGTTATAATTTTGTCGCTTTTCCAAGTTTTCCTGTCGTTTGCTGACGGATTTTCCGGCGGCGGAAGAGGAATGTCTGGAAGCCCTGCCGAAGGCAAAAGGCAGTCTCCTGAAAAATCGCGCGCGCAATATTCTGAAAGCGGCTCTGAGCGGAGAAATTCGCCTGCATTTGTTGTTTCCCAGGATTTAAATAAAGACGGTCAGAATTCAAGCGGCTGCTTTAACCCTGCGACAGGCTGGCACACAGTCTCCGAGCCTGTTGAAGTTGTGAACTACCGCGGAAGCCGGAAAGCTGTGATAGAGGACGGGCTTTCTGTGGCAAAAGTCAAGGCGGAAAAATCCAATTCCGGGAAGATAACTGTGAAAATTCTGTTCAATCAGGAAATAAATCCAAGAAGTTTCTCATGCTCGAATGTAAAAATAAATGGAAAAAATGTTACCGATGATGTAAAATTCTCATTTAGTAATAAAGGCGATTGTGTTCGTATACAAATCCCTGCGCAGTCAAAAGAATTTTCGCTCGCGATAAATGATGTCGAGGCTTTTGACGGCGAAAAAATCCCGGAGATAAATCTCGGGAATATCCAAGTGAATTGACGTGTTTTTTCGCCGCGTCAAGGAGAGCAAAAAATGGAAAACGAATCGAAATCAAAAAAGATTCTTATCGTAGAAGATGACAAGGGCATTTCGGACTTTGTTATTTCAGAACTTAAGCATGAAGGATACGAGACCGCGCTTGCGGAAACCGGGCGGCAGGCTCTCGAGATGTTCGAGGAAGGCGAGCCGGACTTGATTCTTCTTGATGTTATGCTTCCTGAGCTTAACGGACTTGAGGTTTTGAGAAGAATCCGGGAAAAATCCACAGTTCCTGTAATCATCGAGACTGCGCGCAGCGAGACAATCGACAAAATCAACGGATTGAATTCCGGCGCGGACGACTACATTGCAAAGCCTTTTGAAATCGAGGAGCTTTTGGCGAGAATCAACGCGCTTTTGCGCCGCATAAAATTCGAGAAGGCTGCAGAGGATGCTTTGAAGCACCGCGAGCTTGAGCTTAATCCTTCAAAAATGAACTGCGTAATCTGTGGACACGAGATTTCTCTTTCAAAAACTGAATTTATGATGCTCAAGTGCTTTGTTGAGAACAGGGACAAGGCGATGACACGAGGTGAGATTATCGACTCAATCTGGGGAAAAGGCCATTTTATCGACGAGAACACGGTTGATGTGTACGTCGGCTATCTCAGAAACAAAATTTCAACCTGCACAAAAGATGAATACATCAGGACTGTGCGCGGCGTCGGCTACATGATGATTTAGCGGCAGCTTTTTTGAATTCTCGCGTATGGGCAGAAAAATCTTAAAGTCGTTCTCAATCAGGCTTTCTCTGCGCTTTATGCTTTTGATTTCGTTTGTCGTTATTCTGATGTCGGTTTTCTTTGTTTTTGTTGTCAACAACTTTGTGAAAAGAAATCTTGCGTTGGAACTGAACAAGGCGATGTCGGAAGCGATTCTTGCCGTAAACACAAATTCAGAGACAGACCTGCACGCAGTTCCGTATTTTCTTTCCTATGTTGTCTATGAAAAAGAAACAAAGCGGGTCATCGCTTCAAATGACCCGTTTTTGCCGCTTTTGCAGGACACAGACGGAAAAGCGAAAAAATTTTTTATCCGCGATTATTTCTATGACGGAAATCTTGATATTTTCTACGTTGCGCGGGAATTTTCCTACAGAGATATTTTATACACGGCCGTTGTCTCGATGAATATGGACTCGGACACTTCCTCGGAAATTTACCAGAACCTGCCGAAGGCGATTTTGTTCATTGTTATTCCGATTCTGCTCGTGTCTTTTCTTATTTCGCTTTTTATCGCGCGGAAGACAATCGAGCCGGTTGTGAGAATCACACGCTCAGCTGAGAAATTTTCTCTTTCGGATTCAAAAGGAGCGAGCGGCGGAGATTTTTTGCCTGTCAGCGACTATGATGATGAAATCGACCAGCTTTCAAAGACTTTCAACGAGCTTTTCAAGCGGCTAAAACGCGATTTTGACCGGGAAAGGCAGTTTTCAAGCGATGTCTCGCACGAGCTTAACACGCCGCTCACTGTGATTTCCGGGCAGACAAATCTTCTTTTGAGATGGGGAAAAGACGAGCCTGCTCAGCTTGAGAAATCTTTGGCGGCAATTCGGGACGAGGCGCGCTCAATGCACGCGATTATCTCGAATCTCCTGCAGATTTCGCGGATTGAAAGCGGAAGAATCAAGCCGAATTTCTCGAATGTGAAGCTTGATGTCTTGTTCAGGCGGCTTTCGGAAGAAGTAAAGTCATATTCTCCGAATTCAGAGCTGACTTTTTCCTGCGGAGAAATCTCTCTCTTTACGGACGAGGAAATGCTTCATCAGGTTCTTACAGTCCTGATTTCAAACAGCGTGAAATTCGCCGACAAGAAATGCATTGTTGAGCTTCGCGCGGAAAAATCCTCTGACGGAAAAATCATAATCGAGGAAGAGGACAACGGCCCTGGCTTAAAAGAAAAGGACTTGCCGCATATTTTCCAGCGTTTTTACCGTGGCGACGAGTCGCACACAAGAAAAGTAGGCGGAAGCGGGCTTGGTCTTTCGATTGCCCAGACGCTTGTAACAGCTTTGGGCGGCACAATCAGCGCGAAAAACGCGAGCACTTACGGAGCTGTCTTCACGATTGCCCTGCCTGAAAAGCCCTTGGTTTGACTTTGGCCATTGTTATTGTTATCTTTAAAACAATGGCACTTACAATAGAAAATTTTCTTACAAACTTTCTTCGGAGTTTTCCCGAGCCTTTTTCGGCTAAAGAAATGCTTTGTATGCTTAACGCGCTGAATTATAATTTCACACTGGGTGAGCTTACGGAATTCTTGGACAGCGATCCGCGCGTTTTTGCTCTCCAGAAAAAAATGTACATAACGAGAGCCGGTGCGTTTTCAGGAAAGGTTTTCAGCATTGTCTTGACTCAAAAAGAGATTGAAAATAAGGTTCTGATTCCGGGCGACCGCTGCATTCCGTTCGTTGACAACGATATGTTCTCTTTCAATCTGAAGTTTGAATTTCTTGGGAAAAAGCTCCGTACAAAAAAGCTCGAGCTGGACAAGTCTTCCGCGCTTGACCTGTTCACGCTTTTTGGCGAGGAGTACAACGTTCAGTATATCGCTTCCGACCCTGCCTGCCAGAATCTGAAAATCGCCGAGAATGACTTCGAGCTTCCTCCGAAAATTTCATTGACTGGAGTGAGCCTTGAGCCGCTTTTCAGGGAAGCCGGGGCTGGCCGCTGCGCGAGAATCCTCTGCCGTGTGAAGGACTGGGCTGCCGGAATCATCGAAGTTTATCCGATGGCGGAAAAAAAAGAAAATCCTTATTCGATGACAGAAAGCGACATTGAGCGGCAGAAATGGAACGAGAATCTTGAGACTTTTCTTCTTGAGAGCTTTGACAGAATGGGACCCTGCGCTGGAATGGAAGAGCAGCTTGCGAATGTGTTCTATGAACATTCAAAAGAGCTGTGCGCTTACAGCTGCGGCTCGGTTCATGAATTCTTGAGATGGTCAAAAAAAATCGACATTGAATATTTCGGCGTTGAGACACGTCTTTGGTACAAGGGGCAGGAAATTCCCGCGGTTGGAAAATGGAACGTGAGAAACTGCGGGGCTGGAAACATCAGCAACATTCCGTTCATTGCGCGTCCCGACTACATAATCGACTCGTTCATAAAAGACCAGTGCTACGAGAAAAAGAACAGTGTTCCCGAGCTTATTAGAAAAATAATTCCTTCAGACCTCAGAATCTCCGAAAAAGAAAAAAAGCAGCTTGAAATGCAGATTGAAGACCGCAACGCAGTTTTGCGGAAAGGATACAACTGGTTCGCGGATTTCGCGTTCGGGCAGATAAGGCACAAGGCTTTGGACTTGTTCCTGAAAGTCGAGAATCTTGTGAGCGACATCGACTGCAACGACCGCGAATTTCAGGAGCTTCCGCAGCAGGAAATGGTTACGCTCTCCCAGCTTTTCACGCACATCACGAGAATTCTGGAGATTACGGCAGGCGACATGGAATGTGCCGACGATGAGACTTACGCGATGCAGCTTTCGCTTGAGGGGATGGAGGCGAATTTCGAGGAAATCCGGCCGATGATTGCCGGCGCGATGTTCGATGTCAGAAAAAAAAGATTCAATGTGATTTAAAATCTGCCTGAAAATCGTTATACTTTTACCGTTTTTTGGGCTTTGTCCGGGAAACGAAAGAGAGTTATTTTTTTCACGAGGTTTTTATGGACTCTAAAAGTATTGCTGCCGTAGCAAAGTCAATTCGCAGTTTGTCTATCGATGCCATTCAGAAAGCGAATTCAGGCCACCCTGGACTTCCGCTTGGATGCGCAGAGCTTGCCGCGCTTTTGTACGGAGAAATCTTGAAGCACAATCCGGCTGATTCAAAGTGGGCAGACCGCGATCGTTTTGTTCTTTCCGCTGGACACGGCTCTATGCTGCTGTATTCGATTCTTCATCTCAGCGGATACAAAATCACTCTTGATGACATTAAAAATTTCCGCCAGATTGGCTCAGTCTGCTGCGGCCATCCTGAATATGGAGTCACAGACGGCGTTGAGAACACTTCAGGCCCGCTTGGCCAGGGAATCGCGCTTGCTGTTGGAATGGCTCTTGCAGAGTCAATGCTCGCCGCAAAATACAATACAGAAAATCATAAAATCGTTGACCATTACACTTACGCCCTTGTCGGTGAGGGCTGCCTTGAGGAAGGCGTTTCAAGCGAGGCTTCGTCTTTTGCCGGCCACAACAAGCTCGGAAAGTTGATTGTCTTTTATGACATGAACAAAATCTCGATTGACGGCTCAACTGACATCACTTTTACGGAAGATATTGGAAAACGCTACGAGGCTTACGGCTGGCAGGTTTTGAAAGGCGATATGTACGATGCAGACGGAATCAGAAAGCTGGTTGAGGAGGCGAAGTCTGAATCCCAGAAGCCGACTTTGATTATGCTGAAATCTGTCATCGGAAAATTTGCTCCTAAGCAGGGAACTCCGAAAGTTCACGGAGAGCCGCTCGGCGAGGAAGATGTCCGCCAGACAAAAATCAATCTCGGACTTAATCCTGATGAGTTTTTCCAGATTGACGAGGACGCGCTCAAGTATTTTGAATCCAAAAAGGCTGAATTTGCGAAGCGCGAGGCTGACTGGAAAACGGAATTTGACGCTTGGGCAAAGGAAAACCCGGTGCTTGCGAAGCAATGGAAGGCTTCCTATGAATTCACCGCCGACGGAAACGCTGAAGATCCTGTTTACGAGGTTGGAAAATCTGTTGCGACAAGAACTGCGTCAGGCGACATGATTTCCGCGATGGGAGCTAGATACTCTTATCTCGTTGGTGGCTCTGCTGACTTGAAAGGCTCGAACAAGTCTGGAATGAAAGGCGACAACGGAACTTACACTCCTGAAAACAGGGCTGGACGCTCGATTGAGTTTGGAATCCGCGAGTTTGGAATGGCAAGCGAGTGCGCCGGAATGGCTCTGCACGGCGGTCTCCGTCCGTTCTGCGCGACTTATCTCGTTTTCTCTGACTATATGCGCCCTTCAATCCGCCTTGCAGCCTTGATGAAGCAGCCGGTCATTTATGATTTGACGCACGACTCGATTTATCTTGGAGAGGACGGCCCGACCCATCAGCCTGTCGAGCAGCTTGCTTCCCTGCGCGCGATTCCGAATCTTCAGGTTTTGCGCCCTGGCGACGCTGAGGAAACTGTGGCGGCCTGGCACATCGCGATGGAAAGCAAAGACCATCCGGTTCTCCTTGCGCTTACAAGGCAGAATGTTCCTGTTTATGCGAAAGATGACAAGAACTGGCGCGAGACAATCAAAAAAGGCGCATATGTTGTGAAGTCTGGAAGCGGCTCACCTGATGTTACAGTCGTTGCGACCGGCTCGGAAGTGAACATGGCTCTGGAGGCTGCTGCGAAAGTTTCCAAGAATGTGCGCGTTGTCTCGATTCTTGACAAGAATCTTTTTGAGGCGCAGAGCGATGATTTCCAGAAAGAAATTCTCGGAGGCGCAAAGCGCGTGATTGTCGCTGAGGCAGGCGTGAAAACAGGCTGGGAAGGCTATGTTTCAAGCAAAAAAGACTTGTTCACAATCAACAGGTTCGGAGAATCCGGCCCTGCAAAGAAAGTTGCTGAGGATTTGGGATTCACAGCTGAAAAGCTCGCCGAGCTGATTGGAGAATAAAGAATCAGAAAAATGAATAAATAGAAAAGGCTTTGTCCATAATGAAGAGAACTTCAAAAACGGGCAAAGCCTTTTTTGTCTTTACGCTTTTTTAAGATGTTTTTTGTGAATCTGCCAGGAGACGAGACCGTAAGCGATTCCGCCCAAAATCATCAGAAAGCAGAGAATCTGTCCTGTGGAGATGTTCAAAAGCGACTGGTTCAGGTAAATCGGCGCGGCAGAGTCCTTCGCGATTCTGTAGCCGATGTCAGCGTCAGGCTCGCGGAAATACTCGATGAAGAATCTGAAAATTCCGTATCCTGTAACATACAAAAATCCTGAGAATCCGTCGAAAGGCTTTTTCTTGTGCAGAATCCAGATTATGAGGAAGAGAATCAGACCTTCAAACAACGCCTCGTAAAGCTGGCTTGGATGGCGCGGCAAATTGACAAGGCTTGACGACGCTTCCATTCCAATCTTCTCCATAAAATTTTGGACCCACTCGAGCTTGCTTGAAAATCTTTCCGCGTTCGGAAAAACTGTTCCCCACGGAACTGTGGTGATTCTTCCGTAAAGCTCGCCGTTAAGATAATTTCCGATTCTGCCGAAAGTGTAGCCCGCCGGAATCGCTGTAACCATCGCGTCGCTCCATTTCATAAAGCTCACTTTTTTCCGCCAGCACCAGAAAATCATTCCGAGAAGTCCGCCGATGAATCCGCCGTGGTAGCTCATTCCCGCAAGCCCTGTGAAACGGCCGTTCTGGAAAGGCCAGAAAATCAGCCACGGCTTTTTCCAGTAAATTCCCGAAGTGTCGTAGACCAAAGTCGAGAAAATACGCGCGCCAATCAGCAGAAAGACGATTCCTGTCGCTATAAAGCTGAAAACATCATCTTCAGTCGCTTTTCTTAGAGTGCCGTCCGCGTTTTTTGTGTCGAGCGCGCCTTCCTTTAAAAGCCGTTTCAGGACTAAGAATGCGGTTCCGAACGCGATGATGTACATCAGGCCGTACCAGCGTATTAGCCCTAGAAAAGGAACTCCGGGAAAAATCTCCGGGTGAATCCAAGATGGATAATTGATATAAAGAGGTGTCATTTTGCAAAATTCCCCGATTTTTTAATTTAAGCGAAAAAGTAGTGCGCTTTCCGTTTTTTTCATAATCAAAATCTCTTTGACTTTTGATGAAAAACCGCTGCTCCGCATTTTTATTTTTTCAGACCTTGAATCCCTGTTGAGCCGCTTTGACAAGCTTTGACTTCAGCAGAAGATTCTCATTCTTAAGCTGCGTCATCTCGTACTGCTGCTGCTTTATCATCTCGCCAAGCTCGCTCACGCTGAGCGCGCCGGTTCCAACCAAGTCTTCAACATATGACATTTTTGTGGTGTAGTCCTCGTTCGCTTCCTCTGCCGCGTTCTCAAACGAGTCGTCAAAGGAAATCGTCTCGCCCTGCAGAATTTTGTCGGCAGTCCTGTAGATTGCCTGCGAAAGAACCGCGTTCGGCTTGTAGATTACGACCGGAAGCCTTGAAGCCAAGGCCTTGTCCTGAAGAGAATCCCTGTACATTACGCCTAGAGACTCAACATCAAGGCCGAGATACTGCTGGCATGAGCGTCTGATTTTCTGCGCCTTGTCCGCGTCTTTCGGCTGGTCAATCATATTCATGATAAGGCGCGGCCGGAATTGAGAAAGGCGGCTTTTCAGGAGCGCGGCGTTTTCCGGGTCGATTTTCTCAATCGCCTCAATCAGCTTTGGAATGTAGAGACGCTGGAGCGAGGTTGAGTCGGCGCGGAGCTTGTTTATGTATTCCGCAGCTTTCGAGCCTTTCTTGAATGTCGCCGACATCAGGCGGAACACGATGTTTTTCAGGAACAAATATCCGTTGAGAGTCGCCGTGACAGTCGGAGCCGTAACGACAATTCCCTGCGGAGAAAGGAGAAAAAGGTCAAGAATTGTAAGATGAGTTCCCGCTCCAAGGTCAATGATAAGATAGTCAGCCTTTAAGCTGTGAAATTTTCTTATGAGGGCGTTTTTCTGCGCGACTTTAAGCGTGCTTAGTCCGGGAATTTCAGAATCTCCGGCGATAAAGCTAACATTTTCATAGTCTGTCGGCGTGATGATTTCCTCAAAAGTCGAGCCGCCTGTCAGAAAAGTTCCGATTCCTGTTTTTGGACTCACTCCAATCGCAAGATGAAGGTTTGATGCGCCCAGGTCAAGGTCTGCAAGAATGACTTTTTTTCCAGCCTGTCCAAGCGCGACTGCTAAATTTGCGGACAAGAGGCTTTTTCCCACGCCGCCTTTTCCGCTTGCCACCGGTATAATTTGCATGGCAAGGATTGTATCATAATATAATTGATTTTTCTATTGTAGAAACATAAAATAGCCTTATGAAAAAGCACGTTTCTCTTGCACGCCGTCTGACAATTCTCTTCGGATTTTTGGTTCTTTCTGTCATCAGCTCGCAGTGTTTTGCTGAGTCAAATTCTGAAAGCTCCAAAAATGCGGATTCAAAAAAATATCTCGGGCAGTTCAGCTCTTTGTATGACTGGATTCAGAAAACTTATGTTGACGAGGTTGATCCTGCTGTTTTGTACCGCGGCGCGTTAAAAGGAATGTTGTCGGAGCTTTCCGACCCTTACACGACTTATCTTGACGAGTCTCTTTCGAGAAATTTGGGAGACACGACAAACGGCCAGTTTGGCGGGGTTGGGCTTTCAATTTCAAAGGCCTACGAGTCAACTCCAGACAAGCCTGCTTACATCGAGGTTGCATCCCCGATTGAGGACACGCCGGGCTTTAAGGCTGGAATTCAGGCTGGCGACTTGATTATTTCTGTGAACGGAACGGACACTTCCACAATCTCAATGGAGGATGTTCTCGGAATGTTGCGCGGAAAGGTCGGCGAAAGCGTTGACTTGGTTATCCGGCGCGGAAAAAGCATTGAGTTTCCTGTAACTTTGAAGCGTGCAATTATTGAAGTTCCGACTGTGAAATTCGGCACAATCGAAACCGGCAAGAATGACAAAATCGGCTATCTTAAAATAATCGAATTTACGCCGCTCACTCCTGAAAAAACGCAGGAGGCTTTGAATTCGTTCAAGAAAAGCGGAGTTTCAAGCCTCATAATCGATTTGAGAAACAATCCGGGCGGACTTATCACGAGCGTTGCCGATGTCGCGGACAAATTTATCGACAACGGCCCGATTGTAAGCACGAAAAGCCGCGTTTCATATGAGAATTCTGTTTTTACGGCGAGCAAAAGAAAGACAGTTTGGAAAGACACTCCGATTGTTGTTCTGATTAACCGTGGCTCGGCAAGCGCGGCGGAGATTCTTTCAGGCGCGCTAAAAGACAATCACCTTGCTTATCTCGTCGGCCAGCGGAGCTATGGAAAAGGCTCTGTGCAGCAGGTTTTGCCTCTCACTCAGACTGAGGGAATTAAAATCACAGTCGCGAGATATTACACGCCGTCTGACGTGAACATCGACAAAATCGGAATTCCGCCGGATCGCGAGATTCTCTTTCCTGCGCTTTCCGAAAACGGTGAGAAGCAGTTTGAAGATTTGATGGAAAAAAATTTGATTTCCGCGTATGTCGAAAAAAACGGCGGAGCCGAGATGTCTGAAAAGAAAATTGCGGAATATGCGAAAACTCTAAAGAAAAACTACACGGAAATTGACGAGGCGAGCCTCCGCAAGCTTGTCAGGAACGAAGTCTACAAGACGAAAGGCTCGATGCTTTACGATTTGGACTACGACATTCAGCTTGACGAGGCGATAAAAATTCTTGAGGAAGAGGATTTTGACGCTCTGATAAAAAGCGCGAAAACCTTGAAAGAGCTTCAGGACGATGCTCAGCTTGAAGATTCTTCAAAAAAATAAATGCGCCAGTATATTTCCCAGAAAAATTTAGATAAAAACGGTCTCCTTGAAATCTACGGAAAAGACTTCAGATATATGCGTCAGGTTCTGCGCCTGAAAGCCGGCGATATGGTTTCTGTTCGGCTTCCAGACGGAAACTTGCGGAATATGACTTTGTGCAGGGCAGACGATTCTGAAAAAAAACTTGTGCTTCAAGTCTGCGCTGCGGAGAATGAGGCTGAAAAAAACGGCAAAACTTGCGATTCCTTGAATTTGAACAATTCGCTTGGAAATCGGCAGGTTCAAAATGAAGATGATGATGGGCAAGTTGAGTATTATCTTTTTATGTTTGTTCCGAAATCGTCTAAATTTGACTTGATTGTGCGGCAGGCGACCGAATGCGGAGTCTCAAAGATAATTCCTGTCTCGTCTGATTTCAGCCAGAAAGGCGCGGAAAAAATGAATTTCCGCGGCGAGCGTTTCGAGCGTATCATAAAAGAAGCGCGGCAGCAAAGCGGAAGCGCGGTTGCCACATCTGTGGAAAATGCCGTCAGCGTGAATGAAATGTGCGAAATCTGGAAAAGCGAGATTCAAAAATCGATTTCAGGCGATTACGGCGTTTTTGGATTTGTGCTTTACGAGCGGAGCGAGTTCACAACTGATTTTGACTCGGCTTTTGAAAAGGCGAAAACCGCTTCAAAGTCAAAAAGATTGAAAAAATGCGCTGTTGTCTGCGGAAGCGAGGGCGGAATCAGCCCAGACGAGATAAAAAAACTTTTGGACTGCGGATTTTACGCTGTTCACTTCAAGACAAATATTTTAAGATGTGAAACGGCCGCCTTGTATGGAACTGCTGTCTTGCAGAACGCGGCTTCAAAAGCGTGGAGAGAGCGATGAAGCGAATCGAGATTTTAGGCGTTCCTGTTGATATTTGCGCGCAAGAGGAACTTGAGAAAACTGTTCTTGAAATTCTTGAAAAGCCGGGGGCAAGGCAGATTGTCTTTCTTTCTGTCTGGGATTTGCTCCGCGGAAGAAATAGGAAAAAGGACTTCAAGGACTGCCTTTCAAATGCTGACTTGATTCTGCCGGTTTCAAAAAGCATTCTTAACGCCGCAAAATTCCTGAAGCTTGATGTTCCAGTGCGATACAATCCGTTCATAACTTTGATTCAGATTTTGAACACGCTCGAGGCGCATTACAAGTCGATTTATCTTCTTGGCGGGCGAAAAAAGGCTCTCCAGACTGCGGAAAAAAATGTAAGGGCGACTTTCAGGAATCTTCACATTGTCGGACGCTATGTCGGATATTATCCAAAGCAGGCGGAAGATGATGTTGTAGCCGCAATCAGAAAATCATCTCCGTCCCTTGCTCTTATTAGCGAGGGAATCAAGGAAAAAAATCTCTGGTCTTATCACCGCCGCGAAAGGTTCTCTGACAGCATTTTTGTCTATTACCGCGACTGCATCGGAATTTTCGCTGACAGAATAAAGCGCGTTAATGAGAAGTCGTTTGAGCGCGGACACGAGATTTGGCACGAGATTGCGCACAATCCGCTGAAAATATTTCTTGTTTTTCCGTTCGCGAAGTTCAAGGTTCTTGTTTTGTGGACAAGGCTTTTCAAAAAGGATGAGAAAAAAGCCTGATGTCTTCGCCGAGAGTTATCCTGACGACAAATTTGCAGCTAATTAAAAATCTCAGGCAAAAATTCGGCTCTGTAATGCCTTTGTATGTCGTCTCGGAGCTTAGCACGCTTAAAATTTTCCTTGAATACAAAAAACTCAGCTCATTTTACGCCGACTCAGAAATTTTCACAGACGAGATTAAAGATTTTGCTTCCGGCGGAGAATTTTCCTGCAAGGTTTTCAGCGATTTTTCGGAGATAGAGAATCTTCTGAAAAAAGAGTTGCTGAATTCAATTGAATCTTCCTCAAAATTTCCTGTCTTGTCGGATTCCTGTGTTTTTGAAGATTCTGCCTTGAATTGTGAAAAAGATTCTTCCTTAAAATCCGGGGAGTATTTGGGAAAAAATCCTGAGAAGAATCTGAAATCTGTTTCAAAAAGAAAATCTCCGCAAAGTTTTTCGCTGGAAACATTGGAAAGCCAAAACAAAGCAAAAAATAGAAATCATGATGAAGAAATCAGAAGCGAAAGTTTCGACAAGATAATCGGCTCGTCGGACGCGGCTTTTGAATTCCGAAGAAAACTTGTTAAGGCGGCTCAAACTGATTTGCCTGTCCTGATTGTGGGCGAGACCGGAAGCGGAAAAACGCTCGCCGCAAACGCGATTCACGAAATTTCTGCGCGGAAAAACGAGAAAATCCTTGAATTCAACGTGAATGAGATTTCCGAGGGGCTTTTTGAAAGCACGCTTTTCGGCCATAAAAAAGGAGCTTTTACAGGCGCGGAAAGCGAGCACCGCGGAATTTTTGAGGAGGCTGGCGGCACAACATTGTTTTTGGATGAAATAGGCGAGCTTCCAAAACATCTTCAGGCGAAACTTTTGCGCGTAATCGACAAGAAAGAATTTTTCCCGGTCGGCGCAAGCAGGGCGAAGCAGACTGACGCGCGGCTTGTTTTTGCCACAAATTCAAATCTCCAGAAAAAAGTCGCCGAGGGAGAATTCCGCCAGGACCTTTACCGCAGAATAAAAAATCTCTTGATTGAAGTTCCACCGCTTAGAAAGCGCAAGGAAGACATTCCGCTGATTGCCGCTGAATATATGAAAAAGCACGGAAAGGGAAAACGTCTTTCCTTGAACGCAATTCGTCTGCTCCAGACTCACTGCTGGCCTGAGAATATCGGAGAGCTTGAAAACTGCCTGAATCGCGCTATTGTCTTTTCCGATGAAGAAGAAATCGGCCCTGAGCACATTGAATTCTAGCCATTAGTCAGATGATTTTTTTGAAGCGAGACCTGCGGCTTTTGAGAAAGTTTTTTCAATATAAGCCGCTTCGCTTTCGCTCAGCGCCGCCCTTGAAAGCACATCGCGCCAGAATCTCTCCATATCTTCTTTTCCCGCAATCTTGAAAAATCCGATTTTCTGCAGGCTTTCAGAGATTTTTCCGACTGTCTTTTCAAGACGGCTCAGGCAGACTGGAACAGAGCCTTTTGAAATCTTTTTTTCTGCCCTGAAAAGCTGGTACGAGATAATCTGGACTGCGTGAGAAAGGTTGAGCGAGCCGAAATCGTCGGACGACGGAATTGTGACTCCCATCGTGCATTCGTCAAGCTCCTCTTCTTCAAGCCCAGTGCGCTCGTTTCCGAAGACAACTGCGGCTTTAGCGTTTTTTTCCGTTGCTGACGAGGCAATCTCGGCGAATTCTTCCGGCAGAAGAAGCTTTCCGCGCTTTTTTCCTCTTCTTCTCGTAGTTCCAGCCGCAATCGCGCAGTCTGAAACCGCTTTTGTAATCGAACTGAAAAACTTCGCGTTTTCCCAAATGTATGCGGCGTGAATCGCAAGAATTCTCACGCGCTCCTCATCGTAATCTGATTTTTTTCCGACAATTCTGAGTTCTTTGATGTCGCTGTTTGCCATCGCTCTGCACACCGAGCCGATATTTCTGCTTTCGTCAGGCCGGTCTAGCACAATCACAATATTTGAAAGATTCATTCCGAAAAGATAATATCACATTTTGATTAAAGTTTCTTTAATAACTGCTCTTTTGCGTGCCGATTATATAATAGGTCTTTTACTAGACAAAATGGAGATTTTTACTATAAACTAATAATAGTTATCTTAGAAAAAAGATATTAAGGTGGAAAAAATGGGCAACAACAACAATCTTGTTCCGGGTTTTAACGACGAGAGAGACGACAGCCTTAAAATTAATCTTGAAAAACTTGACGATGTTGAAAACGGTCTTATTGTTTACCTTAACGGATACATCGATACTTACAACTCAAGTTTTTTCCAGAAGAGAATATCAAAGGTAGTCGAGGCAGGATTCATCAATCTGATTTTTAACTGCTCTGCCTTGAACTATGTCTCATCAACAGGAATCGGCTCTTTCACAGCTTTCTTGAAGATGATTAAGCCAAAGGGCGGAGACATTGTTCTTCTTGAAATTCAGCCGAAAGTGTATGAAGTTTTCCAGCTTTTGGGATTTTCTCAGTTCTTTAATATCAAGGATTCGATGACGGACGCAGTCCAGTATTTTAAGCAGGGCGCGCCTGTAATGGAAAGCGTTTTCCCGAAGATTTTCAACTGCCCAGTCTGCTCAAAGCGGCTAAAGACAACGAGAGCGGGAAGATTCCGCTGCTCGGAATGCAAGTCTATTCTTGCGATTGACCAGCAAGGCCAGGTTTTCTTAGGCTAAAATCGGATTCATTTTGAAAGCCATTCCGGCAGTTCGGCTGCGGAGTGGTTTTTTTTATCTCCTTTTCGTGTTATCATCTTACAAAAATGAAAAAATCTCTGACTATTATTTTGATGTATGTTTTAATCTGCGTTTTTGGAACTGCGATTCTTGCGACTTTGTTTATGTTCAACGCGGATATGATGTCTTATGTGACGGACGTGCCTTCTTCGCTGTTCTCGCTTGACAGCTTCCTTTGCGGGCTTTGCATTTCCTTTCCTGCTGTGGGCGCGGCGTCTCTCGTCTCGATAATTCTTTTTATGATTAGAAACAGGAAAGCTCAGCTCGCTTCTCTTGCGACTTATATTTGCCTAGGGCTTTTGACTTGGCTTGTTTTTATTCCGCTCTCGCTCGGTTTTTTCTCGAAATTCGAGGCGAAAGAGACTTCTCTCCGTGTGAGCAAGACTTCCGCAGGGCTTTTCCGAGAGGATGCAAGCGGAGTCTCTTATTACTCACGGATTCTTGAAAACGGAAACGCTGACGGAATTTTTATCGATGTCTCGGGGCTTTTGGGAGAAGGCGGAAAGCTTTCGAGCTTTTATGATTTGCCTGTGACGAACGATTCTGCGTATCCTTATTCCGACATTCTGATAAAAAACGCGCTCCAGCCGCCAAAATTTGTAACTTATCCGATTGCGCTTTATTCATCGCTTATAATCGCGGCGGCGAACACGAACTATTCGGGCTTTTTCTCATGGCTTTTGTTCGCTTCGCTCGGTCTTGCGCTTCTTTCAACTTACGGAGTCCAGTTTTCAAGCTCCTGGCGGCTTGCCTCTGCGTTCTCGGTGATTGCGGCGCAAATTCTGATTGTCTTTGTGAATTATTTCTATTATATGGGATATTTTCCCTCGGGGCTTCGCCAGCTGAACGCGAGGCTTTCGGTCTTTGTTCCTTTTGAAAATCCGCTTATTCTTCTGGTTAACTTTTTGATTGCGGCTGTTCTGCTTTTTTACGGGCTTGCAATGGGAATCTACCGCTATAAAAAATCTGAAGATTCTGCAAGGAGAGGAATTTAATGAGAAAGACAGGCCTGATAATTTTTTCCTACGCGCTTTTGGCTTTTGCCTGCTGTCTCGGCGCTTCATTTGTTTTTCAGCACGTTCCGCCGCTTTTGGACGGAGCAAAGACAGATTATCTTGTGGTTCGCGGACTTGTTTATTTTTTCAAGATTCTTCCGTCTCTTGTGATGTGCGCTTTTCTTGTCGGCGCGTCGATTTCCTACGGGCTTAACGCGGAGAAGGCGAAAATCAAGTATTCAAAGGCGATAGTCACGCATTTCAAGAAGACTATGGCGGTCTCTCTTTTTCTAGTTCTTGGAATTTCTCTCGCAACGGAAGTTTTTCTGCCGCTTTGCCAGGACAAGCTCAAGACCGAGGAGATAAAGCCGGCTCTTTTTGATGAATATATGAAGCTTGCTGATTCCTGCTATCAGCAGGGAAAAATGAGGCAGGCCTATGAATATTCTTTCAATGCGGCGGCTGTCAATCCGAAAGACTCGAATGCTCAGCGTCTCAAAGACCTTTCTGGCGCGGCTGTAAAGGCTTTGAAAGGCGTTGAAAAGGAGCGTAGCTCGGAGCAGCCGAAATTTGTCTATGTTCCAGTTGAGGAGAGTGGCGGCGAGACTGTCTATTCGCTTTTGAAAAAGGCTCGGAAGGCGGAAGATGACAAAGACTGGTTTCATGCGCATTATTACGCTTATATGGCGGTGAATATCGGCAACGCCCGCGACTCGAATTTTCAGGATGCCAAACGTCTTGCAAGCGAGGCATGGAATCATCTCTTTGAGACTAAGATTTTTGAGGAGACGGAGGAGCAGGTTCTTTTCAGGAAAAAACGCGACGCTTACATGAGCATGATAAACGGCGACAATGTTGAGGCCTATTATCAGTTTCTTGAGATTTCAAACTCGGATGAGCTTGCCGCACGCGACCCTGACGTTGCGCAGTTTCTGAAAATCACGGAGGAGCGGGTCAAAAAGCAGTGCTTCTTTATAGAAGAGACTGACGACTTGAAGAGATTCGAGACTGCGAACGATATTTTATTTGCGGTTTCACACGACGACGGCTCGAGGGACGTGGTTTACATCAGAGGAATCACGCCGGTGAAAAATGTCGGAAGAATGGTTCAGTATCTGAGAGACTTCAAGCTTATGAGCTTCGACAAGGACGGATTTTTCAGAATGTCGCTTTCAGTTCCTTACGCGAAAATGTTTTCTGTGAACGTTGAAACTTTCGACAAGGCGACAAAGGAAGAATTCGGAATCAAAGATGATTTTGCGAGCGTTCCTTATCTTATTCTTGAGGGAATTTCCCAGAACGAGAAAAAGGACAGGATTTCGCCGGTCTACGAATTTGATGCCGGAGCGGTGAAAAACGCCGACGAATTGAAGAATTACTTTGTTCTCGCGCTTTCGATGAGCGATTTCAATATGCTTTGCGATGCGGGAGTCGGAGCGGAGAAAATGAGCATGATTTCGCTTGTGAAGCTGCTTCCTAAAGCCCACGATTTCGGTTTCTCGCCTGCGATTTACAGCTCGATTTTCCTAAGCAGAATCACTTATCCGCTTTTTATGCTTCTTGCGTTTATGTTTTTGGCGTGCATTGCCTGGAATTACAGGACGGAGACAAAGCTTTTCAAGTTCAAGTGGATTTTCATAATGCCTTTTGTCTCGCTTGTGATTTTTATTGCGCTTGAGCTTGTTCTGTACGGAATGAAGCTGCTGAATTTTGTTCTTGTTTCGTTTGCAGGGAATTTCGCGCTTGTCGCCTCGGTTGCGATTCTTGCGCTTCTGTTTTTTGCGGCCTGCTTTGTGTTTATAAGCCGCACGTCGGAATAAAGGCTAGCGATTTCTGATTTCAAAGTCGTCAAGTGCATCAGACTTGGCGGCTTTATTTTTTTTACTCTAAGGCAATTTAGAAAAAAGCCGCCTTGGAATAAATTCAAAGGCGGCATGTATGCTTGGTCAATTTTTTCAGTCTTCAATTTCAACGCGCTCGATATGCGCTCCCAAAGACATCAGCTTTTCAACGAGAAGCTCGTATCCTCTTTCTATCTGATAGACGTTTGAGATTGTGCTTTCGCCGTGTGCCGCAAGCGCCGCAATCACCATGGCCATTCCAGCGCGCACGTCAGGCGAGACGAGCTTGTCTCCGTGAAGAACGCTCGGTCCCGAGACAACCGCACGGTGCGGGTCGCAAAGCGTGATTCTCGCGCCCATGCTTATGAGCTTGTCAACAAAGAACATCCTGCTTTCAAACATTTTCTCGAAAATCAGGACTGTGCCTTCAACCTGCGTTGCGACAACGGTCATAATCGAGGTCAAGTCAGGCGGAAAACCCGGCCACGGAGAATCGTCAATCTTTGGAATCATTCCGCCCAAGTCCTGGTTCACTTTCAGCTCCTGTCCGACTGGAACTGTGAGCTTGTCGCCGTCGATAATCCAGCTGATTCCGAGCTTTGAGAACGAGACTTTGAGCGGGCGAAGCTCTTTCGGCCGCACACCGGTGATTGTGATTGAGCCTTTTGTCGCCGCCGCAAGTCCGATATACGAGCCGATTTCCATAAAATCCGGTCCGATTGAAAAGTCAGTTCCTCGAAGTTTCTTTACGCCGTCGATGTTCAGGATATTGCTTCCTGTTCCTGAGATTTTCGCGCCCATGGAAACTAGCATTTCACACAAATCCTGAACATGAGGCTCGCTCGCCGCGTTTGTTATTGTCGTGTGCCCTTCCGCAAGAACCGCAGCCATAACAGCGTTTTCCGTTGCCGTTACAGAAGTCTCGTCAAGGAAAATATCCGCGCCTGCAAGCTTGTTCGCAGAGAATATAAAAGCTCCGTCTGTTTCGATTCTAGCTCCAAGCTCCTGCAGTGCCAGAAAGTGCGTGTCAACGCGCCGTCTTCCGATTACGTCTCCGCCCGGCGGCGGCATTATCGCTTTTCCAGTGCGCGCGACAAGCGGTCCTGCAAAGAGAATTGACGCGCGGATTTTCTTGCTTAGCTCCGCCGGAATATCAGAGCGGTTCACATTCGCTGTGCAGATTTTCCATGCGTGAAGCCCGATTCTCTCAACCGAAGCCCCTAGCGACTGCAAAATCAAAAGCATCACATTTGTGTCTTCAATGCTTGGAATGTTCCGCAAAATAACCGGCTCTTCGGTCAAAAGGCAGGCCGCAATGCAAGGAAGAGCCGCGTTCTTGTTTCCGCTCGCGGCGATTGTTCCGCGGATTGGAATTCCGCCCTCAATTTTGTATTTATGCATCAGTTTTCTCCGAAGTCAAATTGACCAGAATTTCAACGACTTTGCACATCTGGTTCAGCGAGCACCATTCGTTTCGTGAATGGTAGTTGTGTCCGCCTGTGAAAATATTCGGCGTAGGAATTCCCATCTCTGTGAGCCTTGAGCCGTCAGTTCCGCCTCTGATTGGAACTAGGACTGGCTCAACGCCGGCTTTTCTGTACGCCGAAACAAGATTCTTGAAAACTTCCGGATTTTTGTCCAGACCGTCTTTCATGTTCAGATACTGCTGAGTGTGCGTTGTCTTTACTTTCCCGCCGAAACTTGCCGCAACCGCTTCTGCAATCTTGTCAACAAGCGACTTTTTCGCCTCGATTCCGTCTTTTGTAAAATCGCGGAGAATAAGCGAGACTTTCGCGCTCTCAATCGTTCCCTCAATCGACATCGGAGCGATAAATCCTTCGTAGCCGTCGGTTGTTTCAGGAGACATCTGGCGTGGAAGATTCGCGACAAAAGATGAGGCCATTGTGGCAGCGTTGACGAGCTTTCCACGCGCCGAGCCTGTGTGCGTTGAGACTCCAGTGAATTCAATGACCGAGCCGAACGCGTTGAAGCACTCTGTTTCAAGCTCGCCGATATGTCCGCCGTCAACTGTGTAAGCAAATTTCGACTTTAAGAGATTTAGCGGAACGTTGTCCATTCCGTGTCCTGTCTCCTCGTCAGGAGAAAAAATCACCTCGATTGCCTGATGCTCAATTTCCTTGTGGCTGTGAAAATATTCAAGAGCCGACATAATCGCCGTGACTCCGGCCTTGTCGTCCGCGCCGAGCAAAGTTTTTCCGTCAGTATGGATTATTGTCTCGCGTTTTTTTCCTGCAAGAGAGAGAAATTCGTCGTTTTCAGGATTCAGTGATGTGTTACATTCCAAATCGATTTTTCTTCCATCGTAGCCGAATTCCACAATCGCGTTCACGTTCTCGCCCGAGACTTCCTCGACCGTGTCCATGTGAGCAAGCAGGCAGAGCGGAGCTTTTTCCGCCATTTTCGCTGTCGCTTTCAAAAATCCGTAGACGTAGCAATGCTCTGTAACCTGGACATTTTCAAGCCCGAGAGACTCAAGCTGATTTTTCAGGAGATTCGCAAAATCAAACTGCCGCTTTGTTGAGGGCTGGATTCCCTTGTCGGCATTCTCGGAGTCCGAGGTCGTCCAGATTTTGACGTATGACAGAAAACGGTCTAAAACACCGTCGGTTTCTTTTTCTGATAAAAATGACATATCTGTATTTTAAGACAAAAGCGCGGTTTAGAGAATAGAGGGCAAAAGTTTTAAAAATAATGCGGCGCGCAATTTAAAACTAAAGGAAGCATACCTTCGCCCTGAAGGAAGCATACCTAAGGACTGAAGTAAGGCTTCCTAAGACCCTAAGGAAGTATTCCTTTGATTTTTAGGAAGCATGGCTAATGGAGCGAGCTTCACAGCCCTTAAAAACGGCGGCTTCAGATTGCTGGAAAAAACTTGCCAGCTTTTGAAACCGCCGCATATTTCAAATATTATTTTTTCGCTTCTTTTAGAATCTCAATCACTTCTTCCGGCGTTTTTGCTGTCAGAAGCTTTGCCTTGATTTCTATGTGCATGAGCGCGCCTGAGAAAGCCGACATTACGCGCATCAAAGGCGACGAGTCAGCGTCAGGAGAGACAATCATAACGAAGATTTTTGACGGCTGGCCGTCGAGCGACTTAAAGTCAACTCCGTTTTTCTTGATTCCGACGGCAACGCACACATCTGAAACCTCGTGGCTCCGCACGTGAGGAAAAGCGATTCCTTTTTCGATTCCCGTTGACATGACTTTTTCGCGCGCGTTGATTTCCTCGAGAATTTTCGTCTTGTCCTTGACCTTGCCGGAATTCGAAAGAAGATTGACCATCTCGCTTAGAATCTCGTCTTTTGTGTTTCCCTCAAGACTGCACGAAATGCATTTCGGGTTCAGGAATTTTGAGATTGAATTTGTTACTCTGTTTTCAGGGCTTACAAATTCGTGCTGCAAAGTTTCCGCGTCTTTCAGTGCGGACAAAGAAGAAAGCGAATGGTTCAGCCGGAGCATAATCTCGTAGATTTCGCCCTTGATAAACCCCATGTCGGCTTCTTCTGTGTCGATTCTGAGAATGTTCTCGTCAAGATGAATAGAATATGAAGTGTTGCTTCTTCTTGCCTGGGAAATTCCTGAGTTGATGTCCATCATCTGAACATAGAAGCCTTCCGCCCGCAAATCTCGCAAAAACATATCGACAACGAGCCGCGCTATTTCCGCGTTTCCAAAGTCCCACTCGAACTGCTGACTCTGGGAGGCTTTTGTCTCCTTGCGTGTTCCGCGCCCTTTTATTTTCAAAGAGAACGAGAGAAGCGGAGGCGCGACCAAAGTTGTGAGAAGAGTCATAAGAATTACGATTCCGAAAATTTTCTGGTCGATGATTCCGGCTGAAAGCCCGATTCCTGCGATGATAAGAGCGACTTCTCCGCGCGGAATCATTCCGGTTCCGATTCTAAGTCCGCCTTTCAGGTTGAATCCGAGCGCGAGGGCAGGTCCGCCGCAGCCGATTACTTTTGCCGCCACTGCGCAAAGCGTGTATATTCCGCCGCAAATTAAGACCTCGCGGTTGAAAAGCTGTGAAACGTTCACGCTCATTCCTGTTACAGCAAAGAAAATCGGGACGAAGAATTTGTAAAGCCCGTGGAGACGCTCCTGAATCACCGGCGCAATGTCTGTGCGCGAGAGCGCGAGACCTGTCGTGTAAGCTCCGATAATCATCGCGAGGCTTTGCTTCTCGAAAAATCCTGCGAGGAGTAGAGCGACTCCAAGCGCGGCGATTGAAAAATCGTAAGTGCCGCCGAAAAGACGCACGAATTTCGCGATTTTTTTGGCAAGAAGAATCATCACGACAGTTGCTGCCAGCCAGATTCCAATTGCTTTAAGCCCGATAAGGCCGATTGCGCTTCCTGAAAGAGCCGCTCCGCCGTTTGTGGCAGATACGATTCCCATCACAACCGCAAGGAGAATGATTCCGAGAACATCGTCAAAAACCGCCGCCGCAAGAATTGTAACGCCTTCCGGGGAATCCATCTTTTTCTTGTCTGAGAGAATACGCGCCGTGATTCCGACTGAGGTCGCCGTTGACATGATTCCGAGGAAAAGGCAGCGGTTGTCAAAAAATCCTGTGCAAGGCGCAATTCCCGGAACTGCCTTTATGATTTCCATTGCGCAGAAGTCTCCGAGCAGAAACGAGACGACAACTCCGCCCAGACCGATGATTCCGCCTGAGACCGAATATTTAAGGAAAAGCGACAAGTCTGTCTCAAGTCCCGAAGTGAAAAGCAAGATAATGGAAGCAATCTGCGAGACCGCGTAAAGCTCAGGCATGACGGCCATGGAGTCAGAATTGAGAGGAAAAAGACCGTTTGGAAAGCCTGGAAGATGAATCTGTCCGAGCGCGTAAGGCCCGATTATGATTCCCGCAATCAGCTCTCCCAAAACTGACGGAATTCCTGCCTTTGCCGCAAGTTTTCCGAAAATCCGCACTGCGAAAATAATCACAGCGAGCTGAAAAACAAGAAGAACAATATCCATATGATTACCTCTTATAAGTTGAAAACCGAATGGCAATTCTAGCGAATTTTAGAAAAAATGGGAATATCGTTGAAAATCTTGCGGTTAAAAAGAAATCTTTGTTGTGTGAGATGAAATGAAATCTGTCATTGCGAGTCAAAGTGTGTCATTCCGAATTTATTTCGGAATCTATAAATAATACAGCCACTGAAATAAATTCCGGGTGACGAGAACCGCCATTTATTGCAAGTCATAGCCACGGACGGAATCTGGCTGGAATCCGAATAGAATACTGGCGAATCAATCAAAGTCAAATCCATTTGAGAATCGCCCTGAATTCCGCTACAATCATCTTTATGGAAAACACTAAAATCGAAGAAAATGAATCTGAAGAAAAATTAAAAACCGGCCCAAAAACCGCTCTTGTAACGATAATCGGACGGCCTTCTGCTGGAAAATCGACATTCTTGAACACTGCGGCAGGAGAGCCTGTCTCGATTGTAAGCCCGATTCCACAGACAACAAGAAACGCAATCCGAGGAATCGTAAACAGCTCGAAAGGCCAGCTTGTCTTTGTTGACACTCCGGGCTACCACGACTCAGAAAAAAAGATGAATCTCAGAATGAGAAACATCGTGAAAGACCAGCTCGAAAGCTCTGACCTGATTCTCTACATAATTGACGCGACGAGAAGCTGCGGAGACGAGGAGAATCTGATTGTCGGGCTTCTAAAAGACCATCAGGACAAGGTTGTTGTCGCGCTTAACAAATGCGACCAGTCACGCGCTATAAAAGTGCACGTGCATAATTTCGTGAAAAGGCAGCTGCCGGAAGTGCCGGAAAACCGCGTTGTTGAAATGTCCGCGCTTGAGGGAACTGGCGTTAACGATGTCTTAAATGCGCTTTTTGAGATGGCGAAGGAAGAGCCTCATCTTTATCCTGACGAATATTACACTGACCAGGATGTCGGGTTCAGAATCGCCGAGGTGATCCGCGGAGAGGCGATAAACCGCCTTGAAGAGGAAATTCCGCACGCGGTCTATATCCAGATTGCCGACATGGAGATGCGCTCGCCGACAAAAATGTGGTGCCGCGCTTTTCTTTGCGTTGAAAAAGACAGCCAGAAAGGAATCGTGATTGGAAAAGGCGCTTCAATGATAAAGGCAATCCGCCTTGCGAGCGAGGAGAAGCTCCGCGAGATTTTCGACTACAAGATTGAGCTTGACCTGCAGGTAAAAGTTGACAAGAACTGGCGGCAGAAAGACAACACGCTCGACAAGCTCCTGAAATAAAAAAATGGCGGCAGGCTCAAACGCCGCACTTTTCGCGTCATTAGCTTGCCGTTGCCGCCTTGCTTTTTATCTGATTTCCACTTTGCCGTCTGCGTGCGCGATGAATGCGAGCGGCTTTAGCTTTGTGAAGAAACCGACTTCCACAACGCCTGCGATTTTCGAGATTTCACTCTCCATCTCCGCCGGGTCAACAGGATTTTCCCAAGTGCAGTCAAGAATCTGGTTTCCGTTGTCAGTGATTACAGGCCCGCATTTTTTGACTCCTTCTCTCAAGACGCATTTTGCGCCGAGCTTTTCCAAATGTTTCTGGACTGCGAGCCTTGCTCCGCCGATTATTTCGACTGGAAGCGGGAATCTTGTACCCATTGTTTTGACGGATTTTGACTCGTCAGCGACAATCGCGTAGAAGTCAGAATTGTACGCGATGATTTTTTCAAGCAGAAGAGCCGCGCCGCCGCCTTTTATCAGGTTGTTTTTCTGGTCAATCTCGTCCGCGCCGTCAATCGCCAAGTCCAAGTGTCCGCCGATAACGCGGTCATTGAGCGTGAAGACCGGAATTCCCAAGTCCTTGCAGTAGTTTTCTGTCTGGAAGCTTGTTACAACTGCTTTTATATCCTTTAAAGTTCCGTCCTCAATTCTTTCTGAAAGACGCTTTACAGCCGGAAGAGCCGTGCTGCCCGTTCCAAGCCCGATTTTCATTCCAGAGAAGATTTTTCCCTGTTCGATTAGCGTGTCAATCGCGGTTGTTGCCGCAAGTTTTTTTTGTTCTGATTGTGAAAGCATTTGTGTCTCCTGTTTTATAGTTCTGAATCAAAGCGAGTTCAAAAGAACTCGAGTTTTGACTGACGAAATTATTCGTAGACTTCCTTGTAAAGCCTGAACTGCTCCGCTCCCTGATATTTGAGCATTGTGTAGCCGTTGTGAACTTTGCAGCCGGCTTTTTTCGCGCGCTCCATAATCGGCGTGGTCTCAGGCTCGTAGACGATGTCGTAGACAAGCTCGCTTCCTGAAAAATCATAGAACCAGAGCGGGTCGTTTTCCTCGGACGGGGCGGCTGTTGCCGACATTCCCTTTGAAGTCGTCTGGATTATAATCTCGTTGAATTTGCTGAGTTTCGGAAGAGAATCCGCGTCAAGCGAGGCAAAGTCAAATCCGAATTTTTCCGCAAGCGCGCGCGCTTTTGAGACAGTCCTGTTGAACACGCAGGCTTTTCCGCCAAGCTCGTGAACAGCGTATGCGACAGCCTTTGCCGCGCCTCCAGCTCCGATAATCGCGACTTTTTTGTGCTTCAGGCTTTCAAGACCTGTGAACTCTACAAGAGCCTTTTCAAAGCCTGTGCAGTCTGTGTTGTATCCGAAATATTTTCCGTTCCTGTTGATTACCGTGTTGCAGGCTCCGATTTCAGAAACTTTCTTGTCCGCCACGTCGAGATGCTTGATTATTGTCTCCTTGTGCGGAACTGTAACGCTGAATCCTTTCATTCCTGCGGCTTTTGCAAATTCAAATGCCTCGTCAGAGCTTTCCGACTTGAACGGAATGTAGACCGCGTTCATATTGTTTTCCTTGAAGCTCGTGTTGTGGAGCTGCGGGCTTGAAGTCACTTTGAGCGGCCAGCCTGTAATTCCGTAAATCGCAGTGTCTTTGTTGATGTCATGGAAATGGTAAAGCTCGCAAAGCGTTTTCGGGTCAGTGTGTCCGATTTCAAGAAGATTTCCTAAAAGCTCAGACGGAGAAGTGTAGCTCAGGTAAGAGTTGAATTTTGACGCGAGAATACGTGTCGGAAGCCCTAGCGGTCCCATTGCGCACACAATCTGGTCGGAATCAGCAAATGACTGCATCTCGTTGTACAAGTCTGTAACGTCTTTTAAGGAATGAGGCATAAAGGCGATTTTTGGAATCTCGAACTTTGAGATTCCCATCGACTTGATTTTTGACGCTATGTCCTTGACTGGATTTTTCATATCGTGGAACGAGCGAATTATCTTTGTTCCGTAGGCGAGAGCCGCATCCTGCAGGCTCGGCACATGGAAATCCTCCTCAAAGTCAACATAGGCGAAATTCTTTGTTCTGTCCTCGTCGGCAAACGCGAGAGCGCGGGCAAAAAGCGTTGTTCTTGAAGCCTCGCCCTCGGAATATTCTCCGCCGTCAACAGTGCGCCGGATTGTCAGAATGCACGGAATTTTCGCCTTTGACGGAAATTCCCGCATATTGAGACGCTCGTCGTCATCAAGAAAATCAGCGCGAAGCTCCGCCACGTCGATATATTTGCGGTATTTTTCAATCAGAGCCAAGTCCTCAGCCATGGTTTTTGCTGTAAGACACAAACAGATAAGCGGTTTAGACATTTTTTCGTTCCTTTTAATTTCAGATATTCTAGCGATTTGAGGCGAATTTGTCATTTGGAGATAAAATTGATGATTGAAACGGCGTGTTTGTTCTAAGACTCGCGGGGTTTGTCATGATGAACTCGACCATGCGATGAGACATCTTCGGTTTGCGGTTTTATTCAGCGCGGAATTTCCGATAATAGTTATATGCGGAGTTTTTTCAAAAGATTTCTCGTTGTTTCAGTTTTCTCATTTTGCGGCTTTTTTGCGTTTTCCGAGGGCGTTCAGATAAAATATTCCGGGAATCGCGGATACACTCTCGTTGAGCGCACGAATCTCCGCCGCTATGTGAACGGAAAATATTCCGGGCTTACAAGCCGCGAGGTGCGCTCGTTTATCTCTGCCGCTGAAAATCCTGAGAATCTGCAAAGTGAAAGAATCGTGCAAAAATCAAATCCTTTCTCGGGAAAGTCTCAATGGTACGACGGAAATTTCTATGTTGTGGAAGAGACTTTGCGCAATTCAAAATCTGTCGCTGAAGGAATCCACAAGGCGATTCCGTCCGTTTTCTGCATCGACTCTGACGGCCAGATGAAAATGGTGGAGGACAACGGCTACCCGGCTTTCAGGAGTTTTCCGAGCTACACAACGCAGAATTTGAAAGCCGGAGACTCGTGGAAAGCTCAGGCGGAGCGCGCTGTTGACCCGCTGAACAAAGGTGTTTTCACGCGTATGCCGATTCAGGTTCTTTACACTTTTTCAGGCGAGGAAATTTATAAGGAAGAAAAAGTCTACAGAATCAAGGCAATATGGCAGACAAACTACGGATTTTCAAGTTCCTACAAGGACTCGAAAGGCGACGATTCTCTTCAAAAGGCGACCGGCGGGCACAAGGCCGATATTATTGTAAGGAAATCCACAGGCGAGGCGATTCTGATAAACGACAGTGTTGACGAGACTTTTTTCTACAGCGACGGAAGCCAAATTGTGTTCAAGGGAACAATCACGCTTTTTACTGAATATCCTCCAGCAGTTGACAGAAGCAAGCTCTTGATGAATCTTCAGCGTGTCGCGAGCATTTCTTCGAAAAATGAAAGGCAGAATAAAAATCAAGATGATGATGTGCCTGGCGGATTTAAAATTGAAAACGAAAACCGTGGCGGAACTGAAATTGCGTCTGTGAAAACCGGAAATGCAGGCGGGACTGCTAAAAACGAGATTGCATCCGCAAAAGACAGAAAATATTTTGATGATAAAAACTCTTCAAAAAACGCGAAATCTGGAAATCAAAACGCTTACGGAAAGTCTGAAAGCTTTAGAAATTCGGACAAAACAGGCGAACAGAGCGAGCAAAAAAATCAGGATAAAAATAAGAAGATAGAAGAAAACGCAAAAAACAGCCGTGCTGAAATCGCGTCTGATTCTGGGAAAAGCGGCAAATTGCCGAAATCAGAAAGTGAAAACGTCAAAAATGAAAAAACGCAGAAAACTGGGAAAGTATCCGGCATTGCCGCTGCGCCGAAAAACAATATGCTCGTTGAGGAGACTTCGTCAGGCGTGCGGCTTTCAATCCGCGGCATAAAATTTTTGCCGGACAGCGCAGAGATTGTCTCGGGCGAGAATTCAAGGCTTGACGATGTTGCCGCTGTCTTAAAGACCGTGCCGAACCAGCTTTTAATCGAGGGGCATACCGCGAGCGTCGGAAAGCCGGATGGGGAGCTAAAACTTTCTGCAGAGCGCGCCGAGTCAATTGCAGCCGAGCTTGTAAAGCGCGGAATTGCCGCTGAACGCTTGATTTGCAAAGGCTGGGGCGGAAAGCGTCCTGTCGCAGACAATTCCACCGACTCAGGCCGCGCCCAGAACCGCCGCGTGGAAATCACGATATTGGAATAAAGTAAAATCAACGTAAAAAAAGCGGCTATCCAAAAAGGAAGGCTGCCTTACAAAGGACATTTCGGCAATCTCAACGTCTGAAAATCATTTAGGATTGAAGAAATTCTATATAATCCGGCTGATAAATCTTTTCTGCCAGTTTATGTCAAAATCGATTCTGTTATTTTTTTAAGTTTGGCAATTATAAAATAGAATCACCTAGCAATTCAAATGAAAAAATTGTATAGTATTTTTGTGAATGATTCAGAAAAAATAAAATTTATCGACCTTTTTGCCGGAATCGGCGGAATACGCAAAGGCTTTGAGCTTGCCTGCGAAAAAAACGGAATTGAGTCTGAATGTGTGTTCACATCGGAAATAAAGCCCTATGCGGTCTCGGTCTTGAGGCAAAATCATCCGGATGAAAAAATTTCCGGCGACATCACAAAAATAGAAACCTCTGAAATTCCTGATTTCGATGTTCTGCTAGGCGGATTTCCGTGTCAGGCTTTTTCTGCCGCCGGAAAAAGGCGCGGATTCATGGACACTCGCGGAACACTTTTCTTCGAGGTTGAACGGATTCTGAAAGAAAAACAGCCAGCCGGATTCATTCTCGAAAATGTCGAGGGACTGGTGAACCACGACCGAGAAAACAAAAGCGATAAAATAGGACGGACTTTGTCAACAATACTTTCTCATCTTGAAGATTTGAATTATAAAGTCAGCTGGAAAGTCTTAAGCGCGGATGATTTTGGAGTTCCGCAGGAAAGAAAGCGGATTTATATTGTCGGAACAAAAAAATCGGCTCCTGATTTGGAAAATTTTATTCCAGTTCACAAAAATCTTGAGTCGATTTTGCAGCATGGCGAGCCTATCTCTGACTCGCCTTTTGTAAAACTCTTGCTTTCTCATTTCAAGGTCTCAGAGCTTTTGGGAAAAGCGATAAAAGACAAGCGCGGCGGAGCAGAAAATATCCACAGCTGGGACATTGAATACAAGGGCAAAGTTTCTTCTGAGCAAAAGGAGCTTTTGAATCTTCTTTTAAAGGAACGGCGTAAGAAAAAATGGGCTGAGGAATTCGGAATTGACTGGATGGACGGAATGCCGCTTACAATCGGGCAAATCAAAACTTTTTATGACAAGCCAAATTTGGAAGAAATGCTCGAGAATTTGGTTCAGAAAAAATATCTGGTCAAAGAGCATCCGAAGAAAAAAGAGAACGGAATCCGTGTTCAGGACGAGACTCTTCCGCTTGGATATAACATTGTAGCCGGGAAAATGTCTTACGAAGTCGCAAAAGTCCTGAATCCAAAAGAAATCGCGCCGACTCTTGTTGCTATGGATATGGAGCATCTGTTTGTCCCGGACGAGAACGGAATCCGCCGCCTTACATTGCGCGAGGGCTTGCGCCTTTTTGGATACCCAGAAGATTTTAAATTTGATGTCTCGCTTCAGGACGGATACGACCTGCTTGGAAACACGGTTGTTGTTCCTATGACGATGGCTGTTGCGGAAAGAGTTCTTGACGCAATTCAGAAAAACAGGAGCCAGAAATCCGAAAAAATTCAAAGCCAGATAAAAAAGGAGAGAAAAAGTGAAACTGAGTGCGCATGAAGTTTACGAGAAGCTTCTGAACGAAGACAGGATTCTTGAGCTGAAAGGGCAGATAAAATTTTTCTTAGGCGATGTTGATATTATTGTAAAGCAAAAGGATGTTGTCGGGAATATCATTCAGGAATGGCTTCATGGCTGGTTTGAAAAGCGCGGAATTGAATACTCGCCGAATCCGAACACGCAGATGCCGCCGGACTTTTTCCTCGACAAGAGCGATGAGACAAAGAATCTTCTTGAAGTGAAAGCGTTCAACAGAAATGCAAGCCCCGGCTTTGACATTGCGGATTTCAGAATGTACTCGGAGGAAATCATTGAAAAGCCGTATATGCTTGATGTCGATTATCTGATTTTCGGCTATGACATGGGCGATGACGGCGTTGTTACGATAAAAGATGTCTGGCTTAAAAAAGTCTGGGAAATTACGAGACCTATGGAAGAATGGTCAATCAACTTGCAGGTGAAGCAGGGGCAGGTTCATAAAATCCGGCCGGGAGTGTGGTACAGCAGGAAGCCGCGCGATTTTTATATGTTTGAGAGCCTTGAGGATTTTATCTCTGCGGTTGAGCAGGCTGTTTTCCAGAATCCTAAGACTCACGAGAGCGCAGGAACATGGAGAAGCAAGTTTCTTAAGAGCTATCAGAATTTTTACGGCAAAAAACTTGATGTTCCACGATGGTTTGACATTGAAAGCAAATATAAAGTGAAAAAGTCTTAAAACAAAAAAAAATTTGCCACGCTTAACGTTATTCATCATTTCCTGTATGGATTTCGAAATCGTGGTTTCTGACCGCACTGTTTTCTGCTCGCCTTGAATTCGGAACAACACGCTTTATCTGTTTTTTATAAAATCTCCTTAAAAATCTATAGAATCTTGCTGGCTGATATTTTCAATTCTTATAAAATCTCTTAAATTTAAACAATTCTGACGTAAATTTTATATTTCTGCGTTCTATAATTGTAATATTCGATTATAAAAACGGAGGAAATATATGAAAAAACTGAGCAAGGCTCTTCTGGCTTTCGCTTTGGCTGGCTCGGCTCTTTTGCCGCTGTCTGCGAAAAGCGCGCGCGAGGAGATGAAGCCTTCAAAAAACTGGAATCTTTATCTTCCTGGAAAGAAAAACAAGAATGATGTCCAAAAGGATTTGGAAAAGGCTGGCTGGCTCACCGGCGACTTGTACAAGAATCACTTCGAGCTGATTGACTCGGACGTAAAAGGCCGGAAAGTGCTTAAATTCAACACTCTCGACGGAAAGAACGACGCGCTTGTTCTTCCTCTTTCTGGAAACGAGAAAAAAGTGAGCCTGATTTTCGCGGCGCAGGGAGCTGTTGACCCTGACAAGACCACGACTCCTTACGGAATTCTTTATGGCTACGTTATGAAAGGCGAGTATCAGACGCTTTTGCGCCACAACTCCTCAAACCAGATTAAAGGCTCAAAGAGCATGGCGCGCCTTAAAGACGAGGGCGGACGCCAGATTGACATTGTAAGCGACTGGCACGAGTACAGAATGATTTTCGATGTTGAAAATCCTGAGAAAATGACTTCAAAGCTTTACATCGACGGAAAGCTGATTCACTCTGACATCTGCAAGAAGGTAAGCTCAGACCATGACATTGCTTTTACGCCGGATGAAAGCGACCCTGCCGCATATCTTACAGGAAAGGGAAACTATCTTGAGTTCGGAGACAATGACGGCTCGACAAACGCGTTCGGACGCTACGCTTATCTTCTCGTTGTCCTTGATGACGATGTTGAGAACACTCCGATTGAAGAGCTTGGAAAAAAAGTCAAGGCTGACTTGAAGACGATTCCGACTTGCTCAAAAGACTCTGGACCTGCAAGCAAGAGGCCTTTGAAAAAGCCTGCCGGAATCAATATGCAGGGAGCTGAAATCGGAAAAAGCGACAGCTTTGTTGACCCTGCGGAAATCGAGAACGGAAAGCTTGACTTGGATTATCTTCCTTATTCCCAGATGACAACAAAAGTCACAAACCGCGCGCCAGCCGTGCCGAATCTTAATTTTGCGGCGAAAGTCGGGGCAGGCGAGCAGTACAAGACAATCGCGTCTGCAATCGAGGCCGTTCCTTCCGGCTCTGCGATTCTGATTCAGCCGGGACTTTACCGCGAGAAGCTCTTAATAACAAAGCCTGGAATCACGCTCGTGGGAACTGACCCTGCGGCAACAATCATCTACGGATATGAGGCGGACACTGGCGGAATCAACGGAAACATTCTTGTTGAGGTGAACTATCTTCCAAAAGGAACTGCGACCGAGCCTGGAAAAGCGGCTTCAATTCCTGAAAAGCCGTCTGAGAACTGCTACTTCAACGCTGTGAACCTGACTTTCTACAACAAGGGAGCTGAATGGAACAAGCAGTGGGGCGGCTCTGAAAGACGCTCGGAGACTCTTGGATTCTTCGGAGTTGACAAGTCTTATATTGAGAACTGCATTTTCCTGGGCCAGCAGGACACAATCTATTTCCGCTCGGGCCGCATTTATATGAAGGACTGCTACATTGAAGGCGATGTTGACTACATCTGCGGCGGAGCAACGGCTTTCTTTGACCACTGCCAGATTCACACAATCAAGTACGCGAACGGCGGAATTATCGTGGCCGCTGCCGCTGCCGACACAGGATATTCCTCAACAGTGTCTTATGCTAACGGATTTGTCTTCAACAATTCTCTGATTACATCTGACGAGAGCTTTGAGGACGCAAAAGACGGAAAGAAAATCACTCTTGGACGCGGAACATGGGTTGGAGGCTCTGCCACAAGCGCGAGCGAGACAGGAAAAATTGTCTATGTGAACTGCGACTTTACAAAACAGCTCAATTCTAAGACTTGGAACGACTGGGACGCTGTGAACACAGCCGAAAAAGCGTTCTTCCGCATAAGCGGAGCGAAAGGCGAGGGGGCTTCCATTGCCGGAGCAGCGAAAGCTCTTTCAGGAGACGAGGCGAAGAAATTTGCCGACGCTGAGTCTGTTCTTGGATTCAAGCCTGAGTTGAGATAAGATTTTATTTCTGTTCACGATTAAGCAAAGCAGGAAAATCAAAAAATAGGCGTGCCGGCTGTTTCGCGGAAAACTGAAACGGCCGGCACGCTTTTTTGTGTTCGAAATTGCTTCTTTATGCTTTGTTTTGTCAGGCTGCTTTTGTTCAGGATGGCACGTCATGCTGAATTTATTTCAGCGGCTGCATTTTTTATTGTGAAATCTTTAATCTGCAGATTCCGAAATTTTCAGATTTCGAAACAAAGCGAGCATCAAGTTGCTCGAGTTCGGAATGAGCGATTTCTTATTTCTGCATATTTTTCGGCTTTCCGAGCTTTGCCGAAGCGGCCGGAACGGAGTTTTCGCCCGACGTGCCTGAATTGTCTTTCAGATTTGTTTCCGATTCGCTTCCTGCGTTCTCTAAATTTTCACCGTCTGCCTTAAAATCGCTTCCCTTTGTTAAGTTTCCTGAGAACTCCACTGCGAACTGCGTAATCAAGTCGTCGATTGTCTCGTTTATGAGCGAGACGAGAATTTTCTTGTCATAGTATCCGCCTTTTATTGGCGTTGTCTCGCTGGAGATTTTGCTGTATTCCTTGTTTACAGCCTCGCGCCCTTTTTCGTCCGTGAGCTTTATCTTCATTGTTATGGCCGCCGCAACCTGCCCGTCGTGCCTTGTTCCGCGCGCAAGAGCTTTCTTGAAGTTGAAATCCATTGCCACAAGCGACTTTGCTCCGACTCCTTCCGCAAGCACTCGCGCCCTTTTCGCGCCGATTACTGTCATGTCTTTGTAGTCGGTGGCGCAGGTTGAGTCCGAGAACACGTTGAAAAGGCTTCTGTAAGAGTATTTGTACACGTCGGAATCAACAACGGATTCTTTTGAAAGAACGGAGAGCCCCGCAATTTCGCCCGCTATCCTCCTAAAGCTCTCGTCCGCATAGTCAAGCCGGTCAACCGCTGTTTCTATTTCTGGATTTTAAGGAGCTTGTTCGCCATTCCTGTGAGAATGTTGTCGCTGTCGTCTTCCTCTGAGTCTTGATTTTCTGACTGCCACATCACAAGGTTTGTTCCTGTTACCGAGATGACTGCGGCAGGCGAGTATTCAGCCAGGTCGATTTTTGTTGAAGCGCAGCCTGCAAGAAAAAATAAAGCTGAAAAGCATACAATTGTGATTTTTGAAAAGTTTTTTTTCATTTTGATTTTCCTTTATAGACTTTTTAGAACTGGATATATTTTTAAATAAACAAAAAAAGACTTTCCGCAAAAGCATATCGCAATTTGCGGAAAGCCTTATGAAATGCCGCCCGGCAGACTTGCTAGACCGAACAGCGTGCAATGAAAGGTTACAGCTTAACTCTCATTACAACAGGGACAGAGATTGATGTTCCCCAGAAGTCAACTTTGCTTGTCCCTGCGTAGTTTGTTGATGTTGCGTCATCATATCCGATACCAGCAACTGTTCCTCTAACAGCAGCCTCAACAGTGCAACCTTTTCCTGCTGTAAGAACCGCGCCGGCCTGAGCCGCGAACTGGTGTCCAACAATATCTTTCATGTCTGAGTTTGCGTTGAATACGAATTCTGCCTCAGCGAATGCTTTTACAATGTCGTTGATTTTGTAAGTAGCGTTGAATACAGTGTCGAGAACTCCGATTTTGTCGTCAAAATAGTCCTCGCAGTCTGCGTCTGCGATAGAATAGTTCATCATAAGGTTGAGAGAAAGAGCATCGATTGCATAGCGTGCGCGAGCATCGACTGCGTAGAAAATCTTGTCGTTGTCGCTCTCTGAGTTCTTCGCGAATGTGAAGCCGAGGGTAGCCGCAAGATTGTCAACCATTTTCGGGCTTACGAAAGCAGCCGCGATAATCTCGTTCTTTGCAACGTGGAATGTGGCGTCAGCCGCAACGCTGTCGTTTGTGTAAGCCGCGCGGAATGCATAGCTGCTGTTCACAACTGATGTTGATTCGTCATCGCTGTTTTTGTCGTTCCATTCAGAATCAGACTTGTTCATTGCGCCCCAGAACTGGAGTTTTCCGCCTGCAACATCGCTCAAGAGATAGTCTCCAACCAAAGAGAGAGCCTTTGAGCCATTGATTGCTGTGATGTTGTCAGAGTCTGCGCCGATTACGCTCCATTTAGTAACAGATACATCTGCCGCCAAGGCTGATGAGCCGTCCCATTTAGCCTTTGCAAGAGCTGCATCTGTCCAATAAGTAGTAAGACCAGCGAACATATTCGGGTTTACACCAAGTTTCTTGTTTCCTGCGAAAGAAATGTAAGATAATCCGTTAACTCTTACTTTATTTGCAGCTGTAGATTTTTTCAAAGTGTATGTTGGTGCATAAGCGACACCTTTTGCTCCCCAGTTCTGCTCGAGCAAGGAAAGGTTGTTCTGGTCGTTTGTGATTCTGTTTGCAACGCGTGAGTCCAAGATACCGCCAGTCAATGTGAACGATGGTCCGAACTTGAGGAAGCCGTTGAAGTTGCTGATTGTGAGCGCTGATTTTTCAGCGTCAGAAGCAACGTTTACTTCTGTAACAATTCCAGCGTAGTCAGATTTCGCAGTGAATTTGATTGTGTCGGCAGCAGTCTGAGCTGTTGAAAGCTGAGAGTTGTTCAAGCTTGCCCAAGTTGTCTTTGAAGCAGCCTCTGTTCCTGAATCGTTCTGCACGATAACAGGGCGGATGCGGAAGTTTGAAGCGATTGTAACCTCAGCAGCAGCGAAAGAAGCAGCCATAGCAGCGACAGCGGCTGCAGTTATGATTTTTTTCATTTTAAAAAATCCTCCTTTTTTATTGGGAAGTTTAAACCGAGGATTGAATGTCATAGCTTTTTCGCGGGATTTCTGGAAATCGCGGTTTGAACTTTTCCGCTGCGGAAAAGCTGGAGATTTTGCGAAATATTCAAAGCGGAGAAAAATGAAAGGATTTTTTGAAAATTGGGGGAGGTTTTGGAAAAAAAGCGGAAGAGCAGGCTCGTTTATGCTGGAAGTTTTGTTTGAAGGAATTCTTTTAAGATGAGGGAGATTTTGCAAGATGGCAAAAACGATGAAAAATGTACGGAAAATTTTTTGGGGGCTTCTCGGAGAAAATGTACGGAAAATCCGAAAAATGAAGCGGCAGACACAAAAAATTTTTTTTGGACTTTTAGCAAAACAGTTCGCCAGAAAACTTCCGTGAGCATAAGAGCCAAGACTCTAATTTTTTTTGTTTAATAGCTAAATTCGTTTCGTTTAATAACATTAAATTTTTCGTTTAAGCTCTGAATCCAGTCTGTTCGCCGCGCTCCTTCTTTTTTTCCCTGTTCCCTTGCCACTCATTACGCGTCTCTTTGTTCCTCTCACCGCGTCTCTTTGTTTCATCTCCCCATTTCCTTTCCCCGCGTTTTTTATGGAAACTTTGCAAAGAGGTGAACAAATGAATTACGGTTATATCAGAGTTTCTACGGAACATCAGAATCTTGAGAACCAGCAGATGGAAATCGAGCGTTTCTGCCGCCAGAAAGGGATAAAGATTGATGTCTGGATTGAAGAGAAAATCAGCGGAATAAAAAAGCCTGAAATGAGGAAGCTCGGCCGCGAGATTATGAGCAACGTGCGTTCGGGCGACCTTATAATCTGTACGGAGATTTCACGGTTCGGCCGCTCGCTTATTATGATAATGAACATTCTCCAGTATTTTCTTGAGCGGGGAATCAAAGTCTGGACGATAAAGGACGGCTACAGGCTCGGCGACGACATTCAGTCAAAAGTCATCGCTTTTGCGTTCGGCCTTTCCGCGGAGATTGAGAGGCAGCTGATTTCAGAACGCACAAAGCTCGGGCTTAACCGCGCGCGAAAGCAGGGAAAGCATATCGGGCGGAAAAACGGCTGCAAATCTTCCTGTTATAAATTGACTCCGAAAGATGACTACATAAAAAGGGAGATTTTTGGAGGAAGAAGCAAGAATTCGCTCGCAAAGGAGCTTGGAGTCTCGTGGAAAACTCTTAATTCGCATCTTTCAAGGATTATGTTCAAGAAATAAGAGAATTGTAATCTGATTTCTTGCTGGAAACCGACTTTTGCCTGAAATAAAAAGCAAGGAGATTGAAGCCGCAAAAAATTGTCCGGGCTTGACTTCAGAACCTGCATGACGATTATTAGCAGCTTTATTTCTCCAATTTTTTTTCATTAAAAAGGTCGGAATATGGCAAAGAAAAGCGAAATCGACGAGAAATCTTGGGAGCGGCAGACAATCACGAACCGTTTTATGTTCTACAAGATTTTCACGTCGGATCATGAATTGTGCAGGCGGCTTCTTGAAATCCTCCTCAGGCTGAAAATCTCGCGGATTAAGATGCCCGAGGGCGAGAAAGGCTTTGAGTCCGATGCGGAATCCCATTCAATTAGAGTGGATATTTTCACAGAGGACGAAAAACACATTTATGACATAGAGATGCAGACAACGAATGACGAGGATTTGCCCGAGCGCGCAAGATATTATCAGGGAATGATGGATGTCTCAACGCTAAAGCACAGCGAGCCTTACAGTTTTCTGAAAGACTCAATCGTGATATTCATCTGCCTTTCAGACCCGTTCGGCAGAAAAAAGGCGCGGTACATTTTCAAGAATCTTGACACCGAGGACGGCGGTGAATTAGGAGACCGCACGTCAAAAATCTTTTTCAATGCCGCAATGTATGATAAAATCAAGGGCGATGAGGAGCTTCGAGCCTTGCTTGAATATTTTTTCTCCGGTAGGGCGGAAAGCGGTTTCACAAGCTCTCTTGAAAAGCAGGTGGGCATGGCAAGACGCAACACTGAATGGAGGCATGGCTATATGACAATAGAAAGAATGAAGTATTACGCCGAGCGGCGTGCTGCTGCTCAGGGAATGAAGCAGGGACTGCTAAAAGGAGCTGCAAAGCAGAAAGCCGAGGACGAGAAAATCCTAGCGAAAATGGCTGCGCAGAAGGATTCGATGAATGCGGAAATCCAGCGGCTCATGGCAAGAGTCGCGGAGCTGGAAAACAGAAATTAAACGTGCGGAAATGGCGCTGTAAAACCAGAAAGATTCTGGCTTTTCAACGCATTTTTTATGCTTTTTGCGCAAATTAAAGGCAACAATCCTGCAAAATTTTGGTTACGAATTTGTCGGAAAATTTAAAAAAGTAAACATTGACTGTAAAACTGTCGGAATCTATAATACAAACAAAAGGAAGTAAATAAACCGTCGGTTTAAACTTCCCAATAAAAAAGGAGGATTTTTTAAAATGAAAAAAATCATAACTGCAGCCGCTGTCGCTGCTATGGCTGCTTCTTTCGCTGCTGCTGAGGTTACAACATCTCTTAACGTTCGCGTTCGCCCAGACCTTTACAAGGTTACTGGATACACAGAGAAAGGCGACGTAGATGCCTACACAAAAACAACTTATGCTGACATTGACGGATTCGGCGGAAACAAGGACACTTTGGCCGTAAAA
The DNA here is from genome assembly GCA_002404895.1 of Treponema sp. UBA4692. Classification (GTDB taxonomy): domain Bacteria; phylum Spirochaetota; class Spirochaetia; order Treponematales; family Treponemataceae; genus Treponema_D. Next base: position 3,662 of record DHKO01000002.1, on the reverse strand, counting down.
GGCTCTACAGACTACGCTGGAGTTGCCGCGGAAATCACGCTTAACAATCCTGGCAACAAAAACGGAGAAGACGGAGCGATTGCAATCGATAACTACTATGGTTGGTTGAATTGGGGAGCTCTCAAATTCACAGCTGGTACTTACGACAGCCGCTACACAAACCGCGGTAACTACACAGCCACAGAGCAGGGCATTCTCGATGAGGAATTCTCAAAGACAATGGGACTTTCCACAAAGAACGGCATCCTCGCAAGCTGGGGAAAAGATTCTGACGGTAACAAATACAGCGACTATGCAAATTTGAACTGGCTTGGAGACTTTGGCAACGTTGCTCAGGTGGCTGCCGGAAACAACAACTCTTTCCTTGCTGACTACACTTTCGACGACATTGGCGGCGGAAAGCTTCTCTTGAAGGGCGGTCTCGTGGAGAACGGTACTGCAGACAGCTACGATAGTTATAAAGACAAAGATAATAATTCATTTGCACAGTCTGAAGGATACGTATTCGAGGCTGCGTGGAGAAAGGATGAAACAGTTGCAGTAGACTTCATCTTCAAGAACCCTGTAAATAAGGCTTACGGCTTCGGTCTCTATGTAACACCTCTTATGATTCCTAACACAAATAACGTTGTGCTCGGATTCACATACGGAACACTGGAAGATTCAATTAAATCTGCGTTTGCAATCGACTTGCGCGGCCAGTACAACATCAGCTCCGCGGCGACAGTTGCTCTTGGCGCTAAGTACGAGTCTCTTGAACTTGATGTGGACGGTGCTGACGCAGAGACAGCTATGCAGGTTGCAGGCGAGTTCTCTTACAAGGTGAACGACATTGTAACAGCTGCCCTTGACCTCGGCTACTTCAACCAGGATATGGACAACAACGATGATGTTGACGACGACGGCTCGCAGTTCTTCGTGACATCTCTCCGCGGAAAATTCACAGCCGGAAAGAACGCTGCAATCACAGCAGCCCTCCGCTTGAACAAGGTCCTCAACCCTGCTGACGGCGGAACAGACTACACATTCGACATTCCAGTTGTTCTTCGTGTAAAGATGTAACAAGGGCTTTGCAGCTTGACATCCTAAGGCTTCCTGTTTTTTCAGGAAGCCTTTTTTCGTTATTTAAAAACATTTCAGTTCTAAAAAGTCTATAAAGGAAAATCAATATGAAAAAAAAATCTTCACCAGCCGCTTTTGCGTGCATTGCGGCTTTGCTTTTGCTTTCAGGCTGCGCGTCAACAAAAAATATCAGTTTAGAGGAAAAGTCTCCGATGGCGGTCATCTCAATAATCGGGACAAACCTTGTCGCATGGCAGGAACAGACTCAAAACGACAATGACGAGTCCTTGTCAACGGACGGAGCATTCAACGCGCTTCTTAACAAGGCGATTGACTCAAAAAATCCTGAGATTTCAACCGCAGTTGACCGGCTTGACTATGCGGACGAGAGCTTCCGCCGCATTATGGAGGAAACGGCAGGGCTTCAGATATTAGGCAAGAGCAAAGTTTTGGACACAGACGTTTATGAGTACACGCGAGGCTCGTTCTACAACTCGCTTTCAGATTCAGTCTGCGCGACAGGCTACAAGGATATGACCGTAATCGGCGCGAAAAAGGCGCGGATGCTGGAAACCGAGCTTGGCGCAAAATCGCTTGCAACGATGGATTTCAATTTCAAGAAGACAGTTATAAAGGGCAACCGTCAGAACGGCAAGCTGGCGGCGTTTGTCACTATGAAGGTGAAAATTCTTGACGAGCGCGGGCGGGAATTCATAAACAAGGAATACACAGGAGTGTCAACTGGAAGCGCTCCAATAATAAGCGGATATTACAAGAAAGACGAGCTTCTCTCGCTAATTAACGAGACAATCGACGACTTGATTACGCAGTTCGCGGTAGAGTTTTCGGGAAATCTGAACGGGAAAAATGGTTTTGAGGCAGGCGTCGAAAATTCAGGGAACGCAAGAATCGAAGCAGGAACAAACCGGAAAGACAATAACGCGACTTCATCTGGAACAGAGCGTTCTGGCGAAAAGTCCGCTCCGGCGGCTTCGGCAAAGCTCGGAAAGCCAAAATCAAGTGCGAAAAACGTGTTGGCAGAAAAAAAATTAGATGAATCAGCTGCTGAAAAAGCAGCGGACGCAAACACAGCTTTATCATCAGAAAAAGACGCTCTTGAGCTTCAGGCGGAAAGCACCGCGCGAAGCCTTTTGAAAATGGGGCTTGACGGCGAGAAAATCTCCGTGGCAACAGGGCTTCCGCTGGAACGTGTAAAAGAAATCCAGAATGAGATTCAAAAAGAAAACAAATCTAAAAAAAATTCGGAATAATTCCGTGCTTGGACATTTCACAGATTTTTGACAAGACATTAAATTTTTTTCTTGAAAACAAAAAAGGCTTTCTGTGTCCAACAGAAAGCCTTTCGTCTAATGTTCAGCTATGCTGAATCTTTTTCAAGATTAGAACTTAACTCTGAAAAGAACAGGGATAGAAACTGTCTTTGTGCATTTTCCGCCTGCCACAGTATCGTTCATGTTAGCGGCATCCCAGCATACACCAGTGATGATGTTAGCGTTCTTTGTATTGTAGATTTCAACGCCGGCATATGTTCTCAAGCTATATGTGAATGGATCATCAAATGCGGCTGCAGTGTCGGATTTTCCGCAAGAAGAAGCATTGCTCCAGCCCAAAGAGAGGAACGGCTTGAATGTGTCGTTGAGAGCGTATGTAAGGTTAAGCATTGCCCATGTAGCGTAGAAGCCAGGCTTTTTGTCTGTACCATCCGCAACATTATTTCCGAATGTCCAGTTGTACATAACAGTTGCGGAAAGTCCTTCTACAAACGCTCCGAGGTCGTAGCGAGCGCGCAAGTCAAGAGCCATCGCATTTGCTGCAACATCGTCTCCCTTATTGTCTTTTGCGGCATTTGTCTTTGTCTCGAATGTGAATCCAACCAAAGAAGTAAGCTCTTCCATGTCAGCGAGCTTTGGCTCGAAGAAGAGCGCGCCTGCATAGTCTTTGTGCGCAAATTTTCCGGTAGCCATAACGCGTCCGATTCCGTCTACTGTGTAGCCGACCTCGCCGAACCAAGTGTCGTTTGCAAATACCCAGTCTGCATTTCTAAAAGATTTGTCGCCTGTAGTCTTGTTTCCTGCAAAAGAATCTCCGCTTTGCTTGTCAAGGAATGCAACGCGAGCCTCAAGACCAAGATCGTTGTTCTTGTACTGAACCATTGTTGTTTTTGTTTTTTTGCCGTTCTGTTGAGAAATATCATTTCCCAATCCACTTACAGCAAGACCTGGCTTGTTGATTTCGCCCCAGAATTTTCCCTCGTGGTTGCCAATATCGTTGTTTACACGACCCACAGCGCGGGAATCCCAAGTTCCAGACTTAATCATGAAATCGCCAAAATTAATCCAGCCGTTGTATTTCTGAAGAGAAAGAGACTGAGCTACACCTGTGTCCACTTTTGGATCGATTTCAAGCTCAATTCCGCCGTACTCAGAAGAACCTTTGAATGTAAGAGCATCTTCTGTTTTTCGGTTATCAGTATAGCTATTGAGCATTGTTGTGCCTTTTTTCATCTGGTGCTCCAAGAACTGGATTCCAGTTCTGTAGTTCACAGAAAATTTAGCGTCAGCAGCAGCGAAAGAAGCAGC
>DHKO01000007.1 GCA_002404895.1 Treponema sp. UBA4692 | reverse complement strand
GGAATGAAAGAAGGCGAGATGAAAGAAGTCGCTGCGATTATCGATATGGTTCTCAAAGGAACAAAGCCGGGCGTAACAAAAGACGGAAAACCTGCAAAACTCAAGATTGTTCTTGACGAAAGCGTAAAGGAAGCCGCTTCAAAACGCGTTCAGACACTTTTGAGCAAATTCGTCCTTTATCCAGAACTTGATTTGGACTTCTTGAAAAAAGAATTTGTAAAATAAACCTGCAGCAAAAGCAAGAAGCCCGGTGTTCAAAAAAATTGGACACCGGGCTTCTTGCTTTCATCATCAAAATCAAAATAAAATATTTTTGAAGAACAAAATCCACTTGAAATAAAATCCTGCTGGAAAAATCGCAAACGCTAGCGAAGATTCATTCCGGCCTGCACAACTCTGATGTTGCTCACAACTTTAAACTCCGGGAACTCGCACTTTATGACCTTCACAGCATAGTCAACGATTCCTTTTGTGCTTGCAACTCCGTCAAGACAAATTGTGTCGCCTTTCACTTCGCACTTCATCGAGTCAATGTCAACCGAGTAGAGGAAACGGAGAAGATTGACAATCTCCTGTCCGATTAAAAGCTTCGCAAGTTTTTCCCTGCCCTCTTTTTCCTTTTCTTCCGTAATGTAAGTTTTCGCAAATGCGATAATAGAATCAGCAATCGACTCAACATCAGAAAGTCCGCTGTTGATTATGAGATTCTGCTCCATCGGATAAAAGACATTTGCGTGCATAAAATGCTTTATAAAGCCGAATTGATGCATATCCGCCTTTTTGATGATTTTCATCGCATGCTTTTCGTCCACGTTGCGCTCTTTCATCGCATTTTTCACTCGCTTTTCACGAAGCTCGAAGATTCGCGCAGAAACATGATTCGGAATGTCTTTCAGGATAATATAAGCTCCGCGCCCCTCAATCACGCAGTTGTCCTCGTTCGCAATCGAAAGAACAGCAGTCTTAAGATAATAAAGATACTCGTCATTGTATTTTGAAAGAGACGGAAGAATTCCAGGCTTTATCTCGTCGAAATATTTGATTTTCTTCTCGTTGCAGCCAAGCTCAATCATTTTCTGAAAGACAGCCGCGCGGTCATAAAGCCTGTATCCAGTTTTTTCCGCGATTCTTTTGCAAATTTCGTGTCCTTCTGAAAAATACTGCCTAGAAATTGTGATTACAGCCATAGTTTTCCTCCCGCCTTTAAAGCTAACGAATTTTAAGTGATACACAGCACCGAGGTCTGCTGCGGAAATTATTCTATCATAAATACAAAAAAAGTAAATTTAAACAGCGGATTCTTAAAACTGTCTTAAACATTAAATAAAAAATTACATCCATGTAATTTTTTATTTTACGAAAACTTCGTTTTCTCTTTGCTTTATCCCGCGTCCGTGCGGGCATTCTGAAAAAAAATGAGCGAATAAGCTGTGAGGCAAAAATTACATCCTTGCAATTTCCCTTTTTACGAGAACTTCGTTTTCTCTTTGCTTTATCCCGCATCCGTGCGGGTATTTTTGAACAGAAATAAACGAATAAGCTGTGAGAAAAAATTACATCCACGCAATTTTCCTTTTTACGAGAATCTGCGGTTCTCTCTTTGTTTTTCCGTGCGCACAGTGATTAAGGCTTAAAATTTCAAAAAAAGTCAGAAAAAAACAGCCCCGGCAAGAAAAAAATCTTGCAGGGGCTAAAAAAAATTCACATAAAAGGCAGAAACTACGGTCTTACAATGATTTTTGCAAGCTCAGGATTTTTCTCAAGCTCTTTTACAAGCGCAGCCTCGCGCGCCTTGTTTCTGTAAGCAGGATCCTGGAAAGAATATGTGAAGTTCGTGTGAACATCGTATGTTCCGTTCATGATTGCAAATGCGTCTTCTGTCATTACGAGCTCTTCGTCTGTAGGAATTACAAAAACCTTGACTTTTGAGTCGTCGGCAGAAATGCAAGTCTCGGCGTTGCCTGTGTTTGCAAGCTCGTTCTTTTTAGGATCGATTTTTACGCCCATCCACTCAAGACCTTCGAGAGCGCGTCCGCGGATCAATGCTGAATGCTCTCCAACGCCTGCTGTGTAGACAATCGCGTCTACAGGACCGATTGCAGCCATGTAAGCTCCGAAGTATTTTTTGAGGCGGTAAACTTCCATGTCAACTGCGAGCTGCGCATCTTTGTTGCCTTTTTCAGCAGCGTCTGCAATGTCGCGGCGGTCAGAAGAAAGTCCTGTAAGTCCGAGAAGTCCGGATTTCTTGTTCAATGCGTTGTCCATCTCTTCAACAGTCATTCCTGTCTGGCGCATGATATAGAAAGGAAGTGTAACGTCAACATCGCCTGTGCGTGTTCCCATAACGAGACCTTCAATCGGTGTGATTCCCATTGAAGTGTCGAAGCAGCATCCGTTCTTGACTGCGCACATAGAAGCGCCGTTGCCAACGTGGGCGATAATTACATTTGTGTCTTTTGGAGCTTTGTGAAGAAGAACTGAAGCGCGTTTTGCTGTGTAGAGGAATGAAGTTCCGTGGAATCCGTAGCGGCGGGCAGCGTATTTCTCGTACCATTCTTTTGGAACAGCGTAGCGGTAGCTTGCAGGAGGCATTGTCTGGTGCCATGCAGTGTCCATAACAGCAACGTGAGGAACATTCGGAAGAACTTTCTGAGCAGCTTCAATTCCCATGATGTTCGCAGGCATATGAAGAGGTCCGAGTCCGATTACAGAGCGGAATGTGTCCAAAACCTCTGGAGTAACTTTTACAGACTTTGTGAATTTGTCTCCGCCGTGGAGAACGCGGTGTCCTACAGCTCCGATAACGCTCATGTCGGAGATTACGCCGTGGTCTTTGTCTGTGATTGCGTCAAGAATCAGCTCGATTGCTTCTTTGTGTGTCGGGCAAGGGCTTTCCTTTACAAACTTGTCTTTTCCCTTTGGCTTGTGTGTAATAACTGAGCCTGGTGCTGTAACGCGCTCAACAACGCCCGTAGCCAAAACATCTTTGTTGTCCCAGTCATAAACCTGATACTTTGCTGATGATGAACCGCAGTTCAAAGTCAAAATTACCATCGTATTTCCTCTTAACTAAAAATGATTAAAAAATATGCGAAGATTATAGAACTCTAGGAAACTTTTTTCAATTACAGCGAGAAAATATAAAAAATCCGCAGTTTCAAATTTATATTTCAAATTTTCAAAGCGAAAAAATAAAAAGCTTTCCATACTGTTTTCCATTTCTTATCACCAAAAGTCCTCATCGTTGAATCAAAAAATCAAATCAATTAAAATGGCTTCCTATGACAGACAGAATTAAAATCAAAAAATTTTATCCGAACTATTTTTCATTTTTGTGTCAGGGCGCGATGGTTTTGCTCGTCGGCGCAATTCTCCCCTATTTAATAAAAGAAGCCAAGCTAAGCTACACGGTTGCGGGGACGCTTCTTTCTGCATTCGCGATTGGAAACTTTCTTGCAAGCTTTATTTTTCCGGCTCTTGAAAAAGCACTTGGCAGAAAGCCGGCTATTTTGCTCACAGCGACTTTGATTCCGCTTGACTTGCTTACTCTCACGTTTATTCCGCCGGTCTGGGCGATGATTCTTCTTTTTGTGCTTCTTGGAATCTGCCGGGGTTGCAACTCAATCATCAACAATGCCTACATCAACGAGAATTCAGACGGAAGCCCTTTCGCGCTGAATATTCTACATATGACATTCGCAATCGGAGCTTTTGCCGCGCCAATGGTCGCGTCGCTTTTCTTCAACGCGCATCTTTCATGGAAATCGATTGTCAACACGATTGTGATTGCGTCGGCAATTGCCGCGATTCTTCTCACACGGCTCGACTTAAAAGACAAATCCGAAACCGTAAAAAAAGATGAAAAATCTGAAAATGCCGGAAGAAAATTCTACAAGATGCCGGTTTTCTGGATTTCGGGCCTGATTCTCTTTTTCTATCTCGGGCTTGAAAACTGCGTGAACGGCTGGTTTGTAACATATTTCCGCTCAACAGGAATTATGAGCGACAACTATGCGAACGAGCTTGTCTCTTTCACTTGGCTCGCAGTTCTTTTCGGAAGGCTTTTCACCGCGCTGATTTCGACAAAAATAAAAAAGCAGAAAATTATTTTGATAGACTGCCTTGCGACAGCGATTTTCTTCATTCTTCTGGTCTCAACTAAAAATCTCGTGCTTATAACCGCCGCAATTGTCGGCCTTGGATTCTTCTTCGCAGGAATTTACGCGACAACAATCGCAAACGCGCATGCGGCTATCGCAGGCTCAGACCTGGGAACTTCAATGCTTCTAGCAATCGCCGCATTCGGAGGAATCGTTGCGCCGCAAATTGTAGGCTCAGTCGCTGACAAAATCGGGCTTGCAGGCTCAATCGGAATTCTCACCGTGAATGCCGCAGCAATGATTGTTTTTTCTATTATAAATAAAATTTTGAACAAAGATTAAGATTCAAGTTTAATTGTCTAAACAGCCTGTTTTTATTAAAATAAGGCTCTTAGACAAAATCAAATATTTTTAGGACGACAAGATGTCAGAAAGAAACATTTCAGAGCTTTGCCACTGGGCAGACCAGCAGGCAGAGAGAATAATCAAGCAGAAAGGCGACCTTGACCTTTACACCTGCGCTTCGGGAATCACGCCTTCGGGAACAGTCCACATCGGAAATTTCCGCGAGATTATCACAGTTGACTTGATTGTGCGCGCTCTCCGCGACCGCGGCAAGAATGTGCGCTTTATCTATTCCTGGGACGACTACGATGTTTTCAGAAAAGTTCCGGGAAATATGCCGAAGCCGGAAGTTCTCGAAAAATATCTGCGCTTTCCAATCACTATGGTTCCGGACACATTCGGACGCGACGAGAACTATGCCCGCCACCACGAGATTGACATTGAGACCCAGCTTCCGCGCGTCGGAATCCACCCGGAATTTCTGTATCAGGCGAGCCGTTACCGAGCAAACCGCTATGCTGAAGGCATGAAAACTGCAATGCAGCATCGCGATGTAATTAAAGAGTGTCTTAACACTTACCGTGACGATGAACACAAAATGAAGCCGGAAGATGTTTACTGGCCTGTTGCCGCTTTCTGCTGCAAATGCAACAAAGATACGACCGAAATTCTAGACTATGACGGTGAATACGGAATCACATACAAATGCACAAGTTGCGGCCATGTGGAAAAAGGCGACTTGCGCACATCAAAGGAATTCAAGCTCGGCTGGCGCGTTGACTGGCCGATGAGATGGAACGAGGAAAAAGTCGTTTTCGAGCCGGGTGGAAAAGACCACATTTCTCCGGGCGGAAGCTACGACACAGCAAAGCTCGTCTCAAAACGTCTCTACAACTGGGACGCTCCTGTGACAATGAAATACGACTTTGTAAAGCTTAAGGGCGTTCCTGGAAAAATGTCTTCTTCAAAAGGAAAGGTAATTTCTTTGGTTGACGCTCTTGAAGTTTACCAGCCAGAAGTTTTGCGCTATATTTTCGCGCAGAACAAGGTTGACCACGAATTCTCAATTAGTTTTGACCTTGACGTTGTTACTGTTTACGAGGCTTATGACCGTACTGAACGCATTGCCTGGGGAAAAGAACTTCCTAAGGAAAAGGACGAGAAAAAACGCGACTCAATCATCAGCCACGAAAAAAGAATCTACGAGCTTAGCCAAGTCGAGCCGGGATTTCCGAAGGTTGAGCCTTATCAGATTGGTTTCCGCCTTTTGACAACCCTTTTGCAGACTTACTCAGGCGACATCGACGCTGTAATAAAGAGCCTCGGTGACGTAAAGCCTGAACAGGAAGAAGTTCTCCGCCGCCGCTGTGTCTGCGCATGGTACTGGATTAACGAGTCCGCACCTGACTGCGCTCCAGATTTCTGCTTCAAGCTCCGTGATGACGGAAGCAAAGCGGAAGACATTTCAGGCGCAATGCTCACAGCCGTTCAGCGTGTTCGCGATGAAGTCGTTCCGAAAGTTGGAAGCTACGCTCTCGACAAGGAGTGCCAGCAGGAAATGTACAACATCGCAACCGAGCTTGGACTTGATGCAAAATCCCTCTTCACCGCTCTTTACCACGCGCTCATCAACAAAGACCAGGGACCGCGCCTTGCAAGCTTCATGAAAATCATCGGAAAGGAAAAACTCGCTAAAATTCTAAGCGTCTACTAATTTTCAAATTCAGTAAGGAAAAGCGCAACTTTAAAAAGGTTTCTCTTTTCCTTACAATCCTTTTTTCTTCCAAATTTCCAGCCGAATCATTATCCGTCTTATTTTTGTTATTTTCCGTCATTCTGGACATTTTCCGCATTTAAATAATTTTTCTTTCGTGTTGTCATTTTATTCTGAATGTTATATATTAGTGGCAAGAAAACAGACATCGTTTTGACGATGTGGCGGTCCGGAGGTTAAAAATCACGAGCCGCAAAAAGAATTTTGCTTGAATAAATACGAGCCATCTTAAAAACTGTTTTTGGTTACACTACAATCTACTCGCAGGGACTTTCGCAATTTAAACTTCGGTTTTATCTTTTGCTGGCACGGTTCTTGCGTTGTCTTTGCACGCGTCAGTGCCCTCGGTTTTGAGTGTCTCCATAGTTTTTCTGACAGCTCCGAATATTCAAGAAGGAGATTATTTTATGGCAGAAGCTTGGGACGGTTTCAAAGGAAGACTTTGGAAAGAAGAAATCAACGTTCGCGACTTTATCCAGAACAACTACACACCTTACGATGGAGATGAAAAATTCCTCGCAGGTCCAACAGAAGCAACAAACAAACTTTTTGCAAAACTTCAGGAATTGCAGAAGGCTGAGCACAACACAAAACGCGTTGGAACAGACGGAAAAGAAAGATCTGGCGTTCTTGACATGGACACAGACATCGTTACAGGACTTACTGCTCATCCAGCTGGATACATCGATCCTGCACTCAAAGACCTTGAGCAGGTTGTCGGTCTTCAGACAGACAAGCCTCTCAAAAGAGCATTCATGCCTTTCGGCGGAATCAAAATGGCAGAAGAGTCTTGCGAGCAGTACGGATATACTCCAAATCCAGAGCTTCACAAAATCTTCACTGTTTACCACAAGACACACTCAGACGCAGTATTTGAAGTTTACACACCAGAGATTCGCGCAGTTCGCCGCTCACACATCTTGACTGGTTTGCCTGACACATACGGACGCGGACGCATCGTCGGAGACTACCGCCGTGTAGCTCTTTACGGAATCGACGCTCTTATCAAGGCTAAGGAAGCTGACAAGGCAAACATCGGCGACGGAACAATGACTGAAGAAGTTATCCGCCTAAAGGAAGAAGTTGCCGAGCAGGTTAAGGCACTCAAAGGCCTTAAAGAAATGGCAGCTCTCTACGGATTCGATATTTCTAAGCCTGCTACAACAGCAAAAGAAGCTGTTCAGTGGCTGTACTTCGGTTACCTCGGTGCAATCAAAACACAGAACGGCGCGGCAATGTCAATCGGACGTGTTTCTACATTCCTTGACATCTACATCAACCGCGACCTCGAAGCTGGAAAAATCACAGAGTCTCAGGCACAGGAACTTGTTGACCATTTCGTAATGAAGGCACGCATGGTTCGCTTTGCACGTATCGAATCATACAACAACCTCTTCTCTGGCGATCCGGTATGGGCAACACTCGAAGTCGGCGGACTCGGACAGGACGGACGTTCTTTGGTTACAAAGAACGACTTCCGCTTCCTCCACACTCTCGAGAACATGGGACCGGCTCCAGAGCCAAACATGACAGTTCTTTACTCGAAGAGACTGCCTGAAAACTTCCGCCGCTACGCTGCGAAGATTTCTATCGACACATCTTCAATCCAGTACGAAAACGACGATGTAATGAGACCAGTCTGGGGCGATGACTACTCAATCTGCTGCTGCGTTTCTGCAACACAGACAGGAAAAGAGATGCAGTTCTTCGGCGCACGCGCTAACCTCGCAAAAGCTCTTCTTTACGCTATCAACGGCGGACGCGACGAGCCTGATGGACTTACACCAGGAGTTCAGGTTGGACCTGCTTACCAGCCAATCACTGCTGATGTTCTCGACGCTTCTAACTACAAAGAAGTTGTTGCAAAATACAAGCAGATGCTCGAGTGGCTTGCTGACATCTATGTTAACTCATTGAACGCAATCCACTATATGCACGACAAATACTACTACGAGGCTGCTGAATTGGCTCTTGAAGACACAAACATCAAGAGAACATTCGCTACAGGTATCGCAGGATTCTCACACGTTGTAGATTCCCTTTCTGCAATTAAGTATGCAAAAGTTAAGGTTGTCCGCGGCGATGTTGAAATCAAAGACAAGAAGACTGGAGCTGTAAAAGAAGTAGTAAAGGGATTGGCAAAAGACTTTATCGTTGAAGGCGACTTCCCACGCTACGGACAGGACGACGACCGCGCAGATGCAATCGCTGTTCAGCTGCTCAAAGACTTCATGACAATGATTAGAAAGCATCCGACATACCGCAATGCAGAACCAACAACATCAATCCTTACAATCACTTCAAACGTTGTATACGGAAAAGCTACAGGTGCTCTTCCAGATGGACGCAAGGCACACGAGCCATTCTCACCGGGAGCTAACCCAAGCTACGGCGCAGAGACAAAGGGCTTGATTAAGTCTTTGAACTCAGTTGCTAAGCTTCCATACGAATACGCTTTGGACGGAATTTCTAACACACAGACAATCAACCCAAGCGCGCTCGGACACAACGAGGAAGAAAGAATTGACAACCTTGTAAACGTTCTTGACGGATACTTTGATTGCGGTCCAGATTCAGGACACGCTGGCTCACACCATCTCAACGTAAACGTATTCGGAGTTGAAAAACTCAAGGACTGCCAGGCTCACCCAGAGAAGCCAGAATATGCAAACTTCACAGTTCGTGTTTCTGGATACGCAGTTCGCTTCATCAACCTTACAAAAGAGCAGCAGGACGACGTTATCGCTCGCACTTGCCACGCTTCTCTGTAATCATAGAGAGAAAATTCAAGGCTGAATTAGAAATCGCTTTTCAGTCTTGAAGATTTGATTCTATCTAGCCGCTTTGCCAGTTTATTCCGACAAGGCGGCTCTTTTTTTGATAACAGCAAGTAATCTTTTTATTTCAATTTTGTTTTTATAATTAGAACATGAATTTTATTTCACGGAGGATTTTATGAAAAAATTATTCTTGATTTTGACTGCGGCGGCTCTTTCTTTTGCCGGCTGCAAAAGCGTATCATCTTCAGCCGAAGGCTCTTCAACGTCGGCTGTTTCAATCGAAGGCGAATGGCAGACAAGCAAGCTTGAAATCGGCGGCGTTGAGCAGGAGCTTTGCCCGTCAGAAATGTCAATCGCAAAAAAAGACGGCGACCTTTACTCAATAAACGGAGACTCTGGCGTAAACAGATTTTTCGGCGATGTAAAGGTGAACGGCTCGTCATTCAAAGTGCAGGACAACATCGGAAGCACAAAAATGGCAGGCGACCCAGTTTCCATGAAATTTGAGGACAATTTCACAGACGCGCTTCTTTCAGCAACTTCTTGGGAAACATTCCAAAAAGATTCTTCAGCTTTCCTTAAAATTTCAGACAAAGACGGAAAAAACGCAATCACTTTCACAAAGAAATAAAACGCATTCCGCTTTTGCAAGTTTTTAGGCAATAAAAAAGCCGTGCAGGATTTCGCTTTTTAAGCATTTTCCAAGCACGGCTTTTTTTTAGATTTTATAAAACAACGACTAGCGCCACTTGTCTCTTTCTTCTTCTGAAGGTCCATTCAAAACCGCTAAATATCTGCCAATTTCTCCGCCCCATTCCACAAGCGCCAATGCATCAGCTTCAGGAGTGGCTTCTGTAAACGGAATCGCATTGGCCTCATCGTAATATTTCTGGGCAGTCTTGTAATCCTTTTTCAAAAGAGCATTCTCAGACTTTTCATAAAGTTTATATCTTTTCTGAACAGAAGCCTCTTTTGAAACCTTAGCAGGCTTTTTTGATTTGTAGGTGCTTATATCAGAATATTTTCCGCCGCTGCTGAAATTCTTGAAAAAGCCAGAACTTGAACTGCTCGAGCTGCTGCTGCTCGCCGACTCGCTTGATGACTGAGAACTGTTTTTTCCGCCCACTCTGCCCTCGATTCCTTTCACGATGCCTTTCCATTTCTGAGAAAAACAAGCCGATGAAGCAATCATAAGCAAAACAACAACAAGCTTTGATTTTCTTGATAATTTCATATTTACTCCTTTTAATTCAAAAGCCAGTTTCACCATCTTCTGAATCTTTTCTAAGATAATTTATTATAACATATGAATTTTTTAAATATCATTAAAAAAAATAATTATTTTTCATAACAACAGAAATTTGCTAGAATAACTCGGAGGTACAAAAATGAAAGGTTATATTCACTCATTTGAAAGTTTCGGCTGCGTTGACGGACCTGGCTCGCGTTTTATAGTTTTTGTGGCCGGTTGCAATTTCCGCTGCAAATATTGCCACAATCCCGACACTTGGATTATGAAAGATGGAAAAGAATGGGAAGCAAAAGATGTCTTGAAAGAAGCCCTCTCGTGCCGCTCGTACTGGGGCAAAAAAGGCGGAATCACAGTTTCAGGCGGAGAGCCGCTTCTCCAAATCGATTTTCTTCTTGAACTTTTCACGCTCGCAAAAAAGGAAGGAATCAACACTTGCATCGACACCGCCGGAGGTCCTTTCACAAAAGACGGCGAATGGTTTGAGAAATTCAAGAAGCTCATGGAAGTTACAGACATTCTTTTGATGGATATCAAGCACATCAACGAGGAAGAGCATATAAAACTCACTGGAAAAACGAGCAAGAACGTCCACGAGATGTTCCGCTATCTTGATGAAATCAACAAGCCAATCTGGATTCGCCATGTTCTCGTCCCTGGAATCACAGACAAAGACGAATATCTCATTCAGACAAGAGATTTTATCCGCTCGCTTCACAATGTCTACAGAGTTGAAGTTCTTCCGTACCATTCGCTTGCAATCGCAAAATATGACGAGCTTGGAATTCCTTACCAGCTGCGCGAAACGCCAATGCCGGAAGCAGACCGCATAGAAAACGCAAGAAAAATTCTTGAGTGCGACAAATATAATAGATGGAAAGAGTAAATTTTATCTAATTTTTTAGAGATAATGGATTTTTTCAGACCGAAATAGAGATTTTCTTCCTTTATTTCGGTCTTTTTTTGTTTTTTCCGTTGATTTTTCCACAATGGAAATTAAAATTAGACATAATTAAAAAACGGAGAATTCAATGAAAAAGTTCTTAAAAATCTTATCTACATTCTTTGCCGCTTCGCTTGCATTTTCAGGCTGCAGCAACTCGAAGAAATCGACAGCAAAAGTCCAAAATTCTACGGTTCCGCAGAGAATTATTCAAGTCGGATATGCGCAAGTCGGACACGAATCCGCATGGCGGCTGGCAAACACAGAATCATTCAAGAAAACCTTCACAGAGGAAAACGGCTATAATCTCACATTTTTGACGCAGACAACAATCAGGAAGTTCAGATTGCCGCAATCAGAGATTTTATCGCAAAAAACGTTGACTACATTGTAATGGCGCCTTGTGTTGAAACAGGCTGGGATGAAGTTCTAAAAGAAGCAAAAGAGGCGGCAATTCCAGTGATTTTGTCAGACAGGACGCTGCAGACAGATGACAAAAGCCTTTATCTTTGCTGGGTCGGCGGAAATTTTCTTAAAGAAAGCGAGGATGCGGTTTTCTGGCTTGACACTTATCTGAATGAAAAAGGAATTGACGGCGAAATCAAAATCGTTGACCTGCAAGGCTCGCTTGGAGCTTCAGCTCAAATAGGACGCACGCAGGGAATCGAAAACGGAGTCGCTTCGCACAATAACTGGAAGCTCGTGGCTCAAAAATCTGGGAATTTCAGCTATGACGAGGGAAAAGCCGCTTTTGAGAGCATAATTTCGGAAATCGGAATCGAAAACATCGATGTTGTTTTCAGCGAGAATGACGACATGGCATTTGCAGTCGTTGATGTTCTTAAAGAAAATGGCAAGCAGCCTGGAAAAGACGTGATTATAATCACTTTTGATGCCGAAAAAAAGGCGTTTGAAGCAATGATAGCAGGAGAAATCAACTGCGCCGCTGAATGTAATCCGCTTCACGGGCCGCGCGTTGATGAAATAATAAAAACGCTTGAAAACGGCGGAACTGTTGAAAAAACTCAATATGTCGATGAGGAAATTTTTGACCAGGCAAACGCCGCGCAAATTCTTCCTACAAGAGCATATTAAAAAAATCTCCTGAAAACTTCAGGAGACGCAAAAACGACAAATCTTAAAGAGAGTTTATTTGCTGCGCTAATTTTTTAGTGCAGCATTCTTATTTAGAAAACCACGCAAAATTATTTTACAAGCGCAAGAGCCTTAGACTTTTCTGTTCCAGATTGATAGAACGCAAGGACATCTGAATCAAAATGGCTGTCGAGCCGAGACTTGTAATTTGAAATCTTGGCAACATAATTCAATGTGTGCTGCGGAGTTTTGTTTGCTTTTACACGGCTCGTTCCTGCATTATACATTGCAAGAGCTGTAATGTCGTTTCCAGCAACGTCCATGCAGTAGCGCAAATGGCTTAGTCCATACTTCGCGCTTATCTTCGGGTCGAAAAATTCAGCCTCGGTAAGCTTAGGAAATGACGAGCTGTTGAGCTGAAACAATCCGCGGTCAATCGTATAGTTTGAATTTTTGTTCACCGCATTGGCATTGAAACGGCTTTCAACATAAGCAAGCGAAAAAGCAAGCGTCGGTGAAATGTCATTTTTATCGGCATTTTCAAGAATCGCCTGCGCAATTTCACGGTCGCCCGTTACGCGGGAAAAGAACCATTCCACCGCCGGACGCGACTGAGGCTGCCTGTAAAGCGCCAAAGCCTGGTCATCTTCCGGGGAATAGTCATCCGAATAGTCAGTTTTGAAACTGGAATCTGAAAAAAAGTCTTCAGTTACGATAGTCCCTAAATTTGAGAAAGAATTGAATTCTGAAACTTTTCCAGTGTCGTCTTGAGCTTTTGCAGGGAGAAGCAAAACAACGAGCAGACACAAGCCTAAAAAAAGTCCGCTAAAGAAAAGAGTTCCCTGCAAAATCCTTTTGTTAAAAGAATTCATAGGCTGAATGTTAGCGAATCAGATTATTTTAAGCAATAGAGATTTTGGAGATTTTAGCAAAAATCGATTCATTTTATAGAAAATTCACGAAATCTCTAACATTTTTCGCAAATATTGACATTTTTAAATCTTCTTACGCTATTTATTCAGTCTTATTCTTTTTAATAAAGAACAATTGAATCATCTTTAAGCGATTTTGAGAAAAAGCAATACTGCTGATGTTTCGCGCTCAACTCTTCGATAAAAAAATCCTTCTGAGCCTCAGCTTCCTTTGGAAGCGCAAAACCAATCACAGAAACACAGTCCTTTATTCTTCGCGCTGTGTGCTTCATTGCCGCTGTAAACTGCTCAACGCTTGCATTTTTGTCAAAAACAGGCTCGATAAAAACAAATTCATTTTTTTCTTCAAGAGATTTCAGCTCATCGCGGAGTTCTGCAAGAAATTCCTCGTTGTAATCTTCCGGCGCGCCTTCAACCTCGCTCCATTTCACCGATTTTACGTTTTTTTCAGATAAAGGATATTCTTCCCCGGAGATTTTAAAAAGCTTTCCGCCTTTTACTTCAAAAAGTCTGTCTAATTTCATAATGAAATTATTTTAGACAAAAAAAAATCTCTACGCAATGGTAGAGATTCCCAAAAGTTTTATGAAACGACTCTATTCAGTAAGAATCTTGATTACTTCAGCCTTGTCTTGTGTATTCAAGATTTGAGCACGTTTTTCCGCGCTCTTGAAAAGCAGGCTAACTTCTGCCAAGAACTGAAGATGAGGTCCAGTTTTGTTGACTGGAGAAAGAGTCATAATAAAAATACGGCAAGGTTCCTGATCCAAAGAATCAAAATCAACTGGATTGTCAGAAATACCGATGCACGCAACCAAATCAGAAACTGTGTCTGTTTTTCCGTGCGGAATTGCAATTCCGTGCTTCATGCCTGTTGACATTTTGCGTTCACGGTCGAGAACACATTCGCGAGCGGTAGCTTTGTCAGTTACCTTTCCAGCCTTAACGAGAATATCCAGCATCTCATCGATAATTTCTTCTTTTGTTTTACCTTTGAGATGAAGTTCTACAGTGTCAGGTGTTAATACAGTTTTTAAGTCCATAGATAAAGTGTAAATTCCCTTATTAGAAAAGTCAAGTTTTTTAAATTAAAAATAAACTAGAATTTTCTAGTCCAAATTTTGCACTTTTACGAAGCGAATCATAATGCTACGCCAGATTGGAGCGGCGAAGTTCTGGAGCGAAACGAAGGCGAAGCCAAGCGAAGCGGAAGAATAAGCGTTAGCGCACCGCGGAAAGCTGGGCTTGTTTTTCAGCACTGACGCTTTGCTCAAGAAAAACATTGAATGCTCAAGCAAAAGTCCGTCCAAAAAAGAAAAAATCATAAGAAAGAACATTTCGCGAAAACGCGAAAAAATGGAAAAACATCTTGCTTTAACAGATTCAAAAAAAACATTATAATTGAAGATATGACACAAATTGAGAAATTTTTATCAGACATAAAAAGAATAATAAAATACGACCGGGCAAACAATGGCGGCCGATACGACGGAAAAAGAGCCTGCACGGAAATTGCAAAGCTTTTCGCGCGGAACAATCCAAATTTGGGCGTGCTTGCAACTTCGCTTTCGGATTATTGGCTTGACAAGTACATTTTGGCATCTGAAAATCCGGAAAACGAGCCGACAGAAGTTAATATCGAAAAAATCAAGGCGTTTCAGTGTTTTGTTGACAATATCGACGATGAAAGTTTTGACAGTCTTTCAGATGAGGACTTTGAAAATTTGAAGGGCTTTGTTGATGAAGCGAGCGAAGAGCTTGATTTGGACACGCTTCAAAATATGATGGGCGTTTTGCTTGACAGAGGCGCAATTTAATTGAATCAGAATTTTTGTTCGGATAAATTTTATTCGAAATGCCTTCAATGCCCGAGAAAATGCGGAATTGACCGCACGGAAAAATCGCCGCAGAGCCACGCAGGATTTTGCAGGGAAAGCGAAAAAATCAGGGCTGCGGTGGCGTGCCTGCACTTTGGCGAAGAGCCGCTTTTGACTGTCCACAACGGAAGCGGAACGATTTTTTTGACCGGCTGCAATCTGAGATGCGCGTTCTGCCAAAATTATCAGATTAGCCAGCAGGGAATGGGCGCGGAAATCACAAAAGAAGAATTCGCTGAAATTTGCCTGAGGCTCGAAGCGGCTGGTGCGGAAAATATAAATCTCGTTACGGGAAGCCACCACATTCCAGCGATTGCGGAGGGGCTTTCTGAGGCTAAAAAACGCGGGCTAAAAATTCCTGTATGCTGGAATTCGAGCGGATATGACGACGTTGAGTCTCTTAAAATGCTTGAAGGGCTTGTTTCGATTTATCTTCCGGACTTGAAAACTTTAAGCGCGGAACTTTCGCAGAATTTATGCCAGGCGAAAGATTATCCTGAAAAGGCGAAAGAAGCGATTTCCTGGATGATTTCACATAATCCATTGAAACTTGTTCAGGAAGAGAAAATCATAAACGGCGAAAAAATCACAAAAGACAAAATTATCTCCGGCGTGATTGTGCGCCATCTTTTTTTGCCCGGGAAATTCTTTGAAACAGCGGACGTTCTTGACTGGCTTAAACATAATGCGGACAAAAAAGCGATAATTTCGCTGATGAGCCAGTACACGCCAGTTCCTTTTAAAGGAAGCGACGAAGAGCTTTCAAAACGGAAAAAAGCGTTGTCTTCTATAGAAAACAGGCTTGTAAACACGCAGGAAGACAAGGACTTGCGCGATTTAATAGAAGCGTATGATTTTGACTATCTTTTTTATCAGGATTTGTGCCAGGACACAGAATGGCTTCCAGATTTTGAGAAAAGGCAGCCTTTCAGCTATAAACTTGCAAAGCCGGTCTGGCACTGGAAATACGGTTTTATTGAATAAAAAAGCACGATATTCTGAAAATCTATGATATAATTTTAAGAATTACAAAATATTTTCCGCCGGGGGCTTTTTATGTTTTTCTCGCACAACGAATTTCATATTTCTAAAACTGTTCGGGATGCGTGCAGCTTTTCTGATGGACTTTTTGCTTCTAGCGGAAACGTTATTTTAGCGAATATTTCGGCCGTGCGCGCTTTTCAGACAAAATTCAATGAATATCTTGAAAAGAACAATCTGTCCCAAATTTCAGCAGGAACTTTAAATGCGATGGGCTTGCTCGACGAAATTTTTCATCTTGCCTGCTACACTTACCGACGCCACAAAAATGCCGATGCTTTCAAAAATCTTCTTTCAAAACTTGAAAAAGACTTCGGAAAAGAAAAAATCGATTTGCTTTTAACAAAATTCTGTGAGGAATTTCCGCCAGTCGATGTCTATAAAGGAAAATGCTCAATAGAAGAATATCTTAACACTGAGCTTACGGAGCGAAAAACCGGCAGAATCAGAACAAACCGCGAGCAGACGCTTGAAGAGCTGATAATGCTTTGCCTCGACAACGAAAATCCTGCGTTCAAGCCTTTTTATCCGCTTTTTGACGACTCAAAACTAAAAGAAAATTCCGATTTTGACTTCAAGAAAATCTGGAGCGAGATTCAGGCGTTTTTCAAAAGCCAGTCAGGATTCGGAAGCTACGGAAACGACCTTATTTCATTTTTGCGAGAGCCTGTTCGGTTTGCGCCGGACAATCTTCAAGAACAGCTGAATTATGTTCGCGTTCACTGGGCGGAACTTTTTCTGCCTGGAGACGGAGAAGGCGAAGATTACTGGCTAAAGCGGCTTTTCGGCGGAAGCGACCTTTTGGCGGAGGAATGGAAACCTGAATGGAAGCCGACAAACGGCGGAAGTCCTGATATGTCGCCTCCGAATTACGATTATCTTATGCGCGAGTACGAGCGTTTCAGCGCGGACAAGGAATGGATGCCCCGAGTTGTCCTTATGGCAAAAACAGTTCTCGTGTGGCTTTTCCAGCTTTCAAAAAAATACAACAGAGAAATCTCTCGTCTTAACCAGATTCCTGATGAGGAGCTTGACCTGCTCCGCGACGAAGGATTTACAGGTCTTTGGCTGATCGGGCTTTGGGAGCGTTCAAACGCAAGCAAGAGAATCAAGCAGATGTGCGGAAACCCAGAAGCGGCGGCTTCGGCATATTCTCTTGAAGATTATGAAATTGCGGCGAATCTTGGCGGCTGGGACGCGCTTTCAAATTTGCGCACAAGGCTTTGGCAGCGAGGAATCAGACTTGCAAGCGACATGGTTCCAAACCACACAGGAATGGACGCTAAATGGGTTGTCGAAAAACCTGACTTGTTCATGCAGAGAAAGGACAATCCGTTTCCGCAGTACACATTCAACGGCCCGAATTTAAGCCACGACAGCCGTGTTGCGATTTATCTTGAAGACCATTACTACGCAAAATCCGACTGCGCAGTTGTTTTCAAGCGTGTTGACACAAGCACAGGCGACACGCGATATATTTACCATGGAAACGACGGAACAGGAATGCCGTGGAACGACACAGCCCAGATTGACTTTTTGAATCCGCAGGCGCGCGAGGAAGTAATGCAGGAAATTCTTCACGTTGCGCGGAATTTTCCGATTATCAGATTCGATGCGGCAATGGTTCTCGCAAAAAAGCACATAAAGCGGCTTTGGTATCCAGAACCGGGAAAAGGCGGAGACATTGCGACAAGAAGCGAATTTGCGCTTAGCGCGGCGGAATTTGAAAAACGGATTCCAAACGAATTCTGGCGTGAAGTTGTTGACAGAATCGCAAAGGAAGTTCCTGACACGCTTTTGCTTGCCGAGGCTTTCTGGATGATGGAAGGATATTTCACAAGAACGCTCGGAATGCACCGCGTATACAATTCGGCGTTCATGAATATGCTCAAAAAGGAAGAAAACTACAAATACCGCCAGACCGTCAAGAACACGATTCAGTTTGACCCGCAGATTCTAAAACGCTACGTGAATTTTATGAACAATCCTGACGAAGAGACGGCAGTTGCGCAGTTTGGAAAGGGCGACAAATATTTTGGAGTCTGCACGCTGATGGTTACAATGCCGGGCTTGCCGATGTTCGGTCACGGGCAAATCGAGGGATTTGAAGAAAAATACGGAATGGAATACACCCGCGCCTACCGCGACGAGCAGCCAGACCAATACTTAATCGAACGGCACAAAAAAGAAATCTTCCCGCTGATGAAAAAACGCTACATTTTCGCGGGCGTGGAAGACTTTTTGTTCTACGATGTATGGAACAACGGCACGGTCAACGAGAACGTTTTTGCATATTCAAACAAATCCGGCTCAGAATATTCACTTGTCTCCTATAATAACAAATACGAGCGAGTCTGCGGCTGGATAAAACAGTCTTGCGAATACAGCGTAAAAACAGGCTCAGGGGAGAACGACAAAAAACTTGAAACCCGCTCTGTCTCCGAAGGACTTGGACTTTGGGGCGAGGACGATTTCTATATGATTTTCCGCGAGCAGAGAAGCAATCTCTGGTACATCAGAAAATCAAAAGAGATTTGCGAGAACGGAATTTTCATCGCATTGAACGGATTTGAAACTCAGGTTTTTCTTGACATCCGGCAGGAAAAAGACACAGACGGAAGCCTCGGCGAAATCTGTGATTTCTTGAACGGAAGCGGAACTCCAGACTTAAAAATCGCATGGCAGGAGCTTCATTACAAAGAGCTTTACGAAGCATTTGCAAAACTCATTGAAAGCATGAAAAACGCGGAGCCGAAATCAAAAAAAATCACGCTTAAAGAATACAAAGCGGAAATTGAAAAGCCGCTTGAAGATTTCTACAAACTCGCAAATATTTTCGCAGAAAAAGAATTTTACGAAAATATTGAACGGATTGAAAAAAAAGAAAAAAATGCTGCGAAAAACTCAAAATCGCGCGCAAAAAAGAAAGCTCAAAAATTCAAATCCGTTGAGCTTCCTAAAATCATTCTGCCAAAGAAATCCAAAGACTCTGAAAACGATTTGAGCCTGAATCTTTCACTTCTCGAGCTTCTTCTTCCGCTTGCTGAAAACGGAAAAACAAGCGAATGGGGACTTGAGCGAAAAATTTCAGAATTCTTAGGAAATGAGAATTCTGAGAATGAAAAAAAAGAAAAAATTTCAGAATGGTTTAAAAAAGCGTTTATCTTGCTTGAAAACTGCAAACCGAAATTCACTGAAAAGTCTGAAAATCAGGATTGCCTTGAATTTGCGCAAAATCTTGTAAGCTCAAAATATGCCTGGATTTTAACCGGCGCAAACGAGTATGGCGGCGTAAAATGGTTCAACGCGGAAAAAATGGAAGAGATTTTGAAGCTCGGAAAAGAGGTTTTCTCGCTTGCAAAAAGCGCGAAAAAAGCAGCCTTACTTTCAAAAATGTTCAAAAAACTTGATAAAGCGCAAGAAAATGCGGAGTACAAATGCGAGATTTTCTTAAAAGAATTTTTGAAATCTGAACAATCAGAAACGAAAAAGGAAAAATCTCCGAAAGCTGAAACAAAAAAAGGCAAAAAGGAGCTTCAAAAAAACAAGAAAGAAAAGAAATAAAAGGCAAAAAAAGCCGGCTTTGCAAAAAAAACTGCAGAAACCGGCTTTCTTATGTCTTTGCTCTCAGAAAATCTAAAAACACAACGGAATCTTCAACCGCAATTTTTTATTTTCCGAGATATTTTTTCATAATTTCCAAAACTTCATCTGAAGTTTTCACAAGCGGATTTTCAAGATGATTTTGAGCCAGCGCGCTTCTCACACACTCGGGCATTTCAGGAGCTTCGCCAATCGTATGCCGAATCCATGATGAAGAAAGCGCCGGATGGTCCCGCATTACAAGAACAGTGCAAGCCTCGTCCTCGTCCGTCATTCCTTTTCGCGCTGCAGCTGCGGCGAACGCTCGGCTCGTTGGTTTATCTGCGTAAACATTGTAGTCAAGGAAAAGTTTCCGGCTGCATTTTTCCGCCTCTTCATCAGAAACATCGCTTGGATAAATAAAATGCTTAAGCATAAGCGAATATGACGCAAAAACTTCCTCAAGCCGCTCAAGATTTGAAGGGCTGGCAGGGTCGGCGCTCTCACGGTCTTTCAAAGAAACAAGGCTGTCCATAATCTGGCAGTTTCCGGTCAAGTCCGTTTTTATTTCGTCAGTTGCCGGACAAATAAATCCGTTTACAGGAAGAGAAAGCCGCCAGCTGTAAAGTCCTGCAACAAGGTTTGAATAATTTCCGCAAGGCATCGCATAGAAAATATCCGCATTCACCTGCTCTTTCAAGCGACTGAACGCATAAGGATAAAAAAACATCTGCGGCATAAGGCGGCCGATATTCGCCGTGTTTGCAACAGTCAGATTGTATTTTTCAACGAGATTCCTGTCTGAAAAAAATTCCCTTGCAAGAGAATGGCAGTCGTGTTCGGTTCCGTCAATTTCAATCGGAAGAACATTTCCTCCGTTCCAAATAAAATCGTCATCGCAAAGTCCGCGCATAAATCCGCGAGGATAAAGCAAGACAGCTTTCAGATTCTTTTTTCCGCAAATTGCACGCGCAAGGCTCGCCCCGAGTTCTCCGACAGTGGAATCAAGAAAAACCGCATTTCCGCCGTTCATCGTAAGAATTGTTTCAAGGCAGTTCACAAGATAGGAAATTCCAAAATCCTTGTGGCTTCCAGTCGGCGTGTGAAAAAGTTCCAGCGCGAAAAGCCTTTCATCAAGACGCTTCAAGCTCGGCGCAAAAGGAAAAGCCTTTGTCGCGATTGTCTCGCAAATAATCGGTGAGAATTCATCATTTATGCACGCCGAGGTCAACGTTCCGGCAATGTTCGCAAAAGAAGTGCGGCTGTCCATATACAAAAGAAAACGGCGCAAATCAGCAAAATCTTTTGGAACATAAAGTCCGCCGTCCTTTGGCATACAGTCAAGCACGGCTTTTTCAAAATTTACAGAATTCGAAGAATCTCTAGTGCTAACAAATTTCATATATCGCTAGATATTCTAACGGAACTTCCATTTTGCGTAAATGCTCGCAGAATTCAAAATCTGGAAAACATCAGGCTCTGTCTTGTAAAAAGTGCGCTTTGCATAAAAACGGTCGGAAATTCCAAGAAGAACATATTTTGAAACCGCAACTTCCGCGCTGAGAGTTCCCTTTCCAATCAGTTCCCAGCCCACAGAAGCGCCGTCCTTGAGCTGATTGTAAAAATCATACATCGCGTATCCGTGAAAATCAAAAGCGATGTTCGAGCCTTTGTCGGTCGCGTATTTCAATTTCAAGACAGACTGCGCGCCAGTCGTGTAGCTGTAGAATCTCACAGTTCCGTCCGGATAATCAGTCAGCAGACTTCTTCTCAGATAATAATTATCCGCAGTTCCCAAAGCAATCCAAGCTCCGTGAAGCTGCCACTCAAAGCGGCTTGTGTCAAAATTTACGCGCTGCTTGATTGCAAGTCCAGGCGCAAGCGATGAAATCAGATAGAACGAATGCCAGTCAAAATCGTATTCCATCACGAATCCCAAAGTCGTGTCGATGTTGTCTGCAAAAACCGGCGAGCGAGACCACAACATTCCGTTGCTTTCAATTTCAATGTTGTACATAACCTGCTTGTCGAATTCCTTGAAATTGCAGTCCGAGCCAGTTCCAGAGCCTTTTCCGGCATCAGTGTGAATTTTCAGCTCAAAATGGCTGTAAGGAACATTCGAGTCGTTTGTGTAAGGGTCGTTATAAACCGCAAAAACTTCAAATCCGCCGAAAATCGGATAATTTTCATTTCTGTCGAAATTCGTCATATCGACTTTTGAATCCGAGCCGAGAACGTTCGTGTATGAAGACGCAGTTCCAGCCTCAACTTTAAAAGTAAGCTCATTGATTGTTCCATGAGGATTCTGCGGCTTTTGACCTGTCGCAAATTCAGTCCAAAGACGCATCGGATTCAAAGCAAAGCCCGCAAGACGAGATTTGCTGTCCGCAGCGAGCGAAAGGCGGTACATCATTTCGCCAACAGAAAACGCGCCTAAAGTTGTGTAGACCATATCATTTTTTGAAGGGGCGTTTGTCTCGCAAAGATATTCCCAAAAAGCCGAGCCGACAGTCGTAACAAGCAATGACTCAAAAACATTAAGATTTGAGCCGCGAGCCGACATATAATAAAGGCTTCCCTGATAAGGATGAAGAACGAAATTTGTCCAGTACCAGTCATCGTCCCAGGCTAAGTCGCGCTCCCAAAAGCGGTTCCATTCATCAGGGCCAGTCTGCGCCCAGCCCGAGCCAATCACATAGCGGTTCCATGTCGCAAGTCCCAAGTTAAAAATCAACATTCCGCCGAACGCAGAAAACCAGTGCTTTTTTCCGTCATTTTCTGAATCAGAAAGAGCATTTTCCGCTCCCCCTGTCATCTGCCCAGCAACTTCAGCATTTGCCTGCGACTGCGAATAAACATTTCCGCCAAAAAACGCGGCGAGCAAACAAACAGCTGCCACTTTCGTAATTTTTTTCATAGGCATAAATCATATTAAAAAGATTGCAGTTTTTCAATTTATATAAGATAATTTAAAGACAGGACTCCTTTAGCATTTATGAACAAAATCTTCAAAAAAATCTTTGCAGCGTCGGTCGCGTGTTCCGCCATATTTTCGTTTTTATCCTGCCATAATAAAAAAATCAGCCTGAAACTCGCCGAAATTCATCTTGACGGCTATCCTACTTCGCTTGCGGACAGAGAATTTGCGCATCTTGTGGAGAAAAGAACAAACGGAAGAATTCATATCGAAGTTTACTCAGGCGGAATTCTTTACCAAGATGAGACAGAATCGATAAAAGCCCTGATAAACGGCGAAGCCGATTTTGCGAGAGTTTCCAGCGCGCCGATTTCAGACTTTGTCCCGAAAATAAATCTCGTGAATCTTCCATATCTTTTCCGCGACAGAGAACATATGTGGCGTGTTTTGAACAGCGATGCCGGAAGCGAAATCTTAGGCGAGATTGAAAAATCGAATTTGGATCTTGTCGGAATTTGCTATTACGATTCTGACTGCCGCTCTTTTTACAGCGCAACGCCAATCAGAAATCTTGAAGATATGAAAGGAAAGAGAATCCGCGTAATGAACAGCCAGCTGATGAAAGACATTATTGGCGCGCTCGGCGGAGTCGGAGTTGTGAATATTCCGTCATCGGAAGTCTACTTAGCGATTCAGAACGGTCTTGTTGACGGAGCGGAAAACAACTGGTCTACTTACGAAAGCATGGGAGATTTTCTCGTCGCGCCTTATTACACGCTCGACCAGCACACTTGGATTCCAGAAATTCTGCTCGCTTCAAAAAAATCTTTCTCAAAACTTTCACAAAAAGATGTAGAAATTATAAAATCATGCGCAAAAGATGTCCAAAAATACGAGATTGAAAAAAACATTGAAAGGCAAAACTCAGCAAAAGAAAAAGCAACACAGTCAGGAACAACGGTCATTGAGCTTTCTGATGAAGAGCTTCAGAAATTCAAGAATGCGGCAGAAAAGATTTATGAGAAATACGCCGCAGACTCAAAAGACATAATCGAAAAAATCAAAAATATGTAGAATCCAAAAGAAAAAAAAACGAAAATTTTCCGATTCAAGACGACAATAAAAACCCGCAAAGAATCAAAATCTCAGTTCAAGAAGACAAAAACGTGAAATCTTTTGATTCAAGACAAAAAAATTAGGAAAAAACGGCAGAATATCAGAAACTCAAAAGCAAAATGAACCAGAATAAAACGAAAGACAAAGCATAAAAAACCTGAAAATAAAAAAATCCGCAGAAATCGCTAAAAAAACGCTTCTGCGGATTTTCTATCTTTTTTCCTTAATTTTTCGCTAAAAAACTACTCGGCAAATTTCTTTATGACAACGCAGCCGTTGTGTCCGCCGAATCCCAAACTCGCGCTTGCGGCAGCCTCAATGCTGCATGAAACGCCTTTGCTTGGAGTATAATCCAAGTCGCATCCGCCCTCGATGTCCTGATTTTCAAGGTTGATTGTAGGCGGAACAAAGCTGTCGTTAATAGCTTTTACGCAGAAAAGAGCCTCGATTGCGCCTGCGGCTCCAACTAAGTGTCCTGTCATAGATTTTGTTGAAGAAACATGAAGCTTTTTCGCCTGCTCCTCGCCGAATGCGAGCTTAAGCATATGAGTCTCGCCAACGTCATTCGCATGGGTTGAAGTTCCGTGGGCATTGTAATATTGAATGTCTTCTGGCTTTAATCCGGCATCCGCAATCGCCTCTTTTACAGCGAGAGCCGCTCCGCTTCCGTCTTTCAACGGAGCTGTAATATGGTAAGCATCGCAGCTAGAGCCAAATCCAGCAAGTTCCGCGTAAATTTTCGCGCCGCGTTTTTTCGCGTGCTCAAGCTCTTCAAGCATAAACATCGCCGAGCCTTCCGCAAGAACAAATCCGTCGCGGTCGCGGTCAAACGGCCGACTAGCCTTTTCTGGGCAGTCATTGAATTTTGAAGCCAAAGCCATCAGTTTTATGAATGAAGCGATTGAAAATTCTGTGATTGCAGCTTCAGTTCCGCCAGAAAGACAGACGTCAACTCTTCCGCTCCGAATCATATCGACTGCAAGACCAAGAGCGTCCGTTCCGGAAGCGCAGGCGGTGTTCAAAGCCCATGAAGGTCCTTTCAGTCCATAGTAAATAGAAACGTTCGCGGCAGCCTCGTTAGAAATCATAAGAGGAGTTGTGAGCGGAGGCAAGCGCGAAGGTCCGGCTTCTGGATTGTCGAGCTTTGAAAAGCCCTCGCTGATTGCGTCCATTCCGCCAATGCAGCAGCCCACCATAACGCCGACTTTTTCAGCCGACAAAGTCTCTTTTGTGTATCCTGAATCTGTTATCGCCTGGCTTGATGCCGCAAGACAGAATTTTGAAAAACGTGCCATTTTCCGCACTGCTTTCGACTCGATTCCATATTTTTCAACATCAAAATCCTTGACTTCCGCATCGATTTTCACGCTCAAGCGCGACGGATCAAACAAAGTTATCTTTCCGATTCCTGATTTTCCATTTTTTACAGAATTCCACGCTTCGTCCACTGTGTTACCAACAGGAGAAATAACGCCCATTCCAGTAATCACAACTCTTCTTTTGCTCATAAAAAATCCTCAAAAACAAAAATTCTTTTTATTTTTAGACACATTATCTAAAGAAACGTTGCAAACGTTCCGTTTTTTGCAGTTTTTCTATTTTTCTAATCGTTGACTTTATTGTCGTCCATAAGGAGATTGCTCGACTCAACTTGAATCTTGCAGCGGTTCTCCCAGTCAAGTCCGCCCATATTGTCGAATTCGCTAAGCCAGCTTTTCCAGCTTTCAGGAGTCAAGCGGACTGCGCCCGTCACAAAATCAAGAACACCTTTCTCGTAATATTCTTTTAATTCTTTTGAGCAGCCTGGAATTCCAACCGCCATAGTCCACGGCTGACTCTGCATTGAACGGAGCAAAGTCAAGGCCGACATTGTTTTTCCATTGCGCGAAGTCCAAGTCGGATAGCGTCCGGCAAGCTCTTCGTTCGAGTTGTGGAAAACAAGGTTTCTAAGCTGCAAAAGCGAAGCCACAGATTTTTTTGTGTACGCAAGCTCAGGATTTGGAAGCCCCTCAGTTGTTACATCTCCGTTGTCATCAAGAAGAAAATTCACGCCTTCCTCGCCGTAAACAACGTAATTGTAGCCGTCCGTAGACATCCACTCAAGAAGTTTCGCAAGAACAGGAAGTTTTCCAAGCTCCTGAGTTCTTTTTGAAACAGCGTAAGTTCTATATCCTGTTGTGTAAGCTCCAACGGAAGATTCTCCGTGAGGTCCTTTTGGAGGCGCAATAAGAAGCCATTCGCCGTCCGGGAAATTCTCATCAAAAGAACGGTAGTTTGATTCAAGCGCAAGAGCCGCATTCTGCTCGCGCATCATTCCGAAGCGTCCCGATTTCCAAGCCGCTCTGAATTCGTTTTTGTTGTACGTTGTCCAGTTAGGGTCGATTACACGGTCCGCGCACATCGTTCTTACAAAATCGAGCGCGTCATAATACGCAGGCTTACGGACATTCAAGCCGGCATTTTTCTTTGTGGCATTGTAAGTTCCCTCAACACCGAACGCGCCGAAAAACGGAGAAAAACGCTTTCCAAGTCCGTCTTCATATGCGGCAATCTCAATGTATGCGCCGTAGCCGTAAGTGTCGTCCTTGCCGTTTCCGTCAGGGTCATTGAAAGTGAATTCGCGCATTACATTCAGGAATTCTTCTGTTGTGGTCGGAACTGAAAGGCCAAGCTTGTCGAGCCAGTCTTTTCTGATAAGAACTCCCTCGTTTCGGTCGATTGAGCCGGAATGAGAAAGTCCGAAAGAAAGTCCGTCAAAAGTTGAAGAACGGCGTGAAGAACCGTTGTACATCTGTTTTGTGCGCTCAGGCATCAAAGGATACATTGAATCAACGCGCGCAATTTTATCATCTGCAAGAAGCCGAATCAAAGTGTCGCGGTTCACATAAAACAAATCCGGAAGTGAATTTGTTTTTGCAGCCGACAAAATAGCATTGCTAAGCTCATCCTTGTCAGTCGGAAGCGCGACTGCCTTCAAATTGATTCCCAAGTCGCCTTCAATTCTGTCAAGCAAATCGCACTCTTTTGGAAGAGGAGCAGCATCGCTTGTGTAAGGGCTGTACCAAATTTCAATTTCATTAAGCTCTGAAATTCCTTCCATATCGATTCTTTCGCAGGCCGTAAAAACAAAGCCCGCAGCCAAAATCAAAGAAACAGCTTTTATGATTTTCTTCATTTTTTTCCTTCCAAGTCAAATGGATTCTTCTATTTTATTATTATTTTCGGAAAGTTTAAACACGTTCCGCAGAAAGGAAAATTTTTGGGATTTTGAGGTTCTTGGCGATTTAGGATTTTTCGATTTTCAAGATTTCAGTTTTTCAAGAGATAGAAACACTGTCAATCTTTAGATTAAAAATGAGCAGAAAATTTTTGCCAGAACGAAATTCGCAGGATTTTCGGTTTTATTTTCCTGAATTCCGCTCCCAAAAAACGCCGTCCTCATAGCCTTGAATTTTCTTGTCGGTTTCAGCAAGATTCAGTCTCTTTTGAGCAAGAAGGCAGTATTCCTCGTTCAGCTCGATTCCGCAGTAATTTCTTCCGAGCTTTTTTGCCGCAACGCTTGCAGTTCCGCTTCCCAAAAACGGGTCAAAAATCAAGTCGCCCGGTTTAGAGCTTGCCAAAATCAGCTTCGCGTAAAGTTTTTCAGGCTTTTGGGTCGGATGCTCAGTGTTTTCAGGCATCGACCAAAACGGAACAGAAATATCGTCCCAAAAATTTGACGGATAAGTCACCCTGAATTTTCCGCCGTCGCTTTCTTCCCAGTCTTTCGGCTTTCCATCGAGCCGGTAAGGCGCAACGACTTTTCTCTTGATTTTTACGGCTTCAACATTGAAATAATAATCTTTCGGATTTTTCACCGCGAACCAAATATCTTCCATTGAATTTTTCCAGTTCGATTTTGAGCCGCGCCCTTTTTCCCTCTGCCAGGTGATTCTGTTCAGAACAAAAAGCTCTTTCTCAAGCGCGCGCTGCAAAGACGAAGTGCATTTCCAGTCGCCGCAAATGTAAAGCGAGCCGTTTTTTTTGAGTTTTTTGCAGACAAGGGGAAACCACGAGGCCAAATATTCGTCATAAGATTCGATTGAACGCTGAGAAAACGTGAATCCGTTGAAATTTTTCGTCAGATTGTAAGGCGGATCGATTATGATTAAATCCGCAAATTCGTCAGGAAGAAGCGGAAGAGCCTCCAGAATGTCAGAATTTATCGTGGAATTGATAAAATTTCCAAGATTTACTTGGCTTTTTGTGAGAATTTGGCTTTTTAAAACAGGAATTTCGCCCTCACTCAAAGTGACAGTTCTGTTTCGCGGAGCTTTTTGCTTGTTCATACTAGCCGATTTTTTGATTATTTTTATTGAAGACAATCGCGTTTTTTATCGCTTTTTCCATGACTTCTGCGGCCAAAGTTCCAGCCACATTCAGATTTGACTCCACCTTGTTTTCGGATTTTGCCGTGCTGAACGCGTAAATCGTGTCGCCGTCGCCCATCGTGCCAACCGGGCGGATACATCTGTCGTAAGCAGCGCGCGCCATTGAAGCGATTTTTTTGAGCTGCGGCTTTGAAAAGTCTCCATTCGTGAAAACCGCGCCGATTGTCGTGTTCGACCTGCCTGAAAACGCCCCGAAATCTTTTTTTTCTGATTTCGACTTTTCTGGATTTTCAGATTTCGCGGAAGATTTTTCATCTTGCGAGTCTGAAAGATTTTCTGCAGAACAGGTTTCACAGGATTTCTCGTAAATCTTATAAAGCTCTTTAACGCTGTCGCAAAATGATTTTTTGTCTTCTGACAAAAGACCTGCGATTTTTTTTCCGCCAGCACATTCATCTTCAAAAGCGTAAATGTCGCCGAACGCGTTCACAACGACCGCCGCCCCGATTTTTAGATTTCCGGTCTGAGCTGCCGCAAAGCCGATTCCAGCCTTCTGGCTTCGCTCCATTCCGCAGATTTTTCCGACAGTCGCGCCAGTTCCAGCTCCAAAAGAGCCGTTCTTTGCCCCAGAAAAAACTTTATTCCCAGAAAGATTTCGTGGAGAGCCAGATGACGCACTGGAAATGCCGCAAGAAGAATCCCGAGGATTTTCCCGATTCTCGCTTAAAGCCGCCTCGCATGCTTCCTCGCCCATTTTCTTGTCAGGACGAATTTTCGCGCTTCCAAAACTCAAATCATAAATATCGCTTTGAACAACAATCGGAACTAAAGCCGAGCGTGTGTCGTAGCCGATTCCGTGCCTTTCAAGGCATTCCATAACTCCGCTAGAAGCTTCAAGGCCGTAAGCCGAGCCTCCGCCCAAAACAAGCGCGTTCACAGGAGTGTCGGCGCGTTCCGGGTCGATTACCGGAGTTTCCCGGCTCGCAGGCCCGCCGCCTGAAATATCAACCGCGCCAGTCGCCGTGTAAGGAAAAACAAAAACTGTAACACCGGTTTTAGCCTCGTCATTTTGGGCGTTTCCAACGAGAACACCCTCAATTTCAGAAAAATCAATCTCTTTCATTTTTTATTTTTACCGATTTATCTTTTTATCTTCTTCGCCGTCTCTGAGTCAAAAGCAAAAGACGCACAAAGTTTCCGATTGCGCCGAGCGCGCTTGCAACGTAAGTCATCGCCGCAGCCCACAAAACTTCCCTCGCGCCTGCAGCCTCATCTTTGTCAACAAAAACGCCTGCCCCTTTTAGAATTTTCAATGCGCGCCACGAAGCGTTAAATTCAACAGGAAGAGTAACGAGATAAAAAAGCGTCGCTCCTGCAAAAAGCAAAAGCCCGATGTTCGTCAAAAGCTGGCAGATTGGAACATATTCGGAAGAAGCGGCAGAATATCCAAAGCCAAGCCCTGCAATCGCAAGAACCGGGCCGAAAGTCGAGCCAAGATTGGCGACTGGAACAAGCATACGGCGGAATTCAAGCGGAAAATAACCGACATTGTGCTGAATCGCGTGTCCTGTCTCGTGCGCCGCAACTCCAACCGCCGCAATCGAAGAGCTTGAATAAGTCGCGTCGCTAAGGCTCAAAACTTTGTTTGCAGGGTTATAATTGTCGGTCAAATTCCCTTTTATATGCGCAATTTTCACATCGGTGATTCCGTTCGCGCGGAGCAAAATCGCCGCCGCCTGCGCTCCCGTAACGCCTTTTTTTGTCCGAATTCTGTCGTACTTTGCAAAGCGGGTCTTTACCGCAGACTGCGCCCACAGCCCCAAAAGCAAAGCCGGAACCGCAAAAATCAAATAGCTTAAATCAAAACCGCCATAATAAAACATCTTTTGAACTCCATTTTTCCCGCGGAAAAGCCGGCAAAGCGGATTTCCGCAGAGCTAAGCAGATATTTTCGATTTCCAGATTCTAGCATTTATCAATAATTTTTAAAATACGGAAATTGGAACAAAATCAAATCCAGACCAAGTCGCAAACAGAACTGTAAGACACAAGCGGATTTCTGATATTCCAGCTTTCAAGATTCTGCCTCAAGCCGTCTTCCGGCGTTCCGTCAAAAACCTTGTCGCCCCGGAACAAAACGATAAAGCGGTCGGCAAGCCCCAGGCATTTTTCAAGCTCGTGGGTCAGAATTATTATTGTCTTCCCCTCGGAATGAAGCTTCTTCACAAGCGAATTCACCTGCTTCACGCCGCCAAAGTCAAGGTTCGCATAAGGCTCGTCCAAAATAAGGACAGGAAAATTCATTGAGAGCATGCAGGCAACGGCAAGCCGCCTTTTTTCGCCGCCTGAAAGAAAGCGCGCAGGATAGTCCGCCTTTGCCGAAAGTCCAGTCTGCAAAAGAGCGTTGTCCACAGCCTTTTCAATTTCTTCTTTTGATTTTTTCTGATTTTTAAGCCCGAATGAGATGTCCTCGCGCGGAGTCTCGCCCAAGATTTGAGTGTCGGCCTCCTGAAAAACAAGCCCTGCCCTGCCGTAAGACAAGACGCTTCCTGAATCAGCTTTTTCAAGCCCCGAAATTATGTTCATCAAAACGCTTTTTCCGCTTCCGTTCTCGCCGCCGATAACGCAAAGCGAGCCTTCGTCAAGCGAAAACGAGACATTCCGCACCGCGACTTTTTCGCCCTCGGCGGTCTCGTAGGATTTTGTGATGTTTTTTAGCTCGATTTTGTTCATTCAAAGATAATCGCAAATTGAAGAGCGATTGTCAACTTTATTTAATTTCCAGACGTTTACAATTAAGCAGTTTTGCCGATTTTGCCAGATTCATTCAGTTTTCATACTCAGTACGATTTGAAAAAACAAAATCGGCTTTCGTACTCAATACGATTCAAGGAATTTAGAAAAACAGCGTTCGTACTCAGTACGATTCATAAAATTTTCGCAGGACGAGATTCGTACTCACTACGATTTACGAATTTTGGAAAAATGACATTCGTACTCAATACGATTCGCGGTTTTTAAAAAATTGGGAATTCGTACTCAGTACGATTCAAGAAAATGGAAAAAGCGGATTTCGTATTGAATACGATTTGAAAAATGGCAGGCTTCAAAGCTGGATTGCTTCACCACTTCGCTTCTCGCAATGGCGTGATTCTTTTTATTAAAGATTCCAAAATCGAAACGGGCGCAACAACGAAAGTGCTTGAGTTCGGAATAACGAGCTCAGCAAATCTTGCGTGCGCGGCTTGCTTGCGTTAGGGATGCCTGCGTGCCTAACGCAAGCTGCGTGGACGCGAAGCGTGTGCGCAGCACCGGAGCGTAAGCGGAGCCACGGATAGCCCGCCCCGGCATTTGCCGCCGAAAACGATTTTCTTCGGAAGATGATTCCGCCACGGATGGCGGACTAGGGGAAAAAAACCGCAAGAAGCACAGCTTCTTGCACGACAGGATGTCGGGGAACGCCCTATAAAAAATTTAAAGCTCCCTGATGTCGAGCTTTTCAACGCCGATTTCGCTGATAATGCTCTCAACAACCTTTGTGTCGAGATTCGCGATTTTTACGGTAACTTTCTTGCTGGTCATATTGCTACCGTCGTCCGTAACAACCGCGATTATGTTTCCGCCCTTGTCGGCGATTTTTCTTGCGAAGTCAGCGAGCGCGCCGGTTCTGTCAGGAAATTCCATTGTCACGCGCACTCCGTGATGACGCGCGCCGAACATCGAGATGAACTGCTTGAAAATGTCGCTTTCGGTTATGATTCCGACAAGGATTCCGTCCTGAACAACCGGCAGGCAGCCGATGTCCTTGTCTGCCATTATTCTTGCGGCCTCCTCGATAACCTCGTCAGGCGAGACCGTAACAGGATTTTTTGTCATCACCTTCTCGACTTTCAGCTTTGAGAGAAGATAGCCCATCTCGTAGATGTCGAGAGTTGTGGCGGCAGAAGGAGCTGCCTTTGCCAAGTCGTTTTTTGTTATTATTCCAACAAGATTGCTGTCCTTGTCCAAGACAGGCAGCTTGTTGATTTTCTCTCTTGTCATTATCGCTTTGGCTTCAGTTACCGAGCGGTCAAGTGAAATGCAGACCGGGTTTTTGCTCATGTAGTCAGATATAATCATTTTTAGCCTCCTAAATATGCTTTTTGAACAGCAGGGTCTTTTATCATGTCAGAGGCGTTTCCGCTTGCAGAAATCAGGCCTGTCTCAAGAATATAGACGCGGCTTGCAATCTGCATCGCCTTATACGCGTTCTGCTCAACCAAGAGAATCGTTGTTCCCTCGCTGTTGATTTTCTTTACAATCTCAAAAATCTCGTCAACGAGAATCGGGGCAAGCCCCATGCTAGGCTCGTCAAGAAGAAGAAGCTCCGGCTTTGACATAAGCGCGCGCCCCATCGCAAGCATCTGCTGCTCGCCGCCAGACAAAGTTCCTGCCTCCTGCTTCAGCCGCTCTTTCAATCGCGGAAAAAGCGTGTAGACATGCTCCATATCGCCTTTGATGTTCTGCTTGTCCTTTCTGGTGTACGCTCCCATCTCAAGATTTTCCTTTACGGTAAGGTTCGCGAAAATGCGCCGTCCCTCTGGAACTTGAATAAGCCCGCGCCGGACAATCTGATCCGGGGAAAGGCTCGTGATGTCCTCGCCTTTGAAGAAGACTTTTCCTTCCGCCTTTTTTATCAGATTCGAGATTGAATGAAGAGTTGTGGTTTTTCCTGCGCCGTTCGAGCCGATAAGGCTTATAATCTCGCCTTTTTTAACGTCAAAGCTGATTCCTTTCAATGCCTTGATTGCGCCGTAGCTCACAACGAGATTTTCAACAGAAAGCATTTTTTCATTTTCAGCCATTTGCAGCCTCCGCCTCAGTTCCAAGATAAGCCTTTATGACTTCAGGATTCTTCTGAATCTCCTCTGGAGTTCCCTCCGCAAGAACGCGCCCGTAGTTAAGAACATAAAGACGCTCGCAGATTCCCATTACAAGCTTCATATCATGCTCAATCAGAAGAATTGTAAGATTGAATTCCTTTCTGATGAACGAAATCAAGTCCATAAGCTCAGCCGTTTCCTGCGGATTCATTCCGGCAGCAGGCTCGTCAAGAAGAAGCAAGCTAGGATTTGAAGCAAGCGCGCGGCAAATTTCAAGCTTGCGCTGCTCGCCGTAAGGAAGATTCGCCGCAAGCTCGTTCTCCTTTTTTTCAAGCCCGAAAAGCTTCAAGAGCTGAAAAACCTGCCGCCCGACTCTGAATTCTTCCTGCAAGAATTTTTTTGTTCTGAACAATACGCTGAACGGATTCGCCTTTCTCTGGCCGTGCATTGCAATCTTAACATTGTCAGCCACGGAAAGATTTCCGAAAAGCCTGATGTTCTGGAAAGTGCGCGCGATTCCAATCTTGTTAAGCTCGGCTGGCGTTTTCCTGTTCACAACGTTCACTTTGTCGTTTTTGTCCCAGAAAGCAATCTGCCCGCTTGTCGGCGTGTAGACTCCTGAAAGCATATTGAACAAAGTCGTCTTTCCAGCTCCGTTCGGGCCGATTAAGCCAATAAGCTCGCCTTTGTAAATTTCAAGATTCAAGTCGCTCACAGCGCGAAGTCCGCCGAAAACGATTGAGATGTCAGTCGCCTGAAGAACCAGCTGTTTTTCACTCATTGCCAGCCTCCGATTTGTTCTTTTCCATTTTTGTCTTAATCTTCGCAAAAACCTTGTCCCAAACGCCCACGAAAGAAAGCTCCTTCATTCCGAGAAGCCCTTGCGGCCTGAAAAGCATCACGAGAATCAAGACGACAGGATAAAGCAAGAGCCTGTAGTTCGCCATGAAGCGAAGGAATTCCTGCAAATACGTGAGGACAAAAGCCGCAATCACAGAGCCTGTAATCGATCCCATTCCGCCAAGGACAACAAAGATAAGCGCGTTGATTGAGTTGTTGAAGGAAGCAAGCTCCGGCTTGATGAACCCAAGGAAAGGCGCGTACAAAGCTCCGCCGATTCCGCCGATAAAAGCCGCAATCACAAAGCCAATCATCTTGTATCTGAAAACGTTGATTCCGTTTGAGTTCGCCGCAATCTCGTCCTCGCGCACAGCCTTTATCGCGCGTCCGTAGCTTGAGCGCAAAAAGTTCTGCAAAAGGATAATGACAACAACCAGCATGCCGATTACCGCAAGATAGGAAAGCGAAGCTCCCCAGTCAAGACTGTCGCGCAAGAATGAATACTTGAAGCTTTTTCCGTTAGGACCGCCTGTAATTCCCCTGAAGTTCACAAGCACAACGCGGATAATCTCGCCGAACGCGAGAGTAACAATCGCAAGATAGTCGCCCTCGAGCTTCAAAGTCGGAAATCCAATCAAGAATCCGAAGAATGCCGCCACAAAAGGTCCGATTGCCATAGCCAGCGGAAGAGGAAGCCCCACATCCTGAGCTAGAATCATAACCGTGTAAGCTCCCACAGCCTGAAAAGCGCACTGCCCGAGAGTAAGCTGGCCGGTGATTCCAGTAACAACGTTCACGCTGATTGCCATAATCGCATTCACGCCGCCGAGAGTTATAACCTGCGCAGTGTACGAGTCAATCACGCCGATTTTTATCAAGAGAAACGGAACGACCACCGCAAAAAGCGAGATTCCGCCGAGGATAAATGTGTTTCGCCTGAATTTGTTTTTCATTGTCTTCCGTCCTTAAACCTTTACGTGAGTTTTCTTTCCGAGAAGTCCGGCAGGCTTTACAAGAAGAATCACAATCAAGATGCAGTAAGAGACAGCGTCCGCATAGCTTGAAGAAACATAAGCCTTTACCATTGTCTCCGCAACGCCAAGGATAATTCCGCCGGCCATTGCGCCCGGAATAGAGCCGATTCCGCCGAGAACCGCCGCAACGAACGCTTTAAGACCTGGAATATAGCCCATTACAGGGTCAATCTGAGGATAATAAGTCGCGTAAAGAACGCCGCCCGCCCCCGCAAGGACAGAGCCAATCACAAAAGTCGTGGCGATAACGCGGTTCACGTTGATTCCCATAAGGCTCGCAGCCCCCAAATCAAACGACACAGCGCGCATCGCCTTGCCCATTTTCGTGTAGTTCACGATGTAGTTCAGGATAATCATCAAAATCGCGCTCAGAACGATAACGATAATCTGAATGTTCGAGATTGAAACGAGACCGAATTTAAGGTTCACAGTCGCCATTGTCGGAAACTCACGAGGGTCAGGCCCCACAAACGGAAGAACGCGCATAAGATTCTGCAGGATAAGCTCAACCGCAATCGCCGTAATAAGCGAATTCAAGCGAGGAGCGTTTCTAAGCGGCCGGTAAGCCACGCGCTCAATCAC
Source organism: Treponema sp. UBA4692 (assembly GCA_002404895.1). Lineage (GTDB taxonomy): Bacteria > Spirochaetota > Spirochaetia > Treponematales > Treponemataceae > Treponema_D. Next base: position 2,188 of record DHKO01000007.1, on the reverse strand, counting down.
AAGAATCAAAAGAGCGCACATAACCATTGCCGCGACAAAAGCGCAGACCATTCCGGCAGGCGTAGTGCCAAGCGCGCAAAGCACAAAATAGCCCGCATAAGCTCCGACCATCATGACATCGCCGTGCGCAAAGTTAATCAGCTTTACAATTCCATAGACCATCGTGTAGCCAAGCGCAATCAAAGCGTAAATGCTGCCGAGCGAAAGTCCGTTCACAAGCTGCTGTATAAAAACCGAACCAGCGTTCATTTTTCCTCCATAACTTTTTCTTATATAATTTGTGTCAATTTTACTTAAAAACAAACTTGCCCGCAACAACAGCAAAAAGTAGAAGAGAGAATGGAAGACAAGAAGTTATTTGATTATAATTAAGAAAAATCCGCAAGGAGATTTTTATGAACAGCACCGCATATCTGGCAAACGAAAAAAACTACACGCTTTTTACATTCGGAGACACACGGCTCAAGTTTATCGGACCGTATTCGCTTGAAAAATACGAGAAAGTCCTATCATGGGACAACGGCTATCTAGTCGTAATGGCAAAATATGCGCACAACAAAGAAGCCGAAGAAGAATACATTGACCTGATTCCAATTCTTGAAGACCTGTGCATGGATTCCGAAAAATTCCTGAAGCCAATAAAATCTGTAGAGGTGAAATATGCTTGACATAACAAAAATCGCAGACGAGGCAGATGTAATCATAAGCGGATTCGCTGTAAAAGAAAAAGAAAACGGATTTTCTGTCTACAACCTAAACAATGCAGAAGGAGTCGCGCTTTTTACAACAGACGGAACTTTAGTCGAAACAAATATGGACGACATAGAGCTTGCAATGGCAAAGAAAAATCTGCTCGAAAGCAAGAAATATATAGAGGCAGAACAGAATGCCTAAATACTATCAGTTCAAAGTCGCAAACTGCTTTCTTTATTTCACTTCAAAATGCGTTGTTGAAGCTATGCACGCTCACGCAAGCAAGGACGGGAAGCTTCAGGAACACGGCTCAGCAAAATTCTTTGTAAAAGGAAACGGAGACTCAGTTGTTACAAACACAGGGAATTTGAACGAACGTGAAATAAGAGTAATAAAACTGTTCATAAAAGAAAGATACTTGGAAATGTACGAAAAATGGAGCGAATACAGTCAAAGCGGATTCTATAATAAATAATCAAAATATCCAGAAATTAGGCTTGATAAAAAAATGCAGACTTATCTCGACATAAAAAACAGTTCTTTTCCGCAACAACAGCAAAAAGTAGGAGAGAGAATGGGAATTTGAATGACGCTCTTGCATACAGCAAGCGCCTTCGTTTTTGTTCAAAGCTTACTTTTGTCACCCTGAATTTATTCAGGGGCTATGTTTGTCATGCTGAACTTGCTTCAGCATCTCTTTTTCAGATTCCGAAATAAATTCGGAATGACGGGCTTTTGTTCACAATGACATTCGAATAAAAAAAATATGAAAACGTGTCCGCGTCAGCACAATAGCGCAACATACGCCATCATAATAACGCGGTTATCGCCGACATTATGACGCACGCTCAGCAACGCAATAATCTGGAAGACCGTTACTGCACTGGCAAACTTATTGTCAGTGCAGTGACAAGGGAACTGTCAGCACACAAGCAAGCACATTGCCAATGCTGTGACAAGCATATTGCCAGCGCAATAGCAAGAGGCTTGCAAATAAGCGTCTAACAAAAAATCCCCCATTGCAGCCTGAAGTGAGCGTTGCACTTCAAAACAGGCACAAGGGGGATTTTGATTTTTATGAGTGATTCTAAAATCTAAAAGAATCTTACTTGCTTACACTCCAGACACCAGCACCTGCGTTGGCTGCAACGTAAGTTTTTGCATTTGCAGCGGTCATCGGTTCATAAGAATAAGTCACAGTGAATGGAGCAGAATCAACCGCAGTATACTCGCTTGTTTTCTTGCTATTGTTATCAACACTTCCTGTATCATAAACTTTAGCCGTTGAAGCTGTGCTTGAGTTTCCACGGATAGAATACTGCATATTGCTGTCGAAATAGTTTGCCTCAGAATAAATCAAGGTGCCTTTTCTTGCACCAATGCAGTAATCTCCTTTAGATTTACCATCTCCAACTGACTGTGTTGTGTCAAAAGTGTACCAGTTATTCAAAACATGGAACTGGCTGTTTCTTGCCATCGGCAAACGCTGAACACA
>DHKO01000005.1 GCA_002404895.1 Treponema sp. UBA4692 | reverse complement strand
ATTATGAAAGACGGAGTCAGAATCATAAACCTTGCGCGCGGCGGACTTGTGAACAATGCAGATTTGCTCGCCGCTGTGAGCTCAGGAAAAGTTGCCGCGCACGTTACAGACTTTGCAGATGAAAGCTTCCTGAACAATGACAAAATTATCTGCCTGCCTCACTTGGGGGCTTCTACTCCGGAAGCTGAGGAAAACTGCGCGGTTATGGCTGTAAAAGAGCTTCGCGACTTCCTTGAGACTGGAATTATCGTAAATTCTGTGAACTTTCCGCGCGTTACAAGCGAGTCTGCAATTCCAGCGAATGGAACTCGTCTTTGTATTCCTCACAAAAATGTCCCGGGAATGATTGCGAAATTCACAACAATCTTGGGAGACGCAAAACTCAATGTTGCCGGAATTGTTGACCAGAGCCGTGGCGATATTGCCTACGCGATGATTGATGTTGACGGAAAAGTCGGAGACGACACTCTCAAAGCTCTCGGAGACTGCGAGGCTGTAATCAGCGTGCGCCCGATTTACGCATAGTTTTTAAGCAGATTAGTCGCAAACCGAAAAATTCCTTTGCATAACCAGAAATTTTCCGGTTAAAAATCCTTTCAGAATTTAGAAACAGTTTCGGCAGTTTTTTCATTTTTTATGAATTGCCGAAATTGTAAAAATCCGAAAATATAAAAAAACGGCGGCCAAGCTTCATTTGGTGATGAAGCGGCTGCCGTTTTCTATTTTAAATCACAAATCCTTAAACCAGCAAATCTTCCGGCTTTTCAATCACAAAGTCGGCATGGTATTTTTCAAATTCTTCCATATTTCCGTAGCCCCAAAGACAAGCGCAGCACGGAATTTTGTTTTTGTGAGCGCCTTCAATGTCGTTGTTGCGGTCTCCAATCATCAGAACGCGGCCTTTTTCAACTTCGTCTTCAAGCTTGCATTTTTCTACGACGTAAGAAATCACTTGGTCTTTCGCATCGCGTCCAATTTTCAAGTCCGCGCCGCCCGCAAATTCAAAAAAATCCGCGATTCCAAATTTCTCGATAATCGGATTCATATAGATTTCAGGCTTCGCCGTCGCGACAATCAGATGCTTTCCTTTCGCTTTAAGGGCGGCGAGCGTTTCCTTGATTCCGTCAAAAAGCGAATTTTCCCAAATTCCTTTTTTCGTGTAGCGTTCCTGATATTTTGCGACAAGCTCCAGCGATTTTTCCTTTGAAAATCCGTAAATTTTCTGGAACGACTCAGAAAGCGGCGGCCCGATAAAAAGATTCAGCTTAGCCATGTCGTTTTCATCGATTCCGATTGAGCTTAGCGCGTACTTCACGCAGTTTATGATTCCCGGAGCGGAAGCCGTAAGCGTTCCGTCCAAATCCCAAAGAAGATAGTCAAAATTAGAAAGATTCGGTTTTTGCATGATTTTTCCTTTTTTTGTTTTTGTTCCGCAGATTTCATTTCTCAGATTTTATTCCGTTTTGTCCTGATTTTAATCAGATTTTGTTTAGTTCTTCTATTGATTTCAATCAGATTTCGCTTCGCAGATTTGAGTCTGGCTTTAGTTCTGATATTTATTCTGGTGAAAATCAGATTTTCCTTCAAAAAGCGTTTTCTTTAGCAGAAAATGCCCGACTGTGATTTTCATTGTCTCTCCGTCCCAAGTGAGCTGTCCGCTCTTTTTTTCGATAAAGCTGATGTCGGCAATCGAGCCGAGGTATTTCGATTTTCCTTTTTCCGCGATGAAATTAACTTTAATTTTCAAAGGCTTCTTTTTAAGATTTTCAAACGAGTTGTTCTTTTTTCCGCGCTTGAAGATTTCGTCCGCAGCTTTTTTCGCGACAACAACGACTGACTGCTCATTTTTGTTCTCGCCAATTGCAAGATAAAATCCCGGATACATCGGAAGAGTGTCGAGTCTTGAAAGCGAGGAGATTTTGCTGATTTTTGGAGTTTCGCCCTGAATCGCTGCCGGAATGAAAACTTCATCAAAATATTCTGTATATGAATTTTTCAGGCGGGCTGGAAGAACCGCGACTCCGTTGTTTTCCACCGATTTTGCGAGATTTTCATATTCTTTCAGGCGCAGGTCAACAAGCTGAATAATATGCGGAGCCGTGAGCGAGCGGTATTCATAGAAAGACTTGAAATTTTCCGCATTTGATTTTAGAAGCCTTCCGCCGAAACTTGTCATTGTCTTGATTTTCGGGAAATCAATCTGATTCAAAAGCGTTACCGTCGTGATTAAATCGACAAAATTGTAGCTCCAGCGCGAAAGATTCGATTTTTTCATATATTTTTTGTAAGTTTTCAGCTCGCCGTTTATAAATCTTCTGTAGTTCGCATTGTTTTCGATTTTCTCGTTTATTTCAGAAAGATTTTCCTGACTGTAAGCTTCTTTTGGAGCAACAATCAGATTTTCATCATTGTAAGAGTCTGAGCTGTACTGCAAAAATGTCGTGAACGCCTTGTAAGTGTCAGGGCTGACAAAATCTTTGTACTCTGCTCCAGCTGCTTTCTCTTTTTTTGCAAGGAAGATTTTGAACTGGACTTTTTTTCCTGTCTGGCCGTTTCCGTAAAGCTCAAGATAATTTGTAGTTGCCGCCGCCGTAAAGACGAAATTTTTTTTGTCGCTTCCGTCAAAAATCGACTTCAAGAGCGAGTTGAATTCCTCGTGCTCTGTTTCAAAAAGCGTCTCGTCAAAATCCGGAGTGACAAAATAATACATCGCAGTTCCGTCATAGCCCGGCTCGATTCTTGTCGCGTAAGTCCATTGCGCAACATTGTGCAGCTTCAGCGTTTTTTCCTCGTTCCAGCCGTCTTTTTTCATCTTGAATTTTAGATGAAATTCTCCTTCGCTTGTAAGAGAAAAATCATCGGTTGAAATTTCAATGCTGTCATTCCTGTTTCCGTTTTGAGTCAGATAGCCTTCAAAAGATAAATCCGTTGAATTTCCTCGTTTTGCGTCGCCTGTAAGAAAGTCGCTTTCAGCAAAATTGAGCGGAGCCGGCTTGAAATTCCAGATTTCATTTGCAATCTGCTTGTAATAATAACCTTTCACGCCGTCCTTGTTTGTGCCGGCAACCCGCAGCTCGCGCGCGGAATTTCCTTGTCCATTCTGATGAATCGAAATGAAGCGGGAAAGCCGCGCCTTTCCTTCAAGCTTTATCGGCGGCTCTTTTTTCCACGGCTCAGCAGGAAGCCCCCACGGAGCGTAGTTTGAGAGATATTCTGCGCCGGAATATTTCTGCGGCTCTTTTTTGTATGTGTATTTGAAAAACATAGGGTCGCAGCCCATCGTGTCAAAATCGATTAGCCTTGTGTACATTGTGCCGTCGTCTCCAATCAAGAAAAGCGTTGAGGCAGAATTTGAAATGCTTCTGGCTATAAATCTCCCGTGCTCTGGATTTTCGATGCTTTTTGAAAAATCGTTAGGCAAGCCAGAGTCTGTAAAAAGAATTCTCTGGCCGTCTTTTGCAAGAAAATAGATTGTTTCAAGCCCCATTGTGCCGTAGTGATGCTCGTTTCCAAAAATGTCTTCGTACCATAAGACATCGCGCCGCCTTGTTCCCATTGCCCATCCACGGTTTTCCGCAACGAGCGCGTTTTGCACAAGCTGAGTTTTTTGCGGCCAGCCGAAATTTTCCACCCATTTAAAAGTTTTATCGACTGTCGTTTTTTCAGTGTAGAGCTTGTAGAGTTTTCCGGCGTTGTCAAAGGCAAAAAGACAGTCGCCGTCTCCGTAAATTTCGCAGATGCTTTCGGCTTTTTTCGGTTTTCCGTCCTTTGTGAAAAGCTTCCATTCAGGTTCGCCGTCTTTTTTCGCGTAGATTCTTCCGTCAGAAATCACAAACTGCCAGCCTTTCATAAAAGTCTGCGTCAAAGTTTTCACGTAGACTTTTTTTGGAAATTTGTTTTCGACCGAAATTTTATTAACGTTTTCGGATTTTTCCTTGCTCGAGATGTAATTATAAGCCGGACTGTTGAAAGAATTGATTACGCTCTGATAATAATCAGCGTCGGTTTCAAAAAGTTTTGTTGTCGCGCATGAAAATGAAGTAATTGAAACAATTCCAGCAAAAATTGCCGTGAGCGAAAGAGAGAAGATTTTTCTGAAAATTTTCATAGAATATGATTCTAACGAAAATTCTTCTGATTGAAAATTGATTGGCAAAAATAAAAAAACAGCGGAAAGATGAGGAAAAACATTGGCGGAAAGCAAAAAAAAACGCCCTCAAAAAGAGAGCGTTCAAAAATCAAAAAACAGTTATCGATTAGTGATGGAACAGTCTGATTCCGTTGAAGCACATAACCATGTTGTACTTATCGCAAGTCTCAATAACCTGGTCGTCGCGCACTGAACCGCCCGGCTCGGCAATAACTGTAACGCCGGATTTCTTCGCGCGCTCAATGTTGTCTCCGAACGGGAAGAAAGCATCGCTTCCAAGCGCGACATTTGTATTTTTAGAAATCCAGTCGGCTTTTTCAGCGTCTGTGAAAACTTCCGGCTTGACTTTGAAGAGAGTCTGCCATTTTCCCTCTGCAAGAACGTCGTCATGCTCAGGTCCGATGTAAACATCGATTGCGTTGTCTCTGTCAGCGCGCTTGATGTTGTCAACGAACTGCAATCCGAGAACTTTAGGAGACTGGCGAAGCCACCAGTTGTCAGCCTTTTGTCCTGCGAGTCTTGTGCAGTGAACGCGGCTCTGCTGTCCGGCTCCGATTCCGATTGCCTGCCCGTCTTTCACGTAGCAAACAGAATTTGACTGTGTGTATTTAAGCGTAATCAGCGCGATAATCAGGTTGTGCTTGTCATCTTCTGTCAAAGTCTTGTTTTTTGTGACAATGTTTGAAAGGCAGCTTTCATCGATTTTTAGGAAGTTGTGTCCCTGCTCAAATTTCACGCCGAAAACCTGCTTGACTTCTGTCGCAGGCGGAACATAATTCGGATCAATCTGGATTACGCAGTAATTTCCCTTTTTCTTAGCCTTTAAAATTTCCAGTGCTTTTGGCGAATAAGACGGCGCGATAATTCCGTCAGAAACTTCTTTTTTGATTAAAAGCGCAGTCGCCTCATCACATTCATCGCTCAAAGAGATAAAATCTCCGAAGCTCGACATTCTGTCAGCTCCGCGCGCACGTGCATAAGCGCAAGCCAACGGAGTAAGCTCAACATCGTCTGTGAAATAAATTTGCTTTAAGGTGTCGCTCAAAGGCTTTCCGACAGCCGCTCCAGCAGGAGAAACGTGCTTAAAGCTTGTCGCCGCAGGAAGTCCGGTCGCTTCTTTAAGCTCTTTTACAAGCTGCCAGCCGTTCAGAGCGTCAAGCAAGTTGATATAACCAGGTCTTCCGTTCAAAACTGTGATTGGAAGATCGCCTTCATCCATAAAAACCCTTGCAGGCTTCTGGTTTGGATTGCATCCGTATTTTAGTTCAAGTTCTTTCATTCATTAAAATTATCACAAAAAAGTCGTGTTTTCAATTGGAAGGAATTTTAGGAAAGTTAAGGGGAAAATTTGAATTTAAAAGCACATTGTTTGGAAACTCGACAAAACAGATAAAACGAAATATTTTAGGGAAAAAGTCTTTCACTCTTAGCTCAGCAGTCAAGAGGCTCGCTAAAATTGCTCGCGCAATTTTTTTTACGATTCCTGCCAGCGTTGCACTTTGCCGCGCTTGCTCCGCCGTTGAGCCGCCCCCACATTCTCCTAGGGCTTCGCCCTTAAAAAAACGCTTTATTAGAACGGAGCTTCATTTTCAAAAATCATTTTTTCGCCAGTTACCGGATGCGAAAATTCAATTTTGCTAGCGTGCAGAAGAAGTCGCTCGCCTTCCGCGCATTTTCCGTAAAGCGTGTCTCCGATTATCGGCGTTCCAAAACCGTGAGTGTCCGCGCTTGCAAGCCTGAGCTGGTGCGTTCTTCCTGTATGCGGAATAAACAAGACTCTTGTTGCGTTTCTCATCGTTCCGTCCGGCGCGCGGTAACGCTCAACGTCCAGAATTTTCCATTGTGTTACCGCTTTTTTCCCGTTTTCTCTGTCCCAAATTTGATGCGGCCGGTTTTCAACATCAAGCCTAAAATAAAGCTCCATTTCGCCTTCGTTTTGAAAGCCTTTTTTCGCGAGAATTCCGTCCAGAAGAGCTGTGTATTCTTTTTTTACTTCGCGGTTTTCAAATTCCTGATTCATCTTTCTGTGTGCTTCTTTTGTGAGCGCAAGAATCATCAGACCGGAAGTTTCCATGTCCAGCCTGTGAACCGCCGGCTGCTTTATGCAGTTTGGAAAAAGCTGCCTGAGCCTCGTCTCAACAGAGCCGATTTTTTCAGGTCCGCGCCCGGGAACGCTCAAAAGCCCGCTCTGCTTGTTCACAACAACGATTGCCTCGTCGCGGTAAAGAATTTCAAGTCCTAAGATTTCAGGCAGAATAATTTTGCAGCGTGTGTCGCAAGGCGGAACAAGCTCGATTTCTTCGTTTTTGTTATTTTCTTTAAGTTCTGCGCTCTCGTTTTTGTCGCTTTGCCTGAAAATCGTTTCCGCAAGCGAAACCGGCGTAAGTCCGTGAGAAAAAGCGTAGCTCAAAAGTTTTGGAGCCGTGCAGTCGCCTGTTCCTGTCGGCGGAAATTTTCCGTTCAGGCGCGTTCTGCAAATATCTTTCAGATTTCGGATTTTTCCGTCGGCGCAGGCAAAATCATAAAGCAGCTCGACTTTTTCAAGCGACTCATTGCAAAGCCTGTGAAGTTTCTGATTGATTTCTTCCATATAGATCTGATTTTTTTTGATTTCATTATCTCCAGCTGGCGAAACTTCGTCTTTTCGTGCGGCTGAAATACCGTCATCGTGGTTTTTATTATCGCAAGCGGCAGCGAAGCAATCCGTTTTTTTTGCTTGATTTCTTAATTCCGTCAGCCGATGAACCTCCGCGTCGTTTTTCGAAAGAGCCTCGTTCACTTTTTCCGCGCTCACAACCGGCGGCACAATCACAAAGTCAAAATCATCAAGATTTTCTTGACGTTCAATCTCGCCGCTGTCATCTTTATCATTTTCAAGAAACTTTAATTGCTTTGAAATTTCGAAATCGTCAACGGAGTTATCATTATTAAGTTTTTTTTCAATCTTTAATTGCCTTGAGATTCCGAAATCGTCATTTGAATTTTTTTTGCCGTTGCTTTTCAAATCCTCATCGGCTTTGCTTTTTTCAAATTTAAGCTGTTTTGAAATTCCAGAATTTGCCACGAGATTTATCTCATTTCCTTTTTCATCAACGCAGACGAGCGCGCCTAGCATAACCGCGCTGTTTTTTCGCTCTTCGCTTTCCTGCGTGACCTGCTCCAGAAAAAGTTTTTTTTGCTCAAGAAGATTTAAGATTTTCGCGAGAATTTTTTTCGCTTTGCTTTCATCAAACGGCGGAAACATTGCTTTAAAATATGAATGATTCGTAATAAAATCAAGATATGACGGTTACAATCGATGACAAAAAAATTTTGAAAACGGCAAAAACTGCGGCGATTCTTCTTGTTGCCGCGTTTGTGGTCGTTTTTCTCGCGCTTTCGAGCAAAGTTTTTCATTTTAGCGAGAGCAATCCTTATCAGTATCAGGCAAATTACGAGCGGCTTTCTGCGCCGGAAAAAGGAGTTGCCTCTTCAATGCGGAAAACCGGCGAGGTTCAGTCAAAAGTTCTCGGAACAAACCGCCGTGCAAACGGAAAAGGCAACGGATTCTTTGATGAGGTCGAGAAAATTCACAGAAACAAATAGAATTTTATCTTTTTTGCGCGGAGATTTTCGGGAGCCGCCAATGCTTTTGTAAAGCTCCGCGTTTTTGCTGAAAAACAATGCCCAGCTGCTTCGGCTTCGCTCGCGCTCATTGCCGGAAAAATCGCTTCCAAGAAAACTTTTTTTGAAAATCAAGAAAAACTTGCTTCAAATTGTTTCCTAAAAAAGAAAGTTTCCGGCAACTAAAGGCCTCCGCATCTGGCGCGGCATTTTTATGAAAGCAAAACTTAAAGAAATTCGCTTTATTATTGCATAAATATACACAATTTAATTATAATATCTGCATATTTATACAATCAAATGAATAATTCTTGAAGCGTTAGCGCTGGTAAGGACGCGAAGCGTTGCAAAGTGAGTGCGTAGCAGCGAACGGCGCAATGAGCGTTAGCGAATCCTGAACATAGCGACCGGGCAATTTTGCCCGGAAACGCCAAAAAGAAATGGAGAAACTATGGAATATAAATTTATTGACGGCGGAGTTTGCGCTGCCGAAGGATTCACCGCGAGCGGCGTTTTGAACAAAATCAAGGAAAGCCGCACAACTTACGACACTGCGCTTATTTTCAGCGATTCAGTTTGCAATGCGGCTGGAGTTTTCACGCAGAACCGCGTAAAAGCCGAATGTGTAAAATTCACAAAATCGCAGATTGCGGACGGAAAAGCTCAGGCTGTGATTATGAACTCTGGAAACGCGAATGCCTGCACAGGAAAACAAGGCTATGAAAATGCGGAAAAAGAAGCGGCGGCGGTCAGTGAGAAACTAAAAATCTCGAAAAGTGATGTTCTTGTCTGCTCAACCGGCGTAATCGGCCAGCAGCTTCCTGTCGAAAAAATTCTGAACGGCTTGGACAAGTCTGTGAGCCTTTTAAGCAAAACAGGAAACGTCGAGGCTCGGCAGGCGATTATGACAACGGACACAAAATACAAGGAAGTTGCGCTTGAGGCAAAAATCGGCGGAAAAACAGTAAAAATCGGAACAATGGCGAAAGGAAGCGGAATGATTCACATCAACCTCGGAACAATGCTTTCTGTAATCACAACCGACTGCGCGATAAGCTCCAGAATGCTTGAAAATGCTCTCAAACTTTCTGTCGCAGGAACTTACAACTGCGTTTCGATTGACGGCGACACTTCCACAAACGACACTCTTTTGATTCTCGCGAACGGAAAAGCCGGAAACGCTGAAATCAATTCTGAAAACGAAGATTTCAACGATTTTGTTGCGGCGTTGAACATTCTGAACACTCAAATGGCAAAAAAAATCGCAGCGGACGGCGAAGGCGCAAGCCGTCTTGTAACCTGCAATGTTGTCGGAGCCGACACTGTTGAAAACGCGCGCGGACTTGCAAAAACTGTAATCTGCTCAAATCTCGTAAAAGCCGCTTTTTTCGGCGCGGATGCAAACTGGGGCAGAATTCTCGATGCAATGGGCTACTCTGGCTTCAATTTCACGCCTGAGAAAACTTCCGTTTCATTTTTGAGCCGTGAAGGCGCAAAGCGTTATTTTGACGCAGGCGAGCAGAACGGCGGAAAAGAAAATCAGATAAAGGTTTTTGACCACGGTGTTCCTCTCAATTTTGACGAGGACTTGGCAAAAAAAATTCTCACGGAAGAGTCGGTCGAAATCCTCGTGGAGCTTGAAGACGGAAACGCGAAAGGAACAGCCTGGGGCTGCGACTTGACTTACGACTACGTGAAAATCAACGGAGACTATCGAACGTAAAATCTTGCAGAATCTGAAAAAATGGAAGACATCAAAAAAAGCGGGCGTTCCGGCTTCGCAAGCTTCGCCGTCGGCAGTTTCAGCCTTCGCTTTCGCTCATTCTTCCGCTCCGCTTGGCTTCGCCCGCGCTTCGCTCCAGAACTTCGGGCTTCCATTGCCTAACGCAAAGCGCAAACAAAGCAAGCGGCAGCCGCGCACGCAGGAGAATGTCGCTCAGATTCTATCTTGCTTTGAAAGTCTTAAAAAATGAAAAATTAAAGAATTTTCCATTTTGTGCTGACAGCTTTATAATTTAGCATAAGGAGTAATTTTATGAAAAAGACACTGGCATCTATTTTTTTGTTATTGCTTGCATCAATTTGCTTCTCTCTGCCGAATATAAAGCTATATCAAGAGGGCGAAGTTATTTGTCAAATTGATAATGATAATATTTACAGCAAAGATAATAATCTTATATATAATATCCGTGATGGGAAAATTTATGATGCTGAAAAAAATGAGTATGCAGGCATCACTATATCTGAACAGGACAACAGACTAATTTGGAAGGACGACAAATTTAAATTTACTTGGGAATACAGTAAAGCAACCGGCTATCTATTGAAGGTGAATTCTTATTATTCTGAAAACTATACAGCAGAAACGGAATATGATGAAGAAACTGGATTAAAAAGAAAATCTTCTTTCTATAATGGTAACTCACTTGAATCTTACACATTATACGAATATGAAAATGGAAAACTGTCTAAATCACTGTGCTATGATGGCAATGGTTCATCACAAGGTTATACGCAATACTCATACGATAAAAAAACAGAAATCCTTATAAGGGAAGAAGATTATGATGGAAGCAATCAGTTAAAAGCAGTGGATGAATATGACAAGAAAACAGGAAAAAACACAAGACATTCATATTATGACAATGGTAAGTGCGTATTTAGCGTAACATATGAATACGACAGCAAAACTGGTAAAGAAACTAAGAAAAAAGAATATGGCGAAAATAATATTTTAAAAACTCAGACCAAATATGACAAAGATACAGGCGATGCCATAGAGAAAATTGTTTATTCAGCTGACGGAACTGAATCTGAAAAGTACACATTCTTAAAATTTGACGAAAACGGAAAATATTATTTGTCCGACGGTTTTTATTTGACAACAAAAATGTGCTGGTACAGTAGTCTTGAGGATTATGCAGAATCTTCAAAAGAAGCACCTGTAGACTGGAGCGTGGGATATTCTGCAATTGTCAGTAAATATAATTTCACTGAGAAAGATGAAGAATATAAATATATAAAAAAGTTAAAGGATGACAATTATCTGAGTTCTCAGTCTTTTACTCTTTGCAACAGCAATTCAAATCTTTACTATTGCTTTACTTCAAACATTGAGAATGAAATTGATATTTCTTCCTGCTATAGAATCGAGCTTATTAAGAAAAAAATAGATTACTCTGCCATGAACAAGTCTGGAAAAGGTAAAGGTCCGTTCGGCTTTGACATTGGAATGACTTACGAAGAAGTAAAATTGGCATGCGATGGTCGCGAACCGGAGCATATCTCTGATGACAGATACTATGTAAAACCAAAAAAATCGCATCCTCGTTTTGAAAAATATATTGTTTGGATAAGCGATGTTTATGGATTGTATTATATAAAAGCAATCAGCGGCGATATTTATTCTTCAGACTATGGAACTGAATTGAAAAAAAGTATGGACGTTTTGAAAAAACAGACACTTTAAAATCTGATTACTATTGGAAAGACGAAAAGTATTGGACTCAGGCATTGCGAGATGGCGCAAGAACATACGAGGCATTCTGGTGTTTAACGAACGATAATTACTATGATTATGACGGATTGTCTGTAATTGGATTAGGAACTACTGCTACGTCAACTTCGAAAACACAAATTTGGCTTGAATATGATTTTGTAAATAGCACTGATGCGGAAGAGGCTTTGAATGACGTTTTGTAACAAAAATAAGCTTTTCTGCGATTTTTGCAGATTGCTGACAATTGCAAACTGAAAAAAATGCTGAGAAGCAGACTAAAATATTTTTTAACAAATCTTTGTATAGATAGCCATTTTCATATTCATCCGTTGAATCTGCATGACTCCGTGTGAATATCTAACTGGTTTGGGAGTTAATTTTTATGGAAGAAAATTTTGTGAAAAATCCGCGCCTTGACAATTCGTCTTGGAGCGATGTTCTTGTGCAGGCTTTGCCTTATTTCAGGCACTGGGTCGGAAAAACCGTTGTTGTAAAATACGGCGGAAACGCGATGCTCAACGAAAATCTGAAATCTGCCGTAATGAAAGATTTGGTTTTGCTCAACACAATCGGCGTAAAAGTCGTGCTTGTCCACGGCGGCGGCCCTGAAATCAACCATATGCTCGAGCGTGTCGGAAAAGAGTCGAAATTCATAAACGGCTTGCGCTACACAGATTTTGAGACAATGGAAATTGTCCAGATGGTTCTGACTGGAAAGCTCAACAAGGATATCTGCAAGATTATCGAGCAGGAAGGCGGAAAAGCAGTCGGACTTTCCGGCGTTGACTCAGGGCTTTTGCGCGCCAAAAAACTTGAAAAAGACGGCGTTGACTTGGGCTTTGTCGGCGAAGTTGAGGAAGTCCATCCTGAAATCATCGAGTCGCTTTTAAACGAGGGCTTTATTCCTGTTGTTTCAAGCGTGGCTATGGGTCTGCAGGGAGACTCAAACAGCTACAATATCAACGCCGACACTGCGGCGGCAAAAATCGCAATCGCGCTCAATGCTGAAAAATTCGTTCAGCTCACAAATGTCGCCGGTGTTCTGCGTGATGTCAACGAGCCAGGCTCGCTTATTCCGCGAATCCATATCGAAGATGTTCAAAAATTCATCGACGACGGAATTATCAGCGGCGGAATGATTCCAAAAATTGAGTGCTGCATGCTTGCGCGCCGTGGCGGAGTTCCGCGCACACACATTATCGACGGCCGCGTTCCGCATTCGCTTTTGATTGAAATGTTCAGCGACCGCGGAATCGGAACTATGATTTATTAAAATGTAAAATGCGCGCCGAAATTTTCAGCATCTGCCATTCAATGTTGAAAAAAATCGGCAGTTTTATCCGGGCGTTCCGGCTTCGCCGTCGGGCTATCCTCGGCTCCGCTAACGCTCCGGTGCTTCGCACTTGCTTGCGCACCCGCTCTTATCCCTAACGCGTGAAAGCTCGCAGGCAGAAAACTTGCATTGAATCTTGGAGGAAAAAATGGGTTCAAAAATTGTTGTGAATAATTACGGCTCGTTCGACGTAAAAATGGCTTACGGGCAAGGCTCAACCTGCTACGACGTTGACGACAAAAAATATATCGATTTTCTCGCGGGAATCGCGGTGAATTCGCTTGGCCACAATTTCAAGCCGCTTGTTGACGCTATTTCCGCTCAGGTCATGCGGCAAATCCACGTCTGCAATTATTTTGTAAGCGATGTCGGCGTTGAATTTGCGGAAAAGCTTTTAAAAGTGACCGGCTTTTCAAGCGTCTATTTTGGAAATTCCGGCGCGGAAGGAAACGAGGCCGCTTTTAAGCTTGCCAGAAAATACGGATATTTGAACGGCGGCGAAAAGCGGCGCACAATCTACACGCTTGAATCTTCTTTTCACGGACGGACGCTCGCAACATTGACTGCGACCGGCCAGGAAAAATTTCATCCGGCTTGCTTTGCGCCTTACGCCGGGCATTTTAAGACGATAAAGCCGAACGACTGGGAAGCAATAAAAACAGCTTTTGACGACACAACCGCCGCCTTGATGATTGAGTGCGTTCAGGGCGAAGGCGGCGTAAACTTGATTGACGCGGACTGGGCAAAAGCCGCCGCAGAAGCAGCTAGAAAGGCCGGCGCAATTGTTATGGCGGACGAAGTTCAGACAGGATTCGGAAGAACAGGCGCGGTTTTGGCAAGCGACGAGCTTGGCTTTGAGCCGGACGCTGTGAGCTTTGCGAAAGGCGTTGCAGGCGGCGTTCCTATGGGCGGAATCTTGATTCGCGGAAAAGCCGAGGGCGTTTTCAAGGCAGGCGACCATCAGTCAACTTTTGGCGGAAATCCATTGGCTTGCGCGGCTGGTCTTGTTGTCCTGAATGAGCTTCAAAAGCCGGGATTTCTTGAAAGCGTAAAAGAAAAAGGCGAAAAGATCAGAAACGAGATAAAATCCTGGAAAAATCCGAATGTCGGCGATGTGCGCGGAAAAGGACTTATGATTGGGGCTGATATTATTGAAGGGAAAAGCGCGGTTGAGCTTGAGAAAAAGCTTCTTGCAAACGGACTTTTGACTTCCACGGCAGGAAAAAACACTCTTAGAATCGTTCCGCCGCTGAATATTTCAGATTTTGAAATCGACGAAGGTCTTGAAATCTTGAAAAAAACGCTCGCGGAATTTTAATTAAAAATGGCGGCTGGCTAAAAATTTGCCGACGGATTGAAAGTCTGCATAAAAAGTCAGCCGCCATTCTAAAGTTTTAACGCTTTGCGTTTGCTTTGTTTCAGAATCTCAAAAAACAATAAATTTGAAATTATCATGCTGAATTTAAGGCGAGCAGAAAACTGTGTGGTCAATAGACCACGATTTCAGCATCTTTTTCTGGATTCTGGACTGAATTTCAGAAATGACATATTTTTTCTAAAATCTTATCCTAAAATCAAAAATTCTGATTTTGAAAATCCTGATTTCAAAGATTAAGATTCTCGTAAATCAAAAAAATCATAACCGCCGGGCTTGAAAAATTAAGCAGACTTTGAGCTGAAAATTTCTTCTCCGGCTTTTTTGGTAAAAAGCAAAAAAGCGTGTTAAAATATTTTCAGTATTTATGAAAAGAAGAATTTACGTTTTTGGTCATAAAAATCCTGACACAGACGCAAGCGTTAGCGCGACGGCTTTCGCTTATCTGAAAAACGCGCTCGGTCAAAACGAATACGTTGCGGCGCGTGCAGGCCAGCTTAATCCGCAGTCGGACTATATTTTCAAGAAATTCGGCGTTGTGCCGCCTCTCCTTATTCCTGATTTGGAGCCGAAAGTTTCCTATTATATGCACGAGGGCGCAGTTACTGTAAATGAAAACGACTCGCTTTGGAAAGCGGTTTCTGTTATGCGAGAGTCAAATTTTTACGCTCTTCCAGTCGTTGATTCTGAAAATCATTACAAGGCGCTTTTAAGCTACACTTCGTTTTCAAAAAATGTCCTTGAAAATCTCAATCCGAATCATCATATCTCGCTTTTTACGACCGCGAAACTTCTCTGCCAGACATTGAACGGAAAATTTTATGCCGAAAATCAGATTTCTGAAATTCATATGTTCAAGATAATTTCAGGCGCGACAGGCTTTAAGTCTTTTTCGGAGACCTTGAAATCCCACATTTCGGAAAAACTCGTTGTTGTTACAGGCGACCGCGAGGACGTTCAGCTTTTGTGCGTTGAAAATTCAATTTGCGTCCTTGTTGTTTCCGGCGGGCGCGTTCCATCTGAAAAAGTGATTGAAATCGCGAAAAAACACGGAACGACAATTATCGTGAGTCCTTTTGACACAGCCTCAACAACAATGCTTTTGACTTATTCTGTTCCGTCATCGGCGGCAGGCGACCATTCTGTAAAGCCGATTCGTTCAAACGACTTGATTGCGGCGGTCAAAAAAGACATTGTTTCAAGCCAGGGCAGGATTCTTCCGGTTGTTGACGACGAAAAACGTGTGATTGGAATGATGAGCGAGCTTGACATTCACAAGGAGCCGAACATCGCAGTCGCGCTTGTTGACCACAACGAGCTTACGCAGGCTGTTGACGGAATCGAAAACTATGAGATTACAGAAATTGTTGACCATCACAGAATCGGACCGGCCTCGACAAAACTTCCGATTACGTTTATAAATTTGCCGCTTGGCTCGACATCAACGATTTTGACAAAGCTTTTCCACGACAACAAAGTTGAAATTCCGCCGAAAATCGCAGGGCTTCTCCTGTGCGGAATTTTAAGCGACACATTGGTTCTAAAATCCGCGACGACAACAATCGTTGACATTGAAACCGCCGCCGAACTTGCCGGAATCGCAGGGGTGAATGTGAAATCTCTCGGCGAGGAAATAATTAAGGCTGGAAGCCGAATCTCCGGACGGACAACCGAAGAAATCATAAATCAGGATATGAAAGAGTACAAGGAAGGAAAATTCTGCTTTACAGTCAGCCAGATTGAAGTTGACGGCACAGAAGAAATAATGCGCCGCAAAAATGAAATTCTTGACGGGCTTGAAAACGCAAGAAGAAGCCATTCGGCAGTGTTCAGCGCGCTTTTGGTAACGGACATCACAACTTTAAGCTCTATTTTCCTTGTTTCAGGCGAGAAAAATTTCATGCCCGCGCTCTCGTTTCCGTGCCAGGAAGAAAATATCTATTTTCTAAAAGACGTTGTCAGCCGCAAAAAACAGCTTATTCCGATGATAACTGAAATTTTGGAATCGGCTGAAAGCTGAAATTGCAGAAGTCTTAAAAATCCATGTGCGCCTGTGCCTAAAGTTGCGGTCATCTTGATGTCTAAATGACCGCAACTTTATAAAATATTACCGCAGCTGCATAAAAAAATCTAATGCTTATCCCAGCTTTTTTATAAGCCGGCTTCGGCACGCAAAGTATGCTGGAACAAGGAACGAGTCCGCGAGAAGCCAGGCGAGAGGACTTGCAAAACAGGCCGCAGCAAAACCGAAAAGCGGAACAAAAACAATTCCAATCGCGGCGCGGCCGACAAGCTCGAAAACGCCGGCGAAAATCGCTGTTCTCGAAAATCCCATTCCCTGAATCATAAATCTCACCGCGTTCACAAGTGTAAGCAAGAAATAAAAACCGCTGTTCGCGAGCAAAAACATTCTCACATTTTCCGCAATCTGCCCGATTACCGCTGCGGTCTCGTTCTTGCTGATGAAAAGCAGCGCGAGATTCTTGCTGAAAATGAACATAAACAAGAATCCGAGCGCGGAATAAATAAATCCGACAAGACAGCCCCAGAAAAGCCCGGAGTTCAAGCGGCCGAATTTCTTTGCGCCAACGTTTTGACCGCCGTAAGTCGCCATAGTTGTTCCGAGCGCGTCAAAAGGAGTTGAAAAGAAAACCGTGATTTTCTGCGCAGCCGCAACCGAAGCCACGTACATTGAACCGAGAATATTCACCGCCGACTGCAAAATAACGCTTCCAATCGCAGTGATTGAATACTGCAGTCCCATCGGAAGCCCGATTCCAAGCAGATTCAGAATCTTCTTGTAGCTTAAAATTTTGTCTTCGTTCCTGAATCTTAGAATTTCAAATTTCGCCTTCATATAAAAAAAGCAAAGCACGCCGGAAACGCCTTGAGAAATCACAGTCGCATAAGCCGCGCCCGGAATTCCCCATTTGAAAAGCGCGATAAAAACAAGGTCTAGCGCGATGTTCAAAAGCGCGGAGACAATAAGAAAGTAAAGCGGAGTTTTCGAGTCTCCCACCGAGCGGATTACGCCGGCAAGAATATTGTAGAAAAGCGTAACAGGAATTCCAGCCAGAATAATCACAAAATAGGAAAAAGCCATGCCGAGAACGTCTTCCGGAGTTTTCAGCAGAACAAGAAGCCGCCTGCAAAACACAACCGACGGAATTGTCAGGACAAAGCACGAGATTAAAATCAGAATCCACGAGTTGAAAATCAGCTGCCGCATTGAAGTGTAGTCTCCGCCACCGAATTTCTGCGCGACTGGAATCGCAAATCCTGAGCAAAGCCCCATGCAAAAACCGATAATCAGAAAATTAAGGCTTCCAGTTGAGCCGACCGCCGCCAGAGCCTTCACACCCAAAAACTGCCCGACGATAATCGTGTCAACGAGATTGTAAAACTGCTGAAAAAGATAGCCCAGAAAAACGGGCATGGCAAACGCGAAAATAATCTTTAGCGGATGCCCGACTGTCAAATCCTTGGTCATTTAAAAATTAACTCCGCAGGCTTTATCACCGCAATCATCCGCCGAAAGCGGATTCTTCACAAATTCCTGCCACTTGAAAGTGAGCGAGCCGTCTTCCGTCATCAAAATCGGAATCCCAATCAGACCTTTCTGCTTCGCCTTGTCAAATTTCGGATTCGAGTCGCGAAGAGCGAGAAAATCCTTCAGATTCCGCAAGTCAGAAGTAATATCTTTGAACTCGTAGGCGATTTTTTCCGCGTCAAAAGATTTCTTGCACGCAATGCAGTCCGGGCAAAGCGACGAGCCGTAAAGCTTGACCATGTTTTCCTCCAAAAATTCAATTTTCATAAAGATAATAAAAACAAAAGGAAAAATCATCAGAAAATTTTCGATAGTTTTCTTAGAAATTCGGACTTTTCTGATAATCATCCGGGGCTTCCCCTCGCTCCGCGCAAGCGCTGCCGCTCGGGTCGGGCTATTCGCGGTTTCATTGCTCCACTTCGCTCTGCTCCGTTCCGCAACGGCTTCGCCGCCGCTACTATCCCTAAGCCGAAAAGCTTAGGCTGTGCGCGTTAGCGCACACGTAAAATAACGAGTTTTGCGGTAAAAATCCTTGACAGCCGATATTGGTTTATTATATTTTATGTTAGTTACATTCCGTAACTTAATATTGCATACAGAGGGATATTTTATGAAAAAACTTTTTATTTCACTTTTAGCGGGAGGAATTTTTATGTTTGGAGCAAATGCGCAAAATTTGAGTGGAAATTCTGGTAATCAGAAAAAGACGGTTGTCTGCTATTTCAGCGCGACAGGAACAACGGAGCGGCTCGCAAAAACGGCGGCTTCTGCTTTGGGCGCGGACATTCACGAAATTGTGCCGGTTCACAAATACACGAGCGCGGACTTGAACTGGCACGACAGCAACTCGCTTTCTTCCATTGAGTGCAATGATGAAAAAAGCCGTCCGGCAATCGCAAACTCAAGCGGCGGAAGCGGACTCGGACGCAGCGGCTCGGATTTGGCAAAGCACGCAAAAGGCGCAGTCCTTAAAGGCGGCAGAGAATTCCGTGGAAGCGCGTCCGGCGCGGAAGTGAAAAAATACATCGACGGGATTTTGGAATAAATATTCGGTTGCTTTGTAAGTTTTACAAGATTTGACGGCGAAAATAATCTGTGCTATATTATGCGAAAGGAAATGCCCGACTCAGTCGGTCGTCTCCACATGATTGGTTATAAAGCCGTCCAGTGTGGTCAAACGAAAGGGCGGCTTTACTTTTTAACTCTTCTTATTTTTTAGGTAAGAAAGAGTTGCGACAACTGCACTTGCAACAGCAGCGATGCAACTTATAATTGTTGCTGCCGCCAAAACAAGCTCTAAAGTCATACGCAAGCCCTCCCGGTTTTCAAATTCCAGCAAAACTGGTTGAGTTCGGGAGACGCCGCCTTTTGAATCAGGCACTTCCAAAGTTATCTTAGCATATTTTATTTCTACTGTACATATATAAAGCCTTGGTTCTAAGGCAAAACCTTTAAGCAGTATCAGCATCTTAAGAGGAAAAAACTATGCCACAAAACGAAAACACAGAAAATAAAAATCAGCAGAAAATTGTTCAGACAGCAGGACGCGCGGCTCTTGGTGATTTTGCTCCGGACTTTGCGCACTTCAACGACGACATTCTTTTCGGCGAAAACTGGAACAATCAGGACATCGACCTAAAGACGCGCTGCATTATTACCGTTGTCTCGCTCATGTCGCAGGGAATCACCGACAGCTCGCTCAAATATCAGCTTGAAAACGCAAAGAAAAACGGTGTCTCCAAAAACGAGATTGCCGCGATTGTACCCCACGTTGCGTTCTATGCCGGCTGGCCAAAAGCCTGGGCAGTTTTCAATCTTGCAAAACAAGTCTGGGCGGAATAGATTTCCGGGGCTTCCGGTGGCGGCTTGCATTTCACTTCGTTACATTCCAGCCGCCACCGTCGGGCTATCCGCACTTCGCCGTCTTACGCGGCTCATTCCTTCACTTCGTTTCGGAACTGCTTCGCAGGTGCTACTATCCCTAAGCCGAAGTTCTTTTCATCAGCTGTGCAGATTCTGCCAGCTATCAAGTGTTTGAAAATAAAAATTTTTTAATATCCTAAAAGTATGTAAAATCCCAAAACTTTAAGTTATAAAAAGCTTGTCCAAAAAATCGGACATTATTTTGGGCAAGTTCTGACATTATTTCATTTACCTTATTTCTTTATATATCGGTGAACTGGCAAAACTCTTTATAACAAAATTCTGCTCTTTATAATGTCCGTTTAAAAAGACATACACATTTAAAATACATAGAACTTTTTTCAGGAATTGGTGCTTTTACCCAAGCTGTAAAACGCATTGTTCCAAATTCAGAATGTGTGTTTGCGGCTAATATAAATAATGATTGTGCCAATATCTTCAAATTAAATTATGGAAAAGAATCTCTTTGTGACTTGACCAAAAAAGACGAAAAGGAAATTCCAAACCATGATTTTTGTTTTTTTTCACCTCCTTGCCAAGCATTTTCAAAAAGCGGAAAACAGTTTGGATTTGACGAAGCCCGTGGAACACTGATTTTTGAAGTATTTCGAATACTAAAAGAAAAAAAGCCTAAATACATTTTGATGGAAAATGTCCGCAATCTTGTTTCGCACGATAATGGAAATACAATCAAAGTTATTTTAGAAAGTCTACACAAACTTGGATACAGAACTACAAAACTTCCGCTGATTTTGTCACCACATCAGTTTGGTGTTCCACAGTTTCGCGAACGTGCTTTTTTGCCTGGAATATATGCCCCAGAAAAAACTAATATTCCGCTTGAATTTGATTTTGCAGGATTAAAAACAAAAGAAGAAAATTCGATTTATTCAATTTTAGACGAAAGAGAAAGCGATGAATCTTTGAATGTTAGAAAAGAAGACAACTTAACAATGCAGGCTTGGAACGAGTTTTATCAAGGAATTGATATAAAAACGATAGGATTTCCTGTTTGGGCAGATTTTTTTCATTTAAATAGTGATATTTCATTTTTCCCACAATGGAAAAAAGAATTTGTCAGAAAAAACGTGGAACTTTACGAACGAAACAAAAAGTTTATCGATGAATGGGCGAAAAAATGGCATGTTTATGAAAATTTTACATCAACACAGAAAAAATTTGAATGGCAGTGTGGTGAAAAAATAAAATCTGTTTATGAAGGGCTTATTCAGTTCAGACCGAGCGGAATGCGTGTGAAAGTTCCAAATGTTGCGCCTGCGCTAGTCGCAATGGTTCAAACTTCAATAATTGGAAAATATAAACGAAAACTTTCACTAAAAGAGTGTCTGCGGCTTCAAGATTTTCCTGATGATTTTAATTTTGGAAATCAATCTGCGCATGAATGTTATAAACAACTTGGAAATTCTATATGCGTGAAAGTTTTAGAAGAAGTTACAAGAAAACTTCTTGAATTTTAATAATGAGGCTGAGCAATGAAAGAATCAGGAACAGAACGAAAGCAAGTGTTAAAATCAGAGCAGATTGCTCCAAATAAGAATTTAGTCTTGGATTATGATCAGCCTCTTTTATCATCAAAAGATATTTTTATTGCATTGAAGAATTCTCTTGGTGAAAATGTAATTTCATTAAAATATCAAGGAACGAAAAATGTCTATGCCTACAAGCATGACGGAAAAATTGAATATTTTCTTTGCGGAGCGATAACGTATTTAAGTTTTCCTCATCCGCTTTTTAAAAAACGTCTCCAGTTAAAAAAATGGTATAAAGAATTTTATGATGAATATGCGAGCAGTTCCAATGTATCTATAAGATTGATTGGAATTTATCATTACGAGGGGTTAATTCTTTTTGTAAATTTTAAAACCGAAGATTATATTTCCCACAAATGCAATTCAAGCGCAGCGCATGTTTATTCAAATGATTTATATCAGGGGCTTTCTAATGGAATCTTTGAAAAAACTGATTGGAATGGAAATCATATAACTGTTCTAACAAGCAGAAAATTTAAGGATTTTATTTGTGGAAAGAAAGATGAAAATCATATTTTTACACTGTTTAAAAAATTTAATTCTCAGTTTGATTTTGGAAAATGGATACTTGCAGATAAAGCCATTCTAGAAATGAAAAAAGCAGACTGGTATCAGTGGCGCGGAACAGAATGGCCGGGATGGTTTTTGGAATATAAATTCTCGGCTTTTATTGTTGCAGAGAATTGTCAAGGTGAGATGATTTATATTGGAAACATAAAAAACAAGAGTCAAAAACTTTTGGATTTTGATTTATTTTTTCCAGCAGAGAATTATTACGGCGATTTAAAAGCTAGTGATATTGATAAAAATGAAGCTCCGGGAAATGACCAAGAAAATGTTCTTGAGGCAATCAACAAATATGAAAAATTGTGGTACGTAATTTATGAACATAAAACAGAAAAAGATTCTGCTCATAATTACGAAATGGCATTAAAAAGAATGAACCTTCTTGGAGAGACTTGTAACGATGGAAAAATATCGTATGCTGCAAAAATGAAACATTCTGTTGAATTTTTGCAGATGAAAATTTTTGAATTGAACAGAATAAATTTGAATGAAACTCTAACCGTATTCAATCAAGGACACCAGCCAAGCGGAGAAAAACGCAAACCAAAATTTCTTATAAACAAAAGAAACATAGATAATTTTATTGTATTTTCCTATAAATATAATTCTCAAAATATTTATAAAGTTGATGAGTTTTTTGGAGTGCAGAAAATTGCTGAAAAATAAATTTTTGTTCATTTCGCCGTGCCAGTTCTGCTCGTCCGAAAAGTTTCATGCTCTGTTCAACGTGTTTTCTGCTCGTGAAATTTCTGCATTGTCCGGCAAAACGTATTTTCCTGTTATGAAATTATTTCACGCTCTGCCCAGCGTATTTTTTGCCCATGCGAAAAATTCCATAAGCAGAACTAGCGTGTTTTCTTCAAACGGAATAGTTCCGTTCAGCGTCCGCAAGTAATTTTTTGGAACGGAATGATTCCGCAGTATGCCAGCACGTACTTTTGATAAACGGAATGATTCCGCGAGGAGAATTTATTTGCTTTTACGAAACGGAATAATTTTTTCAGCATAGAATCACCTTGACAGCCGATATTTAGTTTATTATATTCTTTGTTAGTTACATTATGTAACTAATCTGATTGTAACGAGGCGATTCATGAAAAAACTGGTTTCAATTTTATTTGCATTGTTTGCCGCAACCGGCATTTTTGCGCAGTCTAAAAACACACAGAAAATGAGCGTTGAATTCGGGGGAAAATCCTACGAGCTTAATCTTTCTAAAAACAAGACATCCGAAGCTTTCGCAGAAAAAGTAAACGGAAAAAGCCTTTCGATGACAAAATACGGCGGATTCGAGTTCTACAGCTACACCGCGCTTGACTACGGCAAAAGCGACTCTTCAACTTCCGACTACAAGGCAGGGCACGTCTATTACAACTTGAATTTTCAGGCGATTTCTGTTGCCTACGCTGACCACAGCAT
>DHKO01000034.1 GCA_002404895.1 Treponema sp. UBA4692 | reverse complement strand
AAAAAGATTTAAAGGAAAACCTGCTAGATTCATTGTTCTAAAAATGGAATCTCAGGTTTTTCAGGAGGAAGAAAAAATGAAGAAAAACATTCTGGTTGCTGGAGCGGATTTGATTCTCTCTAACGCCGCAAAATTTGCGGTCGTCAAGATTAAAAACAAGGCACGAAAACACGTTCTCGCGTTCGCTCTTTTGTTTTTTGCCGCCGCAGGCTCTTTTGCGCAGCCTAAAGGTGTTACGGTTGACGATGCCTTGAAGCAGGCAGCAGAGAAATTTTCTTCTTCGTTAAAAAACAAAACAACGGTCGCGATTCTTGGAATCTCTTCGTCCTATAGCGAGCTTTCTGAATATATGCTTGGCGAGTTGACTACGGATATTGTTCAGCTTAGAAAACTTCAGGTTGTTACACGCGCAAATCTCGATGTCATAAAAAAAGAGATGAACTTCCAGCTTTCAGGCGAGGTGAGCGACGAGACAATGCAGCAGCTCGGAGCAAAGACCGGCGCGGAGACTGTAATCTCCGGGACTTTCAAGCCTCTTGGAACTTTTTATGTTCTTGATATTCAGGCGTTCAATGTTGCAACAGCCGCAATTCAGGATATTTACAGAATGAATGTCGTAAGCGATGAAACATTGGAGCTTCTGACCAAGAAAAAAGTTGTCGGCAGTAGCGGAAAAATTCAGGCTAACGACTACACAACAGGCGAAAGAATTGGAATCGGATTTCAGAACGTGCTGTTTGGCTTAGGCTAGTACCGCAACGGGCACTGGGGCGATGGAATTTTGATGACAGCGACAGATGCGGTTGGAATTTGGTGTGCTGTTGCAGATCCTGATGCTGGATTTAAGGCTGGAACTTTCATTATTGGCGCATCTATCGCTTACGGATTTGTTCGTCCTTTTTTCTATCACAAGAACAGCAGCGTAAACATAAGCATGAACGTCGGCGCGATTCCGACTGCGCATGGAGTTGAGCCGGGCGTGTCATACAGGTTCGCGTGGTAGCGCGCGGGAGAAAAGGTTTCGGCGGCATTTTTCCCGCCGGAGCTGTCTGGGCTGCGCTAAAAAAAACGTCATGCTGAAAAAAGCCGTCATGCTGAACTTGTTTCAGCATCTATCTGAACGTTGCGCCTTCACTTGGAAAGCTGAAAAAAGCCGCACGGATTGGTGATTTCTATGTTTTTTGTCAGCAATCCGTAAAATAATGATTCGTGAAATCGCAGTCTGCTGCAATCCCTAAAGCAAAGATTCACAAAATCGCGGTCTCTTTTTTGAAAAATCTTCCTAATATTTTTTCTTGTCTGTGATTTTTGAGTAGTCTTCAAAAAGCTTCTGGCATTTTTTACGTTCAATCTCTTTTGTCTCGAGAATTCTGTTTTTGCCATTCAGAAAATCATAGAATTTGCTGTCCCTGAATCCGATTTTTTCTGTGTCTTCTATGCTGCAGCCTTGAAAAACGAGCTTTATGTTTGCCCAGAGAATCGCGCCTAAGCACATGGGGCAGGGCTGGGCGGTTGTGTAGAGCGTGCTTCCTGAAAGGTCGGACGTCTTTATGTTTTTGCACGCGTCTCTGATTGCCTCGATTTCTCCGTGGCAGGTCGGGTCCTGGTTTTTTATTACGCGGTTGTGGCCTCTTCCGATGATTTTTCCGTCTTTTACGATTACGCTTCCGAAAGGACCGCCGTCTCCCGCGTTTATTCCGCTGTACGCCTCTTTTACGGCCTCTTCCATCGCCTGCTCGTCAGTGATTTTCATATTTTCCCCATGTTTTTTTGATTCTTCATTTTTAGTTGCGAATTGAAATTAAAAGACCTCAAGATATTTTGCCGCTCCCGCGATTATTCCAGCCAAGACCGCGACAATCACAAAAAACGACCACATCGGAAGCGTTCCGTCTGATTTTTGCCTTGAAAATGTTTTTGGATTGCGCTCTTCAATCTCTCGCCTGAGCCTTGTCCTTGATTTTCTTCCGGCGGCTTTTTCATTGAATGAAATGTTTTTTACGCTTCCAGTGCCCGATGATGAATTATTTCCGCCTTTTTTTACGGCGTATCCGCAGACAGGGCAGCCGTTGATGAAATCCTCGTTCTTGCCGGTGGCTCCGCAGGCAGGGCAGCGCACAGAAGAGAAAAATCTTCCGCAGTGCCTGCACATTTTCGCGTTTTGAGGAACTTCCGCTCCGCAGTTCTCGCAGAAGAATTTTGCTTTTTGGCTTTTCATGGAATTTTATCTATTTTTTGATTTGAAGATAGATTTTGCTCGAGTCGTTCGACATGATTTCGCACTTCACATCGGAGATTTCGCCGTTGACTTTGAGCGACGCGCAGTCAATCAAAGTTCCTGCAGTCAGATTCATAATGAAGGACGGAATGTCCGGCGTGAACTCGAGCGTAAGCCCGTTGTAGTTTCTCGCGGTTCCTGTAACCATCGCGAGCGTGATTGGATTTGTGAACACGAACGAGCAGCTTGTCTTTCCGATTCCGGCCTCGGCAGCCTTTTCTTTTGCCTCGGACTTGTTCGCGCTCATGATTGCGGCGAGTTTTGCCTCAATATCGTTTTCGTTCATTTCGTTGTCCTCTTTTTCGCTTTTTTCTCCGATTATATCAGATTTGTTTGAATCCTGAGTGTTCTGCGGTTCAAGATTTTCGGTTTCGCCGGAATCTTCATTTTGAATCTCGTTGGAAGAGACGTTTTGATTTTCGGTTCCGCTGGTTTCTTCTGATTCAATTTCTGTTTCGGAAGATTCAATTTTGTTTTCTTCAAGAGATTCAGCTTCGCTTGTCTCGATTTCGCCAGTTTCGTTTTGTCCGGTTTCAGTTTCCGCAAAATCCTTGTTTTCTTCAAGAGATTCAGCTTCGCTTGTCTCGATTTCGCCAGTTTCGTTTTGTTCGGTTTCAGTTTCCGCAAAATCTTTGTTTTCCGTGCCTAGCTCGTGTTCTTCTGTGTTTTTTATTTCTTCATCTTCGGCTTCCGCATTTTCTGTGTCTTTATTTTCTTCGGTTTCCGCGTCCGCTTGTTCTAGCTCCCTTGCTTCCTCTTCCTGCGCTTTTTTTGCCTGCGCAATTGCCTCGTCAATGTTGAATGGCTTTTTCAGGTCTTCTTTAAGCGAGTCGATGTCTTTTGAAAGGTCGCTCAGCTCAGGCAGAAGGTCTTGAAGCGTAACCTCGCCCTGCTCAGGCTCGGTCAAAAGCCCTGAGAAAATATCTTCTTTCTTTGCGAGAATTTGACGTAGCTTGTCCAGCCCCTCAACCTCGCACGAGTCGAAAATCCCCCGCACGTGGAGAGCCTCAGCCTTTTTTTCTTCCTCATCAGGAAGCGGCTCTTCCGCGTAAAGGATTATTTCAGGCGTGTAGTCTGCGGCGAGCGTTGACGAATACTGGGCAAGCGTTTTCCAGTGTCGCGGATAGTCTTTCGTGCTTATGACAATGAGATGCGGCGCGATTTCCTCGATGTTGTCCATGGCTTTTAAAAGCCATTTGTAGACAATCACATCGTATCCGGCTGTCTTGAGAACCTCGCTTATGTTTGTTATTGCCTTTTCATCGTCGGCGACCAAAAGTGCTTTCATTTTTGACTTTTACTCTGTTCCAAGGTTTGTTACTGAATAATCGTAAATCTGCCAGATTCCGTCGCGCTGGCGCACTTTGTAGATATAGCGTTTTTTCTCGCTGAAATTCGGGTACTTGAACCATTCGAGAACGCTCACAGTTCCGTCGGTCTGCGAGTATGAAGTGTTTTCAATCGAGAATTTTTCAGGAACTGCCGAAATGTCGTGGTCGATTTTGTTCTGCATCAAGTCTGACTTGTAAGCTTTCAGCATCCTGTTGCGCTCGTCTGCAGAGGCATTCTTGTAAGTTCTGTTCACTTCGCTGTTTCTTGTCATCATCTCCTCCAAGTCCATGTAGAGAAAATACTGGTCCCAGAGAGATTTCTGGCGCGCGATTATTGTCTGCTCGATAACTTTGTCAGGCGAAATCGCCTCCGGCTTTAGAATCGCCGCGCTTTGGCTTTCAACTGGAAGCGCAACTGACGCGGAAGCCGACGGAGAAGGGCGCACGTCAAGGCTAAGGCGGTTCGACTCAATCTGAATCTCTTTTGACTTGTAAAGCTCAGGATAAAACACAAGCTCCAGATAATAGATTGAAGGCTCGTCAATCTGAACGTAGTCTTTAACGTTTTCGATAAACGAGTAAGTTTCGCCTGGCTCCAGCGCAAGCTCCCGGAAGTAGACTGTCTGGTAAGTCGAGCGTTTTTGAATAAGGTCTTTTGACTGCGGAAGAATCGTGTTCTTGATTGTGTACGCGTTGAAGTCGAGCGAGAACATCCTGTCGTCTGCGAGCTTGAAGCGCAAAGTGTCCGTTCCGTTGTTTGTGATTGAAACGCTCACGTTTATAGGATTGTCTTCCTTGTTTCCCGGATAATAAATTGTTCTGTCGTAGAATCTTATGCTAAGCGAAGCCTTTGAAAAATCGCTTTTTGCGTCATTGTTTGTGCTTGTCGGGCTTGCGTTCTCAGAAACGCGCGCCTGCGAATATGCAAACTGTCCAAAGACGCTGAAAATCGCTATAATTGTGAAAATAATTCGTTTCAAGGATGTCTCCTTTTTCATTTCTTGAATTGAAGTGAAATCTTAACAGGTGTCTTGAAAATCGCCGTCGAAAAGACAATCAAGAATGCCTTATTATATTTATCGGTTAATTTTTATGAAATCATTATTATCAAATTATTTAGTTTCGGTTACAGGAAGCTGGTCTGACTATCATTCTGACATAGACACGCTCGCGTCAGGAAAATATTTTCCGGCTGAAATCGAGGGGCTTCACGGAACTTCCGCAAGCTTTTTTATCGCTGATTTTGTCGAGAAAATGCGGAACAAGGCTCTTTCCTCATTGCAGTACGGCGGAACAGGCAGACATTCAGGCGCGGGAGGCGAAAGCGGAGCCGATGTAAGCTCGATGGACGCGGTTGTTGTTGTCCCTGCCGAAAAAGACGCTTTTGACTTGCAGCAGGATTTTGAGACAGCTTTTGACGGCAGCGTGGAGATAAAAGTCCTTCCGTGGTGGGGAATCGTTCCGTATAGGACGAGCGCGGTTGGAACTGCAGTTTTCGGCCAGCGTTCGGCAGTCTTGTCAAAAATGGCGATGCAGTCTCGCTCATTAAACCAGCAGACAAAGCCTAGAATCTTCATCATAAACCAGCGTTCGCTCCAGACTCCAGTTCCGTCGCCTGAATATGTGCGCTCTCTTTCCTTTTCGCTTTACAAGGGCGAGAAAATCGACCCGGTGGAGCTTTCAAAAAAGCTTTCCTCGCTTGGATATGTCCGCGTTCCGAAAGTCGGAGTGCCGGGCGAGTTCACTTTGCGCGGAGAAGTTCTCGATGTTTTTGCTCCGGGCGAGGAGCGGGCAGGAAGAATTCTTTTTGATTTTGACGAGATTGAGTCGATAAAGTCTTTCGACGTTGAAACTCAGTCAACAATTCCTGAGGAAAGCAGGGAAAATCTTCTGGTTTATCCGATGAAGGAAGTTGTGTGGAATCCTGAGCTTGTCGAAAAGCTCGGCTCGCTTTTTGATAAATTCGGGCAGAACAACGGAAGCGAGAAAATGGACTCGGGCGCGGTTCTCCTTGCTTTAGGGGACGAGGCGCAAAAGTCAAAGGAAAAAATCATTTCCGACCTTAAAGAAAAAGGCGAGAGCGAGGGCGAGGAGCTTTTTTATCCTGTCTTGTGGCGGAAGGAAAACGGCGAGAAATACACTGTTCTTGACTACATCTCAAAAAACACGACCGTCTTTTATTACGACTACGACCGGCTCTGCAATATGCAGGAAAATTTCGACCGCGAATATGCCGGAATGTACCGAAGCGCGCGGCTAAAAATGCCGGTCTTTCCGCCGAGCGAAATGCTCATTCCGTTCAAGGAGATTCCTTCAAGGCACGAGAACAGCGTCTCGTTCAGGACTCTTCACACAGAAACCGAGGAGATTCAAAAGTCGGACGCGAATTTTTTCAAGATTGAATGCGCTGACGGAAAAAGCTTCTTCGGAAACATAAATTATTTTAAGGAGCAGATTGAGGACTTGCAGTCGAACGGCTGGAAAATCTTTGTCTTTGCCGACAACGAGAACCAGTCTCTTAGAATCAAGGAAATCCTAAAAAACTACTGCGCGAAGCCTTCAGATGGAGATTATCTGGAGCTTCTCAAAAAGAACGCGAAAAAAGGCGTTCCATATTTTCCGCTTCAGGTTTATCCGAGGGCAATCACAAACGGATTTGAAATCAGCGAGAGCAAAGTCTTTGTGATTCAGGAAAACGAAATCTGGGGAAGGCGCAAGCACGCGGCGAAAATTGTCCACAAGGCTAAAAGCCAGGCGATTGACACTTTTGTTGAGCTTAACGAGGGCGACTACGTTGTGCATGTGAACTACGGAATCGGAATTTTCCGTGGAATCCAGCGCGTAAAGGCGATGGGAAACGAGCGCGACTACATCAAGCTTGAGTACGCGGACGAGGAATTCGCTTTTGTTCCGATTGAGCAGGTGAATCTTGTCCAGCGTTACATCGGAAACGAGGGCGAGAATCCGAAAATCGACAGAATCGGCTCCAAGTCATGGGAAAACCGCAAGAACAAGGTCAAGAAAGCCGTTGAGGACTTGGCTGAAAAGCTCATCTCGCTTTATTCAAGAAGAAAGGCGAGCCGGGGATTTCCGTTCCCGAAAGACAACGAATGGCAGACAGCGTTCGAGGCGGCTTTTCCTTACGAGGACACAGCGGACCAGATTTCCGTCACAAAGGAAATCAAGGAGGACATGGAAAAGCCTGTTCCTATGGACCGCCTTGTGTGCGGAGATGTTGGCTACGGAAAAACCGAGATTGCGATGCGCGCCGCGTTCAAGGCCGTCATGGGCGGAAAGCAGGTCGCTTTTCTTGCGCCGACCACAATTCTTGCCGAGCAGCACTATGAGAACTGCGTCGAGCGTTTCGCGAACTTTCCTGTGAAAATCGCGCAGCTTAGCCGCTTTGTTCCGCAAAAAGAGCAGAAGCAGATTCTCGAGCGTCTAAAAACCGGCGACGTTGATATTCTCGTCGGAACGCACAGGATTATCCAGAAAGATGTCGCCTACCGGGACCTTGGCCTTATGATAATCGACGAGGAGCAGCGCTTCGGCGTAAAGGACAAGGAAAAGCTAAAGACAATGAAAGCGAACATCGACTGCCTTGCTATGAGCGCGACTCCTATTCCTAGAACGCTGCATATGTCTCTTTTGAAAATCCGCGATATGTCGCTTCTGACAACTCCGCCGCAGACAAGAAAGCCGATTGAGACGATTGTTGACGAGTACACCGACGAGCGCGTGGCAAAGGCAATCAGGCAGGAAGTCGAGCGCGGAGGGCAGGTCTTCTATCTCCATAACCGCGTCGAGTCCCTTGAGGACACAAGGCGGCACTTGCAGCAGATTGTCCCAGAGATGATGATAGACGTTGCCCACGGACAGATGACAGCCGAGCAGCTTGACGACATTTTTAGAAGATTCAAGCTCGGCGGCTTCCACGTTCTGATTGCAACTACAATCATCGAGAACGGAATCGACATTCCGAACGTGAACACAATCATAATCGACCGCGCCGATATGTACGGCGTAAGCCAGCTTTACCAGCTTCGCGGGCGCGTAGGCCGCAGCGACAGAAAAGCATACGCGTATCTTCTCTATCCTGAGCATAAAGTCCTGAGCGAAGTCGCGATGAAGCGTCTGCAGGTAATATCCGACTTCACAGAGCTTGGCTCGGGCTTCAAGATTGCGATGAAGGACATGGAAATCCGCGGGGCTGGAAACCTTCTCGGCCGCGACCAGAGCGGAGATGTCTACTCTGTCGGATTCGAGCTTTACATGAAGCTCTTGAACGAGGCGGTCGAGCATCTCACAAAATCCAAGGACTACAAGGAAGCGAACGAGGTTCTCCTCGAGCTTGAATACACAGGATTTATCCCGGACAGCTATGTTTCAAGCCTCCAGACAAAAATGGAAATCTACAAGAAAGTCGCCGCAGTTCAGACAAAAGACGAGCTTTCCGCAATCGAGTACGAGCTTGAAGACCGCTTCGGCCCGGTTCCTGATGAAGTCTACAGCCTCTTAAGCCTTGCCGAAGTGCGCATAATCGCAAAGAAAATGGTGATTTCATCAATAAAGGAAAAGTCAGGCGAAATCAGAATCGAGTTCAGCACCGTAAGCGACGTGAAAATCGACAAAGTCCTCAAGCTCATCAAAGACAGCAACGGAAAAGTCCGCTTAGACCCGGCGCGCCCGAACACGCTTATTCTTAGCGCGGGAAAAATCGGCCTCAAAGAAAAAAGCGAGTTCATAAAGGAAAAGCTCGAGGCTCTATCATGATTTTTCTGGGCGGCCGCCGCTCCGCAGCGCCGGGCTATCCGTGGTTCCGCTCCGCTCCATTGTTTTGCAGCGCGGGCAAAGCAAGAAGAAAAGCAGCCGCAAAACAACGCTTCCGCGCCATTTCTATCCCTGCCGCAATGCAAGCCGCGCAGGCAAGCGATGTGACGAATCAAGAAAAAGCGTTTTGTCGGCAATCGTCACCATGGCTTGCCTTTTTCGTCATTCCGAACTTGATTCGGAATCTATATTGAAAATGCGGCAATCGTCACCATGACTTGCCTTTTTTGTCATTCCGAACTTGATTCGGAATCTATATTGAAAATGCGGTAGTCGTCACCATGACTTGCCTTTTTCGTCATTCCGAACTTGATTCGGAATCTATATTGAAAAATGCGACAATCGTCACCGTGACGAAATCAGAAAAAGCATTT
>DHKO01000039.1 GCA_002404895.1 Treponema sp. UBA4692 | reverse complement strand
GGATGGCGAAGCCCTCTGTCCTCCGCCGCCTTTACAACTGCGCGACCGAGCGGATGCGGAAAATGCTCCTCAACCAAGCACCACATCGAGTGTCATCATCAACGTGAAGCCGAGCGCGAACGAAACCGTGCCAACGTCGCTGTGCTTTCCAGACGACATCTCCGGAATAAGCTCCTCCACGACAACGTACAGCATCGCGCCCGCCGCAAAGGAAAGCAAATACGGAAGCGCACCAAGAACAACGCCAGACGCGATAATCGTGAGAAATGCGCCGACCGGCTCTACCGCGCCTGAAAGAACCCCGGCAGCAAAAGCCTTTCCATGCGGCTCGCCCTCGGACGAAAGCGGAAGAGAAATCACCGCACCCTCGGGAAAATTCTGGATTGCGATTCCGAGCGCAAGGCTAAGCGCGCCTGCGGCTGTGATTCCGCCGTTTCCAGCCAAAAATCCCGCATAGACAACGCCAACAGCCATTCCCTCGGGAATATTGTGGATTGTTACGGCAAGAACCATCATCGTTGTCTTTTTTAGATGACTTTTCCGGCCTTCAGGAGACGAAGAGTCCAAATGCAAGTGCGGAACAAGATGGTCGATTCCAAGAAGAAAGAAAATTCCAAGCCAAAAACCGGCAACAGGCGGAATAAATTTCAGTTTTCCAAGATTTGATGACATCTCAAAAGCCGGCAAAATAAGCGACCAGATTGACGCGGCGACCATGACTCCAGACGCGAAGCCTTGAAGCGACTTCTGGATTTTCGGATTCATCCGGCCGCGCATAAGAAAAACGCAGGCAGAACCGAGCGAAGTTCCGAGAAAAGGAATTACAAGCGCAGGAAGAAGCGAATTTGAAAAATTTGTTAGCATATGCTAATTATTTTAATGCTGGAGATTTTTTTGTAAAGGCATTTTTACTTTTAAAAAGCGATTTCGAAGAAATTATAAAAAACGTGATTCTTATAAAAAATTCAAAATAATAGAAAAGAAAGGATTGTTAAAAATTCGCATGGAGAAGAGCCTAGCCCTGACAATAGCGGCGCGGAGCGTTCCTGGCGCGCGGATTTTAACGGGAAAAGATTTTTCGCTTTTTCAACGCGGCGGAAAAGGAATTTTCGATAAAAATATTTTCTGCGGCAGGAATGGAGCGAAAAGCGGAACCGCGAATGGCAGGGAAAACAATCATAACATTCAGCGATTTCAAGAAGATATTTGTTCTTTTACAAAGGCTGCTCCAAAATCAGTTTTATTTTCGCTTTATTTCGTTCTAAAAAATAGACTATTTGGATTTTATGAATTAAAATTGGAAAGTGAGTTTTCACATGGACAGACAAATAGACGAAGTAGAACGCTTTAAGAAATTGCAGAAAGTTTTTGAGACAGAAAAGCTCTTGAATGAGATTCGCGACACAGATGTTCTTTTGGAAAAAATCCTGACAGAGGCGCGTGCGATTGCAAATGCCGACGCAGGCTCGATTTATGTTATAGAAGAAAAGCAGTCAACTTCAAAAGAGGCGAATCTTTCGATTTATTCAGGCGAGGACAGCCTTTTTCGGAACAAGCTTCTTAGAATAAAATATGCGCAAAACGACACTCAGGCGAGAAAAAATCCGGGAGAATCAAAAACTCCGTACGTTTATTTTACGGTTCCAATCACAAAACGCTCGATTGCGGGCTACTGCGCCTACACAGGCGAGCTTTTGAACATTGCAGACGCTTACAATATCCCTGATTCCGCGCCTTACAAATTCAACAGCAGCACTGACATTTCAACAGGATACAAGACAGTCTCGACGCTCACTCTTCCGCTCACGACAACAAACAACCAGCGGCTCGGAGTTCTCCAGATTATCAATGCGAAAGACAACGACGGAAATGTTGTCGCTTTTTCCGAGGAGTCGGTCGATTTTATAAAGCAGTTTGCCTCAAGCGCGACGCAGACTCTCGAGCATACTTACTTAACAAGCAATATGATTAAGCGGATGCAGCGGATGGCTGAGTTCAGAGACCCGAAGGAGACGGGAACTCACGTCCAGCGCGTTTCAGATTTTTCACTTGAGATTTATGACCAGTGGGCAGAGAACCACAATATCTACAAGGCGGAAAGGATGAAATTCCGCGACACGCTTAAAATCGCAGCTAAATGCCACGATTTGGGAAAGGTCGGAGTTTCGGACATAATCTTGAAAAAGCCGGGTCCTGGCAGATTCAATGACAACGAGCGCGCAGTTATGATGGGACACACTTGCGTTGGAGCGCAGCTTTTCACAGAGCCGGAATCTGAAATCGATATTATGTCGCGCGATGTCTGCCTTCATCACCATGAATGGTGGAACGGAAGCGAGAAAGGCTATCCCGGCGACATTGACTATATGAACTATGAGATTGGCGCGCCGGTCGGAAAATACACGCCGTTAAAAGGCGAGCAAATTCCTCTTTCCGCGAGAATTGTGGCAATCGCCGATGTTTTTGACGCTTTAAGCCATAAGCGGGTCTACAAGGAAGCATGGTCGGTCGATGACGCATTCATGGAAATTCAGAATCTTTCAGGAAAGCAGTTTGACCCGGAGCTTGTGATGGCGTTTTTACAGGTTCGCGAGCGAATCATTTCAATTAACACCGCTTACGAACGGATGGAAAAGGACAGCTGAAATCAGCTTCTGACATGAATTTTGATTTTTGCGTCAGCTTAGACTTTTTATATTGCTCCCGCGTTTTTTGCGAATCCCGAATTTTTTATCCGCGAAAATCGCCTGAATAAAAACATATTTCTCAAAAAAGAGCTAGATGAAATATTTTTTGATGTTGTAAGTCTCAGCCATTTTGTGCGCCAGAACTTCTCGTTCAAATTCAGACGAGAATTTTCTGAATTCTTTTTCGCCGTAATAATTTCCCTTGTTTCCGCCAAGCCCGATTTCCGAAAGGTTCAAGCTGAATTCGCGTTCTGCGAGCCGCTCCTTTATGCTGCTTTCCGTGAATTTCACGCCGCGGTCGTTCATAACGGATATTTTTTTCTCGACAAGCCGGGCGGAAAACGGAAGGTCGCGCGTCAAAACGATGTCGTTTCCGACAGCATTCTCAACGATAAAGTCGTCTGCCGCGCCTGAAACTTTCTCGACAATTTTCATTTCAAAATTATTGTATTCAATCTTGTTTTTTATCTCGTGGTTCGCGACAAAAACGACAGGAATTTCATGTGATTTTGCAAGCGAGACAGAAAAATCCCGTGCCTTAGCAGGAAAAGAATCCGCGTCAATCCAAATTTTAAATTTAAACATCAGCTTAACGCCCTATTTATTTTTTCAATCATCTCTTTTGTGAGTTTTTCGACTTCTTTCTCCTGAATTTCAGACTCAGGATTTTCCGAATTTTGCGAAATCATCTGAAGCTTTGACTTTTCCTTGTAAAGCTCATCGCAAAGCATAATTCCAGCCAGCGCAGATATTTGAACAGGATTTGAAAGAGAACCGCTTTTTTGGATTTGAGAAATAATTTTCTTGTAATATCCTAAAAGTTTTTGGAGATACGCGTCATCTTCCGTCGCGTTTATCGTAAAGGAAGAATTGAACACGTCAATCTTTAAAGAACCCATACCCGATTAGAATATATCAAAAAGCGCCTGTGAAGAAGAGTTGCCCTGAGTTTTTTCAGGATTTTCATTGTTTTCTAATTTTTCTGATATTGCAGCAGGATTTTGGATATTCCCGTTAATTTCTTGAGCAGGCGATTTTTCTGAAACAGTTTCACTAGAATTTACAGATTCAGATATATTTTCTTGATTTTGTGTCTGAATTTTATTTGCTGAATTTTCAGATGGCTGAAATTCAGTTTCTGCAGCTGAATTTTCAACATTACCAGCGTTTTCAGATTTTTCAACTTCCACAGATTCTGACACAACATCAGCAGGAATTTGAGTTTCGCTTTGTTCAGCCAAATTTAACTCAGGCTCATTTGAATTTTGATTTTCGTTTTCATTTGAAACAGGAACCGTTTCAACAGCATTTTCAGAATTGATTTTTTCATCAGAAGAATTATCAGAATGATTTTCTGATTTGCTGTTATTTTCTTCTGATTTTTCAGACTCTGAATTGTTCTCTTGATTTTTCAGAGCAACGACAGAACTTGATGCGGCTAAAACAGTGTTTTCCAGCGCATCAAGTCTGTTCAAGGCTTTCAAGATTCCCTCTTCAATTTTGTTCTGATCATTTTGGAAAGAAGAAAACTGCTCCGTTTTCGCCGCCAATGCATTTGTGAGCTCTGCGCATTTTCTACGCAAAGCAACATTTTCAGCGTTAAGCTGTGCAATTTTTGCAACAGCGTTTTCTACTCTATCCTGAAGAAGCAAAATTTGTTCGAGGGAAATCATCAGCCTATCCTTTTAACACCAATTAAATTAAGCGTTAAGAGCTTTTTTTGCAGCTTCTACAACTGCTTTGAAAGCTGTCGGGTCTTCAATAGCGAGGTTTGACAAAGCCTTGCGGTTAAGTGTGATTCCTGCCTTGTTAAGACCGTTGATAAAACGTGAGTAAGAAAGACCTTCCTCACGAACAGCAGCGTTGATACGCGCAATCCACAACTGGCGGAAATCGCCTTTGCGATCACGGCGGCTGACATATGCGTGGTCAAGAGCCTTTGTTACAGCGTCTTTAGCTGCTTTATAGTTTGTTCCGCGGCGTCCTGTAAAACCTTTTGCAAGTTTAAGAATCTTAATGCGGCGGTTCTTTCTTTTTGCACCATCAATTGCTCTCATTTCTTATCTCCTATTAGTAAATCAGCCGTATGGAAGCAGAGTTTTGCGGACTTTTGCTGCTGAATCTTCAGAAAGGATTCCAGCACCACGGAGATGCATTTTGCGTTTTGGTGACTTCTTTGTCAAAATATGACGAAGATTCATTTTCTTGTACTTTACTTTACCAGTTGCTGTAAGAGAGAATCTCTTTGCAGCAGCTCTCTTTGTCTTCATCTTAGGCATTTTTTCTACCTCTTAAATTATTTGGCCTTAGCGTTCAGTGTCAACGACATGAAACGCCCTTCCATTGCGGCAGGCTTTTCAACAGCATATGAGCCTTCTCTAAGCCTTTTCAATACTTCATTCAGAACATCATAGCCAAGTTCGGTATGAGCAAGCTCACGACCGCGGAAACGAATCGTAACCTTTACCTTATCGCCCTCGTCCAAGAATTCCTGAACGTGTTTTGCCTTAGTGTCAAGGTCGCCAGAGCCAATCTTAGGCTGCATACGAATTTCCTTGAGTTTAAGGGCTTTTTGAGCCTTGCGGGAATCACGGAGTCTTTTTTCCTGCTCGAACTTATATTTACCGTAATTTAAAATTTTACAAACCGGCGGATTTGCATTTGGTGAAACTTCAACGAGATCAAGGTCCCGCTCCCTTGCCAATTTAAGCGCTTCTATTGTCGGAATGATTCCGTTTTTTCCGCCCTCTTCGTCAACAAGTCTGACCTCTCTTACACGGATATGTTCGTTAATCCGTAAACCTCTGGTGTCTGCCAACACTCCTCCTATGTGCTTATAAAACTTAAACACTGATATAAATATGTTCTAACAAAATAACACAAAGACAAAAAACAGTCTAGTAACCTCATATTTCTTTTTTGTGCAGAAGACAGAAATAAAGCGGCCCGGAAGCAGTTCCTAAGCCGAGTTCAACATCATTTTCAGATTTAATAGAAGAATCTGAATATTTTTTAGAATCAGGGAGAATGTGCGCGCCGAATTCAGTTTTTTCATATTCTGGAAGCTTTGCTTTTGAAAATTCATCTTCAGAAAAGTCTGCGGAAATAAATTTTTTGTATTCAAGAGAAATTTCCGGCTCCAAGATTTCAACATCGTCAAATTTTTTAAGGAGCTTTGAAATCACCTTGTCATTTTCATCAGGAGAAAGAGCGCAGGTCGAGTAAACCATAAA
This sequence comes from Treponema sp. UBA4692, assembly GCA_002404895.1. Classification (GTDB taxonomy): domain Bacteria; phylum Spirochaetota; class Spirochaetia; order Treponematales; family Treponemataceae; genus Treponema_D. Next base: position 13,761 of record DHKO01000039.1, on the reverse strand, counting down.
TCCGCCCGGAACAAGAATCCGCCATGCCGAAGACAGCAACGCCCACTGAGAAACGGAAAGAGTTTTTATTCTTGACGGAGACCATTCGCTTAAATATTTTTGGTCGGCTAGAACGTGGCGTTCAGAAGAGCAAGGCGCGTCGAGCAAGATTCTGTCGAACACGTTTTGAGATTCTAGGCAAAGCTTTGCGCCGTCCTTGCAGGAAGTTTTCAGCCTCGAGCTTATTTCTTCTGGAAGGCAAGTCTGGATTGTTCTGTCGAGCCGCCGTTTTCTTTCTGGAGAACGCTCGTTTGAGTAAAGAACCGCGTCCTCATCCATATTTGAAGCTAAGACAAGCGTTTTTCCGCCCGGAGCCGCGCACATATCAAGGATTTTTTTCGCGCCTGACAAAGGAAGCGAAACTGCCGCGCGCACAGAAGCCGAATCAAGAAAATAAGATTCTGCGCCGCCAGCGTTCCATTCAAGGTAGTCAGGACTTTTTGAAAACGCGGATTTTATTTTTTGCCAGCGTCCGCCGAAAAGCTCCGTGTAATAAGATTCAAAGCCTTCCGCTCCGCTCAGTTTTTTTGCCCTGTCTTTCTGCTTCATTTTTATCTTCCAGATTTTTTGATGATTTTTTATTTTTTTGATTGTCTGCCGTTTATTTTTCGCTTTTCAAGGAATTTTGTCCTTCGGTGTAGAATTTATCGAATAAGGAAAGGTCAAATTCCGGGTAATTTTTGTTCACAGAAACTTTAAAAGAGAAATTTTCCTGATTTTCTGATTTTGATTTTCTTGAAGATTTTTCATTATCAGAATTTTCTTTTATTTCTTTTGTCTCTTCGATTTCTTCAAGCGAAAGAATTCCGCACTTAATTTTGAATTTCACAACATCATAAACCGCATCGTCAATTTTTTCCGCGAAGCCAGAATCTTCAAGAGATTTTTTATACAGAACAGAAGCCGCATTTCCAAAACGCTTTTCAGAAAGCATAAGAACGTCAATTCCGGCCTCAATCGCCTTTACCGACGCGATTTCAGGCGGAAAACCGTTTTCAGAAAGCGCGCCCATGAAAATGTCGTCTGAAATAACAAGCCCCGAAAATCCAAGCTCGCCGCGCACAACATCTTCCACCCAAAATTTTGAGAGGCAAGAAGGCACGTCGCTTTCAGAATAATTTTCGTCGTCTGAAAGAGAAACGCAAGCGTGGCTCATCAAGACGGCTGAGGAAAGCGGCAAAAGATTTTTGAACGGAAGCAAATAATCGTTTTCAAGCACGGACTTTGTGATTCTGATTTTCGGGAGTCCTGTGTGAGGGTCGGTGCTGGAATTTCCCGGAAAATGCTTTAGCGAAGTCAAAATTCCATTTGACTCGTAAGAAGAAACCGCGTTTTTTCCATATGAAAGAACTTTTTCCGCGTCTCCGAAAGTCCGAGTTCCCAAAAATTCGCTGTTCGAAGCGTTTTCAGCCTCAACAACCGGCGCGAGATTCAAATTTATTCCCAAAAGCCTCATCTGCTTTGCCTGCGCCGCGTAAATCTTTGAAGCCTCGTCCGCGCTGAACCCGCTGGAAATTTTCTTCTGGCTTGGAAGCGCGCTCGTAAGATTTCTTAAGCGGCTCACGTCTCCGCCCTCCTGGTCAACCGCAATGTACGGCGGAACAAGGCTGTTCTGAACGTAAAAATCATGGATTGACTTTATAAATTCGTAAGTTTCAAGCGGATCTTTTGAAATATTATATGAAAAAAGCAGAACTCCGCCCGGCACAAGCGGCTTTTTTTGCGCCAGCCCAAAGCTTGCCGGAACATTTTCCACGCTGCGAAAAGTCCTGTTCCCCTCGACATTCACAAAAAAAAGCTCGGAAATTTTTTCTTCCGCAGGAAGCGAGGCGACAAAATTTTTAATCGCAAGCGATTTCGCCTCCTCGATTTTCTGATTTTTCAGCGCGAGTTTTTCCTCATCTGAAAGTTTTTTTGAGCAGGAAAAAAACGCAAAAGAAGAAAAAATCAGGAAAAAAGGTAAAAAGAATGCTTTTTCGCTCAGATTTTCAAGTCTCTTCTGCAAAGATTTTGATGATTTCAAGGATTTTGACCCAAGATTTTCATTCGTATTTTTCGTAAAGTTTTTCATAGATTTCATAAAACGAAAAAAATTGTAATGAAATTCTGAGGATTTAGGAATACGAGCGTGGCTAAATGAAAGAAAAACGTCATTGCGAACTCGAGCTGTCTCCTGTTCAGCTTAATTCAGCATGGCAATTCTTTGATTCCGACAAAATGCGTTCAAGTTCAGCACGACGGCAGTTCTCCACGCAAACTAAAAAAATTAAATATGGTAAAATCAAAATCATGAGAAAAATCACGATTATAACTGGCGCAAGCTCCGGGCTGGGCGCGGAATTTGCAAGGCAGATTTCAGAAAAATTCAAAAACAAGGACGAGAAACGCGAAATTTGGCTTATTGCGCGGAATCTTGAAAAACTAGAGCGCGTAAAAAATGAAATTTGCGGAACTGGAAAAGCGGCTGTAAACGGAACAAACAGCGCAGACGAAAACACAAAAAATGAAAAAAGCGAACCGAACGAAAATATCGTAAGCGAAAACAGCCTGAGCGACGCAGAATCAGCAGAAAATGCTGCAAATCTTGAAGTCAGGACGATTCCGATGGATATTTCCGGGAAAACCGGCGTTCTTGCGTTCGAGCTTTTCCTTGAAAAAGAAAAATCAGCCGGAAACTTTGAGATTGAAAATCTCTTGAACAACGCGGGATTCGGAACTTACGGGCCGTTCACCGAGACTCCAACAGAACGAGAGATGGAAATGGTGGAGCTAAACTGCACCGCGCTCACTGGAATCTGCGGAAAAGCGATTCCGTTTATGAAAGCCGGAAGCGGAATCATAAATGTGGCATCGCTTGCGTCTTTTATGCCGCTCGGAAATTTTGCGGTCTACGCGGCGACAAAGGCTTACGTCCTAAGCTTCAGCATTGCCCTTGCTGCGGAACTGAAAGACAAAAAAATCAAGGTTACGGCTCTTTGCCCTGGCTCTGTAAGCACGGATTTTGCGAACGTGGCTTCAAACGGCGCGAGAAAGGAAGTCCTGCACGGAAAAAGCCCCGAAAAAGTCGTTAGGCACTGCCTCAGCCGATATGAAAAAGGAAAGCTGCTCGCTCTCTGGTCTCTAAAATGGAGACTCACCGCGTTTATGAGCCGATTTTTCGGAAGATACGCCTGCGCCAGAGCAACATATCTTTTTAACAAGCGTCCGTACAAGAAAGATTAGAAAAAACGCGGCGAGCGTGGAATGAAATTTTTGCGAAGTGCGGAAACGCGCTGGCGAAGCAATGAAATAATTTCATAACAGGAAAATGCGCTGGGCAACGAATAAAATTTCTCGAAAAGGCAAAATTCTAAAATCCGAAAAAAAAACATTTCCAATCGACAAATTCGAAAAAATAAAAAAAGGATTTCGGAAATAAACAGGAATTTATTCCGAAATCCTTGTGATTTTTTAAGCTGCTGAAAGGAAGCGGTTTCACGTCATTCCGAACTCGAGCAGTTTACTGCTCGCTTTGTTTCGGAAATCCGCAGATTTTTTGAACTCCAACAGCCGCAACATTCCATCCCGCAAATCGCCTGCCGCAACCACTTTTTACCGCAGAATCTCGTTCTCGTGCTCAAGCCGCCACTTTATGCAGCGGTTCAGATAGTCCACGTAGTCGGCGTTCTTGCACATTCCCTTTCCGGCTGTGTCGGAGATTTTCGCCACGTCCTGGCCGTTGCATTTTGTGACTTTCATCACGATGTTCAGAGGCTCGTCGTCGGTGTCGTTCGCGATGAAAGTTCCGATTCCGAAAGCCACGTGCGCCTTGTCCTTGAAATATCTGTAGATTTTTGTTGCGCGCTCAAAATCAAGAGAATCGCTGAAAAGAAGAGTTTTTGTATGAGGGTCGATTCCGAGAGACTTGTAATGGTTTATCATCTTGTCTCCCCACACAAAAGGGTCGCCTGAGTCGTGGCGGACTCCAGAGTACAAAGTCGCGTATGTTAGCTGAAAGTCGCGAAGGAAGCAGTCGGTCGTGATTGTGTCGGTGAGCGCGGTTCCGTTCAGAACTCCGTATTCCTTTACCCATGCGTCAAGCGCGAACCAGTTTGAATAAGCCGGATTGTGCTTGTGGTTTCCCTGCCCGGCGCACATAACCCACTCATGAGCCATTGTTCCGACAGGAGTTACGTTGTGCTTTTTTGCAAGATAGACGTTTGAAGTTCCCACAAAAGTTGACGACGCGAATTTGCCGGAATTTTCCTTTAATTTTTGAACCGCCAAGTCCTGGGCTTCCTCGGAAAGACGGCGGCGAAGCCCGAATTCGCTGAAAGGTCCAATTGAATACGAGCCGTCAATCAGCATTTCGATTTTCTTGTCGAGACGGCGCTTGAAAGACTCAAAAAGCTTGTCGTAGCTGTCTGCCATTCTAAAATAAACCTCGTTCACGATTGCAAGAACAGGAATCTCGTACATTGAAGTGTTGAGCCAAGTTCCGCACGCCTCGAGAGTGAGTCCAGAAGGCCCGTCGTTTGAAATCTTGAAGTCCTCAAAACGCGCGTGCCAAAGGCGCAGAAAATCCACGTAAGAGCCTTTTATCCATCTGATTTTGTCAAGATAAGAAAGCTCGTCCTCAGTAAAAGAAAGCTGGCAGTAGAATTTTATCTGCTCTTTTATCTCGTCAACCATTTCCGCCGTGAATTTCACATCTGGATTCCGGCACTTGAAGCTCCAGGTTGTCTTGTATTCTGAAAACTGATGATAAATCGCCTGCCCCATCGAAAATTTGTAGGCATCAGTTGAAAGAAGGCTTGTAATAATCGGCTTGAATCTCGCCATATTTTCTCCTATAAAAAGCCAATTAGAAAATTTCAATTTTCATTTTGACTTTTTAAATAATTTTTTTCGGCGAAACAAAATATTCCCGCCAAAGAAAATAAAATTACGCGTTCAAAGCAAAAATGAACGCAACGCAAACGATTTTATCACGGAAGATAATCAAAATCTATGTTTTCTCGTTTAAGCGAATTTAGAATGTGGATTTTTTCCGGGTAATTTCCGCCGGTCAAATCGAAAAGTTTTCTGCGCGCGTTTTTTCTGCCTGAGTTGTCCTGATAAGCGCAGGTGCAGGTCTGTGAATTCCAGCCGCTCTCAATTGAATGTTTTATGATTTCATCGACAGGAACGTAATAAAGAGGCCGGGCAAGCTTTACTGGATATTTTTGATATTTGAGGACTGCCGGCATTGCCTCGAGCTTTCCTTTTCCGGTCATATTCATCAGAAGAGTTTCAAGAACATCGTCAATGTGATGGCCAAGCACAACAGTGTCGAATCCATTTTTAATGGCGTAGTTCAAAAGCTCTTTCCGCCGCTGGTTCGAGCACCAGTAGCAGCTCATCTTGTGTCCATCGTGAAGCCGGGCAAGAGTGTTCACCTGCAAAGTTTCAAGAGGAATCTGCCATTCATCAAATTTTTTCTTAAGCTCAGGATTAAAAGGATTCGCAAAGTCAGTCTGAATGTAAAGCGCGCGCACTGAAAATTTCTTCTCAAAGGATTTGTGCTGATTTTTATGGCTTGAAGAAAGCCTTTTCAGGCGGTTTCCGAAATATTCAGCAAGCAAGGTCGAGTCTTTTCCGCCGCTCGCGCCAAGAAGAATTCTCGCTCCGTCCTCAAGCTCTGAATCGAGCATATTGTAATCAAAAATCGCCTTGTCAATCAGGCTGAAAATTTTCGGCTGTCCCATTTTTGTCTCCGCACATCTCCGCACAGCAAATTTTTTATAACTTTTACAATTTTCGCGATTTTAGCTTTTCGGCACAAGCTGATAGCCGCCCCTGCAAATCCGCAGAAGCTCGTAGCTGCACTTGATTTGTGAAATCGATTTTCTGAATCTCGAAACGTAAGCATAAACTCCGTTTCTCTGCCCGCGCTCGACATCGTTCTCAAACTGAATTTTCAAGATTTCCGCGATTTCTTCAATATAAACGATTCGCCTGCGGTTCTTGAAGAAAAAATCATAAAGAAGATTGTTCACAGGAGTCAGCATAATTTTCGGCTTTAGCAAAAGTTTTTCGTGCAATTTTTTAGATTCTTTGATGTCGGATTCTGATTTTTTGATATTTGATTCTGGTTCTTTGATGTTCGCGTTCGGATTTCCGCTGTCTTTGAATGCAGCCAATTTTTCGATATTAAGTTTTTTGATTTTCGTTTCGTTCTGAACTGGATTTTGAATTGTGTCTTGGGGTGGATTTTGAATGACATCTTGAACTGCATTCCGAATTGCATTTCGGCAAACCGGCAAGTCTAGGATTCTGTTTATTTTTTCTAAGGCCGGGATAAGATGATGGCAGCCTGGCTTGTCAAAGCAAAGCTCGATTTCTGAAAGCCATTTCGCAGTGCGAAGCGATTTTGGAACATCTCCGTCAAGAAAAACGGCAGGAATTTCACGGTCAAAGTCGCGCAGAAGCCGGAAAATAAAGTTCTTGAATCTTGAAAAATAGTGTCCGTCGATAATCACAAAGTCCGGCAGAACTTTTCCAGAAAGAAAATCCGACACAAAATCCGAGATATTCTCGTAAAAAACGCTTTCGTCCTCTTCAGAGCAAAGAATTCTGCAAAACGCCTTGTAAAAAAGCCTGTTCTCGCTCGCAAAAATAAATTTCATAAAACTGATAACCTCTGACCCTCACGCAAATTATCGGCAGACAACATAAAAAAATGAAAACTGAGTAAGAATTTTTTTGTAAAAATTTAAGAATGTTGAATCCAAGCGAACGCAAATGCTGAAATCTGGCAGTTTTCTGCACGCTCTAAATTCAGCATGACGCTTTGCGGCAATTTACGGGTTCAGCTCCCATTCGCCGTAGTCGTCCACGATTTCAGTCTTCATGCTTGCCAGCGGCCGCCATGCCACGCTGATTGAAAAATACGGGCTGTAGTCGTAATACTTTCCCTTGCTTGAGTCGTAGCCGGTCTGGCTTGAGCTGTACATATAGCGCGGCTTTATCGAGAATGAGCAGTTGAAATCCCAGTCGTCAAGCTCGTGGGTAACGTCAATCTTGAAAGTCTGAATCTTGAATCCGCTTGAAGTGCGCTTTGCCGTGTCGTCAAATCTGAAAGAGTCTATCAAATCCTGCAAGAAATTCCGCTCGCCGTTTCCTTTGTAATACGACTGATATTCGTCTTCGGAGCAAAAATATCTGAAAATCTGGCTGTTTTTTGTCTCCGCACTGAAAGAAATGTTCAAGAAATCATTGATTTTGAAAGTCAAAGCCGGAATGAACTTGAAATAGCTGTTTGTCGGGCGCAAATCGTCGTAGACAACGCTTGTTGAAAGAGAAGGCGCAAGCGAGACTTTGTCGCTCAGATATTTGAAAGTTTTTGTTCCGCTTGAATATGCAAGGCTTGTCTGGTAAGGCTGAAATTCCTTTTCGCCGGTCGATTTCCAGCCTGAGTCTGAGTCGAATTCGTAGCTTGTCGTGTAAGACCAAGTTTTTGCGGCCTGAAGCCCGAATCCTGAGAGGGCGAATTTAAGAGAATCCTTTTCTTCCTCTTCCATATCGTAAACATAGCTTTGCGTGAACTTTAGCTTGCTGTTGAAAAGCGAAAGAGACGCGGTCTGAGTGAAATCCTCTTTTACCCAAGTGTCGTCTGTGGAGCTTGTCTGCTTGATTCCAGTTCCAGCCGTCAAAGTCAAGTAAGGAAAGCCCAAAGTCAAAGTTCCCTTGTATTCGTCAACCTGCGGAGGCAAAGTCGATGTCAATGAAAGCTGCTGAGTGAGCTTCTTGTCGAATTCGCTTGCAGCAAGCACAATGTTCAGATTGTGGGTTGTAACGCAGTCCTCGTCAGTCAAGTCGGTTGTAAGATAAGTCCACTGCGGGTCGTCAATGTCGGAATCGGTGTCGTATTCAAGCTCGAGCATTTTTATTGTCGTGTTCCAGGTGATTGAAGTGTCGGAAAAATGCTTTGTGAGATGAAACGGCTTTAATGTGAGCGCGTTTGTGTCGGTCAAGTCAAGCTTACGCGCCGCGTAGTCAGTCTTCTTGATTGAATTTGCGGAGCTTTCAGTGTAGCCGCCCTCGGAAGTCGTGTCGGTGATTTTAAGATAAGGATGCTTCTGGTAAACAGGATTGAACGTGAAAGTGTCGGTCAAAGTCGCAAAATTGCCACGGTAGCCGATTTTGCTCGTCAAAGTTGTCGGGGCTTTCAGCTGAATGTAAGTTGACTGCATATCCTGCCAAGAAAAATCGTCAGGCTGGGTAAGATTTGCAGAAGAATAAGAAAGCTGCGAAGTGAAGTCAGGCGAGACAGAATATCCGAGATTGTAGGAAATTCCGTCAAGAGATGTTGTTGAAAAGCTCGGAGACGAAAGCGAGGGCAAAGCAGTTTCCGCAAGGACAGGCTCGTTTTCAGAATTTTGCGAGTCAGATTCTGGAGAAGCGGAATCCGCTGAAGAAGAAGATTCGCTTGAATCGCTCGATTTAGAATCGGCAGACTCAGAATCACCAGGCTTAGAATCGACAGATTCAGAATCTTTAGATTTAGAATCGACAAATTCGGAATTCGCTCCGGAACTTTCAGATTTAGATTCATCAAGTTCCTCTGGAACTTTTAATGAAAGCTTTGAGCCGGAAGAAGACGAATTTTTTTTCGTTGAAGGAATTTGAACCAAATTTCCCGCGATTTTCGTTGAAATCTTGAACGGCGTTACAGTCGAAGGATAATAGAATTTCCGCTCAGGCGTGTAAGTCGCCCATGTTGAGTCAGCAGCGTACTCGCTCCAGCTTGAAAGCGCAGTGTTTGCCTTTGAGGAATAAACCACGGACGATGAAAAACTTGAAATTGAAAAAGTCGTAACAAAAGGATTGAAAAAATCCGGGACTTTGAAAGTCTTGCTTCCTGAAAGCGACCAAGTGTAAGAGGAAATCTCCGTAACGTCGTCATCGTCGTCGCTGTCGGTTCCGCCTCCGCTCATCGCATAGTCAATCCAGTCCATTGTCTCGGCGCGCGTGTCAAAATCGTCAGAAAAATAAGGGTCTGAATAAACAGGAAGCGAAAGAGTCAGGCTGAAAGGCTTTGCCAAAGTCGCCTTTAAATTCGCCTGAAATCTGAACGGATACTTTTTTCCCATAAAATATCCGCTGTCAGAAACAACATCGCCTGAAGAATTTTTTGAAAGATAGACGCTGCTGCTTTTAAAGACTGTGTTGCTGAATCCGAGCTTCAAAGTTGTTTCAAGAGACGTGAGATAAGTTCCGGGCTTGAAAGCTCCGTCAAATCCGACCATCGCGCCAAGATTCGCGTAATAGTCCGCCATCACCTTGAAATAAGACGAAGTGTCGCCTGTGAAATCCTCATCAAGATTATGAAGAACCAAGCCCTCGCGACGCTGCTCTTTCATTGAGCCAGTGTTCATAAAGCTGAAAAAATCAATCTTGTCAGTTGAGTCGCTGCTTTCGCTCGAAGAATTCAAGTCGGCTGTGCTTACCGCGTCGGCAGGCTTTCTTCCGTAAAGATAAGTCGTCGTGTTTATGAAATAGCCCTCACGCGCCCTGTAGCCGAAAGCCGGATTAAAGACAAGCTCGTCCTTCGGATAATAAAAAGCCGGAAGCCACATAAGCGGAACGTGTCCAACAAAAAGAACCGCGTTCAAGAAAGCGAATTCGCCGCCGGGCAAAAGCCAGATTCTAGTCGCCTTGATTCGCCAGTGCGGGTCATCATCATCGCAGAAAGTAAGCTCGCCCGTCTTGAAAGCGACAGTTCCGCCAGAATCGCGTCCGAAAATATCGGAAGCGACAATCAGCTTTGAGCCGCTCGGAAGATTTATCGCGTCGCTTGACTCATGAACCGCCCGCCCGTCATCAAAAACGCCCTCGAGCGTCGCAGTGTTGAAAAGCAGGCTTGCCGCCGAGATTGTCTCGCCGCCGCTTTGCGAAAGGCTCACGTTTCCTTCCGCATAAATCATGTCTGTGGCGCGGTTGTAGTTTATCGTGTTCGCGGTGATTACAGTCGTGTTTTTTCCGCGTGCAACGGAGATTTTCACGTCGCCGGTCAGAACAATCGAGTCCTCGCCGGATTTCTCGTCTTTTTTGTATTCAGACTTTTGCGCGCTTTCAATCGTAATAACGGATTTTTCCTCATCGCCGGAAGCAAACGCCTGAAACGCAAAAAAAGAGAAAACAGCAAACAGAAAAACAAGACTTTTTTTAATCATCAGCTTTAAATTTCAGATTCGTTTTTTTAATTCGGGCAGCTAAAAAATCACTCGCGGACAGCTTTTGCCAGCGTCTCTTCCACAAATTTCCCTGTGTAAGAGCCTGTCTTGTGCCAGCGCGAAGCGACTTCCTCTGGAGTTCCTGTGTCAACGACAGTTCCGCCCCTGTTTCCGCCCTCCGGCCCCAAGTCAATCAAGAAATCCGCCTGCGCAATCACGTCAAGATTATGCTCAATCATCACTACCGTGTTTCCTTTGTCAACGAGCTTTTGAATAACTTCCATAAGGACTTTCACATCTGCAAAATGAAGCCCCGTTGTCGGCTCGTCAAGGATATAAAGCGTTTTTCCGGTTGAAGGCCGAGCAAGCTCCGACGCAAGCTTCACACGCTGAGCCTCGCCGCCGCTCAATGTAAGCGCGTTCTGGCCAAGCTGAATGTAGCCAAGACCGACATTCTTCAAAGTCTCGAGCTTACGTGAAATGTGCGGAATCGAGCTGAAAAAATCCGCAGCCTCTTCAATCGTCATGTCAAGGACATCTGAAATATTTTTCCCTTTGTAGCAGACATCGAGAGTCTCCTGGTTGAACCGTTTTCCGTGGCAGACATCGCACTGGATAAAAACGTCCGGAAGAAAGTTCATCTCGATTGTCAAAGTTCCCGCGCCCTGGCATTTCTCGCAGCGGCCGCCTTTCACGTTGAAGCTGAATCTTCCGGATTTGTAGCCGCGCGCCTTTGAGTCAGGCAATGAAGCGAACAATTCTCTTATAGAATCAAAAACTCCAACGTAAGTTACAGGATTGCTTCTCGGAGTGCGCCCGATTGGACTTTGGTCGATATTTATGATTTTATCGATGTTCTCAATTCCTTCGATTGAGCCGAATTTTCCGGTTTTGTAGTCCGTGCGCATGATTTTGTTGCTCACCGCAGGATAAAAAACGTCGCTGAGCAATGTCGATTTTCCGCTTCCAGAAACGCCTGTTATGCAGGTGAAAGCCCCGAGAGGAATTTTCACGGAGATGTTCTTGAGGTTATGCTCCCTTACGCCGTTCAAAGAGATGAAATTTCCGTTTCCTTTACGCCGCTCGCGCGGAACCGGCATATAAAGTTTTCCGCTCAGATACTGGCCGGTAATGCTCCGCTCAACTTTCATAACCTGCTCGGGAGTTCCAGACGCAATCACCTCGCCTCCGTGAACGCCAGCCCCAGGTCCCATGTCAACGAGCCAGTCGGCAGTGCGCAAAGTCTGCTCGTCATGCTCAACAACGACAACCGTGTTCTTCAAGTCGCGGAGATAAGTCAAAGTCTCCACGAGACGCTCGTTGTCGCGCTGATGCAGTCCGATGCTAGGCTCGTCCAGAATATACATTACGCCCGTAAGACCCGAGCCAATCTGAGTCGCAAGCCTGATTCTCTGCGCCTCGCCGCCAGACAAAGTTCCTGCGGAACGCTCCAAAGTCAAATAGTCAAGGCCGACATTGTTCAAAAAGTTGAGACGCGCGTTAATTTCCTTTAGAATCTGGGAGACAATCAAATTTTCAGTCTCGCTGAGCTTCAGGTTCTTGAAGAATTCAATGCTTTCCGCAACGCTGAGCGCGCACAAGTCGATAATGTTTTTTCCGCCGACAGTAACGCCGAGCGCTTCCATTCTAAGACGCTTTCCGTGGCAGCTTGAACATTCCGAAACCGACATAAATTTCTCTTCGATTCTCTGCCTTTGGCTTTCGCCCCAAGCCTCGTTGTGCCGCCGCTTCATTTCAGCAAGAATTCCAATCCACGGACGGTTATACTCGGAAAATCCCTCGCCGCTTTGCTTCCTGTAAATCCAGTGGATATTTTTTGAAAGGTCGCCGTTCCACAAGCCGTCAAACTGGCTTTTAGTCAAATCTTTGAGAGGAGTGTCGAGACTCCAGCCGTTTGCGTCGGCAATCGCGCCGAACATCGACTGAACCCATTCGCTGTCAGGATTAAAAAACGGAAATGCGCCCTCGTTAAAGCTTTTTGACTTGTCCGGAAGAATTTTTTTCTCATCCCACTCCATCTTCTCGCCAATGCCGGTACATTCCGGGCAGGCGCCAAAAGGATTGTTGAATGAAAAAAGGCGCGGCTGAAGCTCAGGAATCGAGATCCCGCAGTTAGGACACGCGTTCTTCTGGCTGAAAAAGACTTCCTCCTCATGGTAGCCCTTCTCGCTCGAATCAGGCACTCTCCGCAAGACAACGAGAATTCCGCCAGCGCTTTCAAGAGCCGTCTCAACAGACTCTGCAAGGCGGTTTCGCGACTCTTCCTTTATCGCAATTCTGTCAACAACAATTTCAATCGTGTGCTTTTTCTGCTTGTCAAGCTTAATCGTGTCGTCAAGCTCCGCCATAACGCCGTCGATTCTAGCCCGCATAAAGCCAGATTTTTTCGCGTCATCGATTATTTTCTGATGCTCGCCCTTTTTTCCTCTGATTACAGGCGCAAGCAAAGTGATTCTAGTTCCGTCTCCCCAAGCCATAATCGAAGAGATAATCTGGTCAACGCTCTGCTCCTTTATCTCTCGTCCGCAGTTCGGACAGTGAGCGTGCCCCGCGCGCGCAAAAAGCAAGCGGTAATAGTCATAAATCTCAGTGACAGTTCCAACAGTCGAGCGCGGATTGTTATGAGTCGTCTTCTGCTCGATAGAAATCGCCGGAGAAAGCCCCGTAATCGAGTCAACATCAGGCTTGTCCATGCTTCCCAAAAACTGCCTTGCGTAAGAAGAAAGGCTTTCCATATAACGCCGCTGGCCTTCCGCAAAAAGCGTGTCAAATGCAAGCGACGATTTTCCAGAGCCTGAAAGCCCCGAAATCACGACAAGTTTATTGCGCGGAATTTCCACGCTGACATTTTTAAGATTATGTTCACGGGCGCCCGAAATTACGATTTTCTCGCCCTCAACTTTGTTAATATCCATAACGCAAAATTATAACAAAAATAAAAAAAATTAGGAATTAGACCAAAAAAAGCGGGCAGCCATCAAAATGAACTGAAACGGCCGCACACAATCGCGATTTTATTTTTCAGGACGGACTTTCACAAGAGCAGCCAGTGAAACACTCACGTTGCCCAACGCTAAAAACAATGCCCGGTGTTCCGCGGTGCTGGCTAAAAGCCGCCATTGCTTCACTGCGCTTCGCTCCGTTCCGCAACACGCTGCGCGTGCCGCTACACCCCGGCGCAGCATTTTCTAACCGCAAAATTTAAAGTCTCCGTGCCTTGCAAAAGAAAAAAAACAGAATTTAAACAAAAAAAATAGCTAAGAACCTCTATTCCTTAGCCAACTAAAAAAAAACAAATAATGATTTCATAGCCTCTACGGGAGTCGAACCCGTCTCTCCACCTTGAGAGGGTGGCGAACTAAACCGATATTCGAAGAGGCCGCTTTGTAAGCGATTAAAAAAGCTGACAGTTTTTGTCTTGTCAGCTTTAGTTCCCCAAGGAGGATTCGAACCCCCACAGTCAGAACCAGAATCTGAAGTGCTACCATTACACAATCGGGGAATG
>DHKO01000043.1:2690-7124 GCA_002404895.1 Treponema sp. UBA4692 | reverse complement strand
TGCAACGCAAACTTTTAAAGATACTGCAAATCTACAAAATCATTTTCAGAACATTCTTCGCGCTCACAAAAGCAAGCGGCAACGATTCAAGCTCGCTTTCATTCCGGCAAAAACGCCATTCAAATCCTAAAACCTCGCTTTCCTGAGCTTTGAGCTTCGCGTTTTCAGGAAGAACAGCCTCAAAAAACAGGTCGCAGGTCTTATATACAATATTCTTAAATTCGTAAGTGTTCGGAAAACTCGCGATAAACTTGATTTTCTCCGGCTTCACTCCGATTTCCTCAAAGCACTCGCGCGCGCAGGCATTTTCAGCAGTCTCGTCAGGCTCACAAAAACCTCCGGGAAAAGCAAGAAAACCTTTTCTCGGCTCTTTTGCCCGCCGCTCAAAAAGAATCTTCCCCTCAAAATCTCTTATGACAAGCCCCACCGCAGTCGCAACGTTGTTGAAAAGCTCAAATCCGCAGTCAGGGCAAAGCCATTTTCTTTCATCAACATTCTGGATTTTCTCGCTCGCGCATTTCGGGCAGAATTTAAAGTCGTTTTTCATATTTTCTCTTTTCTCCAAAAAATTCTAAAGTTTTCTCGCTGTGAGAGCGTCCGCAAGAGCCTCGGAGCGTTTCACAGTCTGAATTATCAGCGGAATGAAAAGCGGAATCAGGATTTTGATTTTCGAGCCAAGCGATTTCGCCTCGCCAAGCCCGCCGCGCACAATCTGCGTCTTTACAATAGAACAAAGCTCCTCAATCAAGAGCGGAATAAACCTGAAAACAATCTCAACAATAACGATTACACTGCGCACAGGAATTTTCATCATCTCAAGCGGCTTCAAAATTCCAGAAATTCCGCTCAAAAATTCGCTTTCGGAAGTTGAATAAATAAAGACGCGCACGCAGCAGAATGCGCTGAACGTGTGAAGAACAAGATTCACGCAGGCAAGAATCTTCGATTTTGAGACCAGAATCCAGCCGAGCTGAAAATAAATAACGTCATTTTCGGCAGGAACTGAAATCAAAAGCTGGAAAGCGCAGAAAAACATCATCCACGGAAGAATAATCAAAAATGACGACAGGTAGCGTCTGGCAGGAAAAGCCGCGCAAATTCCATAAATCACGCTCAAAAGAACAACCGCAGCCGAAGCATAGACATTTTCAAAGACGAGCGAAAGCACAAAAAGCGCGAGAAAAATACAGTATTTTGGAACTGCCCCAACTTTCTGAAGCAGATTCTTGCGGTGCGTCTCTGGATTCTCGCCGAAAATCTTTGTTTTTCTGAGTTTTTCAAGAAGCCCTGTGCCTTGGAGCCTTTTCGCTTCCGGAAGATTCCCGCTTTTAGATTTCGCGTCTTGAAGATTTCGAATTTCTGGCTTTGCTTCCAGAGTGTTTTTCGCAATACCAGAAGCGATTTTTTTGTCACTGGACATAAGTTCCGCTTCAAGAGAATCGCCCACGATTTTCCCGTTCTGCATCTTTATATGGCGGTCGGCAAAATCAGCCTCGTCCATGCGGTGCGTGCTAAAAACAACGGTTTTTCCGCTTTCAACAAGTTTTCTGAACTGAACCATGATGTTTCTGCGGCTTTTCGGGTCAAGACCTGCGGTCGGCTCGTCAAAAAGAATCACGTCGCTGTCAAGCGCGATAATTCCGGCAAGAGCGAGCTTCCGCTTTTCTCCGCCTGAAAGCATAAAAGTTCCGCGGTCAGCAAACTGCTCAAAAGGAAGCCCGGCAGTCTCCATTGAATTTCTCACGAGATTTTTCAGCTCTTTTCCCTTTTTTCCAAGATTTTTCGGGCCGAACGCGACATCATCGGCGGCAAAAGCCTCAAAAAGCGCGGAAGAAGCGTCCTGAAGCGCGAGAGACGGCCGCTTTTCACAGAAAACTTTTCCGCTTTTTGGATTCAAAAGCCCGGCCGAAAGCTCCAGAATTGTCGATTTTCCGCTTCCGCTCGCGCCTGTAATCGCCGTCAAAGTTCCCTTTTTTATCGAAAGGCTGAAATTCTCAATCGTGCTGGAATTGCCGTCATTGTCATCATAAGAAAAATTCAAATTTTTTAAGACAAGAACATCTTCACCGCCGATTTTTTCAGCCCTGCTCAGATTTTTTGGAATCGGCTCGCCAAAAAGATTTTCGATAATGTTTTTCTCAGAAAGGAACTCGTCTCTTCCGCCATCAAAAACAAGATTTCCCTTTTCAATCACAATCACATGGCTTGCCTTCAAAGCCTCGTTAAAATCGTGCGTGATATGCACGATTGTCTGCCCGCGCCTGTGCGAGGAGTCGATAAAATCAAGAAGCTCCTTCCGCGAGTCCGGGTCGAGCATTGAAGTCGCCTCGTCCAGAATCAGAAGCTCGGGATGCAAAGCCAGAATTCCGCTAACCGCAAGTTTCTGCGTCTGCCCGAGAGAAAGCGCGTTTGTCGAGCTCATCGCCTTGTCGAGCAAATCCGTTGCGGAAAGGCTTTCAATCACGCGCTGCTCAACCTCAGATTTTTCAATGCCGAGATTTTCAGGTCCGAACGCAGTGTCGCGGCTCACAATTTCAGAGACGACCTGCTCCTTTGGCGACTGAAAGACAATTCCTGTAAGAAGATTCTCATCAAATTCGAGCTTTCCAGAACTCGGCTGCAAAAAACCTGCCATAATGCGCGCCAAAGTCGATTTTCCCGAGCCGTTTGTGCCGAGAACAACGCAATAGTCGCCTTTTTTTATTTCAAAGCCCACATTTTTAAGAGCAAAATTTTTTGAATCAGGATAAGAATACGAAACATCAACAACGCGAAACATTTTTCTGATTCTAGCAGAAATGGGAGAAATATTAAACTTGCAGGACAAGCCAGAACTTTTTCAAAGACTTTTCAAAAATAGACAATCTTGTAATCTGAAATTTTCCTGAATCCGCATGAATTGTATAAAGAAAGCGCGGCAAGATTCGATTTTTTCACAAAAAGCACGATTTTCTTTCCGTTTTCAGCATATTTTCTACAGAATCTCAAAAGAAGAGATTTCGCAAATCCCTGTCTCCTGAAATCATAAGCTGTAAAAACGCCGCCCACTTGAACGCAGTTTTTTCCGCGCGCGCTCACCGAAAGTTTCGAGACAATTTTTCCGTTTTTCTTAAGCGCAAAAACGCGTTTTCTTTCAAGGTTCTTTTTCAGAATCAGCCTTGAAGCCGCCCAGTTGAAATCTTTTTCCGAAAAGACGACTTCCTCAAGCTCATAAGACTTTTGAAGAGGAAAAATTTCATCAAGCTCATCAACAGAGCAGCACTCAGCAAGAAGATTTCCGTGATTTTCCGGAAGATTCTCATTTCTCGTGTTTTGTTCATCGGAATCTCCGTCAAAAATCATAAGGTCAAAATCAACTTCATGCCTTGCTTTTCTGCAAAGATGATTCTCCGCGATTCTCGAAATCAAAGAGAAAAATCCGCCTGTTCCCATAACGCTGAAAATCTTCGGAAAATAACCGTCAACAGCCTTTCCGACTGCAAGCCGAAAAAGCGTTTTCTCATCATTGCCCAAGTTTTTCCGCGTAAAAAAAAGCAGCTGCCCGCCGGCAGAATATGAGAAAACAGCCGCAATTTTTCCGCCGTCATCTTTCAGAAGATAAATTTTCGAGTCTTTTTGGAAAAATCTTGCTGTCAGGGAAACGCAGTAAATCTCGTTCTGAACCAGAAAACTTTCAGCTTCATCGCGCGATTTTTTGTCGTCATCTGTCAAAAGTGAAAAAATCATCCGCAAAATTATATTGAAAAACAAGCTCCGTTTGAACAAACAGGATTTTTTTTGTATCTTTTTAATGAAAGCAAAAAAAGAAGCCTATTTTAACGCTCTTTTTCTTCCAAATTTTTTTTCAAGGAGTTTTTATGAAAATCGAAGACAAGAAAATGGTCAAAATCCATTACACGCTCAAGGACAAGGACGGAAACCAGATTGACTCTTCACTTGGCGGCGAGCCGCTTGAATATATGCAGGGTGTCGGAAGCCTGATTCCGGGTCTTGAAGTTCAGCTTGCAGGACACGAGCCGGGAGACAAATTCCACGCGGAAGTAGAGCCTGCGCTTGGCTACGGAGAATACAGTGACGCACTTGTTGCGGAAGTTCCGAGAAGCCAGTTTGACGCTGATTTTGAGATTGAAGTGGGACAGAGTTTTCAGGCGGACACGCCGACAGGCCCTACAATCGTGCGCGTAACAAAAGTTTCTGACGACAAAATCACAGTTGACGGAAACCATGAGCTTGCAGGAAAAAAACTTTTCTTTGACGTTGAGATTATCGATGTGCGCAAGCCTACCGAAGCCGAGCTTGAGCCGTACAATTCAGGCTGCGGCGGTTGCGGAGGAAGCTGCGGCGGCGGATGTGGAAGCGGATGCTCAGGCTGCGGCGGAAGTTGCGGAGAGTAAAGCGGGCAAAAAGCACATCATTCCGAATTCAAGGCGAGCA
>DHKO01000043.1:0-2586 GCA_002404895.1 Treponema sp. UBA4692 | reverse complement strand
ATTCTGAACTTGATTCAGAATCTATATGCAATATTCAGCATGACGACACTTTTTAGATATTTTCCAATAAAAAAAGGCTGCCCAAGCAATTTTCGCTCAGACAGCCTTTTTTATCTATTCAAAAATCTTCAATATAGAAAGTCAGAATCAGACTTTGAACTGGTCAATCTGACCTGAGATTTTATCGATTGAGCCTTTTACCTGTGAAGAAATCTCGTTCAGGACAGTTCCTGTCTCGTTGATTTTCTTCGCGCCCACAGACATCTCTTCCATGCTGTCTTTCATTACGCTTGTGGCATCCTGAAGCCGCTTGACTTCCTCAAGAATCGCCTGGTTGCCCTGAGACATCTCGGTTGAAGCGCCTTTTACCTCAGAAGAGTTGTCGTTCAGAGAAACAATCGTGTCGCTTATCTGCTTAGAGCCTTCGTTCTGCTCAGAAAGCGCGCCCTTAATCTGGGTAACAAGCTGAACTGTGTCCTGAATTTTCTGCGAAACCATCTTGAACGCGTTGCTTGACTCCTCGGAAGAAGAGACAACCTCGCTGATAGAATCCTTAATCTGGTTAAGCTGCTCGCCGATTGCCTTTGACTGCGTTGTTGAAGTCTCTGAAAGTTTTCTGATTTCATCCGCTACAACAGAGAAGCCTTTTCCAGCGTCTCCAGCGTGCGCAGCCTCGATTGCGGCGTTCATCGCCAAAAGGTTTGTCTGCTCGGCGATTGAAGAAATAACAGAGTTCGCTTCCTGAAGCATTGCCGACTGCGCCTCGATTTTCTCAATCTGCTCGTTCACAACCTGCTGCTTTGAATATCCGGACTCGGAATGTTCCTGCAAGTCAGAGAATGACTTTGACATTCTGTCCATGATTCCGTTGATAGAAGAAATATTTCCAATCATCTCCTCGATTGCAGCTGATGCCTGAGTAATTCCGCTCGTCTGGTTCTCAATCATTCTGTTGAGGGAATCGATGTTTGAAGCAATCTGGTTTACAGCTCCGGCAGTCTCCTCAACGCTCGCGCTTTGGTTCACAATCTGGCCGCGCAGGCTTTCAATGTTCGCCAAAATCTGTGTAATAGAGCTTCCTGTGTCCTGCGCGCTAAGGGCAAGAGACTCTCCAAACTGCGAAAGCTCCTTTTCAGAAGACTTGACCTCGCTGATAATTGTCTGAAGTTTTCCAGTAAAGCCGTTGAAGCCTGATACAACAAGCCCGATTTCGTTGTTTCCAGTGTAGTCAATACGCTTTGTCAAGTCTGCGTTTCCAGAAGCGATTTCCATGATTGCATGCTCGACTTTTCTAAGCGGCTGCAAAGTCTTTATCAGCACAAGTCCGATGAACACAAGCATGACTACAATAGTGAGCGCGCCTGCAATAACCATCATCATTATTGTTTTATAGATTGACTCGTAGATTTCTCTCTGAGGAATAGAGAAAGCCAAGCCCCAGCCCGCATTGTCAACTCCAGTATATGCGATTAAGTCTTTTCCGCCGTCAAGACCTTTCACCCAGCCCCAGCCTGTCTGCCCTTTCACAATCTCCTTCGCAAGCTCCGCCATATCCCCATAGCCTTCCGCTGCAACATCGGTTATGAAGTTCTTCGTCAAATTGTATTCTTTTCTAGGATGTGAGATTACCATTCCGTCGCTTGCCAAAAGCCATGAATATCCCTCGTCGCCAATCTTTATTTCGTTCACCAAGTTCACAATGCTTTCAACGCTCACAACGCCGCACATAAGCCCGACGGTTCTTCCTTTCTGGACTACAGCGCGCGTCACATGCACAACAGGACGGTCTGTCGTTTTTGAAATTACAGGGTTGGCAATAAATTCAGACTTTCCTTCGTTAAAAATCGCATTGAAATACGAGCGGCCGTAAATGTTTGCGGTGACTCCCGAGTCTGTGTAGGCAGTCCCGTCTGGAAGCGCATAGAGCACATAGTCAAAAAGCGCATTCCGCTTGTGCGCTTCCTGATTGATAAAGTCTATAATATCCTGAGAGCTGCCCTCTTTCACCTCATCGGAGTTCATATAGCGGTCCATCGCAAGGAAGTAGCCCTCAATTTTATTCTGAATCGCCTCGGCATAAGCGACTGCTATTCTCTTGTAGTTTTCGCAGCTGTTTTCGAACTGAATTTTGATGTCAACTTTGCCAATCACGATAATCTGAATGACATTGAACAACAAGATTGAAGCCGCAACCCCGACAAGCAAAGTTGTTACAAGACTCTTTTTCTTCATTTTCATAACAAGCCTTCTCTAAAAAAGTTAAGAATCAAATCTAAGACCATTATAGACCAAATTTTGTATTCCGTATACAAGAAAACTTAAAAAAAATCTTAACAAAAAATAGCAGAGGAAAACAAACAAAAAGTTTTTTTTCGTGAGTTCAGGGAAAGGCTGTGATTCTGAATGTAAAGAACAGCCATTCCGCCTGCCGCCGGTCAATCGCACAGTTTACCGCAGAAGTGTTTGACGCACGCATTTTTATGCAGTACATTAAAAGAAAGGAAATGCCCGACTTCTGCCGGTCGTCTCCACAATTTTGCGATAAAGCCGCTCAATGTGTCGAAAACGAATGGGCGGCTTTACTTT
>DHKO01000042.1 GCA_002404895.1 Treponema sp. UBA4692 | reverse complement strand
TTTTTCCAAGACTGGCGTTTTTCGGCGATTGCAGATTCGCGCAAAGCGTAAGAAACATCAAGTCCAGAGTCGCGCAAGCAAAGTCCCTGGTTCAAGCCCTGAGCGCCGCATCCGACGATTACGATTTTCTTGCCTTTGAGAGCGTTTACTCCGTCAGCGAATTCCTCTTTTGCCATTGAGCGGCAGTGTCCGAGCTGCAGGCGAGCCTCGCGCCACGGAATTGAATTGAAATAATTGTTTCCCATAAAAAATCTCCTGTAAAAAGTCAGTGAGAAAGTTTCAACTTTCGATTCGACTTTTTAGCATATTCGCAATGCAATGAGAATATGCAGTTTATAATGAAGTTTGCAACGCAAACTTGTAAATAAAAACTTTGACGTTATTTTAGGCAAAGTTTTTATTACATCTCCTGTTTTGCGCCGATTGAAAATTGAAAAACGGCCGCATATTTTTTCGGGCGGTCCGGCAACAAGTTGCCGTCGGGCTTTCCGTGGTTCCGCGCTAGCCGCGCTCCATTGCTTCACTTCGTTCCGCAACAAGCCACTTCAATCCCTACCGCTTTTGCATTTTTATGCGATTATTCTAAAGATTTGTGAATGTTGCGTAAAGTGAAATAAAAGAAATTGATTGTTGCGATTTTTGCAATAATAAAAATTGGAAGTATTGTTCTGAAAATAAAAAAAAATGAAATTGCTTCTTGAAAAATTCAGCATGGCAATCGTTTAAAACAAAAAAGGCTTCCGCTAAAAACAGCAGAAGCCTTTTTTCTGTCTTAAATTTTTGCCTTTTCTAAAGTTTCTTCTTTCTTGAAATCTTTGTTCAGATAAAGGAACATTCCAAGCGCAAGCAAAACCGCGATTGCATCGGCGATTGGCTGTGCAAAAATAATTCCAATCATTCCGAAAAGCCGGCTCATAATCAGAATCGCCGGCAAAAATACGAATCCTTGGCGGCTTACCGCAAGGACAAGCGACTGAATTCCTTTTCCGAGCGCTTGAAAACTGAAATTCAAGACGAACATAATTCCGATAATCGGGGTTGAAGCCATCAGCGAGTAAATCATCAGCTTGCCCATCTCAATAACTCCCGCATCCGATGAGAAAATGCTTATAATCTGCCGTGTGAAGATAAAGTAAATTCCAGTCAAAGTGAAGCCAGCAATCACGTTTATCAAAATCGCGAATTTTATGAACTGCTTCATCCGCTTGTAGTTTTTCGAGCCGTAATTATAGCCGATTAAAGGCGCGACTCCCATTCCGATTCCAAGCTGGATAAAAATTGCAAGCATATTCGCTTTCAGCGCGACTCCCATCGCCGCTGTCGGAATGTCGCCGTAAACCGCCTGGCCGTCAATTACTGTTTTCATCAACGGAATCAAATGCGCTTCCGTAACTGGAACGCTGTAGTAAGCCGCAAGAAGATTGTTTGTAAGAATCGAGCTTAAGCTCATCAAGATGTTTGTGAGGCTCGCCGGAAGTCCGATTGCGAGAACGCCTTTCATAATTCCGCCGCGAATCTTAAAGAATTTCGGGCTTAGCGTTAGCATCGAGTTTTTCGACAAGACGTGCGCAATATAAATCACGAGAGTTATCGCGTTTCCGATTACGGTTGCGATTGCGGCTCCCTGAACGCCCATTCCAAGGCACGGAATTCCAAGAAATTTGTCAAGAATGAAAATCGGGTCGAGAATAATGTTCGCGATTGTTCCTGCCATCATTCCGATCATTGAGTTGTGCGCAGCACCCTCTCCTCGGATTATGTTTGTGAATGCGTTTGAGATTACGATTACAGGCCCGCCGAGAGCGACAATCGAAAGATAGGCATGAGCGAAAGGAGCTGTGGTCTCAGTTGTGCCGATTGCTCTTAAAATCGGATTTATCTGCCAGATAATCAATGCGCCGCCTAAAATTCCTGTCAGAATTCCTGCGAAAAAGCAGAACGACGAAATGTTTTTGACTTTTGTGAAGTTTTTCTCGCCGAGCGCGCGGCTTATAAACGACGAGCCGCCCATTCCGTAGATGTTTCCAGCCGCCATCAAGAACATAAAAATCGGAGTTGCGACGTTTACTGCGGCAAACTGGCTCGGGTCGCCTGTCTGGCCGACGAAGAAAGCGTCAACCATATTGTAGAAAACTGCGACAATCATGCTTAGGACTGTCGGAAGCGCAAATTTAAAGACCGCTTTTGGAACTGGTGCGGTCTCAAAAATATCAATATTTTTAATCATAGTTATAAAATTCTATTAAAATGTTAAAAAATGTCAATAAATGTAAAAGTTTGCAGTGCAAGATAACAGTTTTTTATAAAATGGCAGAAACAAGAGGTTTGATGTCAAGGAGTCTTGAAAAAAATATGATTTTTGCTCGCGCAAAGTGAATTTTTTATGAAGAGAAAATGCTAGCCGGGATTGTAGAGGACGCAAAGCGAGTGCGAAGCACCAGAGCGAAAGCGGAGCCGCGAAAAGCCCGCGCGACCAGAAAATCTTGCTCCAAAATTTCTTGAAGTTTTCCAGAATAAAAATCTCCTTGAAAAAATCCAAAAATCGTTTGAAAAAACAAAAATCTTCCGAATTCCTAAATTTTTTGATTCTAATTCCTATTTCCTTTTTTTTTTGATAAACTTTTCGAACTTATGAAAAAACTGATTCCTGCGGCATTTGCTGTTGTGGCCGCTGTTCTGATATTTTTTATTTTTTCGAAAAATCTTTTTGTGAAGGATAATTCGGTTTCGCGGGCAAAAGTTGTCGTGCCGATTGTCGAGGGAAACGAAAGCGAGACCAAGAAAAATGACGATTATAAGGAAGATTTGGCGCAGACTTCGTTTATTCAGCTTGCGAACAGCGAGACTTTGATTGGAACTTCTGAATTTGATGTTGACGGCGACACTTTTGACGACCAGATTAACATCGTGAAAACCGCCGCGAGTCCGTTTATAACGCTGGTTGTGGCTCTTTACAATCCAAAAACTCAGGAATACGAGCGTTCCTACTATATTACAACGAATATTTCACAGGTTAAAACTTTTGTCTGCACAGGAATCGATGTTGTCGGAAATCATAAGAAATCGCTTGTCTATCAGGGCGTGAATGATGACGGAAAAGTTTCGCTGGTGATTTTGCAGGGAAAAAAATCGAATTCCGATGTTTTTGAAATGGACGTTCTGGGCTCTTTTGAGGCGGACGGAACAATTTTTATCCAGCAGTCGGAACGGAACGAGGCTTACGAGATAAACAATGCTGACGGTGAGCCTTTTCCCGTTTGGGTTTATTCTTCTGACAGCCAAAATGAAAAAAATCCTTCCGCTAATCTTGACCAAATTCAGACGATGTACACTTGGAGCTCATCTGAAAAAAAATTCGTTGAGTCGCGTTCAATCAGAGTTGCCGGAAGCCGCATTGCTGCGCGCCAGCTTGCGAAAATTCAGGACGGAACGGTCGAGACTTTCGCAAAATTTCTTGACGGGCTTTGGTACAAGACTGAAAACACAGAGAACGAAATTCGCTACATTTATTTTGATTATGACAATTCGGAGATTGTCTTTGAGCATGGCGGAAGCGAGGAGGTTTATTCATGGATGAATTCGAATCTCCGCCGGAATGGAATTTATTTTTCTGCTGTGAACAAGACGATAGAAAGCTTGCAGCGCCGGTTTGACATTTCTCTTGTGAGTGTCGATGAAGTCAGAATCAAGCTGCAGGACGATGTCCGGATGCTGATTAGCGAAAGCACACGCTGGGACGGAAACTACAAGAAATACACTGCGAAAAGCGATTCTGAATCGAAAAATTCAAAAACTTCTGATTCAAAAAATGAGAATGACGAGAAAAAAGCGATTTCAAAGCTGCTTAGCCAGTCCGACTGGATTTTGAACAATGACACTGTCCTAAAATTTTCCGGCTCGGATTACACTGCGTCAAAAAAGGACGATTCCTCATCTGAAGCCGAAAAAGGCAGATTCACTGAAATAAATATTTCTGGAAAAACGCTGCTTCAGTTCCGTTCAGAAAGCGAAAATCCGTGTTTTTCAGGCTCTTACCTGCTTTCCTTTCTTTCTTCCGTTGTTTCGGAAACGGACAAGCGCGGCCGCATTCACGAGCGTTCTGTTGTTGACGAGGACACGATAATTTTCCAGAAGGCTTCTGTGAATCCGGAGGGCTTTTTCCGCGACAGGTCTTCGCTCCTTGTCTTGAAAAAATATGTTCCGCCGAAAGAAGACGAAAAAGCTGAGACGGAAGAAATTGCTTCTGTCGCCCAGTCCGAGTCTGAAAATTTGAGCGCGCCGAAACTGAAAGTCGAGATTTCCCCGAAGTATTTCAGTCCTGACGGCGACGGCCAATACGACACGCTCACGGCTTCTCTTGAAGCGGACTGCTCGTCAGGTCTTGCAAGCTGGAGCTTTGTTGTTACCGACCCGAACACTGGAAAAACTTTCTGGAGCCGACGCGGAACTTCATCGCTTGAATCAAAACTCGTCTGGAACGGAAAAGGAAACGACGGCTCTGTTGTAAATTCGGCGACAGATTATCCTTACGTTTTCACGGCTACAGATTCAAACGGACTTTCAAGCGAGGTAAAAGGATTTATTCAGGTTGACGTTCTCGTGATAAAAGACGGCGACAGAATCTTGATGCAAGTTCCTTCTATTATATTCCGAAGCGATGCGGCAGATTTCAAGAGTGATGCGGAAGTCCGCGCAGACAAGAGCTGGAACGGGCAGAGCAAAGGCCTTGACCAGAAAACAATCGACAATAACTTGCGCGTTCTGAGCCGAATTTCCGAGATTTTGAAGAAATTCCGCGATTATAAGGTCACAATCGAAGGAAATGCGAACAATTTGTCTGGAACGGAGCGCGAGGAAGAGGAAGTTCGACTTCTTTCTGAGCAGCGCGCGCAGTTTGTTCGGAACTGGCTTATCCGGGACGGCGTTCCGGCTTCAAATCTCACTGCGGTTGGAAACGGAAGCAAAAATCCGATAACGCGTTCAAATCGAATCGAGGAAAAATGGATTAACCGCCGCGTCGAGTTTATCTTGCGAAAGTGATTTTGATTTGACTGAAAATTTTTTGCTCAGATAAAAAATTTTCAGTCAGATTGAAGTTTGCAGAACAGCGCAAAATTCGCATTTGTTGAATAAAGAAGCCTGTTGTGCTAATATCTACAATACTATGACTGCAAATGAATTACGCTCAAAATATATTGAGTTCTTCAAATCTAAAAATCATGTTGAAATTTCTGGTCAGTCTTTGATTCCGGAAAATGACCCTTCTGTTTTATTCACAACTGCGGGAATGCATCCGCTTGTTCCTTATCTTCTTGGTGAAAAACATCCGGCGGGAACTCGTCTTACTGATTATCAGAAATGCGTGCGCACTGGCGATATTGACGAGGTTGGAGATCCGGGCCACCTTACTTTTTTTGAAATGCTCGGAAACTGGTCGCTTGGAGATTATTTTAAGAAAGATTCAATCGCTTTTTCATACGAATTTTTGACAAGCCCGAAATGGCTCGGTCTTGATCCAAGAAAAATTTCCGTTACGGTTTTTGCAGGCGATGAGAATGCTCCGCGCGATGAGGAGGCAGCCGACGCTTGGAAAGCGAATGGAATGCCGGAAGACAAAATCGCTTATCTTTCAGCGGAAGACAACTGGTGGGCGGCGGGTCCGACTGGTCCTTGCGGTCCGGACACTGAAATTTTCTACTGGGTTGGCGAAGGCTTGCCTCCAAAAGGAAGCAACAAGGGAACTGATTCTGCAAACTGGATGGAAATTTGGAACAACGTTTTTATGCAGTTCAACAGAATTGACGAGAAAACTCTTGAGCCGCTTCCAAAGAAAAATGTTGATACAGGAATGGGACTTGAGCGCACAAACTGCATCTTGCA
>DHKO01000016.1 GCA_002404895.1 Treponema sp. UBA4692 | reverse complement strand
CGATTCAAGGAATTTGAAAAAACGACATTCGTATTGAGTACGATTTAAAAAATTATGAAAATCGACATTCGTACTCAGTACGATTCAAGAAATTTAAAAAGGCAGATTTCGTATTGAGTACGATTCAAGGCTTCTGAATCTCATTTCGTAATCAGCGCATTTCAAAAATCGTTAAAGCCCGAGTTTTTTGAGTATGTCAGCTGGATTTATATCGTCCGGAGTCATATTTTGCATGGTTTTCCAGTCCATAAGGCCGGTGTGTTCAGTTTGGTAAATGAACGTTACAATCTGCGCTTTTGTGCAGACTGATTCCGGCTCGAACGTGGTTTTTGTGATTGGCCTTGCGATTGCGCCGTAGTACGCCCACGCGACCGGCTGCTGATATTTTGACGAGCGCGGAACGTCGGTAAATTCGTCAATCGCAATCATCGACATTGAGCCTGTGTATTTCCACAAGATTTCGAGGGCTTCGCCTCTTGTGCAAGGCTTGTTTCCGTTGAATGTGTCTCCGCCTAAAAGTCCTTCTTTATAAGCCCAAAGAGCCGCGTTATAGAAAGTGTCGCTTGGCTTTACGTCTTTGAACGGATTTTTGCCTGAAACTTTTGGAGAGCCTTGCCAGCGGTAAATGTATGTGAAAACTTGGCCGCGAGTGCAAGGCTCGTTCGGGGAGAATGTTGTTTTTGATGAAGGCTTTGCGATTCCTTTTTCAACCGCCCACGGAACAGAACGCGCAAAATAGTCGTTTGACATCACATCTGAAAAATTTCCGACTTGCGTCTCTTTTTCACTCTCGCTTGGCTTGATTCCGAGCTTGTCTTCTGGGATAGCCTTTAGGATTTTTCTTCCGAGCGTTGGTGAATCTATCCATCTGCTGCCATGAACAACATTTATTCCGTTGTCGTGAACGTATTTTTTGCCGTAGTCGAGAGTCGCGCTTCCTTTGCAGATTATGCCGTCCTTGAAAATCGCGAGATGGTCTATTTGCGGATTGTCCTCGTCGATTACAAGCTCGCCAACGTTGTAGCAGTCGCTTACGTAGCAGTCTGTTCCTGTGTTGCCCATGATTCCGCCGACTACAGTTCCTGTAAGTTTTCCGATGTTGTAGCAGCTTGTTATTGTGCTTGCTTTTTCTGGAGGCAAATCGTAAATGGCATGTGAGCCGTCTCCAATCGTAACTTTTGCGACGATTCCGCCTACAAGCGCGTTTCCCACTCCGAAATTTGAGTAAGGAATGTTGACTTCGCCCGCGTTCATGCAGCCTGTGATGTGTGTGTATTCCATTCGCCCTGCTATTCCTCCTGCGATTACGGAGCGGATTCCTGTTAGATTGCTTAAATAATTGTAGTTCATATAGTCTGTGTCTCTTGTCGTTACGATGAGCGGAGATGTGTTGTAGCAGTTTGTGATATTCGCGTATGAAACTTCGGCGAACATTCCTCCTGCAACGATAAAGACTCTATTTGTTTGGCTTCCTGCGCGGTCTGTGTGGATTTTGATTTTTCCGCCTGAAGTGTAGCAGTTTTCCACGGTCAGCCTTGTCGGATAGCTTGAAAGAGCCGCCACATTGAGATAGCAGTTGTATTTCATTTTTGTGTAGCTCAAATCGATTGTGTAGTTTACGACTCCGAGATTTTTTATGACCGCGTCCTTTAGTTCTTTGTTGACTGTCTGCGGAGACGTTTGCGCAAAGAGAGCGTAGGAGCGGCTTGCCTCGTTTTTGCCCATGAAGATGTCGTCTCTGTGGTCGATTATCGTCATTCCTGAGATTACGTGGCCGTTTCCGTCGAGCGAGCCTGTGAATTTTCCGCTGTCGTAGTCGCCCTCATGCTCGCCCTGGCCGCCGTAAGAGCCGCCATAAGCCGGAGTGCCGCCGATTGGAATCCAGTTGCCCCATTTTGAAAGGTCGATATCTGAAACCAGCTTGTAGTGCCTTGAAAGCCCGAATCTGATTGAATTTAGCTGCTCTGGTGTCTTGATTAAGAACGGATTTTCTTCAGTTCCGTTTCCGCCCTCGAATTTGAACGGAGTTTCCTTTAAGACTGCCGGCGCGCCTTCCCAGAAATTTTCTTTTACGACATCTTTAACGCATGATGACGGAACATAGCCGTATTTGTTTCCGTCCTGAATCAGATACCAGTTTCCCACAGCTCCGGGAAAATCCCTTTCCGCGTTGAGGTCGTAAATTTCCACCGTGTTCGGAAGCGTTCTTGAGCTTATGCTTTTTGTTGTCGGATAATTTCGGATTACAGACGGCTGGAATGTTTTCGCGTTTTCATAAATGCTTGCCACCGGGTCGTATTTTTTGCCTTTTGCAACGCGCACTCTCGGATGCGGAATTTCGCCTTTTCCAAGCTCTTTGTTTTTTTCTTTTAATTCGCGTTCTGAAAGCTCGTTTTTTGCTTCAACCCAAGCCGAATATTTTACGACGGCTACAGTTTTTGAAAGCTTTATGATTTTCGGGGCGGTTTTGCTTCCTCTTATTGTTTTTGTCTGCGGCATAAAATAATTTCCGTTCACCGCTTTTAACGTTGCCGTGGCAGATACAAAAGAATTCGGCGCAAGCGGACCTTCCGGCTCGTAGACGACAGACTCGACTTTGTATTTTGTCTTTTCGGTTGAAGTCAGATTCGGCATTCCTTTTTCATCGATTTTAAGCTCGAATCCGTAGATAGAATCAATCGCCGTTCCGTTTTGAGATTGTGAGCTTTGAGTTTGGCTTTGCGGCTGCGATTTTTGCTGCGTCTGATTTTGCGTTGTTTGGGTTTGACTTCGCGAAGATTGCATTTTACTTTGCGTCGATTTTGACTTTTGCGTTTGCGCCGATTTCGAAGATTGCGACTTTGTTTGCGATGACGAAGCCGTTTTTCTCTGCGTTGATGTCTGAGTTTTTGATGACTGCGTCCTTTTTGTCTGCGAGAAAGCTGGAATTGCAAGAAACGCAAGCGCGCCTGTCAAGATAAAAATCCTGAAAATTGATTTTTTCATTTTATTCTCCATTTTGATTTTTTTTTGCTTTTGGCATTCAGTCTAGCTCAATGACTGTTTTTCCATTTTTTATTGTCTTGTTTGCCTTTATTGTCCTGATGATTCTAAACTCATTTTGAGCCAGTCCATAAAGTGCGAATATTCAAGATTATAAATGAACGTTACGATTTGCGCTTTTGTGCAATCTGATTCAGGTTCGAATGCTGTTTGTGTTGTGCCTGTCGCGATTCTCATCCAGTAAGCCCAGGAAACAGCGGAATGATATTTTGACGAGCGCAGAACGTCTGTAAAATTGTCCGCCGGATTCATCGGATAGGAATTCGCGTATTTCCATAAAAATTCGACTGCGTCTCCTCGCGTGCAAGGAGCGTTTCCGTTTAGCGCGCTTCCTTTGAAAAGGCCTTTTTCGTAAGCCCAGAGAGCCGCGTTGTAAAAACTGTCGCTTGGCTTTACATCTTTGAACGGATTTTTTATTGAGGATTTTGGCGAGCCGTTCCAGCGGTAAATGTATGTGAGAACTTGTCCTCGCGTGCAAGGCTCATTCGGGGAGAATGTTGTTTTTGACGAAGGCTTTGCGATTCCTTTTTCAACTGCCCAGGGAACAGAAAGCGCGAAAATGTCGTTTGAGTTCACATCTGAAAATCCTGCGACTTGAACTGGAGCTTGTGGCGCGCTTGGCTTGATTCCAAGCTTGTCTTCTGGAATCGCCTTTAGGATTTTTCTTCCGATCTTTGGAGAATCTGTCCACATGTCGCCTGAAACGATTTTTATTCCGTTGTCGTGAACGTATTTTTTTCCGTAATCAAAAATTTTGCAGACTGGAATGGCGATGTCGGCCTTGATTATCAGGGAAGGCTCCTTGTTCGGATTCAGCTCGTCGATTTCAAGAGTTCCTGCGTTGTAGCAGTCGCTTACGTAGCAGTCTGTTCCTGTGTAGCCCATAATTCCGCCAACGTAAGTTCCTCGGATTGTTCCGATGTTGTAGCAGCTTGTGATGCATGTTGCTTCTTTTGGTGAGCGATTGTAAATGTTTTCCGGGGCGTCGCTTATTCCGACTCTCGCAACAATTCCACCGGAAAGGGCAGCAAGTCCCCAGTTTGCATAAGGAACTGAAATTTCGCCTGAGTTCATGCAACCTGTGATTTTGCTGTATTCCGCCCGCCTTGCGATTCCTCCTGCCATAACCATTCGCTTGCTTCCGATTTGTGTGTTTATATAGTCTGTGTCGCTTGTTGTGATTATGAGCGGAGATGTGTTGTAGCAGTTTATGACTTTTGTGTTGTCAATTGAAGAAAGAAGTCCGCCTGCGTAAATGAACAAAGTGTTTTCCTGCTCGTCAGCGCGGCTTGCGTGGATTTTGATTTTTCCGCCTGAAGAATAGCAGTTTTCAAATGTTCTGCTCGATGTGTTTGGAGAAAGAGCCGCCGCATTTAGTGTGCAGCCATTTTTTAATTTTTTATAGCTTACATCGATTGTGTAGTTTATGATTCCGAGATCATTTACAAAGTTGTTTTGCGCTTGTCTGAAATCTTTTGGCCTAACCATTTCGGCAAAAAGCGCGTAAGAACGTTCCGCAAAATCTTCTCCCATAAAGATGTCGTCTCTGTGGTCGATTATCGTCATTCCTGAAATCACGTGGCCGTTTCCGTCGAGCGAGCCTGAAAATTTTCCGCTTCCTTTATCCGCCGCTTGAAAACCTTGCCCGCCATGACTTCCGCCGAAAGCTGGAGTTCCGCCGATTGGAATCCAGTTGCCCCATTTTGAAAGGTCGATGTCTGAAATCAGCTTGTAATGAAAATCAAGCCCGAATCTGATTGAGTTAAGCTGCTCTGCTGTTTTTATTAAGAACGGATTTTCAACAGTTCCGTTTCCGCCTTCAAATTCAAACGGAGTCTGTCTTAAAATTGCTGGCGCGCCTTTCCATTGCTCTTGAATTGAAGTGTCGCTTGCAAGCGTTTTTGCTTTTTCAGTTTCTTTTTCTTGTTTTATGCTTCTTTTTGCTGCGGCAGGCTCTTTATCTTTTTGAATCTGCGTTTTTGTGTATTTTACAACGAGAGTTTTTTTGTCTCCTTTTATGATTTTAGCCTCTGTCTTATTTGCTGGAGATGTTTTTGTCTGCTCTGTAAAATAATTTTTGCCAGTAGCCTTGTAAGTTACAGTTGCGCAAAAAAACGAGTCCGGCTCAAGCGGACTTTTCGGCTCGTAGACAACCGAGCTGATTTCGCACAATGCGCTTTTCCCCGAGACTGCGCCCGGCATTCCTTTTTCATTTATTTTAAGCTCAAACTTTGGAACAAAAGAAATCGCCCTGCCGTTTTGTGTTTGAGTTTGTTTTGCCTGTGAAAAAGCCGGCAAAATTTGAATCAGCGAAAGAATTATTAGAACTGAAATTTTGAAAGCTGTTTTTTTCATTTTATTCTCCATTTTGATTTGTGCGGCATCGCGCAGTAAAAATTCGCAAAGTGGTTTTGCCGTGTGATGATTGAACTTTTTGAAAATCGCATTTCCGGCCGCGCCTTTTAATGATTTTTTTCATCGTATTCTTAGAAAGTCTAAAAAATCACAAAAATCTTCAATAATTATATTCCATAAAACTTTAGAACTCTATCGATTTTGAAAAATCTCATTTTTTAATAGAAAGATGATTTCAGCGCGAGATTTTGATTTATGGAAAAAGCGGAAATTATGAAATCTAAAAATCACGAAAAACTAAGTGATAAAAAGCGAATCAAAAAATTTCAAAAAAATTGAAAAATAATCAAATTTTCTGTTTTGAGATATTGACTGTTTTTTGCAATCTGTATAATATAATACTCACGTTGAACGTTGATTGGGGTGTTAGCGAAGCTGGTTATCGCGCTGGCCTGTCACGCCGGAGATCGCGGGTTCGAGCCCCGCACATCCCGCTTCTGATTTCATAAAATCAGAGATGATCCCTTAGCTCAGTTGGTA
>DHKO01000044.1 GCA_002404895.1 Treponema sp. UBA4692 | reverse complement strand
CGGCAATCGTCATCGTGACGAAGTAAGAAAATGTGTTTTGGCGGCGAACGTCATCGTGACGAAGCGGGAAAAAGTGCTTGGGCAGAAAACGTCATTTTAGAATCGCATGCCGAAAATTTAAATTAAAGACATTTTCAGGAATCTGCATTAAAATATCTTATCGTTGCGGCGCGCAGGCGGCCGTTGGGAAAAATAAAGTGCTTCAATTATCATTTGCAAATTTCAGAAAAGGAACTTACATTCTCGTTGAAGGAAAAGAGGACACCGACCGCTTTTTTATCATTCAGAGCGGGCATGTCAAGATTGTTCATCAGAATGAGATTCCGGGAACTCCGCAGGAGATTTTAGGACCGGGCGACTTCGTCGGCGTAATTTCGAGTATGTCGTTGCATTCCCAGATTGAGACCGTCGTGGCTCTTTCCGATGTTGTCTGCATTTCAGTCCGCCGCGACCAGTATTCTGAGCTTATCGAAAAAAACACTCCTGTCGCGCTTAAAATCATCAGGACTTTTGCGCACAGAATGAGAATGTTGAACGAGATTTTGATGAAGCAGACTTTGAACCGTTCCGCAGTTGACCAGCCAGCCCAGATTTTCAACGTTGCCGAGTATTATTATTTCCAGAAGCAGTATGACATTGCCTGCTACGCTTATTACCAGTATGTTAAGGCTGTGAAGACGGGACCGAAAGCCGAGCGCGCGCTTAAAATGTTCAGAAATCTTAGGCAGGCGACAAAGGCTGTTTATTTTGAGTCGAATCAGGACTTGCTCCGCGTTTATCCTAAAGGGACGATGGTTTTTTCAGAGTCTCAAAGCGGAGCTGATATGTTCATAATTCAGGAAGGCTCGATAAAGATTTCAAAAATCGTTGACGGAACGGAAGTCACGCTTGCAATGCTCAAAAAAGGCGATATGTTCGGCGAGATGGCTTTGCTTGAAAACAAGCCGCGCTCCGCTTCCGCAATCGCGAATGACGACTGCCGTCTTATGACAATCAACAAGTCGAATTTCAACCAGATGGTTTCGACGCAGCCTCAGCTGATTTCCCGCCTTACCACAATGCTTGCCGACCGTCTCTGGTCAATGCACCGCCAGCTTGCGAACTCGCTTTTGAATTCAAATCCTGTAGCGAAGATGACAGATATGCTTGCCCTTCAGGTTGAAAAAATGAAAATCGAGTTCAGAAAGGGAACTCAGTACCAGACGAATCTTACTGTTGAGGACATTGCGACAATGTGCGGCCTGAAAAAGAACGAGCAGATGAAATATATTTACGCGTTCCAGAATTCGAGCCTTTTCAGTCTGCACGGCGGAAAAATCTTTATTCCTGACTGCCTGGAGCTTGTGAAGCAGGCGGCGTTCTACAGAAAGCAGAGCGCGAAGGCTGCCGCCGCAAATGCAAGTTCCGGCATCTGAAAATAAATTTTTCGGTTTGTTGGCGCTGAAAGCCGAAAAACGAAAATCCTTAAAGTCCGGGCGGCTTTTTTTCGATTTATTATAAAGATGAAAAAATTTCTTTTTGCTTTTTTTCTGTTTGTTTTGCTTTTGCCAGTTTTTTCGCTTCCGAACGGCTTTTCAAAAATCCAGCTTGGAATGAGCGTTGACGAGCTTAAGGACGCTCTTAAAAAAGACCATCAGTTTGGCTACCGTGGCGACCGCGACGTTTCCCTGTCTCCTCAGAGCGGGCAGACTTTGATTGAAACCGACGCGACTTACGAGCCGTTTTCTTTTCTTGACCATTGCTATTTTCAGTTTGACAATGAGAAACTTTACATAATCACGATAAATCTGAAAGAGACAAAAATCGACCATTACTCGATTCTCTCAAAGCTGATTGAAAAATACGGAAATCCTGACGAAATCAATCCGAACAAGTCAACTTGGAAAGACGATTCTGTGATTATGAGCCTTGAGCGGCCTCTTACGCTGAAATATGTTGACGCGAAGGCTTTCAATGAAAATCTTGACAAGTCGAATGTGCGCGAAACTGCCGGCGAAAAGGCGAGGGAGGATTTTTTGAATGAGCTTTGATAAACTTTTCCGGGAAAAAATCTGTTTTGATTTCTTTTTGAAGTTTTTGAATGGATTTTTTGCGGATTTTCGGGGCGGAATCGGAATTTCCCGAAAGTTTTTTGCGCGTTTTTCTTTTTTGATTCTTTTTTCGGTTTTTATTTTGGCTTCATGCTCGGCGAAATCTCTTCCTGTGAAAAATCTTGCGATTGAAAAGGGAGACGGAGCTTTTGTTGAGGTCAAGGCGGAGATTGCGGAAAAAGAGGATGAGCGAAACCGCGGATTCATGTTCAGAAAAAATATTCCGGACGGAACCGGCATGCTGTTTGTTTTTGAGAACGACCAGATTTTGAGCTTCTGGATGAAAAACACGCCGCATCCGCTTTCAATCGCGTATATCGACTATAAAGGGCAAATCCGCGACATTTTTGATATGACCCCGTATTCGGAAGCTACAATCGTAAGCACCGTAAGCGTGAGATACGCGCTTGAAGTTCCGCAGGGCTGGTTTGAAAAAGCAGGAGTCAAGAAAGGCGACTTTCTGAAGCTGAATTTCTAAATTTTGATTTTTAATAAAAAAATCGGCGGCCAACAAACTTGAACCGCCGTTTTTTACGCAATTTTGCTTTTCAAAAATCTTTAGATTCAAAAAATCTTAGATTCAGAATCTTTGGATTCGAAATCTTTAGACATCGAGCTTTTTCAGTTCCGCCGCCGCGATTTTGTCGCTCGGGTCAATTTCAAGAACTGTCTGGAAATAGCTTGCGGCTTCCGCCGGATTTCCCTCTTTCAGCGCCAAATATCCAAGATTTGAAATTATTTTTGTATTGTCGCTGTCTTTTGAAAGCGCTTTTTGAAGAAGTTTTTTCGCTTCGCTCAAATTGCCTGTCTCAAGCATGCAGATTGCAAGCTCGTTGTAAGTGTCGCTTGTCTCGCCGCCTTCAAGCGTAAGAGCCTTGTTGAATGCGGTTTTTGCATCTTCGTAGCGGCCGAGCTTTCTAAGTC
This sequence comes from Treponema sp. UBA4692, assembly GCA_002404895.1. Taxonomy (GTDB): domain Bacteria; phylum Spirochaetota; class Spirochaetia; order Treponematales; family Treponemataceae; genus Treponema_D. Next base: position 39,241 of record DHKO01000044.1, on the reverse strand, counting down.
CCCAGCCGAGCATAAACCACGCGTTCCAGACCGACGGATTTTTTTCAATGAACAAGCGGATTTCATCGAGGCCTTTTTCTTCTTCGCCGTTGTTTATGAAATCGAAAGCGGCTTTGAAGTGATCATCTTCCATATTTCTGTTTGCAATGTTGTCCAAAATTTCCTGGGCGCGGTTTTTCTTGTAAATTCCGTTCTCGCCCATCTCCTCGTCTTTGATGTCGCAGGTGAGGGCAAGATAAGTTTCAAACGCGTCTTTTGCGTCTCCGTAGCTGTGTTTTTTAAGATAATAAAATCCAGCGTTGAAAAATGCGTCTGGAAGCGGCGGTTCTGCGTCCATCGCTTCTTTGTAATAGTTCAGAGCGTCTTCATCGTATGCGTTTGCGTCGTCAATCAAGCCTGAGCGTCTGTAGGAATCTGCGCGCTGGTCAAAGAAAAGCGCCGTGTTCAGGACTGTAACCATATCTTCCGGATCGAAGCCGCGCAAAGCCTGAAAAAGCTCTTCCGCCAAGTCCCAGTCCTCGTTTTTCGCCTTTAGGATTGCGGCTTCTGTCATTTCTTTTTTTAGATTCGGACGGGCCTGCTTTAAAATCGAGCGGTAATAAAGAATGTCTTTGTTGTGCGGGTCGTAAGCCATAATCGTAACGAGACCGGCGAGAATCTGCTCGCTTGTGATTTCTTTCATGTTGAAAGTTCCCGGCGAGTCCTTGTCCTTTTTCTGCGCTGGAAGCGGAATTGTCGGGTCAATCTGAAGTGCCGCTGATGAAAGTTTGAAGTCTTCCGGCAAATTTATAAAATATATCGAGTCCAATGGTGATGAAGGGTTCATTTTTGTTCCTTTTGATTTATTGCTGCTGCGCTGGCTCGGAAGCCTGCTTGTTTTGTGCGGCTTGCGCTTGCGACTTATTTTCCTTTGCCATTGCCGCCTGCTGAGCCGCTCTTTGCTGGGCAATCTGGTCAGAAGCTGAAAGCTGGGTTTTCCTAACCTGAGTAAGATAATTGTTCAGATGGAGCTTGTAAGAAAGCGGAACTTGCGCCTCATCGAATTTTATGCTCGCTGCGCAAATGTCTTTTCTTCCCTGAATAAGGTCGGCGGAGACAATCGTTCCTTTTATCTGCAAAACTTCCGAGGGTTCGTCGAATTCAAGCTTTAAAATCGCCTCTTTATTCGCAAGAAACTGTGAAAGCCCGATAAGCAGAATTTTCGCTCCGAGAAACGAGACATCGCGCAGAACGCAATGGCGCGGAACGCCTTGAATCACAACGATACATTCCTCGCGCACAAGGTCGAGTTTTCGCTTGCTGTCATCGTTTATCACAATTCGTTCTTCGCGTCTTCTGACTGCGTTCGCGTTTGCTTCCAGAAGCCTTCCGACAATCTCAATCAAGTCGTCCGGCGGCCGCTGTGTAAACTGAATCGTCACGACAACAAGCTCTTTTGAATTCATGTAAGGCTGAATTTTTGCGACTTTTCCTGAAACTAAGAACGTTATTGTCTCATTTTCGATTTCGGTGAAGCAAAAACGGATATTTACAGCTGGATTGTCTTTTGCGAGCGCGGAAAAAGCTCCGCCTTTAGTTCCGACTATGATTCTTGCCAGCTGAAAAGAAGTTGAATTTATAATGCAAGGCCATTGACCGCCGTTGCACTTTATATAAATCTGCCGAGGATCAAGTCCAAGCGCGCGGATAATGTCTTTTGTAAAAGTGATTTCTGTGTCGCGATACTGGTCGTAATATCTCGTAAGCTGTTGGCTTGTAGCAATACCCATAGCTTTAATAATATCCTAATAAGTGCCTATCGTCAAACGCCGAGAAAAGTTGAGAAATTTTTATGAGAATCAGGATTCAGATGATTTTGATGAAAGAACCAGCTCCTTTTCAAGGTCCTGTTCCTGTTTTTTGCAGTTTCTTTCCATTACAAAGCTGATAAAGTGGTCTTCCAGCGTTTTTTGCGGGCCTGGAATATTCAAGCGTTTTCTTGCGCGTGCATTGTCGCGGCGGAGCGTGTACTGCTGGTAAAAATCGCGGTAATCCTCGCTCATGTTCGTTTTGACATCTTCACCGAGAAAAGCCGAGACTTCATCGCGTCCGATTGCGGAAATTCCGCGCTCGCGGAGCATATTTTTCAGTTTCGAGATTTGCTCGTAAGAAATTCCGAACAAGAATTCTTCCATCGCCATGTTCACATCTGGAGTTCCAAGTTTTGTCTTGATAAATTCGCTCCATTGCTCGTCAAGCTGAAAAGAAATCATTATAAGCTCGCTTGTTCCCATCATTGTGCCGAAAGCCGGGGCAAGCCTTGTGCGCGCCATCCAGACAGACTGCAAAACCGGCGAGATGTCCGAAATGTTCTGGTCGGCGCGGTGCTCCCAGAGAAGAAGCAGCGAAAGCGCAAGCTGCCGCCTTGAATCCATTGTGAGCGATGTGTCATGAATCAGATTGATATAGACATCTTCGGCAAGAAGAAGAAACATCATCGAGACAGTTTCCATATGGAGCTCTTTTGTGAGCTTTGCATCGCAGTTCGCAAGTTTCGAGAGTTTTTCAAAGGAAGCGAAAGTGTGAAGCTTTGAAACCAAAAATCCTTTTCCCAAAGTCGCTTTTGAAGGCAGCTGAAGCATTGTGTCGCCCTCGCGCGAGCTGTTTATAAGCGACTCAATCAGCGACTGCGGCGTTCTTGAGCCAACTGTGAGGTTTGAGCGTTCAAGAAGCGAAGGAAAATTCGCGATTGCCGCATTGAGTTCCTTTAGTCTTTTTACCTGCTTGTTTAGAAGAGCGAAATGCTCAGGGTCGTTTTCTTCGAGCTTTGCGCGCAGCTCCTGCACGAGAGAAAGCTGCTTTTCTGTGAACACAACAATTCCAGTGTCAAAATCATCATTAGAGCTTTGTTCTGACTTGTCAAAAAATTCGCTGATGTCTACCGTTGTGAAATCCTCGTTGCTCATTTTGTGTTCCGTTTTTATATTTTAGTTTTCTAAATTTCTCCTAAAAATTATATCACAGTTCAATGTAAAATCAATTAACTTATAAATTTAAATTTTTAAGCCGATTTTAAAGCTATGAAAAAATATCTTGTTTCTATTTTTTTCGCATTTTTTTGTTTTAACGCGCTTTTTTCTCAAAATCCTCAGATTCCAGAGAGGTCTGACCAAAAAAAAGGACTTTTGATTATTTCTGATGACGTTCGGATTGTTCAGGACAAGACAGACGAATTTTCCCCGCTTGGCGGCTATCATCTTTTTATCAGGAAAAAGCCTGAAATCGAGTCTGTAATGCTCACCGAAACGACAAAAGACCCTGAAGGCAAGGCTGACAGCTACGCTTACCGCGCGGAAGAATACAACACGATAAACGGCGACGAGATAAGATATTTAAATGGAAAAATTCTTGATTCAAAATATTCAAAATTCAGCCTGATTGATTCAACGCCAGAAGCCGACGAGATTTTTGGAACGGCTTTTCACATTTTTGTTCCGCGCCAGCTTGCTTACGGCTATCCGTGGAGCCGGAACGGAACTGTTAAAATCGGAAAGGGAACTTTTATAAATATCCGCGCGTTTGAAAAAAAATACGGCGACTACACGGGCGATTACGCGGACAATCCTTTTATGTTTGATTTTAGAAAGCCTGTTTCAAAGGAAAATGTTCAAAAAACGGCTTTGGAAAGCGAAAAAACGAAAGAGAACGAGATTTTAAAAAACGAACCTGTTTCAGAGCCGAAGGTTCTTGAATATTTTGAAAACGAAAAAAAATCTAATCTTCCAGAAGTAAAAAAAGAAGCGGAATCTCCAAAAACGCCTGAAGTGAAAGAAAATCCGAAAGCCGAAAATCCGAAAAATGAAAATTCCGATTCTGATGACGAAAAAGAAGTTGTCTTGACAGATGAGTACAATTCCGTTGCCGCAGAAAAATTCAAGGAGATTGCGGAATTTGGCGGCGGAAAAATGATTTTTTCAAAAGGTCCGAAGTCTCTTCCTGACGACATCATGAAATCTCTTGATGAAATTTCTCCGAAAGAAAAAGTTGACGTTGTTTTTGCAATCGACACGACCGGCTCGATGAAAGATGATATGCAGCAGCTGAAAACTGTCTGGCTTCCATCTCTTCGCGAGAAAATCAAATCGTTCGGGAATTTGCGGCTCGCTCTTCTTCTGTACCGCGATTACGGAGATTCTTACAATTATATGAATCTTCCTGTGAAGCGTTTTGATTTTACAGATGATTTTGACTCGTTCAGCAAAAATCTTCTGGGCGTGAAAATTATCGGAAAAGAGGGCGGAGATATTCCAGAGGCGGTTTATGAAGCTCTTTACGCGTCGATGTATTATTACAAATGGCGGCAGGATGCTCAAAGAAAAATCATTCTGATTGGAGATGCCGAGCCTCATCCTCGTCCGCGCGGATTTGGGAAAATCTCAAAAGACCTTGTTTCTGGAATGGCGCAAAAAAGAAATATCACAATTGACGCGATTATCGTGCCTGACAAGACATCAACGGCTGCGGATAAAAAATAGATTTGCCAAGAGAAATTCGAACTTTGCATTGAGTTTGTTTCAACAGATGTGAAAAAGAAGATTCCAAAATTGAGCAGATTTTTGTTCGATTTGACTCAGCGTCTGTGAAAAAGAAGATTCCGAATCAAGTTCGGAATGACGAATTTTCTGTTCGATTTGATTTAAAATGCAGATTCCGAATCAGGTTCGGAATGACGGATTTCTTGTTCGATTAAAATTCTGAATGACGCGATTCCTGCACGAAATGTCCGATTTTCAATCTGATAAAAAAAATCCGCCTTTTCGAAAATATTTCAAAAAGACGGATTGCAATCGCTGAATCTAAAAATAAAAAATTTATTTTGTCTCGTCCACCTGCGGAATTTTTGCAAGCTCGAGCTTTGAAAGCTTTTCGTATGCTCCCGGAACTTCGCCAGGGCTTGTTTTTGAGTAAAGGCCGATAATCTCGTTGAAAACAGCCGACGCCTGCTCGTATTTTTTTTGCTTCATATAAATATGCCCGATTTCGTAGCTTGCCTCAACGTAAACAGGAAGCGAGTCCGCGTATCTTTCTGTAACCGCATTGTAATATCTGAGCGCGTTCTTATAATCTTTTGACTCGAATCTGTCCTGACCTTTTTGAATCAGTTCCTGAGCCGTAAGCTCTTCTGGAATTTCGACCTGAGTTGAAGCGCAGGAAGCAAGAAAAGCAAACGAAATTGCAAGAACTGTAGAAACAATTGTGATTTTTTTCATAGCAACTAGTTTATCATTCATAAATATTAAAACTCAATACTTCAGAAAAAGTTGCAGAAAATTTGGAAATTTTACCTCTGGCAGCTTGTTTCATGAATTTTTTCCGCGATGGCTTCGCCGGCTAAAATCTCCACAAATTTCATTGCAAACTGCTCGGCAGTTCCAGGCCCGCGCCCTGTCAAAACGTTATTGTCAAGAACGAACGGAACGTTTGAGATATGATGGCTGTTTTCAGTAAGTTCCTGCGCCTTGATTTCGCTTCCGCAGTATTCGGCGAGATTTTCTTCCATTCCCGGATAGCAAGTCCATCGCCTGTTTGAAAGAATTCCTGTTGGAGCAAGAACAACTGCCGGAGCTGCGCAAATCGCTGCGATAAGCTTTCCTTTCCGCTCCATTTTGATTATGAGATTGAACAAAAACTGGTTTGCCGCAAGATTGGAAGCTCCCGGCATTCCGCCCGGAAAATAAACCGCGTCTGGAACTGAATCTCCAAGCCCGCTTGTAAAATCCTGAAAAGAACGGTCTGCAACAACCGGAATTTTGTGGCTTCCTGTAACAACCGCATTGGATTTTCCATTTCCGTCTGTCGGAACGCTCACCGTTACCACGTTTTCTCCTGCGCGGCGAAGATAATCCACAACGGTCAAAGCCTCAATCTCCTCGAATCCCGGAGCTAAAAATACAACAGTTTTCATATCAGACCTCGTGATTTTGGATTTTATCACAAAATTCTCTTTGTTGAAATTGCCGCGTGTTTTAAGTTTTTTTAATTTTTAGGTTCCGAAATGAATTCGGAATGATTTGAAACTGCATATTTAGCACGTTCGAAATGACATCGGAAGTTCATATTTTGTTTGCGCGTTTGGAAAGACGTGAAAATTTTTTTGTGGCTGAAAGTTCATCGCTTCAGAATGACGCTGAAATCTCGTGTTTTGCGTAACAATTTCTTGTTTTTGGAATTTCTGTTCTTATAAATTATTCTGAACAAGATATAAGTTTTGGAGATTTTGGATTTATAATTGAATTTCCATTTAATTTTAGCCGATAGTCAAATTAAGGAAGTTTAAAATGAAAAACGTTTTGATTATTGATGCGCCTGCGATGCTGCGTGAATTTCTTACAGAAAAGCTTTCCGCTGAAAAAGTTGCCGTTGAGACTGCCGACAGCCAGCGCGACGCAGTTGCACGGACGTTTTCGATTCTTCCGGACTTGATTATCTTAAATGTTGAAAAAAGCGTTGAGGACCTTTTTGAATTTCTTTCAAAAAAGAAAAATGATGTGAACGGCAAGAAAATCCCGATTATAATGTGCGGCCCGGTTCTCGAAAAAGAGGAAGTTGCGGACTTGGCGCAGTACGGCGTGATAAAATATTTTGCGAAGCCGATAAAATTCGACATTTTTTTTGAGTCAATCGGGCGCGTTTTGCGGATGCCTTTTGCGGTTGACGACACGCCATGCATTCTCGACATTCATCTTAGCAAAAATATTATTTTCATTGAGATTGCGCTCGGCTTGAATCACGAGAAAATCGCGATGCTCAAATACCGGCTTTCTGACATCATCGAGAAAAACCATCTTGCAATGCCGACAGTCATTTTGATGCTCACTTCGCTTAGCCTGAGCTTTGTTGACGGCTACAATCTTGAGTATCTTTTTGAAAGTGTAACTTCGGACAACCGAATTCTGAAAAAAAACATAAAAGTCTTGTCGCTTGACTCAATCACAAAGGAATTTATTGAGGGACACACCGAGCTTAACGGAATTGAAGTTGTGGAGAATCTTTCAAATGTCCTGAATTCTCTTGTTGAGGGAAATGTTACTGCCGATGCGCAGGATGTGATTGCCGACACGCTTCTTGTTCCTGAAAAAGATGTTTCTTCAAGCACGATTGAAATGCGTTTTTCAGCCGACAGCGAATCTGAGAAAGAAAAGAAAAAAATGAGCGCGAAAATCGCGGTTGTTGACTCCGACCCTGCGGTTTGCCAGTCGCTTTTGAACGTTCTTCAAAGCATTTCAAATGAGATTTCGGTTTTTCAGAACGGAACTCAGTTTGTGCAGTCGCTTTCTCAGAAAAAATATGACATTGCGATTATGGAAATTTATCTTCCTGGAATTAACGGCTTCCAGATTTTAAAGACGCTTATCGACAAAAATATCTCGCTCGATGTGATTGTCTATTCGCAGATAACGCAAAAAGAATACATAATGCAGACTTTGCGGCTCGGCGCGAAAAGCTATATTTTAAAGCCTCAAAAGCTGGAAATTGTTTTTCAGAAAGTTGTGGAAATTTTAAATGCAAAATAGCAGCAATATTCAGGAAGCGAACCGTTATCTTGCGAACACGCTCCACGAAATCAGAACTCCAATCCAGACGATAATAGCCGCTTCCGAGCTTATTCAGGGGACGAATCTCGACAAGGAGCAGGCGGAATATGTGCGGCAGATTCAGTTCAGCGCGGAGGGGCTTTTAAGCCTTGCGAACAACATTCTCGACATTGCAAAGCTCCAGTCGAACGAATTCAAATTTGAGTCGATTCCTTTTGACATAAGATATATGGCCGAGCATATCGTGGATTCTGTAAGCTTGCGCGCGTTCAACAAAGGCGTCGAGATTTTTACCGACATCGACTTGGACGTTCCGGCGATGGTTTCAGGCGACTCAATGCGGGTGCGGCAGATTATGCTGAACATCGTGAGCAACGCGGTTAAATTCACTGAGAAAGGCTACATAAAAGTCAGCTTGGAATACAACAAAAAAGACGGAATTGTTTTTCAGGTTGCCGACACTGGAATCGGAATTTCCGAGGACAAAAAAAAGAAGCTTTTCACGGATTATTTTCAGGCAGACATCTCAACTTACAGAATTTACGGCGGAACGGGGCTTGGGCTTTCAATCTGCAAAAGCCTCGCTTCAAAAATGAACGGAAAAATTTCTGTTTTTGACAATCCTGACGGCGGAACGATTTTTAAGGTTTCGCTTCCGCTTTCTGTCGCGATTGAAAAATCTGGAGACTTTAAATTCCAGAAAAATCCTGACGGCTACAAAGTTCTGATTGTTGACGACAACGAGCTTGCCGCAAAAAGCCTTCAAAAAAAACTTAGAAGCGCGGGCTTCAAGAAAATTGAAATCTGCCTGGACTCAAAAAAAGCCGTTGACATTCTTAAAAACGCTGCTGATGAAAAAAATCCTTTTAAAATCGTCTTTATCGATATGATTATGCCCGAGCTTGACGGCTGGCATCTCGCGTTTGAAATCAACGGAATTGACGAGCTAAAAAATTCCGCGTCGCTTTATCTTCTTGTTCCCGAAGGGCAGATGGGGGCAGAGGCGAAAATGACGGCTCTTGACTGGTTCAAAGGCTACATTTATAAGCCCGTCAAGCGCGAAATGCTTATAAATGTTCTTGCGTCCGAGCTTTCGGACGGAGAAAAGCTCGAAAAACTTTATTCGCCGGAGGGCGCGAAGCCGAATCTTGCCGAGCAGTTTTTGGAGCGAAAAGATGATTCTGAAATTGCGGGCGACCTGAAAATTCTGATTGCGGAAGACCATCCTCTTAACCGTAAACTGATGGAATCCTTTATGAAAAAGTTCGGCGCGCAGTTTTTTCTTGCTGCGGACGGAAACGAGGCTGTCGCGCAAATCAAAAATCATCCTGACATCGACATGATTTTTATGGATATTTATATGCCGAAAAAAAGCGGAATTGAGGCGACTGTTGACCTTCGGAATTCGGGCTACGGCGGAATAATTGTTGCCTGCACCGCGAACAACGACTCTAACGATTTTGAGGAATATATGAAAATCGGAATCAACGACATTCTCGTAAAGCCGTTCAAAAGCGAAATGCTGAAAAACATAATCGAAAAATGGAAAATGGTTATGCAGACTGCGGCGGTCAAGCAGATTGCGACTCTTCATCAGGACGAAAATAAATTATGGAAAAACTAGAAAATTTGCGGGAATTGCAGAAAATTCCTTTCACAAAGGCGAATCTCCACACTCATTCGACTTTTTGCGACGGAAAAGACACGCCTGAGGAAAATGTTCTTGCGGCAATAAAAAAAGGATTCAAGATTTTGGGATTTTCAAGCCATTCTCTTTATCCTTTTTGGACTGAATGTAATATGCTTGTCGCGGATTTTCCGAAATATTGCGGTGAAATCAAGAATCTAAAGGAAAAATATAAAAACCAGATTGAAATTCGGCTCGGTTTTGAAGCCGACTACATTCCTGGAATCACTTTTCCGCGTTTTGATTCCTACAATGAATTTCAGCCGGATTTTTTGATTGGCTCGGTTCATTTTATTTTTCAGAAAGACGGCGTTTTTGCGGTTGACGACACGCCCGAAAAGCTTTTTTCCGCACTGGAAAAATATTACAAAGGCGATGAAAAACTTCTTGTCGGAGATTATTTTGCTGCGGAGCGGGAAATGCTTGAAAAAGGCGATTTTACGATTATCGGACACGCGGATTTAATCAGAAAATTCAATGAAAAGCATAATTTTTTTGATGAAAACGCTGAATGGTACAAGCGCGAGCTTAAAACTCTCGCAAAGGCGATTTCAAAGGCCGGAGTTGTTGCCGAAATAAACACAGGCGCAATGTCCCGGGGCTGGACGACAAAGCCTTATCCGTCTGAGTATTTTTTGACTTTGCTCCATGAAGAAAACGTTCCTGTAACTTTAAGCTCTGATTCCCATGCGGCGGAAAATCTTGATTTTGGATTCGACTTGGCTTTGTCCTGCGCAAAAAAAGCCGGCTACACGGAAATTGTTGTTCCCGGCACCGGCTTTTTCAAGATTTAGAATAGAATTCAGAAAAATCTGAAAGATTTTATCAAAAAATTTGACGAATTCCGCACGCTTTTTTTGTTGAAATCAGCGCGGCGGAATTCTGAATCATTGCTTTTCTAGCGGTTTGCGCGCTCCTGCTCGGCCTTGCATTTTATGCAAAGAACTGTTTCCGGCAAAGTTTCAAGACGCTCCTGCGGAATTTCCTGATGGCATTTGAGGCACTTTCCGTAAGTTCCCTGCTCGATTCTTTTGAGCGCATTGTTGATTGAGGTGAGCTTGTTCTGAGCCTGAACGCCGAGCGATTCCAACATTCTTCCGTCGATTACGTCAGAAGCGACATCGACTTCGTCTCCGTGGTCTCCTCCTTCCATCAGTTTTTTATAGTCGTCGTTCTGGTCTGAAAGAGATTTCAAAAGATTCGCTTTTTCCTCTTCAAGTTCCTTTTTCATTTTTTCGATAAACGCTTGATCCATAGTTTTAGTCTCCCATGTTGACAAATTTTTGTTGAATTAGATAATAATATAGATAAAATCCTTAAAAGACAACTTTTTTATTTTGGATTTTTTTGTTAAATTCTTGGAGGAATCGTGGCTAAAGAAGAAGCGATTGAGGTTGAAGGCATTGTAAAGGAAGCCTTGCCTAACACAATGTTCCGCGTAGAGCTTAAAAATGGCGGACATATGATTATGGCGCATTTGTCAGGAAAAATGCGGAAACATTTTATCAGAATCGTACCAGGCGACACAGTCAAGGTTGCGCTTTCGCCATATGATTTGAACAGAGGAAGAATTATTTTCCGCGAAAGATAATTCAAAGAAAATTTTCGAATTTATAAAGAGAAAACGCCGGAACTTTTATGAAGCTTCCGGCGTTTTTTTATGCGTTCTAGCTTTTCTTGAAATTAAGAAAACTTGTCAGAGATTTTATTGCGCCTGTAACGCCTGCGTAAATCGCATAGACGCACAAAATCGGACCGAACGGAATGATAAAGAACGAATATCGCAGAAAAGAAACTCCGAGGAAAGCGACCAAAATTTTCAGCAAAAACTGAAAAAGAAGCGACCCGCGCGTTTGCGGCTCGGATTTTGTTGTGTAAGTGTAGGTTCTGAACGGACCGTTCTGCGAGTTTTGGCTGTTTTGTCTCGTGTATCTGAACCACTGGTCAAACGCGGCTCCGAAATCGTCCTGAGTTTCTTGTCCCCAAGTTCCGTTGTTCCAGCCGTATTGAGAACCGTAAGAATTCGCATTTGTGTAGCCTTGCTCGTAGGTGTTTGACGCGCCGAATCCGTAATCATCGTATTGGCGGCGTTTTGTCTCGTCTCCGAGAACATCGTAGGCCGCTGTTATGCTTTTGAATTTTTCTTCTGCGGCCTTGTCTCCCGGATTTCTGTCCGGATGATATTTCATCGCGAGTTTTCTGTAAGCTGATTTTATTTCGTTTTGTGTGGCTGTTTTTTCAACGCCAAGCACTTTGTACAAATCTTCCAAATTAACTTCCTCTTGTAAAAAAAATAATCAATTCCGGGGCAAGTTACAAGTTAAATAATTGTTTTTTTTGCCTTGGAAATTTCCTGAAACTCCCCGAGATTTCCAGAAAATTCAAAATCTCCTATTTTATGATGACCCAAGTCGCGCCGTTTCCGCCCTGATTGTGGTCTGGATGTCCGCTTGTGCCTAAATTCTGGTTCTGCTCGATAAAAGTTCTGACCATCGGTCCTAAAACCGGGTCTGAGCCGTGGCTGTGGTTGCCTTTTCCGTGAACAATCAGGATTTTTTTCATTCCGCGGCTGACGCAAGTGTTCACAAAAGAAGTTAGCTTTGCCCACGCCTCGTCTCGCGTAAGCCCGTGCAAATCGATTCTCGCTTCCGGCCGCATTGTGCGAAGATATTCGCGGCTCTCCATTTTTGCGCGCTCCTGATATTCCTGCGCTTCCTTGTCTTTGTCGGTAACGCCGTAAATTCTAAGCCACGCTTCCATCGGATTAACGTGCTTTTCAGCGTCTGCTTTCATTTGCCGCTCGTAAAAATCATCTTGAAGTTTTCCCTGCGCTTTAAGCTTCGCGATTCGTCTCGCTTCCTTTTCTTCCGGAGTCGGAGCGTTCGGCATTTTGTGCGAGACAACCGGCTGCTTTGCTTTTTGCCTGCTTTTTTGACTTTCAGAACGCTGAACCTCGTCCCACTGATTTAGAATATCACCGAAATTCATAAAAATGCCTCTTTTTCGCTTTTTGAATTATTTTATTATGAAAACTGAATCTTCTTTTACCCAGCCTGAAAAATCCTTGTTTTCAATAAAAATCCAGCCGCCTGCTTTTTCTGACAATTTCACGCGCTGGCCTGCCGGAATCGTCAATCCGCTTTTTTCAGCTGTTTTTTCCTCTGGAACTGAACTGACTTTTCCGCCTTTGAAGATTGCGTATTTTCCGCCGAAAAATTTTGAGAAAGGATTTTTCGTCTCGTTTTCGCCTGAAACAATCCCAAGCGAAAGTTCAAATTCTCGCCGTTTTTCTGCCGCCTCGCCCGAAAACAGGCTTTTCCGTTCTTTTGAGCGAAGCTCTGCGAGCTTTTTGCAGTCTTCAAGCGTTGGAGTATATCTTTTTGAGGAAATTGAATCCATATCTTGCGGAGATTTTGCGAAAGCCGATTTGTAAGCCGAGTCGAAATCGCTTTCAAGCCTTGAAATCGGATTCTCAGGATTTTTTTTCTGTGTTTTTTCTTTTGTTATATGAAACAAGACTGACGGTGGAGCAAGCTGCTTGCGCGAGCCGTTGTACGAAACCGCTTCTATGAAAACTTGAGGAATCTCGTAGTCGCCTTTTTTTAGAGGCTGCCATGAAAATTCCGCGACAGGAAATTTTTGCGGCGTGAATTCCTTGCTTAGCGAAGCGCGCGGAGCGTTTTTTTCCGCAATCTCGTATCTCTTTGTCTCAAAAAAAATCGAGTCTCTCGGAAGATTCCACGAATAATTTATGATTTGAAGAAAATATTGAATGTTCACGCGGTAATTGATTTTTTCTCTGGCCGCTGAAGTGTAGACTAGATTTCCGCTTTTTTTGTCTTTTGAAAGTTTTGATTCGTCCTCAAATTCAATGGAAAGAATCGGCGAAATCAGATTCGGATTTTCGTAAATTTGAACTTCCTCAAACGGAAGATAATAAGTGCGGTTTTGGATTTTTGCGATTAAAGGCGGAAGTTTTGCGATTCCAATATCTGTAAAAGTGAACCAGAACTGAATCCGCGTTCCTCTGTCTCCGTCGCCGTCAAAAAAATCTTCTTTTTTCGATGAGACAAGCTTGACTCCCGCCGGCAAAACTGCGAGGTCGTTTTGAACAAGCGAGCTTTCAATCCCTGAAATTAAAAGCGTGTAGCCGTTTTCCTGGGCAGTAAAAAAAGCTTCCGAGTCTGCCTTTACAACGAGATTTTTGATTTCCTGCCGCGAAAGAGTTTTTGAAAAAGCCGGAAGATTTAGAAAAATCAGCGTGAAAAATGCCGAAAAAATTTTTAATAGTCCAAAATGCCGTTTTCTTCCGGCTGTGATTCCATTTTTTTCCATTGTTTGTTCTCGTTTTCTCTGATTATATTGAAAATTTCATTTTGCATTTGCGACGAATTTTCTTTGCTTTCTGAAACTTTTTGCATTTCGCTTTCCGCCTGAGACGCTTTTTGCTCTTCAAGATGACGGCTGCAAAGTTCCAAGTTTATTTTTGCGTCAAGATAATTCGGGTCGCTTAAAATCGCTTTTTTGAAATATTCGCTTGCTGTCATAAAATCGTTTTTGCGCGCGAAAATTATTCCCGCGTTGTAAAAAGCCGCGCTTTCAAGCTCTTTTGGAACAGCCGCTGTTCCCGCCAGAATTTGGCTCGTCCTGTCTAAAGCCGCGTCATATTCGTCAACCGCAAGATAAGTTGCCGCAAGTCCGAAAAGCGCGTACTGGTGCGCCATTGAGGCTTCTTTTGTTTTTATTGTCTCGTTAAGAAATTGCGCCATCGCTGTTCTGTAATTTTCCTGATAAAAATTCCACGAGCCTTTCAGAATTTCCTTTTGATTTTTTGAATTTGCTCCGCAGGAAGTCAAAAATGCAAGGCAGAAAATAATCGAGATTGCCGAAGCCGTTCTTTTGATTTTCATTTTTGATTTTTTCTTTGGAAGATTTGAAAAAGTCAGTTCCTCTGCGATAAACGAAAGCATTAAAAAGATGAGCGCGAGAAAAATAAACAGCGGGTGGCGTTTTACAGGAGCTGTCTCGTATGTGAAAATTTCGCCGTTTTCCTGATTTTCGCTTGCGCCGCGTGTTTTTATCTGATTTATCAGAAAATGCGCGCTTCCGTTTTGCGCTGCGGAAACGTAATGAATGAGGCCGTTCCCGGAATTTTTCCTTGGCGACAAAAATTTTTTTCCGGCAGATTCGGCAAGCTTTTTCATTTTTTCTGCGCGGAGCGCGGTTTTCGCCTTTGTTTTTCGGTCTCCTGTGAGAATTTCAGTCTCGTTTTCGCTTCCAAATCCAATCATTGTTACGGGAATTCCGTTTTTTCCGGCTTCTTCAAGCGCGTTCTGCAAGGAATTGTCGGTTTCGTCTCCGTCTGTGAAAACCCAAATATAATTGAGCTTCGCGGAATTCAGCGAAAGGGAGCGGAGCGCGGACAAAATCCCTTTTCCAATCGAGCTTCCCGGCGTGCTTACGAGATTTGGATTTAGATTGTTGATAAGCGATAAAATCGCCGAAGTGTCTTCCGTTTCTGGAATCGCCGTAAATCCGTCGCCTTTTGAAAGAACCGCCGAAAAAGAACTTCCCGGAAGAAGCGCGACCAAGTTTGCGGCGTAAAGTTTTGTCGCGTCAAGGCGCGTGAGATTTTCTGGGCAGTCCGCCGCCATCATCGACCATGAAATATCAAAGACAAAGCAGACTGTGCTTCCGCTTTTCTGAACTGGAATTTTTTTGCTTCCCCAGCTTATGCCTACAAACGCGAGAATTGCGCAAATCCACGAAAGACTTCTGAAAAAAGTTCTAAGAAAAAGCCGTTTTTTTAGATTTCTGCGCGTTTTCGATTCAGGCTCTTTCTCGTAAAATCCGGCAACAACGCGGGAAAGTTTCTTAAAGTGAAAATTTATGAAAAAAATCGCTGGAACCAAAAGAAAAATCGCGAGAATAATCTGCGGACGTTGAATCGAAACCATCAGACAAGCTCCTTTAAAATTACGCGCTTTGAAATCCATGCGGCGATAAAAAGCAAAAATGCAAGAACAAGAAAGGTTCTGTAGCAGTCGGTGTCCACGGTTTTGTAATGAAAAGCCTGCGCAGTGTTTTCTTTTCTTGCGATTTCAGATAAAGATGAGGCGAGCGAGGCTGTCGTTTCAATTCCGAAATATTTTCCGCCTGCCGCCGACGCAATCTGTTCAAGCGGTCTCGTGTCAAAGTCTGATTCATAAAATCCTGAGTGAAAATTTCCGCTCGGATCCGAATATTCGATTGGAACAGTTCCTTTTGTGCCGATTCCGAAAGTGTAAAGCGTGATTCCGTTTTCCGCCGCGAGACGTGCCGCTGTTTCAGGATGAACCGAGCCAGCGTTGTTTTCGCCGTCTGTGATTAAGACTACGCATTTTTTCGGGGCTTTGCTTGTTACGAGATGATAAACCGCTGTGCAGATTCCAGTTCCAAGCGCGGAGCTTTCGCCAAGCGCGCCGATTTTAAGATTTTCCAGCCGTTCCAAAAACAAAGCGTGGTTGCTTGTCGGCGGAATTACAGCCGCGGCTTCGCTTGCCATTGCCACGAGTCCGTAGTTTGCGCCGCTTTCAGCGTTCACCAGCGTTCTGATTCCAGCTTTTGCGGCTTCAAATCTCGTCAAAGTTCCGTTTGCAACTGAAATATCTTTTGCCGCCATTGAAGGGCTTGTGTCCAGAACAAAAAGAATGTCTGTTCCCCGGCTTGTGTAGATTTTTTCCTTTTTTCTGATTACAGGGCTTGCGAGTGCGGCCACAAAAGAAGCGAACGCCAGCCAGACAAAAAAGCGCGACAAAAATTTAAAGAACGGAATTGCTTTTCCTTTCCATATAAATGATTTTCCGTTCCAGTCCGAAAAAGTGAGCGGAAATGACGGTTTCGTGAAAATTTTGTAATGGCGCAAAATGTAAAAAACTGGAACTGCAAAAAGCAAAAGAAATGCCGCCGGATTTTCAAAAATCATAATTCATTTCCTCGCTTTGAATTTTTTGAGCCGCGTTTTTCGTTTTTGTTTTTCTTGTTTTCATTTTCGTTCTCGTTTGTGTCGAAAAGACGCAAAATTTCAAGCGACTTTAAGATGATTTTTTCGCGTTCTTTGTCTTGAAAAGCCGCGTTTGGCGAATATCTGATAAAATCCGTCCGGAAAAAAACTTCAATCAGTTTTTCAACCGCCTCGTCCTGAAAATCCGCGAGTTCTCCGCCGAGCAGATTTTCAAATTCCTGATAAATCGCGTTTGTTGAAACAGAAGAAAAATTCCTTGAAAATCTTTTTTTTAGAAAATCTCGCAAAATGTTTTGAAGATTCTGCGCAAAATCCTTGTCATTTTTGATTTTTTGAGATTGTGACAAGAGATTTTTGAGTTTTTTCGCTGTTTTTCTTGAATTCCTCTTGAGCGAGAAAAGGTAAGCGAAATTTCCGATGATTTTTTTCATTGCCGGAATTTTCAAGATTGCAAAAATCGCCGCAAAAATCAAAAAAATGTAAATTCCGATTCTGACTGCAAGAAAAATAAAAGTTCCAGGAAGCGTTTTAGGAGCTGCCTGCGGCAGAAAGTCTGAAACTGCATTTTTTTCGGCGAGCGAATTTATCGGAATCGGCTTCAAACTTATCATAAAACTGCGTGAATCTTTTTTTGTCCCAGAATTTTTTGCCTTGTGAAGCAGCGAAAGCAAGTCGAACGGCGGAATTGTCAGATAGCCGGTTTTCCACGGAACAATTTTTAGCGAGAGCGTGCAGTCGGAATTCATTTTTTCAAGAAAAATTTCTTTCACTGCAAAATCGTCTTCATGCGACTTGAAAAATTTCGAGTCGGCGCGAAGCTCTATTCTTGAAGATTTTTGGTTTGCAGAATTGTTTTTTGCATTTTCGTTGCTTTTCGTGATTTCTTTTTGGTCGGCTGCATTTCTGTTGTTGTTCGTGTTTTTGTTTCGCTCGTTTTTAGAATCCGGTTTCTTGCCGGTTTTGAAATTTTCGTTTGCCGATTTTCCGTTTTCTGAATTCGCATTTTTCTTAGAATTTTTCCCGAAGTTTTCATCAGAAAAAAAATCGTCCAAGAAATTTTCTTTTGAATTAAAAACGTATTTTATTTCGATTGTGTCTCCGATGTTTGCGTTTTTCGGAAAAACAATCTGCATATCTTCGGCGGCCGCGCTTGAAAAAAAAGAGAGAAGTGCTGTCGCAAAAGCGATTTTTGGTAATTTTTTAAGATTTTTCAAAATCCAGCTCCGTTTTTGCCAGCCATCGATTTTTGAGCGAAGAATTTTGTCAAGGCGAGCGCGCTGTCTTCGTTTGTCGAAATCAAAACCGGGTTTGCTCCGTGCTTCTCGCAAAAATCCTGCCATTTTTCGGTGCGCTTTCGGTTGTCTTCAAGCCAAGCCTGCTTGAATTTTTTTGATGAAGTTGGAAAAACCGCGCGTTTTTTTGTCTCCGGGTCAAAAAATGTCATTGTTCCGGCTTCTGGAAGCTCCAAATCCGACGGATCTGTGATTTTCACAGCGACAACATCGTTTTTTTCCGCGAGTTTCGCAAAGCTTTTTTCCCATTTTGCCGCGCGAAAGTCCGAAATTATAAAAATCAGCGAGCGTTTTTTTAAGATTTTTGAAGCTCCCGCAATCGCGTTCGTAAGCGCAGAGCCGTTTTCGCCTTCATCTTCGTTTTCACATTCAATCTTGTCGAGCTTTGAAAGAATCATCATCGCGTTTTTTGAGCCTGACTTTGGCGGACACGAAAATCTGATTTCTCCGTCAAAAAAAACTGCGCCAGTTGCCCCGGAATTTTTCTCAGTTGCAAGCAAAAGCAAAGCCGCAGTCTCGCATGCCTGAAAAAGCCTGGAATTTCCGCCAGAGCCTGATTTCATCGATTCTGAGCAGTCTAAAATCAGAAAAACATTCAGCTCGCGGTCTTCCTCATATTGCTTGATGAAAGGCCGTCCCATTCTCGCCGTAACGTTCCAGTCGATTGAACGCACGTTGTCGCCGGGAAGATAGTCGCGCACATCGCTGAATTCAATTCCCTGCCCCCGGAAAACTGATTTGAAACCGCCGTTTTTTAGATTTTCTGCCAGCGTCAAAGCCGAAATCTTAAGCAAGGACGCTCTTTTTGCAAGTCTATTTTTTTCAAGCATAATTTAAAAAGGGAGAAGTCTCTCCCTCGCTCCAACCGCTTCGCGTTTTTCGCTGCCCACTCTGCGCGTTCCCCGCAACGCCCCTTTTATGGAAGCGGCATTAAATTCAAAATCTTCGAGATTATGTCGTCGCTTGTGATTTCGTCGGCTGCCGCTTCATACGAAAGAACCAGCCTGTGCCTCAAAACACTAGGCGCGGCGGCTTTTATGTCTTCCGGAAGCACGAATGAGCGGCCGTTGAACATCGCCTGAGCTTTCGCGCACTGCAAAAGCGCGATTCCAGCTCTCGGAGACGCTCCGAACGAAATGTATTTTGCGATGTCGTCTTTCCGCACGGAGGAGACTCTTGTTGAAAGTCTTCCGGACGTTTTTTTGTCTTGAACAGGACGAGTCGCAGAAACAATCGAGACAATGTATTCAACAAGTTTGTCGTCGCACGCAACTTCATTCAAAAGCGAGCGGAATTCTGAAATTTTTTCCTGATTCAGTATCTTTGAGACCGAAACTTCATCGGCTTTTCCTGCTGTCTTTACAATCTGGACTTCTTCCTGCGGAGCTGGGTAGTTTACTGTAACTTTCAGCAGAAAACGGTCAAGCTCGGCTTCTGGAAGATTGTAAGTTCCTTCCTGGTCAATCGGATTCTGAGTCGCGAGGACAAAAAACGGTTCAGGCAATTTGTACGTTTTCTCGCCGATTGTAACCTGATGCTCCGCCATTGCCTCTAGCAGCGCGGACTGAACTTTTGCAGGCGAGCGGTTTATTTCATCTGCCAAGACAACATTTGTAAAAATCGGGCCTTTTCTCACTGAAAATTTTGCGTTGTTCTGCTCGTAAATCAAAGTTCCAATGATGTCAGCAGGGAGCAAATCTGGCGTGAACTGAATTCGCTTGAAATCAAGATTCGAGATTTCCGCAAGAGTTTTTACTGCCAAAGTTTTTGCAAGCCCCGGAACGCCTTCAAGAAGAACGTGTCTGCCGCAGAC
Source organism: Treponema sp. UBA4692 (assembly GCA_002404895.1). Lineage (GTDB taxonomy): Bacteria > Spirochaetota > Spirochaetia > Treponematales > Treponemataceae > Treponema_D. The sequence continues at coordinate 19,872 of DHKO01000044.1, read as the reverse complement.
AACCGCAGTCAAAATTCCATTGACCACATTTTCCTGTCCGACAATTCTTTTTGAAATTTCTTTTTTGCAATCCTCGATTATTTTTTTACATTCTTCAAATTTCTGATTTTCCGACATTGTTTTTCCCGGTTATTTATGCAGAAAATCTGCATATTTATACATTTTTCATGCTTTTTATTGATTGACACTGCATATTTAAAAACGATACATTAATTTATCATGTTGAACCCATTAGCACAAGAATTGAATAATACGCTTGCCGGAACAACAGCCGGAAGCCTTCTTTCAGATTTAGGAACAAGAATTTTCTTTCCGCGCGGAATTATTTCTCAGGGCGGAGAGGCGAAAATTTACGGAAAAACCGCAAATGCGACAATCGGAACAACTTTAATCGGCGGAAAGCCTGCGATTCTCGAGGCGATTCATAAATTCGCCCCTGACTTGACTGCCGGAGAACTCGTCTCTTACGCTCCGACTGCCGGAAATCCTGAATTGCGCGCGCTTTGGAAAGAGAAAATCTTTGCGAAAAATCCGTCTCTTAATGGAAAGAACATTTCAACTCCTGTGGTTGTTCCTGGTTTGACGGCTGGAATTTCATATCTTGCTGACTTGTTTATTGATGAAAAACATCCGCTTTTGGTTGCCGATCCTTCTTGGGACAATTATTCTCTGATTGTTGAGACTCGGCGTGGAGCCAATCTTCATTATTTTAATATGTTTAAAAACGGCGGATTCGATGTTGAATCTTTCAAAGCCGCGCTCAAAAAAGAAGCCGCTGAAAATGGTTCAGTCCGCGTTCTTTTGAATTTTCCGCAGAATCCGAGCGGATATTCTCCGACAAAAAAAGAAGCAGCTGAAATTGTGCAGGCTGTAAAAGAAGTCGCGGAGACGGGTGCGAAAGTTCTTGTCTGGGACGACGACGCTTATTTTGGCTTGAATTACGAGGACGATATTTATCCTCAGTCGCTTTTCGCAGAGCTTGCCGACATTCATGAGAATGTTCTTGCCGTAAAAGTTGACGGACCTACAAAAGAAGATTTCGCTTGGGGATTCAGAACAGGATTTTTGACTTTCGGCGGAAAAGGAATGACAGACGAGCAGTATGACGCGCTTGTTAAAAAATTGATGGGGCTTATCCGCTCATCGGTTTCCTGCTCTTCAACTCCGTCCCAGTCGCTTGTCTTGAAGGCTCTTGCCGATCCGAAAATCGAGGAAGAGAAAAAAGCTTTCAGAAACGTTCTTGAAGAACGCTACAAGGCTGTCAGAAAATTTGTCGCTTCGCACAAATCTTCAGTTCTCGAGTCTTTGCCGTTCAATTCCGGCTACTTTATGAGCTTCAATGTTAAAGGCGTTGACGCGGAAGTTCTCAGAAAGAAAATTTTGGAGACAAAGGCAATCGGAACAATTTCAATCGATTCAAAAACTTTGCGTGTCGCGTTCAGTTCTGTTGATGTTGACAAAATTGAAACTGTCTACAGCGCAATTTATGAAGTTGCAGAATCTTTAAAGAATTGAAAATAATCAGTTTTCTGAAAAAAATATTTTTACTCGCCCTGTTTCCAAGTTTATTGATTTCTTGTTCCTTAAAAAAGACAGTCGTGATTTGGACTGACAGGGCGGAAATTGTTTCTTACGCCGAATATTTCAACGCCGCGCAAAGCAGGGCAAAGGCGATTGTTGTTTACAAAGAAAATCTTGCGGCATCGCTTCCGCCTGCAAGCGACGAGAAAAAGCCCGACATCTTAATCGGCCCGCTTTTGAAAAATTCCAGAATCAAAAAGAATTTTGCTCCTCTTGAATCGATTTTAGGGCGTTCCCAAGTTGACATTTCGCTTGTTTATTCTCCGCTTCTCGATTTTGGAAAGTCTGACGGCAAGCAATATCTTCTTCCTTTGAGTTTTAATCTTCCTGCTGTGATTTTTGACGAGGCAAAGTCTCCTCTCGTTTCTGAGAGCGGAACTCTCGAATTTTCAAGGCTTGAGGAAACTTCAGCCGTTTTCAATGAGAAAAATAAAAGCGGAATTTACACAAAAATGGGATTTGCGCCGTCCTGGAATCAGGAATTTCTTTATGAATTTGTGAAAAGCTATGGCGCCGGAATCGAGGAAAAAGGAAACGCGATTGTTTGGAACGGAGAAAAGCTGTCGAAAAGCGTTGAATCTCTTAAAAACTGGACTTCCGAAAAAAACACAAGCACTTTTGACGAGCAGGATTTTTCGTTCAAATATCTTTATATGCCGGTTCAAAAGCAAGTTTTGTCTGGAAAATGCCTTTTTGCGTATACGACAAGCGACAAATTTTTCAGTTTGCCGCAGGAGCAAATTTCAGGAATCGATTTTAAGTGGCTTTCAAACGGCGGAAAAATCTGCATTGAGGACGACATCACAATGCTTGGCGTTTACCGGAAATCATCGAACACAAAAAACGCCTTTGATTTTATAATCTGGCTTTTCAACGAGAACACGCAGAAAAACCTCCTTGAGCGCACACGGAATATGCATCTTGACATTACGACTTTTGGACTTTGCAACGGATTTTCTTCTTTAAAATCTGTGAACGAGCGGATTCTGCCGTCGTATTATAAAAATCTTCTCGGAAATCTTCCTGATGAGGACGCGATTTTGTGTCCTGAGCCGCTTCCTGAGCGCTGGAAAAGCCTGAAAGAGCGCGTTGTGCTTCCTTATCTTTCTGATTCCGCAAAAACTGACTCGGCTGTTCAGCCAAAAACGATGGAAGAGCTTTTGTCAAGCTGGCGCAAGCAGTTCAATTAAAAAATCCTAAATTTCTTTTCCCAGCTTCCGATAATCAGAGTAGAGGTTGGGATTATGGGTGCAGTTACATTAAATGTTTACAGCTACAGCGGAATTATCACGGGCGGAAGCTCGAAGCTTTATGTTCCGGTTAAGCCGCAAAATTTAATCTATTCTCATTTTGACCATGTTGCTGGAGTTGCCGCAAAGCCGAATCAGGGCGGAGTTTCAATCAGCAAGATTCAGATTCTCAACTCTCTTTTGAACCAGCTGATTACAATGAAAGGAAAGCCGAAGCTCGATGTGAAAACTGAGCAGATTGACGACAAGCAGCTTGACGCGCTGATTCAAAACACGCAGACCCAGATTCAGACAAATGTTCAGGTTGCCCAGGCGACTGGATACGGACTTGCAGGAGCGCAGCCGCAGGCCGGGGCGATTTTCTCTTTGGACGTTTGAAATCGAGCCGAAAAATAAAAGAATCCTAAATCAAGCGAACGTAGAATAAAATTCAAAAGCTCAGAATACCGCTGGATAAAAAACTGCTCGCCTGAAATAAAATCGCAAGGCAAGCGGCTTTTAGATTCTTGATTTTCCGCATTTTTATTGCGGCAATTTTTTGATTTAGCTCCAGATTAGCCAAAGAACAAGAGCCGAGGCGAAAGTTGTCAAAACGGTGAAAGTTCCGCCGAGCTTCAGCCATTTTCCAAAGCTCATCGGATGTCCTTCTTTTTTCACGATTCCCATCGCAACAACATTTGCGCTTGCTCCAAACGGAGTAAGGTTTCCGCCGAGGCAAGAGCCTACGAGAAGCGCGAACATAAAAAGCTCGCCGTTCATTCCGAAACCGCGTGCCATTTCCTGAGCAACCGGCAGCATAACCATAATGTACGGAACGTTGTCAACAAATCCTGAAATAATAACAGAGACGAGAAGAATTATAAAAAATCCTAGGAATTTGCTTCCTCCGCAGAATTTCACGAGAAAATGAGCGAAATCGTCGAGAAGCCCGACTCCTGCAATCGCTCCGACAACGACGAAAATTCCAATCAAAAAGAAAATTGTTTCCCAATCCAGCTCTCTTATCAAAGTCCAAGTTTCCGAGCCGCTTTTTTTCTGCGAGAAAACGTACCAGAAAATTCCTGCCGCAGCCAAAATAACAACGAAAAGCCCTGATGAAAAAGACATCAGAAATTGCGGAAGAATTTTTTCCAGAAATGGAGACGCGAAAGAAAGGGCTGCAAGGCCGAAAATCATAAGAAGCATTAAAATTCCTGGAAACGCCGAAATCACAGGCTCGCCTGAAACGCTCGCTTTTTCCTTGAATTTCGCAAAAACGCAATAGAAAAAAATGCAGCCAGTCAAAAGTCCAGTCTGAACGATGAAGAAAATCGAAAGTTTTCCCTGATGAATAAAAAAGTCGTTGAAATTGTAGCCAGCCGCAGCCGCAAAAATCATGCTCGGCGGGTCTCCGACCAAAGTTGCCGTTCCTTCAAGATTCGACATAACCGCAAGCCCGACCATAAACATTGTCGGATTCATTTTTAGCTTTTTGCAGAGCGCAAGCGCAATCGGCGCCATAACGAGAACAGTCGCAACGTTTTCAACAAAAATCGAGATAATTCCTGTCATCGCAAGAATCAGAACGATTGCAACTCCTGTTGACGGAGCAATCGAAATCAAAAAATCCGCGATTTTAGTCGGAATCTTTGAATACAAGAAAAGCGATGCGATTGTCATTGCTCCGACGTAAATCATCAGGACGTTCCAGTTAATCAGCGATGAAAACGCGTTTGTAACTGCGAAAAGCCTTGACGGAATTTCTGCCGCCTCAGACGGAAAAATGATTCCCGGAAATACAATTCCCAAAACAACGCAAAAAACAGCCGCAAGACTTGTGAACCAGACTTTTTTTTCTTGAAGCGCAATCACGAGTACATACATCAAGACCGCGATTCCCAAAACAACCCATTTTAAAATATCCATAGTTGAGTCTCCAAACAGTCCGTCAACTTTACCATAATTTCCGCCGATATTAAATCAATATGAAGAAAAAAATAAAATTCCGCATTGTTTATAACGCGCCTGTAACTTTGACTTTTTCGATAATCTGCACGGTGATTTTTTTGATTGATCATTTCTTTCTGAAAGGCAATTTTACGGCGGCTTTTCTTTCTGCACCTGCCTGCCCGAAAGCCGATGGCGGATTTAACCCGTCAAATGCCGCTCATTACATCAGTCTTTTTGTTCACGTGCTTGGACACACCGACTGGAATCATCTTCTTGGAAATCTTTCTTTTATTTTGCTTTTAGGACCGCTTCTTGAAGAACGTTACGGCTCGAAAATGCTCTTGCTGATGATTTTGGTGACTTCGCTCGTAACCGGCGTGATAAATGCCTGCCTGATTCCGTCTACGCTTTGTGGCGCGAGCGGAATTGTCTTTATGATGATTGTTCTTGCCTCAATCACGAAAATCGAAAAAAACGTGATTCCGCTCTCGTTTATTTTTGTTGTCGCGCTGTTTTTTGGAAGAGAATTTGTGAACATGCCGAAAATTCACGGCGTTTCCACGATGGCTCACGTTGCGGGCGGACTTTGCGGCTCTATGTTCGGCTTTCTTGTTGCTCCGAAATCTTCAAGAACGAAAAAGAAGAATGAAAATCTTGAAAATTCCTCTGAAAACGAAGCGAAAAAGAAAAAATCCGGATTTTTTGGCAAAAAGCAAAAAAATCCAGATTCTGAGACTAAGGATGGAGAAATTTATTCAGATTCGGACATTTCGCCGAATTATGCGCAGAAAAATCAGCCAAGCGGCGATGAAACTGTAATCGGAACGCTTGACTTGTGATTTTTCCGCTTTTTGAAGAATAATTTGCTGCGCTTTTCCGGTTTTCTTGTTTGCCGGATTTTTCGCAGTTTTTATTTTGTCACATTGAATTTGAAGAAAATGCAGTCGCCGTCTTGGACAATGTAATCTTTTCCTTCTTGGCGATATTTTCCTGCCGCCTTGATTTCAGCTTCTGAGCCGTATTTTTTCAAGTCGTCAATCGAATAGACTTCTGCCTTGATAAAGCCTTTTTCAAAATCCGTGTGGATAACGCCAGCTGCCTGCGGAGCTTTGTCTCCGTTGTGGATTGTCCAAGCTCTGCACTCGTCTGGTCCGCCTGTGAAAAAAGTTCTAAGCCCCATAAGATGATAAGCCGCGCGGGCTAAAACTGTAAGACCAGATTCTTTTAGTCCGACGCTGTCCATAAATTCTTTTCTGTCGTTCGGGTCTGTGATGTCAGCCAAGTCAGACTCGAATTTTCCGCAGATTACGACTGTTTCTGATTTTTCCTCTGCCGCGATTTTTTTGACTGTTTCAACGTATTTGTTTGTTCCTGAAGCGATTGTGTCTTCATCGATGTTGCAAACAAAAAGCTGCGGCTTAATTGTCAAAAGATGAAGATCGTAGATTGCCGTTTTTTCCTCGTCTGTAAGCTCTGCCTGACGCGCGCATTTTCCGTCCTGCAAAAGCGGAAGAATTTTGTCAACCGCAGTTCTGTAATGCTCGAATTTTTTCGCTTCTTCTTTTCCAAGCGAGCGGATTTGTCTTGTAACTTTGTCTTCGCGTTTTGCGATTGTGTCGATGTCTGCCTGGCAAAGCTCGTAGTTGATTGTCAAAATGTCGCTTTCCGGGTCAATCGGAGCGTCTGTTTTCGCATCTTCGCGCACGTGCTGGATGTCAGGATTGTCAAAGCAGCGCACAACGTGGGCGATTACAGAAGTTTCTCTAATGTTCGCCAAAAACTGGTTTCCAAGTCCTTCGCCTTTTGACGCGCCTTTAATCAGACCTGCAATGTCAACAAAGTCTACAGTCGCATAAACTTTTTTCTTCGGCTGGAAAATTCCTGCCATAAAGTCAAGACGCTCGTCAGGAAGCTCCACAACGCCAACGTTCGGATCAATAGTGCAAAACGGATAATTTTCAGCCGGAGCAGGAGATTTTGTCAAAGCCGAAAAAATTGTTGATTTTCCAACATTTGGAAGTCCAACGATTCCACAAGTTAATTTCATATTTTTTTTCCTTATAAAAATTATTTTAAAATGTCATCGGCGAAAACGCCGTCAGTTTGAAAATTTCTATTATTATAGGATTAAAAGTCTTTTTGTGAAATAGCACGCTGAAAAGTTACGGATTTGGATTTTCGTTGCTCGCACTGATTGCTTTCTTGCTTTTATTTGTGTGCTTGTGCCGATTGCGGTGTTTGCAAAGGTTCAGTATTTTGTGAAATTTTTCACCACTGGCTTTTTTCAACTTTTTCAGTTTTTTTTGTTAAAATTCGCTTTCCCAGCTGTCTCCGAATTCGTCTTTCATTTCCTCGATTGCGTCCTTGTCGCCTGATGCCGCGCAATCATAAAGCTGCCTATAATAATCGTCATAGCTTTTTTCAAAATCACGTTCAGAATCTTGCGAAAAATCGTCTTGAAAACAATCAGAATCGTAAAAATTTTGTTTTTTATCTTGAGTCTTTGAATTTTTATCGCCGATTATCGTTGCAAAAAATGCGCTGAAAACACAAAGCGCAAACAAAATTATCAGAAAAATCATTTTTCGTCTCTTTCTTGATTATACTTCTGAAAATTAAAAATTCTATATTTTCTTGTCCTGTATTGAGAACGAGTTTTGTATTTTTTAGCGAAATTTTTGTCTCATGATTTATTTTTCTGCAAAAACTGATTTATTGCTAGGTTTTTATCAAAGTGATATTATTTAATTTAGATTTCCAAAACGCTCTTTTATATAGAAGACTATAGAAGTCAAAAAGTTTTTTGCCGGAGGATTAAAAATGGCATTTGCATTAAATCTTTATCCAATTACTTATATCGCTCGGTACAATCCAGAAACTACAAAATGGGACGAGGAATGGCTTGAAAGCGACAAAGTTACTTATGATGAGCTTATGGCGATGAGCGAGGCTGACCGCAAGGCTGTTCTTGACAAGCGAAATCAGATGGGAATTCCGACAGTTTCGTACACTTCACAGTATGCTTACGGCTGTTTTGAGGGAATGAAAGGATTTCCGACAAAAGATGGCGGCGTTGCAATTTTTAGACCAGACGAGAACGGAAAACGCTTCAACAATTCAATGAAAGGACTTTACAGCCCGGCTTTCCCTGTTGAGCAGTATGTTGCGGCTTCTATTGAGTTTGTAAAACGCAATGCGGCTTTGGGCTATGTTCCAAAATACAATCCTGACTGGGAAAAAACAAATTACGCAGATGCAGACTCAATTTATATGCGGCCGTTTATGAATTCTGAAGGCGCAATTGGAGTTGGCTGCTCAAAACAGCCTTATGTTGTAATCTGCGCTACAACTGTTTCAGCTTATTTTAAGAAAGGCTTGGAAGGCGCAGTTATCACAGACAGAATCAGAGCGACTCCGCATGGAACAGGATATATAAAATGCGCTTCAAACTATGTGATTTCGGCTTTGGCAAAGCACGAGGCTGAGGAAAAAGGATTTGTTGAGTGTGTTTATCTTGACGCTGTTGAGCATAAATATTTTCAGGAAGGCTCAAGCTGCAACTGCTTCTTCGTTTTGAAGGACGGAACTCTCGTAACTCCTGAGCTTGGAGACACGATTTTGCCTGGAATCACGAGAAAATCTGTTATCGCGCTTGCGAAAGAGAGCGGAATCAAGGTTGAAGAGAGAAAAATCAGCGTGAAAGAAGTCGAGAAAAAGGCTGTTGAGTTCTTTGTTACAGGAACTGCCGCAGGAATCAGCCCGATGACATCTCTTACAGACTTGAACGGAAAGAGAACTGAATTCAAAGACGGAACAAAAGAGGGAACTGTCGCGTTTAAGCTTCAGAAGCTTCTTAAAGGACGCCAGTACGGACTTTTGGAAGACCCGAACCATTGGAACACAGTTGTAATTCCGGGAAATAAGTAAGTTTTTTGCTTTCCTTTATGCGACTTTGATTTAAAAAACGGATTTCTAATTAGATTTTTGTTTTTTTAGAATTTTATCGTAAATTTTGCGAAAGCGTAAAAAGCCGCTTCAAGAGATATTGATTTTTTGGAGCGGTTTTATGTAAAATAATTCTATTGATTTTGATTCGCAATTAGATTTTGCAAGTCGTTTCAGTTTTTGCAGATGTAATATAACGGTAGTACACGACCTTCCCAAGGTTGGCGCGCGGGTTCGACTCCCGTCATCTGCTTTTTCTTTTCAGCCGCGATAAAAAATCGTGGCTTTTTTATTTTCATTCAATTTTCTCTCATTTGCGGTGTTTCAGCTTATTTGCCAATTTTTAAGCTTTTTAAAGCAAACTTTTTGTTTCAGGTTTTCAAAAACAGAATCAAGCTATTTAAAATGAAAAACTCCCGAAGCAATTTTTTTTGCCTCGGGAGTTTCACAAGCAATTTTTCAGCCGCCGAAATTAACCGGCAACTGAATTGTTATTTGTTTGTAATCAGCAAAGTCTTTGAATCGAGCTTCAAGCCTGTTGAAATATTTTTCTTTTCGTTGAGTTTTGTAATATCAACTACAACAGCATCGGAAGTCTGTGAAAGATTTACGATGATAGAAAAATTATTTTCAAGGTTTGCTGGAACTGAATCAGATGAAGCCCAAAGAACAACGTTTTCTTTTTTTGCGTAGTCTGCAACGGCTTTTACATCAGCTTCTGAAACTTTAGAGAAGTCGATTCCGTCCATAACAACGCCTGCAACTGCGATTCCGCCTGCTTTCAAAGCATTCAATGTGCTTACAACTTTCTCAAGAGAGAAATTGTCAAGAGAGAAGTTGAGGATTGTGCGTTTTGAAACAACAGCATTTTTCAGTTCTGTTGCGTTTCCAACGTTCTTTTTCTTTGCAATTTCAGCGAAAATGCTGTCGTACCAAGAAATAACATTTGAGGAGTGAACATCGAATGAAACGTGGATAAGCTGCTTGTCCTGAAGAAGAGTGTCCATTCCAAACTGAACGAGAACAGAAGTCTTTCCCAAGCCTTTTTTAGCAGTTACGAGACCAAGTTCTCCAGCTTTTAGTCCGCCGTCAGCAACAGCGTCAAAAAGACGAACTGGGCTTTTGTCAAAAAGATCTTTCTTTTCCATGGTGCTCCTCCTTAGTTATTTCCAGCTTTCTTTTCTTCTTGATGTTTCTTGATGAGCTCGTCAGCAACATTGTTTGGAACTCTTCCGTATTTCAAGAATTCCATTGTGAATTCTGCTTTTCCCTGTGTTGAAGAACGGAGAATTGTTGAGAATCCGAACATTTCTGAAAGCGGAACTTCAGCGTTTACTGTTGACTGGTTGTTCTCATCGGTTGTTTCAAGAATAACACCGCGTCTCTGGTTGATAAGACCGAACATATTTCCCTGGAACTCTGTTGGTCCTTCAATAGAAACTTTCATGATTGGCTCGAGAATAACTGGCTTTGCTTTCTCATAAGCTTCGCGGAATGCTCCGATTGCAGCTGTCTGGAATGCAATATCAGAAGAGTCAACTGGATGGTACTGACCATCGTTGATTGTCATCTTGACGCCAACAACAGGAGCCCCGATAAGAGAGCCTTTTTCCATTGCACGGCGGAAACCTTTGTCGCACGATGGAATATATTCGTTAGGGATTGCTCCTCCCTTGATTGCGTCTACAAACTCGTAATCTTTGTCTGCCAATGGCTCCATGATTCCTGCAACACGTCCGTACTGACCGGAACCACCAGTCTGTTTTTTGTGTGTGTAGTTGAATGTAGCCGGAACAGTGATTGACTCGCGGTAAGCTACTTTTGGAGGTGTTACTTCAACTTCGCATTTGTATTCGCGTTTCATACGCTCAACGTATACTGCAAGGTGAAGCTCACCCATTCCCTTGATGATTGTCTCGTTAGACTCTGGGTCAAGTTCAGTCTGGAAAGTCGGGTCTTCTTTTGTAAAGCGGTTGAGAGCTTTTGCAAAGTTAGCAGCCATTGATTTGTCTTTTGGTTTGATAGCCTGAGAAATAACTGGCTTTGGAACGAACATTGAAGTCATTGCGACGTTGATTCCGTCTGCGCAGAATGTGTCTCCAGAAGCGCAGTCGATGCCGAACAAAGCACAAATATCACCTGGCTCACCAACCTGAATGTCTTCCATTGCAGCAGAATTCATGCGGACAAGACGACCAACCTTAAAGCGTTTTCCAGTTCTTGTGTTTGTAAGCTCACAGCCTTTTGGAATTCTTCCCTGATAGATACGGATATATGTCAACTGACCGAACTGACCGTCATCAAGTTTGAATGCGAGTGCAACTGCTGGCTTATCAGGAACGTTGAAAAGCTCAACCTGCTCTTCGTTTTTGTCGAGGTCAAGAGCATAGTTGTGAACTTCTGTTGGATTTGGAAGGTAGCGAACTACACCGTCGAGAAGCGGCTGGATACCTTTGTTTACGTGCGCAGAACCGCAGAATACTCCTACGAACTGCTCTGCAAGAGTTCCCTTGCGGATTGCAGAGATGAGTTCTTCTTCTGTTGGCTCCTGTCCATCAAGGACTTTCTCCATCAAAGCATCATCGAAGTTTGCAGCTTCTTCAATCAATTCCTGATGATATTTTGCTGCGTCATCTTTCAAATGAGCTGGAATTTCAGCATTGCGCAAGATTTCTCCGTTGTCGCCGTCGAAGTAGATTGCTTTCATTCCAACAAGGTCAACAACGCCTTCGAGCTTGTCTTCGAGACCTATTGGAAGCTCAATCATGTGTGCGTTCAAGCCAAGCTTGTCGCGGAGCTGTCCGCATACACGGATCGGGTTTGCTCCCTGGCGGTCGCATTTGTTTACGAAAGCGATGCGAGGTACATGATAGCGTTTAAGCTGGCGGTCAACAGTGATAGACTGAGACTGAACACCTGCAACAGCACAAAGAATCATGATTGCACCGTCAAGAACGCGAAGAGAACGCTCAACTTCTACTGTAAAGTCTACGTGTCCTGGAGTATCGATCAAGTTGATTGTTGTGTCTTTCCACTGTACCTGAGTTGCTGCAGACTGGATTGTAATACCGCGTTCGCGTTCCAGTTCCATGTTGTCCATTACAGCACCTACACCGTCTTTACCACGAACTTCGTGAATGGCGTGAATCTTGTTGCAGTAGAACAAGATGCGTTCTGAAGTTGTCGTTTTGCCTGAGTCAATGTGGGCACTGATACCGATATTACGTACTTTAGTAATATCAAAAGCCATATTGTTACCTCTCAAAAATAAATTGCAAATTTAATATCTAATAATTATATGCGAATTCATTTTGATATTCAATATATCGCTGTGTCGCTTTTAAAAACAGCCTCCTAAAACGGTTAAAACGGCACTGAAATTCCGATTTTACATGAGGTTCTGACTCTTTTGCTTGTGAATTTCACTGTGCAGCCTGACGAAAAAGTTCCGCCCGAATTTTTCCCGTTTTCGCGGTTCAGGCTCAAAGATGATGATGACGCGATTATTTTGTTTTTTGGAGAAACTGCGAGACTGAAACTGTATTTTTGCTTTTTCGCTGAATCAGAAAAAAAGTCTTGGAAATCTTCAAAATAAAATTTGCAGTTTGCGGTCGCAGAAAGCGAGAAAAGTTTATTGCGCGATGAAAATGAAATTTTTCCTTCGTGATATTTTTCTGGAATCGAGGATTCTGACGAAGGTTTTTCGCCTAAAATCAGATTTGAGAGAGCGTATTCGCTTTTTATCGAGGCGAATCTGTTTTCAAAAAGAATTCCGCCGCTGATTTTTAGCGTTTCGTATTCTTCGGCAAGGGTTGATGATGTTATTTTCCAGCTTGTTATGGCGGAAGCTCCGAATCTTAATGAAGAAATATTTTTGTCGCTGAATGAAAGCAAAAATTGCGGATTGAAAGTCCATTGCTCTAAAGTTCTGCAAATTGATGACGAGCCGCTTGTCAATGGCGCGACGACCGGAGAATTTTTTGAAGTCGGAATTGCAAAGTAAGAAAAATCGAAAAGAAAATTTTTGAAAACGAATCTGTTTTCTGATTTTATCCAGACGTTGAAATTGTAGAAATTTTCATATTCATTGTCTTTGAAAGGATTTTCATGGATTCCTGCGTAAAAGTTTGTCTTGAAAAACGGTGTTTTTAGCGAGGTTTCAAAACAGCCAGCGTAAAACCAGTCCGCGTCAAAAATGCAATAATTTTTTTGCAGAACAGATGAATTGTTTTCTATATAAAAGCGTCCGAATGTTGATGAAATCTCCATTGCTGCAATTTTTGAAAAGCGAATTTTTCCTTGAGCAGAAATTCCTGCTGAGTCGTCTTCTGACAAAAATGACTGAAAATCCATCTCGAAATTTTTTGAAAAAGGAAGATTCAATGAAACTGCCGCCGATTTTGGTTTTTCTGAGGAGCTTAACTTTGGAAGCGAAATTCCGATTCCTGGAGAAAATGAAAACGTTTTTTTTAACGGATTTGCCGTTGCCGCCGGAACTGGATTTTTCAGTCTCGAAATGCTTCGTGAGAAGCTGTTCATTCCAAATTTAAAGACGAGCGGGGCAGAGCCGGAATAAAGCGAGATTGCGCCGCCGTATCGTAAGCCGTCTAAAAGCTTAATGCGCTGATTGAAATTTTCGCAGGCTTGAATTTCGGAGAATTTTGTTTTTGGAAGCGAGCCGTAAGCGCGAAGCTCAAGATTGTCGAGAACAAGCTGCGCGCCTGCGTTTGCGGAAACAGCTTTTTCTTTTTCGGAGGAGCTTGCTGGAAGCGTGAAAGCCGCGCTTGATGACAAGTTCAGATATTTGAACGGCAAAAATTCTTTTTCGGATTTTGCGTTCAAAACTGAAAAAGTGAAAAAACAGGCAAAAGTTGCCGCTGATTTTTTTAAGATTTTTTCCATGCCCTTATATATGAAAAAAAAGTTAAAAACTGGCAAGAAATTTTCAAAAAAAGTGAAAAAAAATGGAAAAATAAAAAAATGCTACGCCCGGCTGTAACGGCGGCGAAGCCGTTGCAAAGTGAGCGGGCGAAGCTTAGCGAACGGCGCAATGAAGCCGAATGGCGGAACCGTGAAAGGCGGGGCGTTTTATAGAAGAAATCTGCGAAGCTGGAGGGAAAACTGGCGCTTGCGCCGCCGCTCTACAAAATCATCGTCCAAAATAAGTTTAAAATAAAAAATCGCCCTAAGATGAACATTTTTTCAATTTTCATTTCTCGGGCGATTTCGTTTTTTATTTTTTTGTAATTTTTGCTTGCAATTTTTGCAAGTTTCGGCAAAATTATTTTTGAACTGCGGAATTTATAATCAGCGTTTTTGAGTCGGCGAATTTTCCGATTTCTGAAATCATTTTTTGCCAGTACGAAGCCTCGCTTTTTGTCTGGTAAGGGCCGACGCGGACTTTGAAATATTTGCTGTCTGTGAAAACTTCGACCGGAATTTTGTTTTCTTCGAGAACTGCGCGCGCTGAATCAGCGTTTTTCTTGCTTGAATAAGCTCCAACTTGAACCCAGAAAAGGCTTTGCGGCGTTTTTGAAGCGTCAGCGATTTTCTGTGCTGTTGAAGATTTCGAGCTTTTTGCAGAAGCGGAAGATGAAGCCGATTTTTTCACGCTGGCTGTGTTTGCCGCGCTTGAAGATTTCGTTGAAGCAGCTGCGGAAGCTGTTTTTGGCTTTGAAACGGGAGCTGCGGAAGTCGGCGCGTAATAATTTTCGCTTGCAAAGTTTGAGTTCGCGCTTGCGCTGCTTGGCCCGCTGTAAGAAGCGTTTCTGCCCGCCGCTGAATAATCTGCGCCCGTTTCGCCTGAAACAGACGATGAGGCCGCGCCTGCATTTGCGCGCGCCGATTCAAGCTGATTGTAAGTTTTTTCGTTTTGCGCGGTCAGATTCTGGCTGTTTGAAGCTTTTAGCGCGTTCAAGTCAAAAGTTGTTGTCTGAGAATAAATGTTCACGTTGTCAGCTTTGATTGTCGGGCTTGAATTTCCTGCCTGATTTTCGCCGCTCGCGTTGTTTAAGGAAGAAAGCTGATTTTTTCCTGTCTGATTTGAAAGATTTCCGTCAGAAAAATTATTTTCAGAAAATTTATTTTCGGGAGTCTGACCAAAATCCGTTTTGTTAAGCTGGTCAAAACTGGAATCGCCTGAATTTTCTGCGAAAGCGTCTGGCGCCGGAGTCGCAGGCGTGCCGTATGATTTTGAGTCGCCTGAAACTGAGCTTGCGTTCACCCATCCAGTCGCCGGGTCAAAAGAAGCCTGCTGAACAGGAGTGTTGTGCAATGAAGGAGAGTAAATGATTAAAGCCGCGCCGACAACAACAAGGAGAAAAATTCCAGCCGCAGCAACAATCCATAAAGTTTTTTTCTGTTCCATGATAAATTCCTCTTTTTAGAAAGCAAAATAAAAATGCTTCCTGCCCATACGTTCAATATCGGAAAATCAAAAAAAATGTTTAGAAAATTGCGGTTTAGAATTGAGAATCGCTTTTTCATTGAGAATCGGCTTGCGGGGTTTCGCGTTTTTTGAAAGGCGGCAATTTTGGAACAAAACTTCCAGAGCGAAATTCTTTTCTTAAAGCGGATTTTTTTCTTAGGAACGGACTTTTTCTTCAGCAGCTGATATTTTTTTACAGGCGCATTTTGATTAAAAACAAGCCCAGCTGCTCCGGGTTCGCTCGCGCTCATTGTCGCGCGAAAACCATTTTTGTTTTCGTGCGTTTTTTTTCGTGTCATCAGAAAATCACAAAAATCTTCCTTGAAAATTGAAATGCGCGGCAACTTCCGCCCTGCGCATTTGGCGTGGCATTAAAAACAGCGCGCCGCTTTGAAAATTATCTGTTTTTCACGATAAAAATCTCGATTCCAGTTTTTTTGTATTCTTCCAGAAGATTTTTCTGAGCTTTGAATCTCGCCAAAATTTGCTTTGTTGGAAGATTGTCTCGTTTTTTCGCCCTAAAAAGCCGCGTCAAAACCGGCGCAGTCACGAAAATTATTTTTGAGCAAAGCGACATCAGCTCCGGGATTTTGTGAAGAACGGTCGCATTTATAATCACAGATTTTCCTTTTGCGCGGTTTTCTTCAATAAAATGCTTCGTCAGCTCAATCGTTTTCGGATAAACAATTTTCTCCTGGCGCGAAAGCAGCTTCGGTCGCGGAAAAATCAGCTTGCCCAAAGCTTTTCTGTTTAGCGTTCCGTCGTCATTTTTGAGATTTATTCCATTTTTTTTCGCTTCGTTTTCAAAAGCCGCAAGAATTTTCTCTGTGCAGAGCGAAATTGCCTCGTGAACTGTTTTGTCAGAATCTATCGAAACGAATTTTCCGCCTGATTTTTCGATTATTTTTTGCGTAACGAAATTTTTCCCGCTCGCCATTTTTCCGGTCAGGCAAATCACTTGAAATACTGATTTTGAATTTGAATCTGATTCAGAAAATGAAGTTGAGGCAGAATTTGAATCGGAAGTTGTGTTGAAATCAAAATCGAGAATTTTTGACTTTAAGAATTTTTTTAGAGAAATTTTTCTGATTTTTTTTTCTTTGAATTTTTCGCGTGCCTTAAAAATCATTTTTGAAAATCTTCCATTTTCTTTCTATTTTACCGTTTTTTTATATTTTCAATCTCGCTGTTTGCTTTTTTCGATTTTTGTATTCTTTAGATTTTTCCGTTCTTCTTAAAATCTTTGCAAAATCTCCGAGTTTTCAAAAATCCTGAAAATTTTTGCGTTCTCAAATTTTCAAAAACCAAAATTTTTTCAATTTTTTGAGTCTGAAAACGCAATCTTAAAATCTTCAAATCTTAAAAATCAATGGAATTTTCCCCACGAATTTCCGTGCTCAATGCTTACTCGGAGCGGCACTTTTAGCTTTACAGCGTGCTCCATTTTGTCTTTCACGAGCGCGATTGTGTCTGAAATCGTTTTTTCATCGTTCGGACATTCAAGAATCAGCTCGTCGTGAACTTGAAGCAAAAGTCTCGCTCCGTTTTTAATCTCGCGCAGCGCACTTGAAACGTCGAGCATCGCTTTTTTCACAATGTCGGCCGCGCTTCCCTGAATCGGGCTGTTTTTTGCGATTCGGATTGCGCCTTCTTTTTCCATATGATTTTTGCTGTTTATCGCCCGGATATATCTTTTTCGTCCCATTATCGTTTCGACGAATCCGTTTTCTTCGGCTTTTCGCACATTTTCATCAAAAAATTCGCGCACGCCTGAATAAATCATAAAATAATTGTCGATGAATTCTTTCGCCTGCGTTCTGTTGATTCCCAAATCCTTTGCGAGCGAGAACGCGCCCATTCCGTACATCAGACCGAAATTCAGCGTTTTTGAATTCCGCCGCATTTCCGCTGTAACTTCTTCCATCGGAACTCCGTAAATCAGGCTTGCCGTAGATTTGTGAACGTCAATTCCGTTGTTGAATGCGTCGCACAGATTTTTGTCTCCGCTCAAATGCGCAAGAACCACAAGCTCAATCTGCGCGTAGTCCGCCGAAATCAAAACCGTTCCCGGCTCAGCGGTAAAAGCGGAGCGGATTTTTCTTCCTTCCTCAGAGCGAACCGGAATGTTCTGCAAGTTCGGATTCATTGAAGAAAGTCTGCCTGTCGCCGTTCCTGTCTGCAAGAAAGTCGTGTGGATTCTGCCGTTTTCATCAGTGTCTTTTGGAAGAGCCTCAACGTAAGTTGAAATCAATTTCGCGTTCATTCTGTATTCAAGAATCATTTTCGGAACAACATCTTTGTCCGCAAGCTCCTCAAGAACGCTCGTGTCTGTCGAATATCCGGTTTTCGTTTTTTTGCCCGCCGGAAGTTTCCTTTCCTCAAAAAGAACCGCCGAAAGCTGCTTTGGAGACGCAATGTTGAATTCATGCCCGATTTCCGCGTAAATATTTTTCTCGATTTCCGAAAGCTTTTTTTTCAGCTCAAGTGCATAGTCGTCAAGATATTTCGAATTCAAATGAATCCCGTTCATCTCCATTTCCGCGAGAACCGGCAAAACCGGCATTTCAAGATTTTCAAAAAGCTCAAGAAGATTCACTTCCTTCAATTTTGGCTCAAGAAAATTCCAAAGCTGAAGCGTAAAATCCGAGTCTTCCGCGCCGTAAGCAGCCGCCGTTTCCAGTGGAACATCAGCAAAACTTCCATTTTTCGGCACAATTTCCTCAAATTCCGTGCCTTTTATTCCGAGTTTCGTTTCGCAAAGGTATTCAAGGCCGTAAGCCGATTTCCCGTTTCTGTCAGGCTCCAAAAGCCAAGCCGCAATCATCGTGTCCGCGAGTCTAAAATTAAATTTTTCATTCGGGCGTTCCCCTTCGCTTCGCTTCGGGTCGGGTGTTTCGCAGCTTCGGCTTTCGCCTGCGGTGCTTCGCACTTGCTTCGCGCCTGCTACACCCCCTAACGCGTTCAGTCCGTTCGTTTCAAGCACTTCCAAATCGAATTTTCCGTTGTGCATGACAATCGTTATTCCAGACGAGAAAAGTTTTTCAAGCGCGTCAAAAGCGTCTTTTTTCTGCATTACAGGTCCGTTCAAAAGCGGATCGGAAACAATCAGCGGAACATAAATTCCTTTTCCTTTTTCGTATGCGAGTGAAAATCCAACAAGATTCGCTTTTCGCGTGTTCAGAGAGTCGGTTTCCGTGTCAAAAGCCGCTGTTTTTGCCGAAATCGCTTTCTCAACAAAATCGAAAAGTTCCGCCGCGTTTGTTACAGCTTTGTAGTCTCCGTGATTTTGCCTGATTTCTGTTTGCGGTATTTCGGCTTGATTTTCTTTTGAATCTGCATTTTTTTTTGTTGTTTCAGGTTTGCTGTCAAAAAGTTCGCCCAAGTCAGAACCGCTTTTTTCTTTGGTGCTTTCTTTTGACATCGCTTTGTAGTCGCGGGCAAGAGCTTTTATTTCAAGATTTGTGAAAAGCTCCGCAGCTCCAGCAAAGTCTAAGTCGCCGAATTTTTTGACTTCGGGAATTTCAGGCACGTTCTCGCACAATGTAATCAGTTTTTTTGAGAAAAATGCATTTTCCTTGTCCGTTTCGAGCTTTGTTTTTATCGCGCCTTTCAGCTCGCCTATGTGTTCATAAATTCCCTCTAGGCTTCCGAATTCGCTCAAAAGTTTTGCGGCTGTTTTTTGCCCGACTCCTTTCACGCCCGGAACGTTGTCCGCTGAATCTCCCATCAGTGAAAGCAAATCCAAAAGTTTTTCCGGCGGAACGCCCCAGTCGTCAAAAACTCGCTTTGAGTCAAGCTCATCCCAAGTTTTTGCCTTATCCGGCTTCATGCAGTGAATAAAATCGCTCGTGATTTGCTGCAAATCTTTGTCCGCACTCAAAATCACAGTTTTTTGTCCGTTTTTTTCCGCCTGCTTTGACAAAGTTGCAATCACGTCGTCAGCCTCGTAGCCGTCACGCCGGATAACTGGAATTCCCAATCTTTGCAATATTTCTTCTATAATAGGTATCTGTTCGTGCAGGTCTTCAGGCGTTTTAGCGCGCGTCGCTTTGTAGTCTTTGTAAAGTTCGTGCCGAAAAGTCGGCGTTCTTGAATCCATCGCCGCAACCATAAAATTCGGATTGTAATTCTTCAATATAAAAAGCAAATTCCTGAAAAAACCAAAAACAGCAGAAACGTTCGTTCCCTTTGAAGTCGTGAGCGGCCGCGAAATAAACGCAAAATACTCGCGGTAAATCAGCCCGTAAGAATCCAAAATAAAAAGCGTGTTGTCATCAATAAAACTGTCAAAATTACCCATGCCGAAATTATACTGAAAAAAAACATGAAAAAGAATAAGGAGAACTGACTGAGAAATTGATATTTCAGGAGATGTATTCTTTTGAATAAGGATGAATATGGCGATTCTTCTTTTGCGAGATGAGATTTTCCGAGAGACTTCATGGGGCTGGGCGGTCTGCTGAAAAGAACTGGAAGGATAAGGCTGCGGGCGGCGGTGTTCAAGGACGACGCGCTGTGCGAGAGGGCGATGTGCATCCTGCGGAAGTCGGACGCGGTGAAGAGCGTGGAGAGGAACCGTGCGACGGGGAGCGTGCTTCTGAGGTACGACCCGGGGAGAGTGCCGGCGGAGAAGCTTGCCGGGCTGAGGGGCTTGCTCTGGCGGCTCGCCTGCGAGGCGGAGAGGTACAGCGGGGAGAGCCGGGGAAGGATAGAGGTGCTGCTCGGCGAGCTGGAGGAGGC
>DHKO01000033.1 GCA_002404895.1 Treponema sp. UBA4692 | reverse complement strand
TTCATTGTGCAGTGGTCAATCCAGATATTCGCAGTGTTAGAGCCTTGAATTGTTATGCAGTCAAACTGGGCATTAAATCCATCCTCATATTCATGATGAGGGAACATATCGATTGCATCGACCAACGTAAGATTTCTAATTACAACATTCTCAATGCCGTTGATGCTGATTGTTCCGCCACGAAGTCCAGAATCGCTTCCAAGACCAATAATTGTTGTATTAGATTTTAAATTCAACTGAATTACGCTTTTCCAAGCATTATTCAATTTCCAAACAGTATCATATAAAGAAGAATGAGAACCTTTTTTAGGGGATTTATCTTTGTCATTTGTAGTTGTTGAACATGCAGCGGCATAAGCCTCAACCCAGTCACCATATGTTGTATAAGCATTTGAAGTTTTTGACGCAATCCAAGAATCCATTACAGAAGAAACTGCAATATTGCTCGCTCCCTCATCAGGAAGTTTTGAGCCGCTTCCTTCATCTGACATATCAATCATTCCGTCAATATAAATCAATGAATTTTCTTTTTTGATTGCATTCATCAATTCCGTTCTTGTTGTTACAGTCACAACATTAGTAAAAGTAGGCATCGTATAACTTACTCCAGCAAATCCAAGCGGAGTATCGCTTGCTTTTATTACATTTGTTGCAACCGTCGATGTTACCGTTACCGTGCAAGCCGCGCTGTAGCCGTTTACTGTCCTTGCGGTGATTGTCGCGCTTCCTGCTGAAATTGCTTTTACAGTGCCGCCTGAAACTGTCGCAACTTTTTCATTGCTTGAAGTCCACGTGATTGTGTCATATCCGTTGTTTGGAATTATTTTCGCCGTTAATGTCGATGTCGGATTCGCCTCGTCATCTGTTATCTCAAGGCTGATCGATTCTGGAGAAAGAGTAATGCCAGTCGGAAGAACTGTTTCGCTTTTTAATATTGTGACCGCGCAGCTCTTTGAAACTGTTTTTCCGTTGTATGTCGCACTTACTGTTACTGTAACTTCCACATCGTCGCTGGATTTATTTTTTCCCGTGAGGGTCGCTGTGTTAGATGAGGTTGATAAAGTACCCCCCCCCGTATTTTCTGAAACACTCCAGCTGTAGCTTACAGCCGAAGAGTCCGCGCTTTTTGAAAAGCTCGGCGTTGCAGTTAGAGTTGTAGAGCCTTCAGCCTCAATATATTTTGCGTCGGCAGAAATTGAAACGCTTACGATTTCGGCTTTTTCGTCATCGTCTCCGTCATCTGTCTTGCACGACGCAAAGCCTGCAAGCAAAAGAACCGCCGCTCCAAGCAAAGCGAGCATGTTTCCTGTGATTTTTGTGTTTTTCTTCATAAAAACTCCTAAAAGATTTGTGAAAATGTCCGCTGGATAAAAGCGGAAAATGAGCAACTCAGGATTTTTTAGTTTCAGGAAGCCGCCACGCGCCCGAAATTCTTTAAAAACAAATCCCGCGACTTTAAATAATCAACTTTTATGAACTTTCTTTGCAAAGAATATTGTTCCGGGCAATATTTATCAATATTTTTGAGAAAGATTTTATCATCATCTTAAACTTTCAGCAGATTTTGTATACAAAAAGTTATTTTCTACTGGTTCTTGCTGTTCGTCTCGTCGAGCATCGCGCGAAAAGCCCCGTTTGTCTTTCTTAGAACTTTGGAGCCGCGTGTGATTTTGCAAAGAGAAATGTGGATTTTCTTCGCGATTTCGCGCTGGGTCGTGCCTTTGTCAATTTCACGCACAAGAAGCCAGCGTTTCGCAAAGTCTTTTAGCTCGGCTTTCGTGCATAAGTCATCAAAAAATCTTTTTATAAAGTCCGCGCTTTTTCCTGAAATCAGGCTGTACATTTCCTCAAGCGCAAAATCAAGTTCTTTTTCCGTAATCTCGTTGTTGTTTTCCATAGAAACTATTTTAGTTCTTTGCGCCCTTTTCTTCAAACTGAAAAATGATTTGAATTTTGTTTTATAGATTCCGAATCCAAGCGAGAACTAATGTTCTCACGTTCGGAATGACGGAGTTTTTTCATTTAAATATATGCTTACACCGTCACCATGAACTCGAATGCGGAAGCAGTCGCTTTGATTCAGGGTCTGTATTTTTCTTTTTACGGATTCCAAAATAAATTCGGAATGACGAGTTTCCTTGAAAAGCCTCGCGCTTATCATATTCCGTTTTTCTTGCGCCAGTCCTTGTATTCTTTTGAAATCAGATTTTCCATCGATGATGTCGTGTAGCCGTAGCCGTTTCGCCTTTCCATAGAAAGCTCGTTGAAGTCCGGAACATACTTGCAGCCCCGGTCGCACCAGACAGGAGAAAGCGTTTTCGGATAGTCGCCCTGAATCGGCTTTCTCGCTCCGCTCACAACGTCAAAAGATTTGTCGAGCGCATAGAATCTTGCCCACAAGACAGGCGCGTTTTCGTCATCAACAAGACGCTGCTCGTAATCTGAATATCTTCCGTTCAAGACGCTTCCCTGCCTTTGAATTCTCACAAGTTTTTTTCCTCGGATTTTGATGTCGTCCCGTGAAAAGAATTCGCACGCTGAAATCACCGCGTTTTTCACTTCTTCAGACGGATTTTTGATTTTCATCAGAAGCTCCACGACTTTTTTTGACTCGGTCGAGCAGATTGAAGGCGGCTCAAATTCCCTTGCCCATACAGGCGCGTAATTTTCATAGCTGTGCTGCTGGCACCAGGCCGTCAAAATTTTTGTTCCGTCGTCAAGCGTTACAGCAATCTGGGTTTTCAAGACGCAGCCGATTCCGCGCTCATAGGCTTTTTTCGCTTTCGCGCGCAAGTCATCGTCAAAAAACGGATAAAGCTCATGATTTTCTGAAATCTCGCTTAAAAACGAGAGAACGTCCGCCATAACATCGTCGTTGAAAGTAATCGCATAAACGTCCGCGCCCGTGAATCCGCCAGTTTTAGGCTCCTGCGCGTTCAAAATCCACTCTAGTCCGCGTTTTGCGCAGTCGGCATAGCGTTTTTCTGGAATCTGGGCGTAAACCCGCGCAAGATAGCGAATCTCTGAGAAAATGTTGCGGTTGTCCATCGTGCTTCCGTCGCTTTGCTTTTTAAGGTTGCAGGTTACAGGCAGGATATTTTTGTTCCGTTCTTTTATCGCATAAAGCTCCTCGAGCGTGAAAATCTGCTGGAAATCAAGATTTTTTGCCCAGCCGCCGTCAGGATTCTGCAAGAAAATCATATTCTCGGCGATTCCGGCAATCTGAGAGCCGCTGTAAAGCTTGTAAGGAGGAATCTCGTTCTTGTACTTGTAGCGGGCATGGCTGAATCCGTCTGAAAATTCTTTTAGAGAGACAGGAGCGAATGATTTTTTCGTGAATTTCTCAAATTTTTTCTGGCTTGAATAAACGGATTTTTCATCTGAATGGATTTTTTCAGATGATGGCGAAAGCGAGGCGCAGCCAGAAAACAAAAAAGAAGCCGAAAAACTCAAAAGAACGCAGGCGGCAAAGGAAAACGCAGGAAATATTTTTTTCATACAAAGATTATACGGCTAAAATCGCGGATTTTGTAAGAAAAATGACAATATTGATATGCGAAACTCGAATACAGAAGCGTTATCAAAAAAAAAGCCGGAGAACTAAAAAACGTTCTCCGGCGCATTCAAGGCTTAAAAAGCAAAATTACTCTGTCGGGCGTTTTTTAAGGCTCTTGCTTTCCGCAATCGCTCTTCCCTCGCCTACTTTCTGTTCCATCATCGCGCGGACTTTAAGCGGAAGTCCGAACAAAGTGATGAATCCCTGAGCGTCTTTGTGGTCGTACAAGTCGCCTGTTGTAAACGAAGCGATGCTCTCGCTGTAAAGGCTGTATTTTGAATCCGAGCCGGCGGCGCGAACCATTCCCTTTACAAGCTTAACTTTTGTCCAGCCTGTTACGGTCTGCTCAGCTGAGTCAACAAACGCCATCAAAGCGTCATAAAGCGGAGTGAAAACTTTTCCGTCATAAATAAGCTCTGCAAGGCGGAGCGCAACCTGCTGCTTGTAATGGTAAGTGTCGCGGTCAAGGCAGATATGATCCATCATTCTGTGCGCGAAATACAACACAGTTCCCGCTGGAGTCTCGTAAACTCCGCGGCTCTTCATTCCAACACAGCGGTTCTCGCAGATGTCAGCAATTCCGACCCCGTTGCGTCCGGCAATCTTGTTCAGTTCGAGCATAAGCTTAAGTCCGTCCATCTTCTTTCCGTTGAGAGAGACAGGTATTCCCTTCTCCCACTCGATTGTAACGTACTCGCCGTCGCCAGCTTCTTCCGGAACAGTCGTGTTTTTTAGCATATGCTTGAAATTCGGCTCGTTTGAAGTCTTCTCAAGCTCAAGACCTTCGTGAGAGATGTGCCAGATGTTCTCGTCGCGTGAATATGACTGGTCTTTCTTCATCGGAACTTCAAGTCCGCGGTCTTCCAAAAATTTAATCTCAGCTTCGCGGCTGTCCATATTCCATTTCGGGTCGCGCCAAGCGGCGATTACTTTCAAGTCAGGAGCAAAAGCCTTGATTGCAAGCTCAAAACGAACCTGGTCGTTTCCTTTTCCTGTAGCTCCGTGGCAAATCGCAACCGCGCCTTCCTGCCTTGCGTACTCAACAAGGATTTTTCCGATAAGAGGGCGCGCTGTGGAAGTTCCCAAAAGATACTCATCTTCGTAAACAGCATTAGCCTTCAAAGCAGGCCAGATGTATTCCTCAATGTATTCCTTGCGCGCGTCAACAACGTAGCAAGCAGAAGCTCCGGTTTTAAGCGCGCGTGATTTTATATGCTCCCAGTCATCGCCCTGGCCAACATCGATGCAGACAGCGATAACATCATAATCATAATTTTCCTTGAGCCACGGAATAATAACTGTCGTGTCAAGTCCGCCTGAATAAGCAAGAATAACCTTTTCTTTTGCCATATCAAACCTCGAAAAATGTATATTTATGCAATAAATCTAATATTTTTGCATATTTTATGCAAGAGAAAAAACGCGAAGAGAAAATCAGGCGAGTTTTAGGGAATGTCTTTCCAAATGCGTTTCGGAGTTTCCAGCCCGCTCTAATTCAAAATCCATAAAAAAGATGCTGAACTAAATTCAGCATGACAACAAACAAAATAATTTTTACTTTTCAGGCGCGGAGCTGTGTAAAGCAATTCGGCGCTCAAAAAAGCAAAGCGTCAATGTCGCCTTACAATGCCCGACGTTCCGCGCTTCGCTAACCGCTCATCTTCGGACAGCTGGCATTTTATCTGCTGGAAAAAACGCAGAATCCTAAAAACAATAAAAACATCGGCAAAAGCAAAAAAACGTCCTCAGACTGCTTCCGCAAAGCTCCAGCAGGCGCTCCATGTCGGCGCGGCATTTTTATGAAAGAAAAATATGCGGCAAAAAAACTTCCTGCGTGCTTCGGAAAACTCAAAAACAAAATCGTATCAAATACGAAAACCGTTTTTTCAATTTTTATGAATCGTACTCAATACGAAAGCCGCCTTCCGCAATTTTCTTGAATCGTACTGAGTACGAATGTCCATTTTTTCCAAAAACACGAATCGTACTCAGTACGAATCTCGTTTTCTCCAATTTTTGCGAATCGTACTCAGTACGAAAGCTGTTTTCGAAAATTTTGCGAATCGTACTCAGTACGAAAGGTGTTTTTCCAAATTTTCAAAATCGTACTCAGTACGAAAGCCAGATTCATTTTTTCAAATCGTACTGAATACGAAAGCCTGCTGCGGCAAAAAAAATCGTATCGCGGAATTCAGCCGAAAATCTCGTTCTTGTGAATTTCTCCAAGCTTCCGCGCCGCCTCAACAATTCCAAGTTTCGGATTTTCCGCCATAAAATTCTTCAGGTCAATCGAAAATCGGTTCATTGAAAAATGCTGGAAGACAAACACGCGCCGCCATTCTGAAAAGCCGCCGTCGCCGTAATTTTTTTTAAGCTCGTCGCGGTAAAGCCCGAAGATTCCGTTTTTTTTAAGTTCGCTGTAGCCAACAAGAAAAACAGCCGGATTTCCGCCAAAAAAAAGCCCATTTTCAGCGTTTTCCGCTTTTTCTGCCGCACGGCACAAGCCGATGTGAAGCTCCGCCGTCTTTTTTGCCATCCAAATCTGGCTTTCTTCTATCAGATTTCTGATTTTTTCTCCGCCGGAAGATGAAAGAGACTTCAAATGCTTTGTTTTCGCCGTGTGAACGGGGGTCTTGTTCAAGATAATCGCGTTTTTCCGAAAATCAATGCCAAATTCCAAATGATTCTTAAAAAATCCTGCCGCAATCTTTCCGCTCTGTCCGACAAGATATTTTTGATTTTTGTCCAATTGCTCGTCTTTTCCGGGATTGTCGCCAATCACAATCAGCTTGATTTCGCTTTCCGCAGTGATTTCGTCCAAAGCCGTGTTGTAGACAACGGGATTTTCAATCGGATATTCTGGCGTGTCCTTTTCGCTTGCAAACTTTTGAAGCGGCCGCAAAATCTCACCGAATTTACTGCTCAATTCATCGCAACAAGAGCGAAATTCCGCCCTGAAATCACAAAAAATTTTATATTGCAAAGATGTCATTTTCAAAATCCTTAAATTTTTATTCTATGAACCGCAATCCACAAAAAAATTCCTAAAAATCCATAATCCGTGTGATTTTTTTTACTTCATTTTGAACCGCAAAACTAAAACCTTCATCATTCCGCGCCATTTTTCATTATCGCCTGCGCACTTGCTTCCATCACGATTCCGTCGGCCGCGTTTTTTTTAAGCGACGGAAAAAAGTTTTTTATCACGCGGACTTCCTTAAATCCGATTTTTTCGTAAATATGCCGCGCGCCGTGCCATTCCTCGCAGACAAGAAGCGCGATTTTTTTAATGTTCGGAAACGCTGAACACAAATCATTCAGACAGCAGATTAAAAAATTTTCGGCCAAATGCTTTCCCTGAAAAGCCGGCAGAATCGCGAACGAGGAAAAATACAAGACAGAGCCGTTTTTATCGTGAATTTTTGAAGCCGAGTGTCCGAGCGAAAAAATATCATCATTTTCTGAGAAATTCTTCCAAATCTCGCTCGTAAAATATCCTGCGATTTCAGCCTTTCCTCTCTCTGAAACCGTTTTTTCAGAATTGTCGGCAAGCACAAAAAATCCCTCGGGAAAGACTTCAAGCCGCTCCTCAAAAGTTTTCTGATTTTCCTGAATCGCCGGAATAAAAGCCGCCCGCTCAATTTTCATAATGTCAGGAATGTCAAAAGATTTAGCCGGGAAAATTTTCATAAGAAAATTATAAAAGAAAAGCGGTTTTGAATAAACAGAAAAGCGTTGAGCCGCCAATATGCAAAGCCTTTTTCACAGGAAAAGCCAAACAGAATATTTACTCTTAAAAAAAATGGCCATTAAATCTGGATAAATAACAGACAAATGACCATTTTTTTGGAAGAAAAAGAGTTTGAAAGAGGAAAAGAAACCTTTTGAAAAAGGTGTCTTTTCCTCTTTTTTATTTTTCATCTTTTATTTTTCAAAAAATTCTGTTGTTGAATATGCTTCCTTCAAGATTTTCTGCATATCAGAAACCATCGGAACTCTCGGATTTGCAGGAGAGCACTGATCTTCATATGCGAGGTAAGAAAGTTTTTCAACAGCGTCCATCCAAGCCTGCTCGTCGATTCCCTGGCTCTTGAAGTTCATCTGGATTCCGACTTTCATTCCAAGCTCGCCGCACGCTTTTGCGTAAGACTCAACGCCTTCCGCAGTTGTCTTTGCAGGAAGACCGAGAATTCTTGCCAGCTCAGCATAGCGTTCTGCAGCCTTGTAATAGTTGTATTTCGGCCAAGTTGAAAGCTTCTCTGGCTGCGCGCCGTTGTAGCG
>DHKO01000031.1 GCA_002404895.1 Treponema sp. UBA4692 | reverse complement strand
AAAGGCAGATAAGCGTTTATGTTCAAGAAAAATTCTGCGCGGCTTTACATTTATCTTCTAGTTCTTTCTCTTCTTATTGTTAGTTTTGTATTTGTGTCGGGGAAAAATCAGATAACAAAGGAACGGGTTTTTGGCTGCGGGCTTCCTGTCATGTTCATCGAGACTGACGGCGAGAAAAAAATCAGGTCAAAGGAAAAATATATCGGCGCCGACTTTTCTATTTTTGAGAATTATGATTCTTATATTGAAGGAAACGGAACAAAATACAGAGGAAAAATCCGCGGGCGCGGAAACACAACCTGGACTTTCCGGAAAAAGCCCTACTTTGCAAAATTTAACATACGGGGGGGGGTATTAGGAATGCCGGCTGCCCAGAAATGGACAATCCGGCCTTTTATGACTGACAAGTCTAAAGTCCGGGACGCATACGCCACTTTCCTTGCTAAAACAATCTACACAAACACAAGCGGCGGATGGATTCCAGATTTCAAGTTCGTGAATCTTTATCTGAACAACAATTTTTCAGGACTTTACTGCATCTACGAGAAAGTCGAGCAAGGCGAAAACCGCATAAATCTTCCAAAAGACAGCTTTCTTTTCGTTGTGAATTCAAGGCTTAACAAGGAGTGGAATTTCCGCTCAAAGCAGGATGTTCCGTTCAGCCTTGTTGACAACGATGTTCCAGAAGAGAACTTCCTAAAGGAAAAAGAAATATTGCAGTCGATTGAAGACCAGATTTATTTTCAGGATAACTCGAAAGTTTTCGATTTTATCGACAAGGCTTCGTTCGTTGACTGGTATATTCTTAACGAATTCTCAAAAAACCGCGACTCTGACTTTATGGCGAGCTGCTACATGGCTTTCAACTCGGAGACAAAAAAACTTTACATGGGCCCGGTTTGGGATTTTGACATCGCTTTTGGCGGAAGCCACATGGACAATAATTTTTCCCCGGAAGATTCTTGGATAAACAAATTCCACTGGTACAAGGAACTTTGGAGAAATGACGAATTCAAGGCCGCTGTAAAAGAGAGATGGCACGAGACAAAATCACGTCTAAAAGATTCGTTTGACTACATTCTTGAAGAATCAGAAGTTCTCGCATCGTCCGCGGAAATTGATGATTTGGTTTGGCGCACGCTCGGAAGGAAGCAGTGGCCGCATACACCGGGATACAAGTCAAGAAAAACTTATCAGGCAGAAGTCGATTACGTCTACAACTGGCTTTTCAAGCGTTACGACTGGATGGACTCGTACATCAACTCGCTTTAGAGTCCATATTCAAAATTTTTCTTCTAAAATCTACGGGAAAATTTTCCGCGCTTCTTCAAGGCTCTCAAGATTTCCTATGTCGTGCCGCTGCCCTGTCATAAGCCATGCGTAAACATCTTTCTGTCCGCAAAACCACGCGATAAAGTCTCCCGGAGCGTCAGTTCCGCATGGAATTTTTCCGCTCGCGTCTTTCTCGCAGGCTTTTTTTATGAAAGGCAAATCGTCTTTTCTGTAGATGTAAAAAGGCGGGACTGCCCACGGGCTTTGAGGATTCAAAGGCTTCTCCTGCATCTTGAGCACCTTGCCGCTCTCATCGACAGTCGCGACTCCAGTCCTGCGGAGCTTTTCAATATTCTTTTCAAAATGGCGCATAATGCAGGGCGCGTTTTTTTCTTTTGAATAAGCAACAAAATCTTTTAAGGAAAAGTCAAGAATATTGTCGCCCGCAAGAACAAGAATATCTTCATTCACATTGCATTTCTCAACTGCAAAAAGAATGTCCTTTACAGCTCCGAGGCGGTTCTCATTCTCCGTTGAGCCGTCATCAATCACAATGGCTTCATGATTGAATTTTCTTTCGGATTTCCATTTTTCAAAAAAATCCACGAATTTGTGG
The DNA here is from genome assembly GCA_002404895.1 of Treponema sp. UBA4692. GTDB lineage: Bacteria > Spirochaetota > Spirochaetia > Treponematales > Treponemataceae > Treponema_D. The sequence continues at coordinate 44,156 of DHKO01000031.1, read as the reverse complement.
TTTGAGACAATAATATGACCTGAAATATTCTCAAAATTGTCGATGTCGTCAATCAGCCTGTCCAAGATTGACTTGTTGCCGATTTTCAGAAGCGGTTTCGGGAAATTTTCAGTCAGAGGATAAAGCCGGGTCGCATATCCGGCAGCAAGTATAATCGATTTCATCAGTTTATTCCGTCCGAAGTTTTGCAGAATGTTATGCTGAATTTTGATTTCAGCTCAGGAAAAAGCTTCAAGTATTCAGATGTGATTTTTCTTTCGATTGAATCCTTTTTTGCCGGATTGACAATCGCCATTGCGCAGCCGTTGAAGCCAGCCCCACTGAACCGTCCGCCGTAAATTCCTTCTGTGTTTTCCATTATATGCTGCAGCACTTTCAGCTCATCGCTTCCAGTTTCGTAGTTTTCAATTGAAGAGCGGCCGCTTTCAAAGACAAGCTTTCCAAACTCCGCCAAATTTCCGCTCTGAAAAGCCTTTACGCCTTTTTTCACGCGCTCATTTTCCGTATAGAAATGCTCGGCGCGCTTTGCCCAGTTCAAAGGCAATTTATCTTTGTTCTGCACATAAATTCCGTAAGGAACATCGCGGAGATACGAGTCATTGAATTTTCCGTATTCAAGATGCGCAAACCCTTTCAGCGCATAGCTTGCAGCCTTGCACTCGTCAACTCTCGTGTTGTAAGCAGAGCCGGCAAGTTTTCTTTCAACTCCTGAAAAAATCACGGCAATCTCAAAATCAGGCATACTCTTTGGGATTTTCACGAGCTTGGAAGAATCTGTTTTTGTGTCGAGAAACAAAAGATTGTCCTTTTTTGAAAAGACCTCGCAGCTTTGGTCGAGCTTTCCGACATTCACGCCGATAAAATTGCGCTCCGCCTCAATCGCAAGATTTATAAGCTCAAGGCTTGTAAGATTTATTCCGTTCACAAAAGCCAGCGATTTCAGATAAGTCAGAAGAACGCTCGCGGAGGATGAAAGTCCGCCGCCCAAAATCGAGCCTGAGACAATTCCTTTCACGCCTTTTTCAAGCGTGTAGGATTTTTTAAGCGCGTAAGCCGCTCCAAAAAGATAATCTGCCCAAATGTACTGCCGCTCATACTCGTCATTCAAATCGCCCTCGGCAGCTCCAGCAAAATTCTCCGAGTAGACTTCAACGCTGCTGTCATCTGACGGGAAAAAATCAAAACTCGTTCCCTTGTCGATTGCAAATCCTGTAACAAGCCCGAACTGATGGTCAACATGCGCGCCAAGCGGACAAACCCTGTACGGACAAAAAAAATGAAGAGCCTCGCCAGAAGCTTTCTTCTCTTCAATCAATGATTTTACATCTTCCTTAGACATAACAATATTATATCATTATAATTCAAGATTATGAAATATGTTTATGTTTTGACTTCAGCCCCAGAGGATTTTTATTACGAGCAGGCTTTGATGTCGGTTTATTCTTTGCGAAAAAAAATGCCTGACGCAAAAATAACAGTCCTGACTGACGACAAGACAAAAAATTCATTTTCAGACGAGAACAAAAGAACTGCGATTTTAAAATACGCCTCGGAAATAATTTCTGTCGATTTTTCTCCTGAAATTCCGAACGCTGACCGCTCTCGCCTTATCAAGACTTCAATTCCAGAATATGTTGACGGAAGTTTTTTGTATATCGACTGCGACACGATAATCTGCGATGACTTAAGCGAGATTGAAAATGAAAATGCAGTTACAGGCGGAGTTCTGGACGGACACGTTCTTTTAAACGAGCATATCCATAAAAAATATTTTCTCGCGCGCGACAAAAAGCTCGGCTTCAAGGGAACAAAAGCTGCCGGCTACAATATAAACGGCGGCCTGATTCTCGCGAAAGGTGATTCAGATGACGAGAAAAAACAGACAAAAGAGCTTTTCAAGAAATGGAACGAGCTTTGGAAATATTCAGCGTACAAAAAAAACGACAAGCACGACCAGAGCGCGCTAAACGAGGCGAATTTTAAGACAGGGCTAAAAATGAAGCTTCTCGACGGAAAATGGAACTGCCAGCCAAGCCACGGCGGACTTGCTTTCTTGAAAGACGCGAAAATAATCCATTATTACTCGAGCGAATTTTCGGGGAAGAACTACATTCCGTATTACAAGCTCGCCGACAAAAAAATCTGGCAGGAAATAAAAGAAGCCGGAGAGATTCCTGAAAAAATCAGGAAAATGATTGACGAGCCTAAATTTCAGTTCAATAAAGTTCATCTGATAAATGACCAGCGGATTGTAAGCATAATGCAGTCGCCTCTCACGTTCACAATTGCGGACTTAAAAGCGCACTGCCCGCCTGTCTTCAATTTTCTAGAATCAATTTGCGCCGGACTACGCTCCGGAGTGCGTGTTTTTGCAAAATCTATAAAAGGTAAAAAATGATTTTAATAAACGGAAATTTTCTCTGCCGGAATCTCACGGGAATCGAGCGTTTTGCTTTTGAAACCTGCAAGAAAATGGATTCCATTATTTCAAAAGATGATGAGATTTCGCTTCTCGTTCCGGCGAACGCAAAAAAAATCCCGGAATACAAAAATATCAGGCTTGTTTTCTCATCAAAAAAGATAAAAAGTTTTCCGCTTTGGGACATGGGAATTTTCGCCCTTGCATGCAAAAAAATGAAAGCGACCGGCCTTAATTTTTCGAACACGGCTCCGCTCGGAAAATCATGCGGATTTGCTTTTCTGCACGATATTTACGCCGCGACGCACGGAGAGGATTTTGTCTCGTTCAAGGACAAGCTGATAAAGCTCTACTGCCGTTTTTCATACAAAAATATTGCGAAGAACGCAAAAACAGTCCTCACTGTCTCCGAATTCTCAAAATCTGAAATAAAAAAAGTCTACAAAATTCCTGATGAAAAAATTAAAGTGATTCCAAACGGCTGGGACCATTTCAAAGATTTGAAATCTGACTATGGAATTTTCAAAAAATTCCCAAAATTGAAAGAAAGAGAATTTTATTTCACGCTTGGCTCGCTTTCAAAGCGGAAAAACCTGAAATGGATTGCCGGTTATGCTTCAAAGCACAAGGACGAGACTTTCGCTGTGAGCGGAAAAGCAATTTCGGGCCTTGTTCCAAGCGAGCTTGAATCTCTTAAAAATTTGGAAAACGTTGTTCTTCTCGGCTACATTACAGACGGCGAAGTGAAATCTTTAATGGAAAAATGCAAGGCTTTTGTTTTTCCGTCTTATTACGAGGGATTTGGAATTCCTCCGATGGAAGCGCTTTCCTCGGGGGCGAAAATCGTTGTGTCAAATGCGGCGAGTCTTCCTGAAATCTATCAGAAAACTGCGCATTACATCGACCCATTCAGCACAGACTGCAATCTTCAAGAAATCTTAAAAGAAGAGACTGATTCTCCTTGCGAAATTCTTGAAAAATACACTTACGAGAACGCGGCAAAAAAACTTCTTGAAGCGTTGAGGACATCAAAATGAAAGTAGCGATTGTACATGACTGGCTTGTGAACTACGGCGGCGCGGAGCGCGTTGTGGAGGCTTTTCTAAAAATCTTCCCGGATGCGGACATTTTCACGCTTGTATACGACGAGAAAAAAATGGGGAAAATTTTCCCGAAAGAGAAAGTCCGCGCATCTTTCGTGCAGAAAATCCCGATGGCGGCGAAGCTTTACACAAAAATGCTTCCTTTAATGCCGAAAGCGTTCGAAAGCTTCGATTTTTCTGGCTACGACCTTGTTCTCTGCTCATCATCAAGCTGCGCGAAAGGCGTAATCACGCTGCCTTCGGTTCCGCACATCGCATATATCCATTCGCCGATGCGCTACGCCTGGGACCAGTTTTTTGAGTACCAGAAAAGGACAAACAAGCTCGTCGCGCATTTTATGAGCAAATTTATGCCGAGCATAAGGATTTGGGATTTTGTCTCGTCTCAGAGAATCGACAAGCTGATTGCAAATTCAAATTTCATCAAAAGAAGAATCAAAAAATACTGGAATCTTGAATCAGATGTGATTTATCCGCCTGTTGACACTGCCCGGCTTTCCCTGAACGGAAAAACGGCAGAAGATTTCTACGTCGTTTTCAGCCGTTTTGTTCCATATAAAAGAATCGACTTGGCGATTTCTGCCTGCGGCGAGCTTGAAAAAAAACTCGTTGTTATTGGCGGCGGCTCCGAGGAAAAAGCGCTGAAAAACCTTGCCTCTAAATACAAAAAAGCGGAGATAAAATTCACAGGAAGAATTTCGGACAGCGAAGTGAAAGATTATCTCCAGAGATGCAAGGCGATGATTTTCTCGGCGGAGGAAGACTTCGGAATTATTCCAGTTGAGGCTCAGGCGTGCGGCCGTCCTGTAATCGCGTTTGCAAAAGGAGGCGCGCTTGAAACTGTTATTGACGGCAAGACCGGCGTTTTCTTTGAAAAGCAGGAAACCGAGTCTGTAATCGAGGCAATCAAGAAATTTGAAACTTTGAACGAGAAAAATGTTTTTAATTCAAGCGAAATCGCCCTGCACGCGCAAAGTTTTTCAACAGAAAGATTCTGCCGCGAGATAAAAAACGCTGTCGATGAAGTCCTGAAAACTTTCAGCAAGGCAAAACAAAATTAAAATCAGCTGAAAAACAGAAAAATCGGAAAAATGAAAACGCTTAAAGCAAGCTGGAGAAAAACATGCTGAAAATCGCAATTGACTGCAGAATGATTGGCTCGGGAGGAATCGGCTCTTTTATCCACGAGATGATTCCGTATTTTCTTGAAAAAAACGAGTGCCTTTTAATCGGAACGCACGAGCAGTGCATGGATTTTGTGCGAATGCAGAACGTGGAATTCTGCTTCTGCGACGTTCCGCCGTTTTCTTTCAAGGAGATTTCAGGCTTTCCAGCTGACGTTCTTCAAAAAATCAACACTTACCAAGTTTATTTTACGCCCTACTGCAATATTCCGTGCGGAATTGAAATTCCTGTTTTCTCCACGATTCACGATGTCGTTTTTCTTGACGTTAAAGAACTCACAGGATTTTTCGGACGGCTCGGAAGAAAATTCTTTTATCAGCGCGCGATTAACTTTTCAGATGAAATTTTCACTGTATCCGAATTCTCAAAGTCGAGGATTCTAAAAAATCTCCGGTGCAAAAAGCCGCTCACAGTCGTTTACAACGGAATTCCAAAATATCTTGAAACTCCGCTTGAATCAGAGACTAAAAATCCGCCAGAAAAAAAAGACCAGATTCTCTTTGTCGGAAACATAAAAAAGCACAAGGGATTGAAAACGCTTCTCGACGCATTTGAAAAGGCGACAGAAAAAGGATTCAAGTCAAAGCTTGTGATTGTCGGAAACAAGGACAATTTCCGCACAGGCGACGAAGAGACTGTCAGACGGCTCGAGTCGTTTCCGCAGGAAAAAGTCGAATTCACTGGAAGAATCTCAAACGACGAGCTGAAACTTCTTTACGCCGAGTCAAAATTTCTTGTGCAGCCGTCTTTGTACGAAGGATTCGGAATTCCGCCGCTCGAGGCTCTCTCGCAGGGAACTCCGGCAATAATTTCAGATATTCCTGTTTTCAAGGAGATTTATTCAGAATTTCCGGTCGATTTTTTCAGGGCAGGAGATTCTGAGGACTTGTGCAGGAAAATGCTTGATTTCAAGGCAGAAAAAGTTGACATCTCAAATCTGAAGGAAAAATATTCATATAAACGCTCCGCGGAAAAAATTGTCGCCGAAATGGCAGAATTCAGGGCAAAAAGGGCTTTGCAATAGACGATTAACAAATTCTGCGATAAAATGGACTAAATCAGCAATTTTTCAATTCCGCTGACTGCAATGACAAAAAAAGCATAGGTTTTCTAACAAATGACAGAACAAGACTATAAAACTTATTTTAAGGCAAACTTTTACAGAACAAGCTCTTTTACATCCGGCGTTGCACTGATGCTTTTCGACTGCGTGATGGTCATGCTTTCGATTGGAATCTCGTTTTTCATCATAAATTTCATCAACCATTCATGGATTAATTTTCGCTCGTTCGTGAACTACGGAGTTTATCTTCCGCCTTTAATCGCAGTTTTTTATGCGGCAGGGCTTTATCCGGGGCTGGTTTATCCTCCTGCCGACGAAGTAAAAAAATTCGCAATCTGCACATTCTTTGTCTATGTAGGAATCGCGCTCTCGATAACTGTCGAGGAAGCCGATGAAAAAGTTCCGATTGTCTTCGCGCTGATTCTCGCAGTTCCTTTTGCAACGATAATGCTTTCTGCAGGCCGGGAGATTGCAAGGCGAATTTTCTCAAAGCAAAGATGGTACGGCGTTCCTGCTGTAATCTACACCTCATCGGACGCAGGCGACATAATCACAAAACGTCTTCTGGCTCGTCAGGACTTGGGATATAAGCCGGGAATCATAATCGACTCAAATGCAAGCGAGCCGACATTCAGAAACGGAGTTCCAGTTTTTCCGCCGTCAGAAAATATCTTCAGGACGATAAAAGAGCTGAACATAAAAGTCGCGATTCTCTGCGACTACAACGGCAATGTAGATGAAATCAACTCATACTACAGATATACAATTGTGATTCCGAAAAACACAGACATCAACACGCTTTCAATGAGTGTCCGCGATTTCGGAGGAATTTTAGGACTTTCCTCAACGCACAATCTCACAAAGCCGATAAGCCTTTTCTGGAAACGCTTCATTGATATTTTTATTCTTCTGCTTTCAAGCCCGGTTACAATTCCTGTGGTCGCAATAGTCGCGCTTATAGTGAAAATCACAAGTCCAGGGCCGATTTTCTACGGACACAAGAGAATCGGTCAGAACGGAAAAGAATTCAAATGCTGGAAATTCCGCTCGATGGTCGTTGACGCAGACAAGCAGCTTGAGAAAATTCTCGCTGAAAATCCTGAAATGCGGGCAGAATGGGAAAAAGACAGAAAATTCACAAATGACCCTCGGGTCACAAAAATCGGAAAAATCTTAAGAAAAACAAGCATCGATGAAATTCCGCAGTTCTTCAATATTCTGGTTGGCGAAATGAGTTTTGTAGGTCCGCGTCCTGTTACTCGCCCTGAGCTTGAAAAATACGGCTCAAAAGCGGACTTTATTCTTCTTGCGCAGCCGGGACTCAGCGGAATGTGGCAGATTTCAGGCCGCTCTGACACCGGGTATGAAGAGAGAATCACGCTGGACTCGTATTACATCCAAAACTGGTCTGTCTGGCTTGACATCTGGATTATAATAAAAACTGTCGTTGTCGTTATAAAGGGAAAAGGCGCATACTAGATGAAGAAAAAGCTTTTCTTTATCTTTTTAGCTTTTGCGGCTTTCAAGGCTAGCATTTTTTCTCAGAGATTCCAGATTTCAGATGTGAATTATAAGCTTGAAAACACAAAAGAACTGGCTGTCAGCCATAAGATTCTGATAGACACTTCACGTGTTTTTGAATCAGAAGAAGAGATTTTAAAATACAAGGGTTTGCTCCTTCAAAAATTTGAGAACACACGCGCATTTGACAAAGTTGAGATTTCATTTTCAAGAAAAGACGAATTAGAAAAAAATTCCGAAAGCGAGCCGATTTTTCTTGTCTGCAATATAACTGCGGCAGACTCAAAGCATCTTTTAGTCGTCCCCTACCCGAAATACGACTCAAACTCCGGCTTGACAATAAAGATCAAGGCAAAGGACACTAATTTTCTCGGCAATCTTGAAGAATTGAATTTCGACTTCAGCATAGGAAAAAAGAATTCCGAGCTTTCCGGCGAAAACAACTTTTATCTCGGCGCAAGCCTCGACTTTACGATTCCTTTTTATTCAGGTCCTTTCAATATTTTTTGGCTGAACAATTATTCTTTTGAATACAATTTCGCAGATTCGCGTCCGCAGTTCGATTCTGAAACAGGGCTAAAAATAGAGCTTCCGTTTGAGCATTTTTCGCTCGTTTTTGACATCAAGCAGGGCGTTTACAGAAATTTTGAATATACAGAGTTCGAAGATGAGCTTTTCGGAAAAACATACTCGAAATTCTCAGTTCCGATAAAGATTTTCCAAAGCGAAAAATTCGGAGATTTGATTTTCCGTCCGTTCACAGATTTCGACTTCAATTACGACAATGACACAATCTGCAAAAGCAATGATGATTTGAGCGGAGGAGTTCTTGCGGCTGGAAGCGAAATCGAAATCACAAGAATCGACTGGCGAGAAAATTTCAGAAACGGATATTCGTTGGTCTCAGGCGCGAAATACGGCTACAATTTTGAATGTGCCGATACACAATACAAAGCCTATTCAAAGCTGCTCCTTTTCAAAGCTTTCAAGCACAATGCGGTTCAAGCAAGAGCCGACCTTAACATTTCAGACAAATACAGAATCAAAATCGGGGAAAACTTGCGCGGAATTGCGGACGACCAATATTATAAAGGCACTTCAAAGCGCGCGCTGAAAGTTCCGTCCTCGCTCGCTGTAAACCTTGACTTTCCTTTTCATATAATCACAACCGACTGGAGCGGCTGGGTTAACACAGTTTTCGGAAGTGAATCATGGATTGCGGAGCATTTTCAATGGACAAAAACATTTGACTTCGAGCTTCAGATCTCTCCATTTGCAGATTTTGCGCTTTCAGACAATGAGGCGACAAATCGTTTTTTTTCTACTAAAGACGGCTGGTATTCGGCAGGATTTGAGATTCTCGTTTTTCCCGCAAAATGGAAAAGCGTTGTTGTCAGAGCCAGCGCAGGATTTGACATCGGAAAACTTGTCATAAAAGAAAAATTTCCTGAAAAAATCGACTATTCGTGGCGTGAAAACGCGAAAAGCCACGAAATCTACATCGGAATCGGGCTTTTTTACTGATTTTTTATCTTGAAATTTTATTTGAAGCGGCAGCCCGGTAATATCCGTTCGGAATATTCATAGACAAAATGCTGAAAAGCTCATCAGCAAAAATCGAATTTCCGCGCTCAGAAGATTTTTCGCCAAGTTCAAGCAGAAAATCCCAAAAATTGCTTTCAACACACCAGTCTTCAATATCGATGAAAGATGATATTTTTTTCAAGAAATCAGCAAGCGTCGAAAATTCATAGGCAGGCTCGCGGTCTTTCATTGAATTGTATATATGAGTGAAGCCTTCAAGCGTGCCAAGAGCGGAGCAAAAGAGAGAAGATTTTTTTTCATTTCTTGACTCATAAATCGCAGAAATTTCATGCAGCGCCTTCATTGTCAAAGGAGAATCAGCACGAAAAAGCGAGAAAAATCTGTCAACATTAGATTTTTTATTCGCATCGATAATTTTTATAATCGCATTTTTCAAGACGTTGTCGCTGAAATTAGAATCTTTTGAGAGAATCAGCAAAAGCGTCTGCTCATAGGTTTCTTTGTCATTTTCAAGGCTTGCAAGCTCCGCCATCGAGTACAAAATCGTGAAAAGCTGCTCCGGGACGTCAAGAAAATCAGAATTTTTTCTCGCATTCTCATAAAAAGTATAAGCCGACTTGTACTCGCCCTCAACCTGATAAATTTTTCCGATAAGATAATCAGCCTCAGGATAAACGCTTTTTTTCTCAATCCAGGATTTAAGCTCGTAAATAGAGTTGTTGAAACGCTCTGGAGAATACAAGTCAAGATATTTGTTCACAATTTTTATCGTCTCGTTCTGCTGCCGCTCGAGCAAAACCGGCAGCACATTCTCAAACTGCACGCCTGCTCTTCTGACTTCAAACGGAGAAAGCGAATTATCAAGCGTAAAACTTTCCCATCGGCTTTCGCCCTGCCTATTTTCCTTAGCTTTCAAGGCAAAAGTCATCGCCTCTGTGTAATCTCCAGAATCATACAAGACTTCGGCGCGCTGCAAAAGTCGCCAAGAATATTCAGAAGCGACAGGCTTTTTCGGAGCGATTTGAGCAAAACAGGCAGACGCAAAAAATAAAATCAAAAACGGGAAAACATTTTTTTTCATAATGATGACAATTCTTCCTCAAATACTTTATCGGCATCTTTTTCATCTATTGTGCGAACAATTTCGCCTTTCTTGAAAATTATCGCTTTTCCGTTCGCGCCGGCAATTCCGATGTCAGCGTGTTTTCCCTCGCCAGGACCGTTCACAATGCAGCCCATAACCGCAACAGTGATGTTTTTTTTCATTGAAAGAAGTTTATTCTGCCATCTGTCCATAAAGCCGTGAACATCAAAGCCGATTCTTCCGCATCGCGGACAGCTGACAAGATTTACTCCGCCGGAACGTTTTCCACATTCCTTTAATATTTCAAGTCCTGCAACAACCTCGTTTTCTGGAGATGATGAAAGCGAAACACGGATTGTAGAGCCGATTTCCTCATTCAAGAGATGGCTGAAAGCAAGCGTTGATTTTACGACTCCAGGAACAAGAGGCCCCGCCTCCGTCACGCCGATATGAAGCGGAACATCGTACTTTGAAGCAAAATCCTCATTTGCACCGATTGTCTCCTGAACTGAGCTGGCCTTCATGCTGACTGCGAAATTCGTAAAATTCAACTCATCAAAAACAGCACATTCGCGCGCGGCAGTCTCGCTAAGAGCTTTATCACGGCTCATCTTTCCGTCTTCAACAAGTTTTCTTAAATCATGAGGAAGAGAGCCGGAATTCACTCCAATTCGGATTGCAGATCCTTTTTCACGGCACGCATTCACAACAGCCTCGACTCTGTCCCGTGCGCCGATATTTCCCGGATTGATTCTAATCACAGAAACAGGACCTTCAAGACATTTTAGCGCAAGCCTGTAATCAAAATGGATGTCAGCGACAAGAGGCATTGAAGTTGCCTTGCAGATTTCAATAAAACTTTCCGCGCTTTCCATGTCAGGAACCGCAAAACGGATAATATCGCAGCCGAGCATTTTAAGCGAGGCAATCTGGTTTCTGATTTTTTCAAGGCGAGCCTTGTCATTTTTCACGCCGACAATGCTTTCTTTCCACATCGTCTGAATCGTTACAGGATTGTCTCCGCCAAGCAAAATTTTATCGACATTATCAAAACCGCCGAGAGAAATAACTCTAGTTTTCTTAAATCTTTGACTCATGTTTTTATTATATCAGTCATCAAGATAAAAAAAAAGATGAATAGAAAGGACACCTTTATACTGATTTGAAAGATAAAAAAACTGCCCCCACGAATGGAGGCAAAAATCAAAGAAAGTTCTGACAAGTTTTAATCAGACAGAATTTTCTCATCAGATAAAATCAGAAAACGTGATTTTCTGTCTTGGCTAGCACTGAATCATTCCGAAAACCATTGCGAACAAAGCAACAGTTTCGCAAAGACCTACAACCATGATGTAGTTTGAAAATCCTTTTCCAGTCTCGCCGAGAGCGTCAGAACCAGCCGCGCCAGCTTTTCCCTGAGCAATAGCAGAGAACATCATTCCAAGACCGCAAGCGATTCCCAATCCCAAGAAGAAGAGCGGATTCTCATTGATTTTTGAAGAACCAGCCATCTGCTGCATCAAAAGGAAGCCGTAAATTGTCTGTGTCAAAGGAGCACCGGCAAATACTGTCAAGATAAACGGAGCAGGCTTGTTAGCCATAAAACAGCGTTTCCAAGCTCCGATTGCTCCCTGTCCGGCAATTCCGATTCCGATAGCAGAACCAATAGCGGCAATACCCATAACAAGACCAGCACCAATCATTCCCCAATTCATAATTATCTCCTTTAGATAAAATTTCTAATTTATTTGCAATACAAGCTACTTTTCACTGAAAGGCTTGTACTTGAAACCAGACCAGGACATTCCCAAGTGGTTTGAGAACTCCAGCGTGTTCAAACGAACACCGTGAACTATTACAGAAAGCAGATTCAAAATCATATTCAGTCCATGACCGAATACAAGAAGAATCACAAGAACAAGGAACATAACTGCATGACCGACCATTGGACCTGCCATTGTGTTTACAGTTCCGCTGATTGCAGCTCCGGCAAGACCGACCGCCCACAATCTGATGTATGAAACGATGTCAGAGAACACGTTCACAACACCAAGAAGAACTGAAATTATATTCTTCACGCTTTCCAAAATTGACTTTCCAATGCTTCCCTCGTAGTTTGCGAATACAAAGCTCAAGGCAAAGCCTGCTCCAACGAGCGCGATTGAAATTGTTCCCCACGGAAGACCATACACGTCTCCTCCAATCATCGGGAAGAGAGTGCTGTTAACAACCATAGACAAAACAACCCAATACATTCCAATCAGTTCAATAAACGAGCCGAATTCGGCAATGCATTTCAAGGACTTTTCTCTTGCATATCTTGCAATTCCCTTCAAATGCGCAACGCAAAGCTGGACAAGAGCAAGCGTGAAGCAGAAAATCTGAAGGTTATTGGCAGAGGAAAGAGTACCCTTAGAAACATCTCCGTCGCTCATCCAAAATGGAATCCACTGAACATCGGAATATGCGTTTGAAAGAGGCGGAACAGAAATTGCTTTAAGCCAAGACGGCAAAGCATCCATTCCAAGTCCGAACCAAGTGCAGGTTACAGCTCCCCAAATCATCGTCGCCAAACCTAAATGCAGAACAAGCTTCATCATAGGAGGAACTTTCTGCTTTTTAGACACGCTTTTTCCAATGAAAATAAGGGAAACAAGTGTGACCAACGCTCCGTATCCGCCGTCTCCAAAAATCATCCCGAAGAATATTGTGAAGAAGAACAAGAACCAGCCTGAAATATCATATTCGTGATAGCCAGGAACGGTTCCCAAGAAGTCTGTAAGCGGATAAATCAAGCTCACAAAACGGTTGTTCTTAAGCTTTGTCGGAACATTGTCGTCTTCGCTTGGATCAGCTGCCGCATAAGCCCACTTCTGCTCTTTTGCTCCGGCTTCAAAAGCCTTCATTGAATCAACAGGAACATAGCCAGTAATCCATGAAAGTTTTTCTTCCGTTCCCATTCCTGAGTAAAGATTCTCAAACTCAATATCCTTCGCAATCTCAGAAATTGAAGATTTCATCGAATTTTTGTACTGCAGAAGCGATTTCAGCTCAGAACCAATCTCATCAATTCTAGCCTTTGAGTCTTCAATCTCTTTTTCAAGCGCAGCTGTTGAAACTCTCGGAGTCACAACCTGATACGCTTCAGGAGGAATATCTTCCGGTCTTTCATTCGCTGCAAGAGGAGTTTTTGAAACAAGCAAAAATCTCTTATGAGCCTTGTCAGGAGAAGCATTCGCGACAAGGACAGTCTCGGCTTTTTCACCGATTAAAGCATATTTGTCAGAAGGAATTTCATACATCGTAAGATAAATTCCTTTTTCCGCCAAATCAGCAAAGTCTTTCGGGTCAACGCTGCCCCATTTTGAAAGACGTTCAAGCTCCACGCTGTTGTTCGTTATTCTGTCAAGACAAGATTTTTTCTCGTCAGACAAAGCGAGAACTTTTTCCGCAATCTGATAAGAAGCATCTTTTCCAATCAGACTTTGGCCTTGAACTTCTTTTTTTCCAAGTTTTATCTCGGAAAGGATTCCCAAAGCCTTGTTGATTTTTGAGTCATGCTCCTTGCAGGCAGAAAGCTCGTCACTCGCTCCCTGAACTTCCTCAACATGAAGAACGCCCATTTTTCTTAGTTTTCTCAGTGCTTCCCGCCGTTCTTTTTCAAGGACAACCAAGGAAACTTTTTTCATTGGAACTATCATGAAGCAGCCTCCTCGCTTGAAGCATTGCCGACAGCAGAATTTGCAGCCTTGTTTCGCTCGTCAATTTTCTTTTTGGAAATTTTAGAGCGGACAACCGCGCTGACCTGCTGGTCGCCAAGATAAACTGAAATTTTCTTGATATTGGCTTTCGCCTCCGGGATTTTTATTTTCTCAAAAAGGTTCACGCGCTGGCTTGTTGTGCGGAGTTCCTTAGAAAGCAGTCTGACCTGCTCATCAAGAACGCTCGCCTCCAAGTCAAGAGAAAGAGCCTTTTCCATTCTGTCAGCGGCCATGTCAACCCAAAGCGGAGTCTCGTATAAGTCATAGTCTCCGCGGGAAAAATCAGCTCCCTCGTAGATTGGAATCGTAACACCGGCAATATTGCCTTTGCCCTTTTTTATATTTCGGACAGTCACCATTCCGCTTTTAAAGGCTTCTTTTTCGCCAAAAACACCAATCCAGACCTTGAATTCTTTTTCAAGCTCCACACGGGCATTTCTGACAGCTTTCGCCTTTTCCTCGATGGTTCTGATTTCAGATTGAAGCTGCTGTTTTTTGAGCGTAAGAGTCGGAAGATAACGCTGGTACATTTTCAGCGCGTCTTTCTGAACTTTCTGCTCATTTTTTGTCAGCTTAATTTTTGCCATTCATCTTCCTCACAAAAATTATTTGTTCGGCCAGAATTCTGCAATCAATTCAGACTTAATTCCAGTCTCATCCTTGTCAAAACATTCCGCAAGAATCTTCCAGCCCAAATCCAAAGCCTCTTCAAGAGAAATGTTCACAGACAAGTCCATCATCTTCGTTTCAAAAAGGTCGCCGTATTTAAGGAGTTTTTCATCCCACTTTGACATCATGAATCCCATCGATTTTTTCTCGAGAGTATCTTTATAAGAAGAATACAAGCGAATCATGGCATCCATCAAAGCGCGGTGGTCTTTTCTAGTCTTGCCGTTTACGTTCTGCTTTAAGCGTGAAAGAGAACCGAAAGGCTCGATTCTGCCGCCCTTAAGATAATACTGGCCTTCTGTGATGTAGCCAGTGTTGTCTGGAACCGGATGAGTAACATCGTCGCCAGGCATCGTCGTTACAGCAAGAATTGTTACAGAGCCGCTTCCTTTAAAGTCAACAGCTTTCTCATAACGCGCTGCAAGCTGAGAATACAAGTCTCCAGGATAACCTCGGTTAGAAGGAACCTGTTCCTGAGTGATTGCAATTTCCTTCATAGCGTCAGCATAAGAAGTCATATCTGTCAAGAGAACCAAGACATCCTTGTTCTGCAGAGCAAACTGCTCGGCAACTGCAAGCGACATATCAGGAATCTTGATACATTCTACAGTCGGGTCAGCAGCAGTATGAATGAACATTACTGTTTTTGACAGAGAGCCGCCCTCTTCCAATGTCTTCTTGAAATAAAGGAAATCGTCGTATTTAAGTCCCATTCCGCCAAGAACGATTACGTCAGCCTCAGCCTGCATGGCAATGCGCGCAAGAAGCTGGTTGTAAGGCTCGCCCGAAATGGAAAAAATCGGAAGTTTCTGTGAAACAACGAGAGTGTTGAACATATCAATCATCGGAATGTTCGTCCTCATCATTCGGTCAGCAAGAATACGCTTTGAAGGGTTTACAGAAGGTCCGCCGATTTCAGTCATATTTTCTGTAAGAGAAGGTCCCTTGTCGCGCGGGTCTCCAGAGCCGTTGAAAATACGTCCGAGCAAGTCATCGCCGAAAGAAACACGCATATCGTGTCCAAGAAAACGAACCTGATCGCCAGTTGAAACACCGCGTCCGCCGGCAAAAACCTGAAGCGATACAGTGTCGCCGTCAATCTTGTTCACTTCGGCGAGCGACTTTCCGAATCTTGTAGTGATTTCCGCAAGCTCGTTGTATTTTACGCCCTCAGCCTTTACAGTAATTACGGAACCTGTGATTGAATCAATTTTATTGTAAACTTTGTTCATTTCGATTTACCGTCCTTACCTATGCTTTTAGAAGATTTTCTGCCTGCGCAGTCAATTTTCCAGATTTTGATGCGTACAAGTCATCAATCTCTTTTTCAAGTTTCTTAAAATCATCGCTTTCAAACTCTGTATAGTTCCAGTCGATGAATTTCTGGCGCAGCTGGTTGAAATAGCTTCTCGCCTCGTCCTTTTCTGAAAGGTCGAATTCAGAACCCAAAATCGTAATCAGCTTGTCCAAGTCATACTTTTGACGTTCGACAGTTGCATTCGCATCAACCGCATCAAAAGAGTTCTGCTGGAAATAAACAGCATCGAGCATCTCTTCTTTTAGATAAACGAGATAATCTTCAAGCGAAGTTCCCTCTTCACCAACGACTTTCATCATGGAAGCGACATCAACGCCTTTTCTCATTATATCAAAGCAGAAATTCACTTTGTTTGAAGAAATAATTCCTTCATATTTTGACCAAGACTGAATCGGGTCGATTGCCGGATATTTTCGCGCATCAGAACGAGCGCGGGAAAGTCCATGGAATGCTCCGACAACTTTCAGCGTAGCCTGAGTTACAGGCTCCTCAAAGTTTCCGCCTGCTGGAGAGACAGTTCCGCCGATTGTTACAGAGCCTTTTGAGCCGTCAGGAAGAATAACCTGACCCGCACGCTCATAGAAAGCCGCAATATAAGACTCCATGTAAGCAGGGAAAGCTTCCTCACCCGGAATCTCCTCCAAGCGTCCAGACATTTCACGCAAAGCCTGAGCCCAGCGTGAAGTTGAGTCCGCAAGAAGAAGAACATTCAAGCCCATCTGCCTGTAATATTCAGCCAATGTTACTGATGTGTAGACCGAAGCCTCGCGCGAAGCAACAGGCATTGAAGATGTATTGCAGATGATTATTGTTCTTTCCATCAAAGACTTTCCGGTTTTCGGGTCTTTAAGCTCAGGAAATTCAGTAAGAGTCTCGACAACTTCACCGGCGCGCTCACCGCAGGCCGCAATGATTACAATGTCAACATCAGCGTATTTTGAAGTTGTGTGCTGCAAAACTGTTTTTCCAGCTCCAAAAGGTCCTGGAATACAGTAAGTTCCGCCTTTTGCAACAGGGAAGAAAGTATCAATCAAGCGGACTTTTGTGACCATTGTCTCTGTCGGCGCAAGACGCTCCTTGTAGCAGGAAATCGCGCGCTTTACAGGCCATTTGAATGAAAGTCCGATTTCAACATCGTTTCCTTTTTCATCTGTAAGAACAGCAATTTTGTCCTTCAAAGTGTAAGATCCAGCCGGAACAATCGATTTTACAGTGTAGCTTCCAAGCAAGTAGAAAGGAACAAAAATCTTGTGGGTGAAAGCTCCCTCAGGAACAGAACCGACATACTCACCTGCTTTCAGAACATCGCCAGGTTTTGCAGTCGGCGTAAAATCCCATTTTTTCTCTTTATCAAGAGGATTGACGTAAACACCTCTTTCAAGAAACCAGCCGGCCTTTTCAGCGAGCAAAGGCAACGGATTCTGCAAGCCGTCATAAACCTGACCCAAAAGACCAGGTCCAAGCTCAGCAGAAAGCAAATCGCCTGTAAACTCAACAGTGTCGCCTGCCTTGATTCCCTTTGTCATTTCGTAAACCTGAAGCTGGGCTACGTTTCCGCGGATACGGATAACCTCGCTTTTCAGGCTCACATCATCAACTTTTACATAGGCAACTTCGTTCATAGAAACATTTCCGTCAAATTCGACAGAAACCATGTTTCCATTAACGCCGACTACCTTTCCTTTTGTATCCGTCATTAATTTTCTCCAATTAAACTATTTACCTTCAAGAATTCTGTTGTAGATTTGCTTATATGAAGACATTCCTTCTTCCGCATTGAATTTCTTCATGCGGGTCGCAAGCAAAAGCCTCAAGCCATATCTAAAGACAGAATCAATTGAAAATCCGTCAGTCGGACGCATATTTTCGATGACGCTCAGTCTGTACTGATTCAAAAACTGCTCCGCCGCAAGAGGACTGTCCATTCCAGTTGCTGTTCTGGCAGCCTGCACAGCATCAGGAGATATTGACTCATTAACTGCGCTCATCTTTTTCTTCATTTTCAAAGCGCGAATTTGAGCCAAAGCCAGACGCAAGCTTCTTTCCTTTTCATTCCAGCTATCAATAAAATCGTTGCCGGTCAAAGAAGCATCCATCGGCGGTTCAAGAGAAAGGCTCTCAAGAATCTTCATCTCTTTTGCTCCGAGAAATCGTGAACAGAGGTCATAAAAATAATCATAAGTAATCGGCAGAACATTTCTGTCATCGCTTACAGAAAATTCAGGAAGTTGAGACATAAGATAATACTGCTTACTCATTGTCCGCCTCCATTACGCCTTTACAGCCTCTTTCATAATGGAAGCTACTTTCGGATTCAAGTACGCGCTGAACAAGTCAGCGACAGCTTCCGCAGAGAAATCATAATAAGCGGCTCCGTCTTTCACTCCGATACGGAATCCGTTTTCAATCGAATTGTCAGCCTTGAGCGTAAGTCCCTTGCTGATTTCGTTTTTCAGCGCAGCTCCGAGATTCTGCTCAAGCTCTTTCAAGTCTTTCTTGTTCAAAAGAACAGAAACATCGCTTGCGCCCGTGTTTTTTGTCCACGCCTTTACTGTTTCAGGAATAAGATTTTCTAGCAATTTTGGCGAATAAGACTTTGCAGTTTCAGCCGTCATGATTGCGGAAAGCTCTTTTTCAACGCTTTCTCTGAACGACAAAATAAGATTTCGGCCAGCCTGACGTATTGCGTCTTCGCTAGCCTTTTCCATTCTTGCCGTTTCATCTTTTGCTGCTTTGATAATCTTGTCTGCTTCTTCTTTCGCATTAGCGATGATTTTTTCAGCTTCAGCTTTCGCCTGGGCTATTTTTTCTGATGCAGATTTATCGGCAGCTTCGACACCATCTTTTTTGATTTTTTCAATCAAATCTTGTAACTGGACGTCCATGCAAACCTCTCAATCTTTAAAATATTCTTTAAGTTTTTGCAATGCAAAAACTATCAACATTATAATCGAAAATAATCCAAAATCAATAAATTTATTGTTATCTTTTTTCTTATTTATTATCAGTAAAATAATTTTGATAAAATAATCATAAAACTCCGCAGAAAATCTCCCGAATATATGCGGCTGTGTTTTTTCTATTGCAAAGACAACTTTTTCAATACTTGACCAAGAAAAGGGAAAAATATATATTAGATTGATAATCGATTAACATATGGAGGCTAGAAATGGCTGGTGCATCAAAAAACTCTCGTACTACAGTTGCGACACAGAAATTCTTCTGCACTTGTGGTGGTGAAGTTGAAATGAAAACAAAGCTTGAAAACGGCAGACTTAAGAACTATGCTGAATGCCAGAAATGCAAGCGTACAGAACGTCGTCCTAAAGACTTCAAATAAGATTTTTGACAGAACACGTTCACATAATACCGTAAAGCCCTAAAGTGCACTTTGGACTTTACGGTTTTTTTATGCACATTTTCCTGACTTCAGGCAAAATCTCGGACAAAGGCTTGTAAAGACGCTTTGTCATCGGCACGCTTGAAGTGAATATTTTCCCGTATTTTTTTTCGACAATTCTTCTGTCAAGAACAACGACCGCTCCAGTGTCATCGCCTCTTCTAATCAGACGGCCGAATCCCTGACGAAATTTTATTACAGCCTCGGGAATGCTAAGCTCCATGAAAGGACTTCCGCCTCTTTTTAAGATTTGCTCGGAACGCGCGGCAAAAACAGGGTCGTTAGGAACTCCAAAAGGAAGCTTAACGATAACAACCTGGCTAAGTGACTCTCCAGGAACATCGACACCTTCCCAAAATGAGTCGGTCGCAAACAAAACGCTGGCAGTGTCGCTCTTGAAAGCGGAAAGAAGCCGAAATCTGTCATCATCTCCCTGCTTCAGGATTGTGATTCCAGAAGAGCGAAGCCTTGTACGCGCAGTATCGCAGGCATGACGAAGAGAATCATAAGACGTGAACAAGACCAAAGTTTTCCCGGAAGCCGCCTCAATCAGCTTTACAACCGCATCCTCGACAAAATCCTGAAAATTTTCGTTGTCAGGGAAAGGCGCATCGCTTGGAACGCAGAAAATCATATTCTTGTCGTAAGGAAACGGAGACAGAAACTCGCCTGACTTCACGCGCTCTTTTTCAACAAAGCCCACACCGACACGCGACTTCCAGAAATCAAATTTTCCGCCGATTCCGATTGTCGCGGAAGTGCACACAACCGAGTCCAACGGCTCAAAAACGCCGCTGTTCATCATCGGAGCAATGTCAAGAGGAGTCTGAACATATTCATAATAGACAGGATTCTCAAAATTTTTCGCGAGAGACGGAAGAAGCCTTTTCGCCTGAATCCAAAAAACAAGGTCGGAATGCTCGTCCCATTCATTGAATTTATTGCAGACAGAAACCACATCGTCAAGGCGGCGCAAGACAGACTTTGTCTCGTAAACAGCGGAATTATCGCGGTCGTCATCGTCAATTCCATCAAGAATTTCCTTCATGATTCCAGAAATTGAAGCGACGTGGGACTGAAGATTTTTCATCTCTGAGAGAACCTGCGAAAAAAGCTGATAGCTTCCGCCAAAAAGTCGGATATTAAAATTGTTTCCCAGGAGATTTTGCGTGCAGTTTTCAAGAGACGAAATCGCCTCTTTTGTCTTTCCGATTTCCTCGATGACCTCGCCAGACTTGTCCTCGATTTTTGAAAGCGCAGACAAAGTGAACAAAAATCCAGTCGCGGAAGATTTTCTCTGCCTGTACAAAAGATTGATCTGCTTTAAAATTCTAAATCTAGTTACAGAATTCGAGAAAAAGCTTGTCGCTGCATCCTCGATTCCATGAGCCTCGTCAAAAACAACGCGCTTGTAAGGCGGAAGAACTGCCGTGTCATCATAGCCCGCCCCCTCCATTCTCGACTCGATGTCCGCAAAAAGCATATGATGATTCACAACAAGAAGATTCGCGTCGCTAGCCTCTTTCCGCACTTTCATCACAAAGCATTTCTCGCGGTTCGGGCAACGCATTCCCATGCAGGCATCGGCTTCTGAATTCACGCGCTGCCAGACATTTTCAGGCGGATTAAAGCTCAAGTCGCTTCGGCTGCCGTTCCCAGACTCTTTTGCCCACGAAGAGATTTTGTTCAGAATCTCAGTGTCCTCGCTGAAAAGCTCACGGTCATTCACAGCGTCAGAAAGTCGGCGCAGGCAGACATAATTCTGCCGCCCTTTCACAAGAACAGACTTTATTTTTTTTCCGATGATTTTCTCTGCAAGCGGAATATCCTTTTCCGCAAGCTGCTGCTGAAGATTTATCGTTCCGGTAGAAACAACAACACGCTCTTTGTTCGCAAAAGCCCAAAGCATTGACGGAACCAAATACGCGAAAGATTTTCCGACTCCAGTTCCAGCCTCAAAAACTCCGACAGAATTCTCATTGAAACTCTCAGTGATTTTCTTGACAAGCTCAATCTGGCTCGGCCGCTCCTCAAAAAATTCAGAAATTTTAGAAAGAGGTCCGCCGGAAGAAAGATAGCCAGAAGTCTCTTTTATGTCGAGCTTGACAGTCTTTTTTGGAAGAACCGGCTCCATCACCGCATAAACATCAGAAACATCATTATTTACGATATAAAATCCCTGGGCATTTTCCGAGCAGTCAGAAGCTACATTCAAGTCCTCAGTTGAAGGATAAAGATTTCCAGACGGATGATTATGAATCAGGACAGAGCCTTGCCTAGCCCCAGAAAAATTCACAGGAACAGAATTGACATTTCCGCGCGCATAAGCCGCAACTGCAACAACAACGCCGTCCTCGTTTATTTTCCCGACAAAAAAAACTTCGTTTCCGCCAGCGTCCTTAATCTGTCGTCTCATTTCAACTATGCAGCTTTGGCTGAATCGCTTTTCGATATTCATCAGATGAATACTTTACATCTTCATTCCGAATTTTTCCATTAGTTTTGAATGTAAATTTTCCGTTTCCTCGTCGTTCAATCCTAAAGACTGCGCAGCCGTCAGGTCTTTCAAAGAATTCTCGTACTCGCCGAGCTTATAGAAAGATACAGCACGCCTGAAATGCGCATGCGACTGATATTCATTTATCTCAAGAGACTTTGTGAAAGCGTCCGCCGCCTCATTCTGCTTGCCAATTATGCTGTAGATTATCCCAATATAGTAATAAGAGCGGAACGCCTTGCCGTCATATTTCACGCTCGCCTTGAAGTCATCAAGCGCGGCTTTGTAATTGTTCATCGCAAAATACGCCATTCCGCGGTGCTTGTGAATCACGGTCAAAACCGCGTTCACAGGAACAGGCTTGGAATTCAGAATTACAGTGTAAATTTCAACAGCTTTTTCAACGTCTCCATGATTGTGCGCCTGAATCGCCTCGAGAATCAAATCATCGATTGTTCCATGAACATAAGGCGAAACACGGTTGATATTTTCAGGCTCAATCTGCTCCGATTTTTTTCTTTTTTCATTAAGCGTAAGCTCATCGGCCTTTTCATAGAACGACTCGCGCCGTGCCTCAACTTCCCCCTGAAGCTTTTTCTGATAATCCCTGATTTCCTGAAAAATTATGTCCGCAAGAGTCAGGCTCGCATTGATTGAAGCGAGTTTTCTTCTAAGCGGCATATCAAACGGCGTGAATTCAGACTTGTAGATAAGCTCGTGCTCAACTTCCGCCCAGGCATCCTGCAAAATTGTCCGAATCTGAATCTCGCAGACAATGTCATCAGGCAAAGGAAGATTTTTCTCTTTCGGATAGCAATCGTCTGGAATCGCAACAAGAACATGGATTGACTCATATCCGAACTCCCGGAAATTCTGATCCGCCCCCTTATACTCAACCTCTTTTACGTCAAAATTCTGTTGAATCTGCTTTTCAACTTCCGGCAAATCCTCCAAAAAAGCGCAGATTACACGGATTCCGATAACATCTGTCAAGGTGACAAAATTTGACTTTTTTGCCTCTTCAGACTTCAGCCGCAGGACTTTTCTATAATAGCTGTCGAAAGATTTTACCCGGGATTTATAAGTAGGAGCTGACGCAAGATTCAATGACGATTTCAGCTTGCTTTCAATGTTCTGCATTATTTCTTCAAGAACAGGCTTGTACAGCTCATAAGTTGCTTTTATGTTGTTTTTGCTTGGAAGAGAATTAATGAAAGTATCCATATTTAAATCATATCATAGAAAAAACTTTAAGCAATGATTATTTTAAATATGAAAGATGAAAGGACATAAAAAACCGCCTGCATTTATATGCAGGCGGTTTCCAGTCAGCGTTCTAAAATAAGAATCTAGCCAGCTTATTTAGCGTCAGCTGCCTGACCGCCGTTTGACTGAGCATTAGAAGATGAGTTCTCGTCAAGTGAAGATGTGAACTGCTCTTCTGTAGCCATCTTAGCCTTCTCAAGGTAGCGGTTTACCTGCTTGTTGCCAAAGCGTGTCATCTCAAGGTTCTGGCGAGCCTTTTCCTTGCGAGTTACGATTCCCCACAAGTCTTCATCAGCGATGTCTCTTTCTGATGTAAGCTCCGCTTTGTCATAGATAACTTTTACATCCTTGAAATATCCAACGAAATCTCCGCCAACGTGAGCTGCATCACGTGTAATCTGGAATCCTTCGAATTTTACGAATGGAAGTCCGCGTGGATAGATTGGATATACACGGATTTCGCGAGTGCGAACTTCTGAAATGTAGTCAGGATTGTTCCACTGGAGAGTTTTCCAGCCGTCGAATCCGAGATAGCCCATAAAGTAGCGGCGTGTTACACCGTCATTGTCTCCCAAGAGAACATAAAGTCCGTGAGGGAAGTTCATACCCATTGTTGTAACAGCGATTGATTTGAGAGTTCCGATGTTTTTTACAACACCGTAAGCTGGAGAATCATCGTCATCAGCTTCGAAAAGTGTTCTTCCAGAAGCTTTCTCTTCGTCTGTCGGCTCCTGGCGGTCGCCATTGTCATCAGCTGTTGAGAGTGGCTCGTAAGCAGGAATATTGAATGGAGGAACGATTTTCGCATTAGCATTGCTTGCCCATGTAGGGAATACAACACGGACACCCATTACATTTTTTCCAGCGAATGGAACTTTTGCACTATCTTTTACAGGTGCTGGCTTTACTGTTGACTGAGCAAGCGAAGCAACATTCTGTGCTGAGCTGTTAAGCTGCACTTCCCACTCTCCAAGATAGAGAGAAGTCTTCATAAGACTCTTCTGCTCGCTGTTGAATGATGCGCCAGCAGCAACACCGTAATCCATTACAGTACGCTTGTTCTGCGGAATTTCAACATCGCTGTCCTGCGCTTTGATTGTAATATCACCATCAAGTGTAGTGAAATCAATCAATGTTGATTCTTTTGCGAATGCAGTTGCTCCGAAAAGCACAGCTGCCATTGCTGATAAAACCAAAGTTTTCTTCATTTTTGAAGCTCCTTTAACTCAAATGATGTAGCCTTGTATATTTTTAAGTATCATACATCTAAAATCTTTTGTCAATTAAAATTAAGCCTATTTTTTTGTTTCTATGAACACGTTTCCGGCAAAAATCTCCACGTCTTTTATTTTTGGAAAATTCTTTTTTACTGCCGTTTTGAAAAGCTCCACGCCATCGTAAAATTCGGCAGCCTCGTTATCCTGAAAAATCGCGTCCTCTGAAAGTCCGACATAGAGGACATCGTCTTTCAGAATGCAGAATTCAAGTTTTGTTCCAAGAGAAAAAACAGGTCTTGCGCGGTGAAAAAGCGGCCCCAGAAGAAGCTCCGAGATATATGACTCAAGCTTTGTCTGTGAGTCATTTTTTGGAACATAAATGACTTCCTTCTGAATTTTATTGCTTCCAACCTGTTCGAAAAGCATGACCATCCTGTATTTTCCAGCCCGTTTTGAGACAAAGAAAAAAATGTTCGGAAGCAAGAATGCCGCCGCAATCACGATAAATGCAATTTTGTGCCTGACAATAAAATTTCTGGTATAAATTAATGCGTTTTTAAGTTTTTCGTTATTTGTTTTCATTTAATTCTGTAAATCCTCTTGAAAGTTCAAAATTTGCTACAAAAGCCGCAAGACCGTTGTAAATTCCGAGCGAAAGTTTTTGAAGATATGAATTGTCGTTCAGATTTTTCGCCTCGCTATCGTTTGTGAGAAATCCAAGCTCCACGAGAACCGCCGGCATATTTGAATTTCTCACGACAAACCACTCTTCCGCCTTGATTCCACGCGCGTTTGAAAGTTTTCCGACCTGAGCAGACATTCCGTCCATTATGAATTTCGCAATCAGGATGCTTTCAGCCGTGTATTCCTCTTCCATCATAGCGTTCATCACCGTGAAGAGATTCTTGTCAACGCCGCCGTTTTTTTCAAGGACAGTCCGCCTGTAGCCCGGAGACAGATACCAGACCTCGTAGCCAGAAGCCTTTTTGTCGAGCGACGAATTCACATGGACAGAGACGTAAAGAATCGCCTCCCGCTCTTTTAGCTTCACGGAATTTGCAATCTCAGTGCGCTCTGAAAGCGAGAGAAATTTGTCTGTGCTTCGCGTCATCATTATGTTTTTTTCAGGATAAGCGGATTTGAGCTTTGAATAAAGCATTTTTCCGACAGCAAGATTTATGTCCTTCTCGCGGATTGTAACTTTTTTTCCGTTTATCGTGTGCGTGTCCATTGCGCCCGGGTCTTTTCCGCCGTGTCCAGGGTCAATCAGAATCGCTCCGACTTTATACACATTCTCCGAACTCTCTGTGCTGAAAAATTTAAGCGCGGAATCCATAAAATCCTTTGAGACAAAAACCTGCCCGTCCTTGATTTCAGGAGCATTTACCGCGCTGACTTCCTTATAGTCGCATAGGACAAAGCCGTCGCCAGCGCGGAAAGAAATCTGGTGTCCGTTTTTTTCCATAACGCCTGACGAGCTTAAAGTGTCCCAGTAAAGCGTGATTCCGTTTTTTTCCGACTGGCTCACCAAGTCAAGGCTTTGGGAAGCGGTCTGGGAATAAGAAAGAAACGGAAGAAAAAGAAAAATCAAAAATGAAGACTTTTTTATAAAATTCATCAAAATGACCTTTTTGGGATTTCAAATCTTAAGATTTTGAATCTACGATTTAGAGTCGCAGACGTAAAGCGCGCCCTGAATTCCGCCCCGCAAAATCGCAGACCAGAAAGTTCCGCCGTCAAGACTCTTGTGCTTAGGGCAGATTCTGTCGAATTTCTCGAGCGTCTTTCTTAATGTGCAGTGATTCCAGTCTTGAATCGAGTCCGCAAGCGGCGCCAAGATTTCAGGAATGTACTCAATAGCAGGCTCGTCAGCCGGAATCACAGTTCCTTTTCCGATGCTTGACGAGATTCCGCTTTCTGCAGACGGAGCAAAAGTGAACGCTGAAGGAGGAAATCCAGCCTCGTCCTTTTCTGATGTGCCGGAAAGGAATTTTTCAGTGTAAGGATTGTCAGGCTCAAGCCGGAGCGTAATCTCGCTTACAGCCTTGTGCGCCGCATTGTAAGAGTTCTGCCGGCTGTCCGAAACTGCGATTATGTTTCCGCATTTTTCCACATTGTTGCGCGGAAAATCAACATTGTCTCCCTCTTTCACCCGCGGAAGAACATCGCGCACGAATGCGAAATTCTTCACTTCCTCAAGACCGTAGATTTTTGAGACTTTTCCAGGAATTGAAAGCCACGCTCTTTCCGCGCTGAATCTAAGGCTTTTAAGCTCAAAAATATCGAACGGCTGAATCTGCTTTTCCACAGACTTGTGAGGCTGCCATGCGAGCGGAACGCGGTTCATAATCAGGCTCAGAGGCTTTTCACCGAGAGCGACCGTCATCGCAATCTCCGTGAGATTCATTCCGCTTGAATACGGATAAGTCCAGCCGCTCATGTAGCCGCCTGAAAGCCGCGCCGCTATTTCTCCAATCATCGGGCCGTTTTTTGTGTATTTTATATCCGCCTTCGCGACTCCGCAGGTAAGGCCGAGAGCCTTTATTCCAAGCGCGAATGTGGCAATCAGCTCGTTTTTTTTCTTCTGGTCAATAGAAGCCGGGAGAGAATGCCCCATCTCGATAAAATACGGCGGGTAGAAGATGTGCCTGTCGGCAAATCCTGTAATCGTCAAGGTTCCGTTATAGACAACCGAGTCAATGCTGTACTCGTCGCCCTCCATATAGTCCTCAAAAATCGCGCGTTCTGTCCTGGAATTCTTGATTGCTGACGAGACCGCGCTGTCGAACTCATCCTTGTTTCTTACGAGACGGCAGCCCCGGCCGCCCATGTTGTCGCAAGGCTTCACGACTTTCGGGAACTCGACCTTGCCGTCCTCAACATCTTTTCTGATTCTCTCAAAATCGTCTTTGTCAATCTGCTCGAATTTTGGGGACGGAACCATGAATCTTGAAAAGCAGCCTCGCATGCGAACTTTGTCGCTTGCGTTGAGGCAAGCCTCATAGGAATGTGAAGGAAGCCCAAGATTTTCCGCAACAAAAGCGACGCTCGCCGAGAAATCAGTTCCGGCGGTGAAAACTGCCGCAATCTGGCTTTCTGAATCGGACTCGGAATTTATCTTTCTCGCAAGTCCTAAAATCGCGTCCTTGTCTTTAAGGTCAACAGGATAAAAACGGTCGGCAAGCGGAACGCAGACTGCATTCGGATTCGCGTCAACAACGACAGACTCGTATCCGAGATTTCTGCACGAAAGAATCGCAGGCTTCTGCATAAGTCCAGCGCCAAGTATCACTATCTTTTTCATTTATTTTTTTCGTCTCCAGATTTTTCTATCGATTTTTATTTTTTTAGCTTTTGTCTTCTAGTTTCTAATGTCCCTTTCTTTCCGGCAGTAGACCTCGAACGTGTCTCCAAGACCGAAGAAATGACTCGCCCCGGAATACAAAGCCCACGAAAGGCTCGTCGGGCGAGCTTTTCCCGCAAGCTGAGGAAAACGCTCAGGATGATGGCCTGTAGAGACAATCTTCACAACCTTGAATCCGTATTTTCTCAGTATTGAGGCCGCCCGCCCAGACTCCCAGAGGGAATAATGGTCGGCAGGAGAATTCTCGAAGAAGCTCTGCGTGTTGAATCTTCCTGAAACACCAGACGCGGACGGGGTTGAAAAAGCGAACACTCCACCGTTTTTCAGGATTTTTGAGACCGCGCGGAGAACAGCGTCAAGATTCTGAAAATGCTCAATCACATACCACATCGTAACCGCATCAAAGCTTTTTACGCCGAATTCCGTCGAAGGGTCGAACGCTGGAAATTTAGCGACTGCGGCAGGATAATGCAAAGTGTTCTGCACATAGTCAACAGCCTCAGACGAAGCGTCTGTTCCGAAAACCTGCCAGCCCGCATCGTTCGCGGCGTCAAGATAAGGACCGAAAGCGCATCCTATGTCGAGGACCGACGGAGTTATCACCTTGTGCGAGCCTCGGTAGACAAAGTCCACAATTGAGGTCCGCCTGACGCACTGAGACTTTATCTGCTTGAAATCTTCAAGATAAGTCTTTCCGTACTGTTTTTTGTAGTCGGCGAAGAAATAATCTTCATTATAGTTTGTGTTCTCAGCGTCAATCGTCCATGCCATGTAAAGCATTCCGCAGCTACGGCAGCGTCTGAAAGTGTGTCTTTGCGTGCGCGAAGCAATCGGGTCGGTGAAAGGCTCGTGGTCTTTCTGGCAGACAGGACAATAGAATCTTCTTCCGCGAGAGAGGACTTTCACAAAATCTCCAAGCCCCGCCCTCTTCTCCTTGCTGAATTTTCCGTCGGATTTTGTCACAGGAGACTCAGGATAAAGAGACTTCACATCTTCAAGAAGCGGAATCATATTCTCCCTGCTTATGCTCTGGGACGGAAGACAGGAGAAATTGTATTTCTGCGCAAGCTGAACATGGAGCGGCGTTGTTCCGAGAAGAAGGACTCCGCAGCCTGCCGCAAGCGCCTCGAACGCGGTGAATCCGTAATGTGTTATGACGACATCGTACTTGTAAAGCTGCTCGCGGAGATTATGGACAGGCGCAAGGAACGTCACATCTTTTCTGAACTCTTCAGGAATTCTGTTTATCGCGTTCTCATCGGTTGAAATCGCAGTGATTTTTATTCCGCTTCCCAAAAGCGCGCTCACAGCAGGAACAACAAGGTCGGCCGGGTCTTCTCCGCCAACAGTCACAAGAACAGACTTTATGTCTCCGAAGTTTCCAATGCGCTTTCCATCGCGCACGTTTTTCGGCAGCGTGATATAGCTAGGCTCGGTTATGTTCGCCGGCCGCTGAAGCCCGTAAGACGGAATTATGTCAAGAAGACAGTCGCACAAGTCTCCGTTAAGAGAGCCTTCGTCAATAGCAACAAGAGGAGCGGCCTTGGCAAGCTTCAGCGCGAAATCGCGCTCGATTGTGAACGCGTCTGTAAGAATCATCGCATAGTCGCCTTTTGACGGAAGCTCCTTTACAATCTGGCTCTCGCAAAGTCCGTTTTCCCTCGCCTCGTCCAAAAGCTCGTTGATTTCAGAAAGCCCCGCGTCATCGGGAATATAGACATCAGCCCCGGTCTCAACAGCGACAGAAAGACAGCGGCGAAGATGTCCGGTTCCCTTTCCTTTTTTTACGCACGGAACGCAAAGCACCGGATTCTGGATGCAAGAGTCTTCAAGAGCCGAGACAATCTGGCTTGAAGCGTAAGGAGACGCGACCGGCTCGTTTTCAGAAAAATCATTCCCGGAGATTTTCTTGACAATCGCAAGCGCGCGCCTGTAGTCGGCTTTAGTGTCGATTGTCGTCCTGAATTTCGGATAGCTCCATTCGGCTGGAGACAGAATCATTATGCTCGTGAAATTCTCAGGATGGTTGTAGAGGCTCGGCCCCACATGCTCGTGGTCAAAAGGGTCTGATGTGAGTTTTCTAGCCTCTAAAAGAGAACGGGCATTGAACATCTCGACCCCGGAGCCGTGCGGAAGATTCTGGTAAGTTATATAGTCGCACTTTGAAGTCTCGCTTCGTCTTTTGTACTGCTCGACCAGTGAGGACGCGGCCTCGTAAAATAAAAAAGGATTGTCGGCTGTGGCGCGCACGACAGCGTCAGCCCCAGTTTTCTCGATTAAAAGGCAGTAACGCCCAAGAACATCGTCAAGAGGACCTTTAAAAATTTGGAATCCGTTTCTCCCGCAGACAGGAGCAAGAGACGCGAAAGAGTCATCGTCTGTCGCAACCCAATATTCGTCCGCTGGAACTTTTCTCATCGCCGCCAAGGTCCAGTCAAGGACAGTTTTTCCGCCGAGCGGAAGAAGAGCTTTTCCAGGAAGTCTCGTGGAAGAAAGCCTGCACTGAACGCCAACTATAATTTTCATTTGCTACTCCAATTCTCAACTAAATCGATAACATCTCTTTTGAAGCTGTATTTATTCTCATCGACCCATCTTCTCGCTTCCTTGAACTGCCGCACAGCCTCGAAAAATCCGCAGGCGGAGCTTCTGAAAAAAGCGAAGAACGAGGAGCGCGGAATCGCTCCGTGGTCATCAAAAAAACGCGGAACAAGATTCTTAAGATAGAACCTGTTTGAATACTGGCTCGGCGTTGTGTCGAGCGCGGGAAAGCTCTCGCTGTAGCTCATGCAGAACGCTGTGGAAAGCAGGATTTTCTCGCCCCAAAGCCACGCGCGGAAAGACAAATCAAGATTCTGCCAGTAAGGCTGGCAAATCGTGTAGTCGAACCCGCCGAGCGAAACGAACTTTTCACGGTCATAAAGCCCAATGTAGTCAAAAGGCATCAGGTCTGGAAGCCCGTCTGAAACCGTGGACGCCGCCGCAAGACGCATCGTGCCCTTGTGGATTTCAGGCGAGAAAAGTATGGGAAAAGCAATTTTTCCCTGCTCCAAAAGGCGCGGCGCAATGCAGAATCCGCCGAATTCCGAAAGTTTCGAGCCGAGAGTCGGAGAAAGAATCTCGTGCTGGAAGTCAAGCGAGTCGCGCAGAACAAGAAAATACTCAGACGAAGCCTCGCCCGCCGCAAGATTTATAAGCTCGCCGTCAGAAGCCTCCTCTAGCGGAACGATAAATTTCACGAAAGGATAGCGTTTCGCGAAGCTGTCGAGATTGTAGCTTTCAGAAAGCTCCACTGAGATTATCTCGCTGAACCCGCATTTTGCAAGATTCTCCACCATCTGAACGCGGAACTGGCTCCATGTTTTGTTTATGACGATAGCGGCGATGTTCATTCTTGAAAGAGGAACAGCCTCGCTTCCGCCGAGAACAAGCATTTTTATCTGGTGCTCATTAAAAATTGAAGGTATAGTGCTCATCGCATGACCTGCAGCATCCAGAATAATTCTTACTTATTTGCTCATTCAGATTCCCGTCGAATTTCCGCCAGACGCGCTCAATGCAGCTGCCGCCAAAATTTGAGTCATCTTCCGCACAAGAAGCCTTTCCGCCGTTTTCCTGCTTCTCTTTATCAAAGACATTTCCGAGAATTTTTGTTTTGAACTGGCAAATGCACTCAGGAACGCTTCCGTCCGCAAGAACAGTGAAGTCTCGCCGCAAGTGCCAGCACGGATTTCTTTCAAGCGGAGACAAGTCCGCGCTTTTCTCGTCGCCTAAAATTCCGCAGAAGCTGTTGTATTTCTGGATTATGAAATTTCCTTTCGCCGGAGAATCAGGATTTTTCCAGAATCTGTAGAACTGCTCAAGCTCGCGCTCGTTCGCCTTCATTCTGACCATCTGCGGATAAGCGTGATTCGGGAAAAATCTTTCAAGAATGCCGACAGCATCCAGCGCTTTTGAAAAATCGTCTTCACCGCAGCCGTGAATTTCCGCGTAAAGAGACTTTTCCACAGCGTCAATCAAGATAATCCAGTCGATTCTTCCTTTTGAATTTTCAATTCCCGAGATTTTCTCGGCAAGCTCCGCCGTTAAAAGCGTTCCGTCAGTCTCAATCAGAAGAGAAAATTCAGGATATTTCAAAGCCTCAGAGACAAAATCAAAAAAATCCTTATGGAGAAGAGGCTCTCCGAACGCGCTCAGCGAAATAACAGCCTTTTCTGAAAAACGCGAGATATTTTCAAGGAGATTCTTGAAGTCATCAAGGCTCATATCGTCCATTTTCGGGAGCGGCGGCTCGTAGCAAAGCGCGTGGTTGTATCTTGAAGAAATCTGGATATTGTAGAACGCAGGAACTGTCTTTAAGACATCAGGAGACGAAGCAGCCCTGCCGCAAAGACTTTCAAGGTCAAAATCAGAAATTTTTCCGTTTTCAGGACTCAAAAGCGAAAAGAGATTTCTGCACGCTAGAAAATTTATTTTTGACGAACACTCAAATTCAAGGCGCAAAAGCCTGTAGTCATTCTCTGCGATTACGGTCTCAATTTCAAAGGAATTTATGTCTATGCTCAAAAGCGAAAAAACAGTGTCGCGAGACATATTCTCTTCTGACTTTTTCATGAATCTTGAATCAGACTTGCAGAGAGATGAAACGATAGCGGCTGCCCCCTTGTCAAGAGCTTCCGGGGCAACGCCGTAAGGATAGCCGTCCGCAAAAGTGTATTCCGCCTGATATTTTGTGTGCTCCGCGCAAATCTCTTCTGTGAGTTTTCTGTTCAAAAAAGGCGTGTCGGCGTAAGAGACAACCGCAAAGTCCGCATTTAATGAAGAAAGAGAATCTGAAATCTCATTTATGAAAACGCCTTTCGTCCAGCTTTCTTTTGAGGCAATCCGGATTTTTTCTGACGATTTTATGTTTTCAGGAATGTTCCTTTCAATCTCAGCCCTGTTTTTCTCAGACGCAAAAATTACAGCAGAAACGCTCCCAGGAACGCTTTTTGCCCATTCAAGCGCAAACTCAAAGGCTGACTTTCCGCCGAAAGCCTTTTCAAAAGAATGTTCAGAAAGCTCAGCAGCATACAAAATCACGGCATTTTTCATAAATTTTATGATAATGTAGATTTCAATCATTATCAATTAAGATTTTAAGGCGAGATTTTTTAAAGCAACTTCAAGTTTTTTTAGAAAAACGCGCACAGCTACATGCAACACTCAAGTCTCAAGAGTCAAATTTTTTTTCTGGTCAGTTTCAATTCTCAAAAGATTTCAGTAGAATCATTCGGATATGGCAGAGCTTTTTCCTAGCGACACTGTTTTTACAGTCTCAAATCTCACATCTTTAATCCGGGAAATTCTAGAGGGAACTTTTTCAAATATCACTCTTGAGGGCGAAATCTCAAACTACAGGCCGAACGCGTCGGGGCATATGTATTTCACGCTTAAAGACGAGGGTTCGCAGATAAGCGCGGTTATGTTCAGAGGCCGGGCTGCGACGCTGAATTTCTCGCCGAAAGACGGAATGAAAGTGCGATGCACAGGCTCTGTCTCAGTTTATGCTCCGCGCGGAAACTACCAGATTATAATCACAAAAATGGAGATTGCGGGCCAGGGAAACATTCTCCAGATTCTTGAGGAAAGAAAGCAGAAACTTGCAAAGGAAGGCCTTTTTGACGAAAGCAGAAAAAAGAAGATTCCATATTACTCAAAAAGAATCGGAATTGTAACAAGCCCCACAGGAGCGGCTCTGCGCGACATCTTGCAGATTGTGAAAAGGCGGAACCGGGGAGTCGATGTAGTGATTCTTCCGGCTCTTGTGCAGGGAAATGATGCGGCTCCGACAATCGCAAGGCAGATTGAAAACGCGAATGACTTTGACTTGTGCGATGTTCTGATTGTCGGGCGTGGCGGCGGCTCTCTCGAGGACTTGCTTCCGTTCAGCGAGGAAATAGTTGTGCGCGCAATCGCAAATTCGAAAATTCCTGTAATCAGCGCGGTTGGGCACGAGATTGACTGGAGCATTGCGGATTACGCCGCGGATATGCGCGCTCCGACTCCCTCGGCGGCGGCAGAGCTTGCAGCTCCTAAGCAGGCCGACTTGATTCAAGGTCTTGACGGCTTCATAAACGATTTTTACACAACTATAACTTCAAGAATCGAGCGGCTGAAACTGATGGCGAAATCTTTCAACATCGAGAATATGGAAATTCGGTTCAGGACAATCGAGCAGCCTCTTTTGAACAGGCTTGACTCCGCGCGCGAGTCCTTAAAAGACGGAATCTTGAGCAAAATAAAAGACACGAGAGTAAAAATCCAGAGCCTTGAAGAAATTTTAGACAGCGCAAGCCCGCAGACAATTCTCAACCGCGGCTATTCAATGGTAAAAACGAAAGACGGAAAAGTCGTGAGAAGCGGAAACGACGTTTCAAAAAACATGGAGATAGAAATTTATCCGGCAAAAGGCAAAATCGATGCCGTAGTTATTGGAGGAAATTTATGAAGACATTTGAGGAAAATCTAAAGCAGCTTGAAGCCCTCTCGCTGGATATTCGCAGGCAGGACATCTCTCTCGAGGATGCGCTAAAAGACTTTGAGGAAGGAATAAAGCTCGCGAAGACTCTTGAAAAAGACATCGAAAAAATCGAAGGAAAAATCCAGATTCTTATGAACCAGCCAGTCTCGGAAGAAAAAGCGAAAGCGGAAGGAAAAAAGCCGGTCGAGCCTCAGCTTGACCTCTTCACGCAGGCGGATTCCGCAACAGGAACAGCAGGCGCGCCGGCAGAAGGACTAAGGCAGTAAGGACAAAATCAAGATGGCAGACCACAGACCAGTCAGGCAGCTAAGTGTAGATGTCGCGCGGAAAATCGCGGCAGGAGAAGTGATTGACCGTCCGCAGGCAATTGTCCGCGAGCTTATGGACAACGCGGTTGACTCAGGCGCGGACAAAATCACGGTTGAAATCACAGGCGGCGGAATCGAGAAAATCAGAATCTCCGACAACGGAAGCGGAATGACAAAGGAAGACCTCAAAGCCTGCGCCCGTCCCCACTGCACAAGCAAGATTTCAGACTCAGAAGACCTTTTGAACCTTACGACGCTAGGATTCAGAGGCGAAGCTCTTTCTTCAATCGCGGCTGTCTCGCGTCTTTCAATCGCAAGCGGAACATACAAGATGCGCGCCTCAATCACAGAAGACCACATCATAGAGCTGATTCCGCCAGTTCAAGACGGACAAGGAACAATTGTAACAAGCGAGGGGCTTTTCGAGAATTTCCCGGCAAGAAGAGTTTTCCTGAAACGGCCTTCATCAGAGACAATGATGTGCAGAGACACATTCGTCGAAAAATCGATTCCGCGCCCGGACATCGCATTCAGGCTGATTGTTGACGGAGCTGTAAGAGCAGACTTGCCAAGCGGAGTCTCACTTCCAGAAAGATTCACCCGCGCGCTTGAGCTTAAAGAGTCGTCATCGCTTTTCTCGGAGCTAAAAGCATCAGGAACAGAAGCCGACGGAAAGTCAAAATGGAGCTTCTCGCTCGTGATTGGAGAGCCGTCAGTTTTCCGGGGAGACAGAAAAAACATCTACATTTTTGTGAACGGAAGGCGCGTCTCGGAATATTCGCTTTTGCAGGCGATTGAATACGGCTGCCAGGGATTTTTCCCGAACGGAACGCATCCTGTCGCAGCCCTTTTTCTGCATGTCGAGCCGAAAATGGTCGATTTCAATATCCACCCGGCAAAAAAGGAAGTTCGCTTCAAGGATATTTCTTCAGTTCATCACGGAGTAAGCTCCACAGTCCGCGCGTGGCTCAAAGGCTACAGCATAAAGGAATCAAAAAACATAACCGATGAAAATTCCGACGAAGATTATGTCGAAAACGCAAGAGAAATTTCACAGCAAAGCTTTAATTTTTCAAGTCTCGTTATGGAAGCATTCAGCGAGGACTCAAAAAATTCCACAAGAAGATTTCCGCAAGATTTTTCAGGAGCAAAGCTGGAAAATCTTCAAGGAAGCGAGAAAGAAAATCTTTTTGAAAATTCAAGAGACTTTGACAAAAGCGGAAATCTTGAAAACAACGGAAAAAGCTTCGCAGACCCTTTCACAGGAAAAACGCTTTCCGCGCAGTTTGAAGCCTTAAATTTCTCGCTTCCGCGAAAAGAAAGCAGCTACAGCACGTTGCACACAGGCGCGGGAAAAGAATCTCTTTTGGACTTTGACAAATTCTCCTCAAATTCGAAGATGACCAACATCCAGATGAGGACGCTCGCAGAGCCTGAGCCGTTTTCACAGCCTAAATCGTCTTTCGCATATCTTGGAACCGTTTTCGGGACTTTTCTTGTCGCGCTTTACAAGGACACGCTCTATCTGATTGACCAGCACGCCGCGCACGAGAGGATAAATTTCAACAGGATAATGTCAGCAGGCGGCGAAAAGCAAAAGCTGCTTGTTCCCTATGAGATTCACACGGAATCAAAATCGGACGACGACTATCTTGAGTCGATAAAAGAAATCCTCGATTCTTCAGGATTTGAGACAAAAAACAAGGGAAACGGACTTTGGGAGATAAGCTCAATTCCATCAAGATTCAATCTGAGCCAGAAAGACTTGGAAGAAGCCCTGCTTAAAGACAGAAAATCTCCTGACGAGATTATTTACCATATTGCGGCGACAACCGCATGCAGAATGTCTGTAAAGGACGGCACGATTCTAGGACCGAAAGCCGCAGAGGAGCTTGCATGGGAAGCCTTGCACCTGAAAGACCCGCACTGCCCGCACGGACGGCCAGTCTGGACGACTTCCACAAAGGAAGAGCTTTTCGCGCGCGTAAGGCGGACTATGTAAAAATAGCTAAACTAGTTCTTGCTGAGCAGGAATTCCACGCGGCGGTTGTATTCCTTGTTTTCGGTTTTTCCGTCGCCGTTTTGCGCTTTTACGCGCTCCTCGCTTATTCCCATATTAACAATCTTTTTCTTTACAGACTCCGCGCGTTCGAGGGCAAGCTTTTTCTCCTCGGCTGTCCATTCGTCTCCGTCAGGATTTACGTAGCCTGTAATCGTCACTTTTAAGTCCGAATATTTTTTGTCGCTCAAAATCTCGTAAACTTTGTTCACAGTCTCGTTGTTAGACTTGTTTTCCACAAGCTTTGCGCTGTTCACTTCAAAAGAAAGCGTCGGAATTTTTATGTCAACAGTTCCGTCGCCGTTCTCGCGCACTTCAACCTTGTCAGGCACCGCCGCAGGATTCAGCTCGGGGTCATCCTCGTCAATCTTTATGATCGAAGCCTCTTCCATCTCCTTTTCAAGCTCTTCGCGTGCGCGCGCTGCTTTTTCCTTCTTTTCTTTTTCAAGAGAAAGGGCTTTTTCCGCTTTCTCGCGCTCGATTCTCTCGCGTTCCTCTTCGTCTTTTTGATAATCGTCTGTAACGAGGCTTTCCGGGTCGATTTTTTCCATCGAGATTTCAGATTCCTCGGTCTGAACAGATTCAGGAATTTCAATCTCGCCGATAGACTCAAGATTCTCTTCCGGTTTTTCTTCAATTAAATTTTCATTTTTTGCAACAGGAAGAACCGGCGGACTCTCCTTTATTTTCTCGCTTTTCTCATTCTCAACGATTTCTTGCGGATTGCTTTCACTTTGAAGCGCGAGGTTCTCCCCGACTTTCTCGCCGTCGTCTTTTTCTGTTTTCTCGGCAGGAAGAGCCGGAGCCGCCGCGCTGATTTTTTCAGGCTCCAACGGCTTTTCCTCGGCATAAGACGGAAGCGTCTCGTGAACTTTTTCCGGGGCTTCGACAATCTCCATTTTCTCGTTTGAGACAAATTCGTCAGGATTTATAAGCTCCGGCCGCTGCTTAGCGCGAAGCGCAATCTCCTCTTCAAGAAGCCGGATAAGCTCCTCGATTTTTTCTTTCTGATTTGAGTCAGGCGAAAGCTCAAGATATTTTATATAGTTGTTTTTCGCGTCCTCAAGATGATCCATTTTAAGCTGGGCGTTTGCGCGGTTAAGAACAGCAGGCGCGTAGTTCTCGTCCTCACGGAGCGCGATTGCGTAGCTTGCATCGGCGCGCATATAGTTTCCCATCGCGTAGCATGAATTTCCTGCGTTGTAAGCGAGAACCTTTCGGTCGGTGTTTTCTTTCGCAAGCCCCTGGACGCAGACTGCAAGCGACTTGTTGAAGTCTCCAGTCTGGTAATAAGCGACTCCAAGATAAACATACACGGCAGGATTCACATTTTCAGCCTCAAGAGCCTTCTCAAAATACGGAATCGCCTTTTCAGGCTCGTTCAATGAAAAAAGCTCCTCGCCAGCGGCAAAATCTTCATTGAAAACGACCGGAGTCTCAGATTTTTTTTCTTTTCCAGACTTTTTATTCTGAATTGCGGCTTTCGCCTCCGCGCTCATCGTTTTTGAAGACATATTCTGAGCCGGCAAAATTCCTGCGAAAGCTAAAAAAAATGCAAGAAACGCCCCGCGTCTCGCCCTGCAAAAATTATCAGAATCAAAAAAAATCATGTTCATATCTTTAAATTTCATATTTTGGACATTCAAAACTGAAAACCACTTTATCAGATTATCGGAACATTTTCACCAAACCAGCAAAAGTCCTGAAAAAGCCGAAGATTCCCGAAAGTTGATAAAGCGATGTTTTTCCAATATAATTTTTTAGATACACTTCAAGATGATTTTAATTTCGGGAGATTTTTTGAAATGATTATAATTGCAATAATCGCAATACTTTTGTTTGCAGTGGGAATACTTGCGTTCGTTGTAATAAAGTCAGTTGCACAGCCTAAAAAACTTGAATTCATCGACAAGCTGATAAAGCAGCAGAAATTCGCCGCCGCAGAAAGAATCGCGAAGTCGATAATCGCCAAGGATTCCCGCGATTTCAAGGCCCATTATTATCTTGGAAAAGCCTATCTTGCAGACAAAAAAAACGAGCTTGCGCTCATGGAATACAAATTGGTCGCGCAGAACGCGATTTTCGGGAAAGATATTCCAGAAATCGATTTCCGGCATCAGCTTTCTTCTCTTTATCTAAAATTCAACCAGACAGACGACGCCTTAAAGGAATTTCTTCTTTTGACAAAGCTCGAGCCGACAAACGCCGAAAACTATTACAACTGCGGAAAGCTCTACGACCAGAAAAACCGCGCGGACATGGCATTAGGCTTCTATCAGAAAGCGATAAAATTCAACAGAAAGCACGTGAAAGCCCACGCCGCAATGGGGCTCACGCTTTACCGCTCAAAGCAGTTCGCGGAGGCTAAAAAGGAAATCGACATTGCGCTCCAGCTGAGCCCTGAAACTTATTCTTCCTATTATTATCTTGGAAAAATCTACAAGGAAAGCAAGGATTACTCTTCTGCGGTAAAAGCGTTTGAGAAAGCTCTGCGCGACCCGGAATTCAGGCAGCGCGCGCTTATCGAGCGAGGCTCTTGCTATATGCTCGCAGGCGCAGTTGACAACGCCTTGTCAGAATTTATAACCGCAGTAAAAGCCTCAAAGGACGAAAAATCACAGGAAACGCTCTACGCGCGATATTTTCTTGCCGCATGCTACGAGAAAACGAGAAAAATCGACAAGGCAATCGAGCAGTGGCAGATTATCTACCAGCAGAACCATTCGTTCAGAGATGTCAGCGCGAAACTTTCAGAATACAGAGATTTGGAGGCGAACGACTCGTTAAAAGAGTTTCTCACCTGCTCAAACCAGGAATTCGAGGAAATCTGCAAGAAAGCAGCCCTCACAGGCTTCAGCATGGAATCCCAGAAAATCGAGGAGAAAAAATGGGGCGTTCAGATGGTCGCTATCGAAAAGAAAAAGGACGACTGGATGAATGTGAGAAAACAGCTCTTTCTGCTTAATTTCTACCGCGACACAGAGCCAATCGAGGACACTGAAATCCGCCGCGTGCTGGAGCTTGCGAAGTCGCTCAACTGCACAAAAGCCTACGCAATCACAAGCACAGGATTCACAAGCTCGGCTTCAGGATTTGCTGAGAACCGGCCGATAGAGCTTGTCGGAAAGGAAAAGCTTGAGGCGATTCTTTCAAAGGCAGGAATCTAGCCAGATGAAATTTCTTTGCGTCTCAGACCAGATTGACCCGCTTGTCTACAGCAGCCAGATAAAAGAACGATTCAGGGACATTGACGCGGTACTTTGCGCGGGCGACCTTCCGATGGACTACATCGACTACATCGTCTCATCGCTTAACAAGCCGGCCTATTTTGTTTTCGGAAATCACAACCTAACGGAGTTTTCCTATTACCACAAAATAAAGCAGCACAAGGGAGCGCATCCCACATTCTCCCACGAGTACACTGCCTACGACTACAGCATGAACCACGGCGCAACTTACGCAGGGTTCAAAGTCCTTAAAAACAAAATTCTGAAAGTAAGATACAACAGAAAGGAGACTCCGCTCTTGATTGCAGGAGCTTCAGGCTCAATCAGATACAACAACGGGCTTAGCCAGTACACAAACTTCCAGATGTTCATAAAACTCCTGAAAATGTCTCCTGCCCTTTTCCTCAACAAAATCAGATACGGAAGATACTGCGACATTTTTCTCACCCACGCCTCTCCGCGCCACATTCACGACAAGGAAGACACCTGCCACAAAGGATTTGAATGTTTCAACTGGTTCATAAGAAAATTCAAGCCGAAATATCTTGTCCACGGACATATTCACCTTTACGATATGAACACGCCGAGAATCACAGTCTCGCACGAAACAACGGTCATCAATGCGTACAGCTATGTAATCATTGATTTGGATTATGAAAACGACGGCAACCCACCATCAGGAGAATCTTAATTTATGGAAAACGCAATGCTGTCATCAGAAACAGAAAACGACTTCTCAAAGGCGCGGCACAAGGCCCTCTTCAACGAAGTCCAGCATTTCTTGAATCCGGACGAAGCAACGCTTATTTCATTCTCGGACATAAAAAAACTCTTAAGACCTGCAAACGAGACCTACGAGGGAATGAAAGTCGTTCCCGTAAAGCTGATTGTAGGCTCGGAAGGCCGCTACCAGGATTTCGACAACCGTTTCTTCCCGAAAAATATTCACTTGAAAACCCGCTGGGAGCATATCGACATGGCGCACATCAACGACATTCCGCTTCCTCCGATTTCGCTCTACGAGCTTGGCGGGCTTTACTTTGTGCGCGACGGAAACCACAGAGTCTCGGTCGCTAAAGCAAAAGGAATCGAGTTCATCGACGCGGAAGTTGTGAGCCTTCAAAGCGAGATAAAGCTCCGCCCCGGCGACTCTCTCAAAAAGATGACAAAGCAGGTCATCGAGTATGAGAAGCGTGTTTTCTACAGCGAGACAGGATTCGGAGACGTGACGGACTACTGGAGTCTCGATTTCTCAGTTCCGGGACAGTACGATGTAATCTACAACCACATTCTGACCCACAAATACTACATTAACATGAACAAAACCGAGGAAATCGGCATGGACAAGGCGATTATGTCATGGTTTTTGACCGTCTACCTGCCGACAATAAAAATAATCGACAAGTATCACATAATGCGGTATTTCAAGGGAAGGACAAAAAGCGACCTTTACGTCTGGGTCATAAAATACTGGGATGAAATCAAGCAGAAATACGGCTCAGCATTCACTCTTGACGACATCGCAGGCTCTTTCCTAAAAAAATTCCGTCCA
Source organism: Treponema sp. UBA4692 (assembly GCA_002404895.1). Classification (GTDB taxonomy): domain Bacteria; phylum Spirochaetota; class Spirochaetia; order Treponematales; family Treponemataceae; genus Treponema_D. The sequence goes on along the minus strand of DHKO01000031.1, from coordinate 3,075 downwards.
AGATTTTCATTCAGAATTTTGAACAGGCTCAAGGGGCTTCTCTTCAAGAAAAAAATCGAAAAGCTGAAAACTTGACGGCTGGATATTTCGATGTTAAAATAATCGAAATAATAATATTTCATTAAAAAAATGGAGAAGAGATTTTGACTTCTGAAGCAGTTTCTTATATTCCGCTTTTTGGAACCGCGGGAGTTGCGGTCATAATCGGGATTCTGATTACAATCATCAAAATCCGAAACACAGCAAAAGTAAGTTTTATTTCATATTTTGCCTTGGCTGTGCTTGTTTTCGCTTGTCTTTACACAATCTACCACCCGGGAATGCTTATTTTCGCGCTTTTCATTCTTCTAGCGTCAGTTCTTCTGATTCCTTACTGCGTAATGCTCGCTTTTGGAAAGCCGAAAGAAAAAGAAAAGAAAAACGAGGAAGAAAAATCCGAAGAGAAAGAAGCAGAGGTTGTCGTCGAGGAAATCAAGGCCGACTCGATTGACCTTATTGAAAAAGGACGCGCCTTTGTTACTCTTGCAGCCGACTCTTTCTCAGACAAGAACGGAATGCAGAAAGTTCTGGACAGCATAAACACAACCTGCTGCTCGATTACAAAGGCTGACGGCGGCGCAGTGCTTATGGTCGATGAATTTGACGACCTGATTTCAGTAAAATCTTTCAGCGGAGACTTTCCGCCTCCATACAGGCTTCCGGACGATTTGCCGCACAAGCCGCTTCGGGTTTCAACAAGTTTTAAATACGCGCAGTTTCCGCTTAGAGACAACATTTTCGGCGAGATTGCCACAGCCGGACGCGCAGAGCTTATTTCAGAGCCGAAGCTTGACGACAGAATCGTTGAGAACACTCCAGAAGATTTTTTGAAGCTCGGAAGCTATATTTTCATTCCTTTAAGGCTGCGCGGGAAGGATATTGTAATCGGACTTCTTGCCCTTTCACGGAATCCTGGCAAAGAGCCTTTCACAGAGCAGGAATTCGGCTGGGCACAGACTTTGGCAGGCTTTGCCGAGTCAGCACTGAAGACACTTCTGAGTTTCAAGCAGTACACGGACGAGCAGGAGCTTACAAAGGAAACAAACATCGCAACAAATCTTCAGACAACATTGCTTCCTAAAAAAGTTCTTCCGATTCCAGGAATTTCATTCGGCTCATATTCAGAACATACATCTGGCGTCTGCTCTGATATTTACGATGTAATTCCTGCAAGAGCAGACAGAGTGTCTTTTGTCCTTATGGACATTGCAGGAAAAGGAATGAATTCACTTCTCGTCATCACAATGATAAGGGCGATGCTGCATCTGATTGTGAACACAACGCAGTCAGCAGGAACAATTCTCAGCTGGGCAAACAGAGGAATCTGCGGAGAGGCAAACTTTGACCACTTCGGTTCTGTCGCGCTCATAAACTACGACCCAACGAAACGTAAAATCCAGCTTGCAGCAGGAGGAAGCATTCCCATTCTAAGATACAATGCGGCAAAACAGGCCGTCGAGAAAGTTTCTTCAGCCTGCGAGCCGATCGGCGTGGAAAAAACAACATCTTACAAAGATATTGAGTTTACAGTCAGCAAAGGTGATATTATAATATGCTATACAGACGGTCTTGTTGAAGCCTTGAACACAGAGGGAAAACAATATTCCGTTGGAAACTTAACAAACTTGGTCAAGGCAAATTCCAGCCTTTCCGGCAAAGAGCTTGCAAACCTTGTAAAAACAGACATTAAGAAGTTTATTGGCAATGAAACGCTGCATGATGACCAATCGCTTCTTGTATTGAAAATTCAGTAATTAAAAGGGGTTTACTTATGGAACTGAAAATTCGAAAAAACGGCGAAGTTTATATCATAGATGTAAACGGCGAAATGGATCTTTACAACTCCTATAAACTAAAGGAACTCGTCATGAAAATGCTTGAGAAGAATGTAAAGAGTTTCATCATCAATCTTGAACAGGTTGACTACATCGATTCGTCTGGAATCGGAGCGCTTATCTACATCTGCTCAACAATCAAAAAGATGAACTTGAAGCTCGCAATCGCTTGCATTCACGGTTCTGTAAAGAAGGTTATCGAGTTGACGAAATTGATGGGCTACTTCCCTATCGCGAACAGCGTGGAAGAAGGACTCCTCATGGTGAACGAGTAAACAAAAGTTAAAAAGGAGAAGACAAAATGGAACAGATTAAAGAATTGCGCGCAGACGGCAACGACCCTTTGTTTGACACAACAAATATGCTGTACAAGGAATTTCCGTCAGATTTTCGTCAGATTCGCTACTTTACACTTTTGATTGTTCAGTCAGCACCTCTTGAAATCAAGGAAATTAACCTTCTGGAGCAGCAGATTTCCGAAGTAATCAAGAATGCAGTAAAACACGGAAACAACTGCGACATAAATAAGAAAGTAAAAGTTTGGTATTCTTTCAGCCCTTCTCATGCTCATCTTATTGTTCAGGATGAAGGCGAAGGATTCAAAGACCTTGAAAAATGGAACGAATTCAATAGAAAGAGACTTGAGGCTCTTCACAATTCTGATTTTGAGCAGCTTGCGAACTATGTCTCGTTCAGAACAAAGCAGTCAGATGATCAGGACGGCGGAAACGCGCTTTTTGCCGCTCTTGAATACTGGAACGGCGGGTTTGTCTACAACGACAAACGCAACGGAGTTGCAATGCTCAAGCGATTCCAGAAAAAACATCTCGGCGTTGCTGTTGAAGAGTAGATTTTTAGAAACGCAAAACCACCCATCAAATGGGTGGTTTACACTTAGTCCTTAAAATCTAGTCTCAATCCAAAACTAAAATCCCATTCATACTAACGTTTATCATCAAAAGCTCATAAAAAACCGTTTATGTTACTTATGCCAATAAAGAGTCTCTATATTCTTTTTCATTTTTCTTGGAACAGACGAGTACGGGCTTGACAGCGAGGGAATCGTCGCGATGAAAGACGGAACTTTCTGGATTTCCGATAAATATGGGCCGCACATTGTCCATTACGACGCGGACGGAAAGCAGATTGAAAGAATAAGCCCGTTCGGAATGGACACAGGAAAAAGGCATCTTCCGGCAGT
>DHKO01000051.1 GCA_002404895.1 Treponema sp. UBA4692 | reverse complement strand
CCGAATCCAATCGGCAGAAGAAGCATTGGCTCGTAGTTTTTCGCCACGGCAAGCCAGATTAAAAGCGCGCCGACCGCGTACATGACCGCTTCCTGCCAGCCAATCGAGCGGATTCCTTCTGTAAAGTAAAGAAGAACCTGTTCCATAAAGACACCTCCAGACGTCAAAAAATGGATTTAAACAAAAAAAAGACCTCTTGCCTGCTGCTCCTAAAAAAGGAATAACAGGCAAAAGGTCTTGTTTCTTCAAGATTGAAGCCACAGAACCAGACTTTTTCAAAAAAGCCGGTTGTTGATTCTGAGGAAGTAACTACTCCCCTTTCGCTTATAGCCGAAGAATAATCAAAAATAAAAAGCGCGTCAAGAGATTTTTGTAAAAACGTAGAATTTCTTTAAGTTCGCTTGTCATTATTTTTCAAAATCTGTTATATTTTGAATTGGGAAACGCATGTTTCCATATCTTTTTTTTTCAGGAGATTTTTATGCCTGACGGGTCCATACCCTTATTTGTCTCAATTATCGTTCTAATCTGTTTTTCTGCTTTCTTTTCGGCGTCAGAAACCGCCTACACTTGCGCCAGCAGAATCAAGCTAAAATCGCTTTCTTCAAACGGAAACAGGCTTGCCGGAAAAGTCCTTTCGCTCACCGAGAAAAATTACGACAAGCTTTTAAGCACAATTCTTATCGGAAACAATATCGTAAATATTTCCGCCTCAACTTTAAGCGCGCTTTTCTTCGCGCTTCTTCTTGCAGATTCATCTTTGAATCCTTCTGTTGTCTCAACTGCCGCAATAACGGTTGCAGTCTTGATTTTTGGCGAGATTACTCCGAAATACATTGGAAAAGCCTACGCCGAAAAATTTGCGATGTCCGTTTATCCTGTGCTTGCAGTTCTGATTTTTGTTTTTACTCCGCTGAATGTTGTTTTTTCCGGCTGGAAAAAGCTGATTGAAAAAGTCTTCCGCTTTGACTCAAGAAATGTAATCACCGAGGAAGAAATTATAACGATGGTTGATGAGGCCGAGGAAGACGGAACTTTAAAAGAGCACGAAAGAAATTTTATCCGCTCTGTGATTGAATTTGATGATTTGGACGTTGAGGACATAATAATTCCGCGCGTGAATATCTGCGCCGTCGAGAAGAATTCAACTTATGATGAGGTCAAAGCCAAATTTGTTGAATGTGGATTTTCAAGGCTTCCTGTTTATGACGGCGAAATTGATTCTGTTGCCGGTTTTGTCCACGAGAAAGATTTTTTCAAGGCTGGCCAGGAAGATTTTTCGCTTGAAAAAATTATGAAAAAGCCGTTTTTTTCGACTGGCAAGACTAAAATCTCAAAGCTGCTTTTTAAGATGCAGAAAGAAAGGGTTCAGATGGCGATAATTCTGGACGAATACGGCGGAACGCTCGGGCTTGTTACGATGGAAGATATTCTTGAGGAGCTTGTCGGTGAGATTTACGATGAGCACGATTCTGAAGTTGAGAACATAAAGCCATGCGGCGACGGAAGCTTTATTGTGAGCGGCGATACGCAAATGCACAAATTGCTGAAATTTTTTGGAATAAAAGAAGCCGATGAATTCAGCTCAAATACGGTGAGCGGCTGGATTACAGAAACCTTGGGCGACTTTCCTGAAAAAGGCCGGAAAATAGACTTTAACGGTCAGATTGAATTCGAGGTCTTAAAAACCGAAGGCAACATAATCCGCGAAGTGAAGGCTTCGAAAAAGCCTTGTTAAAATTCAGCGCGTCAAGACAGCTCTGCTAAAAAGCAAGCAAGCCTTGACGCGTTTTTTTGCTTCAAAAAACTAAATCAGTTTCATAAAGAACGGAAGAATAATCACGGTGAGAATTCCGCAGACGGCAATGCTTAGTCCGCTCATCGCGCCTTCAACATCGCCCATCTCAAGAGCTTTTGAAGTTCCCATCGCGTGTCCGCTTGTTCCGCAGGCGACTCCGCGCGCCACCGGCTCTGTGATTCTGAAAATCCTGCAGAAGAAAATCGCGAACACGTTGCACAGGTTTCCAGCGATGCTCACCATCAGAATCGTTACGGCTTCAAGTCCGTGGTTCTGGTTTGTTATTGCCACGGCAATCGGCGTTGTGATTGACTTTGGCAGAAGCGAGACATACTCGTTGTGTCCGATTTTAAAGACAACACAGATTGCAAGGACAAAGAGCGCGTTTGACAAAATTCCGCTGATTATTCCAAGGAGAATCGCAATCGCGTTTTCTTTCAGCTTTTGGAACTGGCGGTAAAGCGGAACTGCGAGCGCGACTGTTACAGGCGTCATCAGATAATAGAGAAAATCCGCGCCGTCAAGATATTTTTCATAAGGAATCCGAAACACAACAAGAACGATGATGACCGCCGCACTCGATACAAGAAGAGGCGAGAGCAGGACAAATTTTGTCTTGTTGTAAAGCCAGCACGATGCGACAAAAATCATGAGCGTTATAAAAAATCCGAAAGAAACTGAATTTGAAAGAAATTCCGAAATTTGGCTCATAAATCTTAATCCTTATTCCTTTTTTTGCTTAAAATCTTCACAAAAAACTGCGTGACGTGTCCGCTCACAAAAAAGTTCAGCGTTGTTCCGGCAATTCCAAGTATTATGATTGGAAGCCAGTATTGCTTTATGACCGGCCAGGCGACAAGAAGACCTACTGTTGACGGAACAAAAAGAAGCGGCATTATCTCAAGAAGATAATCTGAAATTTCCTCGACTTTATCGAGCGGCATAATCTTGAATTCAAGCGCGAGAAACATAAGGACAAGCCCGTAAATCGAGCCTGGAATCGGAAGCGGAATTATCCTGTGGAAAATTTCTCCGATAAAGCAAGCCGCAACAAAAATCGTAAACTGCCTGATGTATTTCATTTTTTGACTTTACTCCTTTCCGTTCCAGCAGTATGTGCAGAGCTTCTCGTGCGGCAGGCCTGTTGAATTTAGCATGTCGTCAAGACGATGATAGCGGAGCGTTGTAAAATGAAGCTGCTTCCTGATTTCTTCCTGCATCTGCGCGTATTCAGGCGTGTCCGGGTCGCAGTATTTTGCAAGAACTTCTTCGCTTGGATTGTCTCCCTCGAATTTCTTCACGACACGGCGCGCAATCAAGTCCATCTCGCTTTTTGAGCGGCTAAAATTGAGGTATTTGCAGCCGAACATAATCGGAGGGCAGGCAGGGCGCACGTGAACTTCCTTTGCCCCGGACTGGTACAGAAAGTCCGTTGTCTCTCTGAGCTGGGTTCCGCGCACAATCGAGTCGTCAATCAGAAGAATGCTTTTTCCTTTTATAAGCTGAGGAACCGGAATAAGTTTCATATGCGCGATTAGGTTTCGCTGGTCCTGGCTTGTCGGCATAAAAGAGCGCGGCCAGGTCGGCGTGTATTTTATGAACGGCCGTGTGAAAGGAATTCCTGCCTCGTTCGCGTAGCCTACAGCGTGTGCAGTTCCGGAGTCAGGAACGCCTGCCGCGCAGTCCGGGTGAATATTCGCATCCTTGTCGCGCTTTGCAAGGAATTTTCCGCAGTTGTAGCGCATGGCCTCAACGTTCACGCCCTCGTAGCAGGCTGTCGGGTAGCCGTAGTAAATCCACAGGAATGTGCAGATTTTCATTTCTTTTTGCGGCTTCTGCAAAATCTCGTAACGGTCGCTTGTAACAAAAACGATTTCCGCAGGGCCAAGCTCATGCTCGTCCTTGTAGCCAAGATTCATATACGCGAAATTTTCGAATGAAAGGCAGTGCGCAAGAATCGAGCCTTTTGCGTCTTTTTTTATGCCGATTTGAAGCGGAGTGCGTCCCATCTTGTCTCTTGCGCCGTAAATTCCTTCTGGAGTGGCAACAAGTATTGTGATTGAGCCTTTTATTTTTTTCTGAACGTATTGAATTCCTTCGAGAATTGTTTTTTGAGTGTTTAGAAGCGCAAGAATAAGTTCTGTCTGGTTTATTTCTCCTCCGGACATTTCAAGAAAAGCGTTGCCGGAGTCCATAAGCTCTTTTACAAGCGCGTCTTTGTTTGTGACGACTCCTACAGTTGTAAGCGCGATATTTCCCAAGTGCGAGCGAGCCAAAAGCGGCTGCGGCTCGTAGTCTGAAATGCAGCCGATTCCGATGTGGCCTTTCATCTCCTCAATGTCGTCCTCGAATTTTGTCCTGAACGGCGAATTCTGAATATTGTGGATTGCGCGCTGAAAATGATTGTCGTCTCTGTAGACTGCAAGACCTCCGCGTCTCGTTCCCAAGTGCGAATGGTAGTCAACTCCAAAAAACAAATCCAAAGAACAGTCGCCTTTAGATGCGACTCCGAAAATACCGCCCATTTTTATGCCTCTTGCAATGTGGTCGTTCCTGCGTCTTTCGCGGAAGCTGTGGAAATTTGTAAGAAATCGCCGTGAAAAACCGGCAAGTCCAGTTTTTGCCAGTGTTTTGCTGGCGAAATATCGGTATTCTATCTAATTTTCAGAAAAAAATGTATACTTTTGATATGGCGGAAAAAGGCAAGGGAGACTTTCGGAACATTCTCGATTATCTTGACTGGCGCGGCGATTTGACTTTTGGCCAGAACGCTTTTAACAACGTTGACGCGCTGATTTTCTGCCAGCTTTCGTATCTTCATTTTGATTCCCTCGTCTCTTCTGATTTTGAAAATTTTTCCACGCTTCTTGAAGTTTCTCAAAAATTTAAGAATTCTTGCGATTTTGAGACGCGAAAAAATCTCGGAATTATGATAAATCCGCTCACGACGGAGCTTTTGTTCAAGTGCGCTTCTTCAAGGCGTTTTTGCAGTGTTCAGCTTTGCGGCTTTGTTGATGACTACGACAAGGCGCGCGAGGAGCAGTTTTCCGCGCTGACTTTTTTGTTTGATGAAAAAAAGGAGGCAAAATGCGGATTTTCTGGCAAGGCGAAAAAGGCGTTCGTCGCTTTTCGCGGAACTGACGACACTTTAGTCGGCTGGAAAGAGGACTTCAACCTTGCGTTTATGGAAAGCGTGCCTGCCCAGGAAGATTCCGCCTCGTATCTTTTCAACGCGATGAACAGCAAATCCTTGAAAAAATACAGGTTTTACGCAGGCGGACACTCGAAAGGCGGAAATCTTGCGGTTTATTCAGCGGCGAATCTTGATGAAAAGTCAAAAGAAAGAATTTTGAATGTCTACAATTTTGACGGCCCGGGATTTTCTGAAAAGGACTTGGAAAGCGAGAAATTCTGCTCTGTAAAGCCAAAAATAATTTCTGTTTTTCCGCAGATGTCGATGATTGGAATGTTGTTCCATCATTATGATGATTTCAAGGTCGTTTTTAGCTCGGAAAAGCTCATTATGCAGCACGACCCGTTCTCGTGGCTTGTCTGCGGCGCGGATTTTGTCCTGAAAGACTCGCTTGAAAGCGGAAGCGAGATATTTTTTAGGAGCTTCAACAAGTGGTTTGAGAAACTCGACAAAAAGCAGCGCGAGAATTTTGTTGAGACGATTTTTGCTCTTTTGGACTCGACAAAGGCGAGAACAAGCACCGAGCTTTCAAGAAAACTTGTGAGAAACGCCGGCGCAATCTTGAAAGCCGCAATCCGGCTTGACTCTTCAATCCGCAACGACGCAATCAGAATCATAAAGCAGTTTTTGAAAATAACCGGCGAGCAGATTGTGCTGAGCCTGAAATAAATTCTGAATGACGTGCGTCTTCAATCGTATTTCCTAAGTATTAAAAAATCATTAGAATCTTCAAATTATGAACGCAATTATAACCGTCGTTGGAAGCGACAAAGTTGGAATCATCGCAAAAGTGAGCGCACTTCTTGCAGAGCACAAAGTCAATATCGCCGATATTACGCAGACGATATTGTCAGGAAATTTCATCATGATGATGATGGTGAGCATGGACGGCGCGGACGTTTCGATTGACTCGCTCAGAGGCCTTTTGAATGTTGAGAGCGAGAAAATGGGAGTCTCAATCAACATCATGGCGGAAAAAGTCTTCAGCTCGATGAACAGAATCTAGCCGGAAATTTCCAAAATCAGAAAAACCACAAAAATAAAAATCCGGAAATTATCATGAACAAGTATGTGAAAAGATATTGCATTGATGCGATGAGCGGAATGGCGCAGGGGCTGTTTGCGTCACTTTTGATTGGAACGATTGTAAAGACTCTCGGGCAGCAGCTTTTGCGTCTGGGCGAGAATCCTTTCTTCAAGTTTTTTGTTGACGCTGGAAATTTTGCGGCTGACGCTCACGTTGTCGGAGCTGCGATGGCGGCTGGAATCGGGCTTATGATGAAAGCTCCTGCTCTTGTTCTGTTCACTCTTGCGGCTGTCGGCTCTGCGGCCAACGTTACCGGCGGCGCGGGAGGTCCTCTTGCAGTCCTTGTTATTGCGATTGTGGCGTGCGAGTGCGGCTGCTTTGTGAGCAAAAAAACAAAGGTCGATATTATTGTAACCCCAGCGGTTGTGCTTTTAATCGGCTCTCTTTTGACAGTTTTAGCTGCAAAGCATATTGGAGCGGCGGCGGCTTCTCTCGGACACATCGTAATGTGGGCAACTGAGCTGAAGCCTTTCACAATGGGAATTATCGTAAGCGCGGTGATTGGAATCGCCTTGACGCTTCCGATTTCGTCGGCTGCTATCTGCGCGGCTTTCGGTCTCGTGGGGCTGGCTGGAGGCGCTGCTGTTGCTGGCTGCTGCGCGCAGATGGTAGGATTCGCGGTTCTTTCGTTCAAGGAAAACAAGTGGGGCGGACTTTTGAGCCAGGGACTTGGAACTTCAATGCTCCAGATGCCGAACATCATCAAGAATCCGAAAATCTGGATTCCGCCTACGCTTGCTTCTATTATAACTGGCCCAATTGCGACTTGCGTTTTCAAGATGGAAATGAACGGAGCGGCTGTTTCCTCTGGAATGGGAACTTGCGGACTTGTCGGCCCGATTGGCGTTGTGGCAGGCTGGTTCAGCCCGGTTGAGGCTGCCGTAAAGCATGGAGCTTCGGCAATTTCTCCGTCTGTGCTTGACTGGCTAGGTCTTGTGCTTGTCTGCTTTGTTCTTCCTGGCGTTTTGAGCTGGGCTTTCGGGCTTCTTTTAAGAAAGCTCGGCTGGATAAAAGAAGGCGATTTGACTCTCGCTTAGGCTTCTAGCCTGCAATCTTGTTTCCTAAAAATTGTCCTAGAAAGACGCAGCCGACTCCAAGCGAGACGCTAAGCACAATGTAGGCGGCTCCTGCGAAGCTTGTTTTTGATGATTCAAACGCGAGCTTTGCGCTTTCAAGGGCGAATGTTGAAAAGGTCGTGAATCCGCCGCAGACTCCTGTTTTCAGGAACAGAACAAGCAATGGCGAAACCGCAATATTTTTTGCTGAGCTGGCGGCTGTGGAAGCGGCGGCAGAAGCCACTGAGGCGATAAGACCAATCAAAAAACAGCCTATAAGATTTGTGAGAAAGGTCTGGAACGGAAAAACAGTTTTTAGCGGAACAAGGCTAATCAAATATCGGAGGGCTGCTCCCAAAGCTCCTCCAGCGGCGACAGAAAGAATATTCAAAATCATAAAGCCGATTATAAAGCGAATTTTTTTGTTTCAAAAGAGATTTTGCCTGTAAAAGTTTCGGCGTCATTTTGAACTCGCGCCTTTCTGCTTGCCTTGAATTCAGCATGATGAACGCAAGTCATTCCGAACTTGATTCGGAATCTTCTGATTCAAAATCCATAAAGAAGCATTGAGTCAAAGTGAACGTTGAGGACGATTTCTTGTTCAGCATTGCGATATTCTTTAGACGACTTCCTTAAAAAATTTCATAATTCTCTTGCGTCTCTTTAGTTTACAAAATGTTGCTTATTGTTCTTTGACGAAAAATCCGTTATCCTAAAAGACATGAATGATTTTATTCGTGCCAGAACTGACGGACAAAAAGAAATCCGCATGAAAGAAATTAAGGCTGCCGCTGACTCTATTTTTTCGAAAATGCCTTTCAGCGACATTACGCTCACTGCGATTGCTGAAAATTTGGGCTGGTCGCGCGCGAACCTTTACAAGTACGTTACGACAAAAGAGGAAATTTTCCTTGCGATTTCCGAAGAGAAAATGGACGGATACTTCGCTTCTTTAAATGCGGCTTTTCCGGACGGAAACAAATATTCGCCGGAAGTTGTCGCCGAGGTCTGGGCGGGAATCTTAAACGCGAATCAGGAATATCTCCGCTATTCTGCAATCTTGACTTCTATAATAGAAAAAAACGTTACAATTGAGCGGCTCGCGGTCTTCAAGAAAAAATATTACGACGCGGCTTTTGCGTTCTGCGGAAAACTTTCTGAAATGCTCAAAATTGAAAAAGACAGCGCGTACGCTCTTTTTCTGCATGTTCTTTTTTATTCAGGCTCGAGCGCGTCAAGCTGCGAAAAAAATCCTCTGATTCAGGAAGCTGTAAAGAGAATTCAGGTTGCTCCGCCGAAAGTTGATTTTTACGAGGATTTAAGAGATTTTATTTTGATGGAAATAAAATGGCGGACAAAATAATATTGCTGCCTCTTTCTTTTGTGATATAATAATTCTCTAATTTAATTTGCGTTCCTGCATTTTTAGAATTTTTAGGAGGATTTTAAAATGGCTGTTGCATCTTTGGTTTTGGGAATTATCGCTTTGATTGGCGGATTTACCGGCTGGGCTGGAGTTGTCTGCGGAATTTTGGCGATTGTGTTCGGCGCGGTCGGGCGGAAAGACAAGGCGCATAAGACGATGGCGATCTGGGGACTCGTTCTCGGCGTTATCGCGCTGTTCGGCGGCCTTATCATCGCGCTTGTAATCGGCGGAGCGATTTTCGGGGTTGTTGCTGCTGCTCTCTGATTTTATTTTGGCATGACGATAAAAAACGCAAGGCGGAGTTTTTTTGCCTTGCGTTTTTGTTTTTAAAGCCTATTTCTGGTATTTGATTTTTACGTCGTAGCTTTCGCTTGTCCAGTTTGGCTCAATGTGCATGTCAAGGTCAGAATTGAGCGTGAGGGGCTTTGTGAATTTGTATGCGCGCCCGGTCTCCTTGCATGAGAACGAGACGCTTACTCCGCTTTTTCCTGCGTTGAGTTTGAAATCCTGAACGTTGCTGTCGTCAAAAGTGAAAATCTCGTTTCCTGAAACTGAGTCAGAAAGAGTGATTTTTCCGTTTGCCTCGAAAGTCCAGTTCGCGTTCCATTTTGAGTCCTGCCATGTTCCCTTGATTTCTCCTAAGTCAAAAGCGAAAGCTCCTGCCGAAATAAGAGCCAACGCTCCGAAAGTCAAAATCTTTTTCATAAAGTCCTCCAAAAATTGAAATTATCCTTAAAATCTGCGATAAAACCGCATCGAAAATATTATAATGCAGAAATCAGCAGATTGTGAAAATTAAAAATAATTGTACAAAAAGGCTTATCTCATTAAAATAAATTCAAAAATTTTCTGTCTGGCAGAAGAAATTTGCTTGAAAACGAGCGGAAATTTTTTTGTTCAGACTCAATCATCGGGAAAATATAATGGAAAATTCTAAACGAACTGTAACTTGCGGCGAGCTTACAAAGGCTGACGTAGGCAAAAAAGTTGTATTGAACGGCTGGGT
>DHKO01000025.1 GCA_002404895.1 Treponema sp. UBA4692 | reverse complement strand
TAGCGCAATAAACGACGGAGCAACTGCATATACGATTTACGTTGACGGCACGGTAACGGCAGACGCAATTTATGGAAATTATTCAGCAAACAACAGCAGTTTTGTGAATATTTCTCCAAGCGCAAAACTGAATCTTACTATAAAAAGTCTTTCATCTGAAAAGGCTGTGGTTGATGCCGGACGAGACGGAAAAGAAGCCGATACAACTGGCTGGCGGGTTTTTTATATCGGCTCGAATGCGGATATTGTTTTTGAAAATATTACGGTAAAAGGCGGCTCGCTTAATGAGGCAGGCGGCGGAATTTATTGCGGCGGAAATCTTACGCTGAAAAACTGCGTTGTTGAAAAAAACAAGTCGAACAATGCAGGCGGCGGAATTTGCTTTAGCGGCAAAGAACTTGCGCTTGAAAATACAAGCGTTAGTTACAATAAAAGTTCAAGCAGCGGCGGCGGAATAAATGCTGACGGCAAAGTGACAATTTCGGATTCAGAAATCTTGAATAATTCTGCAGCTGATAACGGAGGCGGAATATACTTTGGCGACGGAGAAAAAACGATTTCTGGCACAACGGTAAACAAAAATTCTGCTGTTTATGGCGGCGGAATTTATATGCAAGCTGGCACTTTGAACCTTGAAAGCGGCGCAATAATCGGCGAAGAACTTAATCCTGACGATGACGCAAACGATATTTCAAAAGTTGCAACGGATAAGGATTATGGAAACTGCTCAACAAAGCAAATATCATCAAATACTACTGAGCATGATGTTGGAGCCGGAATTTTTGTGGGCAGCGGAACGGTCAACATGGAAGACGGAGCGTATATCTGCCGAAATTACACAAGCTGCGCAGGCGGCGGAATCTTTATAAAATCCGGCACATTCAATATGAAAGGCGGAGTTGTCGGCTGGAACCGCTCGAACTACGGAGGCGGAATATTTTGCAAGGGCGCGCTTAATGTCTCTCAAAATTCACAGATATGCTATAACAAGGTCTCGACATTATACGCGCAAGGATTTTGCGGACGCGGCGGCGGAATTGCGGTCAACGAAAACGGCGTTGCGACTATCTCCGGCAGCGCAAAAATATTCGGAAATCAGGCGGTGAAATGGAGTTCCGATTCTAATGCTGCCAATCAAGATGCTTTGGGAGCCGGAATTTACTGCTCCGCCACTCTTGCAGTTAAAGGCGGAGAAATTTATGATAATTCCACAGAATCGGACGGTGCTGCAATAGCCATAGAAAGCGGCGAAGCAACTCTTTCAAACTGCAAAATCTCGAACAATATAGCCGGAAGAAACGGCGGCGCGATTTATGCTAATAATGAAAAATCAAGAATTACTGTAAAAATTGGTGAAGAAAATAATTCTGATGGCGACGTTCTTATAGAAAAAAATAGTGCCAACCGTGGCGGTGCATTTTACGGTGCTAATAATGCCGATTTTGTGATGAACGCAGGGAAAGTCTCTGAAAATTATTCATTAGGAAATGGTTCTGGAAACGGTGGTGGCGCAATATTTATTTGGGGCGGAAGCTCAACATATAGCACGTTTACAATGAGCGGAGGCGAGATGAGCGGAAATATGGCAAAAAACGGTGGCGCAGGCGGAGCTGTTCATATAGACCACGGTGATGGTGTCAAAAAAAGCGCATTCATAATGACAGGCGGCTTGCTTTCTGGAAACAAAGCGGCTGATGAAAACGGAAATGGAAGCAAGCTTGGCGGCGCGATATATGTTAATTATGGCGGACAGATAAAGCTTGGCGGCTCTGCTGTTATTGCAGTAGAAGATGACGGAAACGATATTTGGCTTGGAAATGATAGAAAAATTACAGTTACAGATGAACTCGCTCCTGAAAATAATGCTGCCGCTGGAAATCCGAAATACACTGCGAGAGTGACTTTGCAGGGTTATACCTCTGGTAAAACAGTTGTTGAAGGCAGTTCTAGTCCATCATATATGCTTACACAGGAGGATTGCAAGAATTTTAAGATTGTTGATGACAGCGGCAATTTATATGAAGTAAAACTTGATTCCTCTGAAAATACTGGGGATATAGGTTTAAAATTAACATTAAATGAACAAAATAAAACTTTGGGATTTCCAGATTCTATAGATTCAGATTTATTAAATTTCGCATTTTCCTATATTGATAAGAATTCTGAAAACACTTGGACTTTAAATCTTAATGATAAAAGTGTTGATGATTTACAAACAGTTACTGTTTCTTCTGGAATGTCTGTTTTGTTTGAAGGCGATGAGGAAAAACATGCGCAGTTATCATGTCCTAATAAAAACTCGGATGATTATACTCATATTCGAGTAAATAATGGCGGAACTTTGATTTTGAAAAATATCGATTTGAAAGGTGATGTCTATGGAAACTTTTGTCAGTATGCTTTGTTTGTTGAGGCTGGCGGAAAAGTAGTTCTTGAAAATACTACAATTTCTGGTTTTAAAAATAATGGTGATGGGCCAATATATGTAAAAGGCGAGCTGGATATAGGTGAGGGTGTCGCCATAAAAGATAATAAAGCTAGATATGGGGCAGGCTTTTATGTAGTTTCTGGCGGAATTGTTATAATGAATGGCGGAGAAATCACAGAGAATACATGTGTAAATGGAAATAGAGTTGTGTATATTGGAAGCGGTTCGCGTTTCGAATGGAATTCAGGAACAATAAGCAATAATAAAGTTGGCTCTGCGACATCAATAAAAGGTGATTTTGTTAATAATTCTGGAAATGATATGTCATAATTTTGATTTTTGTGAGGCTAGATAGTTTTTTATTAACATATCCATAGAGGCAATTAAAGACTTTGTGCGGCAATAAAAATAATATTTTTTGGATTTTGTTTTCACTGCTGAAAAGAAAGTATTGTGTAAGGAAACTTGAAACAGAACTGCTATTCCTTTATTGGAAAAAAAAGTAATGTATATTATAAGAAAAATTATGGAAAAAAAAGAAAGTGAAACTATTACAGAAAATATATTTCGGTCATATTATGGAGCAGATATTTTTATTGAAAAATCCGCTATTCCTAAAGAATTTGGGTTTGAAAGTAAAAAGGGCAGTGGAAAAGACGGTTATCCTGATTTCTTTTTAGATAAAGAAAACTTTGTTGTTATTGTCGAAGCGAAAGCTAAAAAACAAAAAGATGCAGAAAACGATGCAATATTTTATATGGAGCATAATCAAGTTGATAAAGATATGCTCGGTATTGCTGTATCCGGTCAAACATTGGAAGATTTGCAAGTTTCGTATTTCAAAAAATACTACGGAGACGAAAAAGCGTCTGTTCTTAATGTTGATAAATCTTTAATGTCTATAGAGAATCTCGCAAAGATTTATAAAAAATCAAAATTTACAGAAACTACAACAGAAGAGCACTTGACAAAAACTTTACATGCTTTAAATAAGGAATTTCAAAATGAAAATATTGTGCGTGATACAGAACGGAGTTTATTCTTTTCAGGCCTAATGATTGCATTAAAGGATAAAACTTTTAGAAGCTCGTACAAAAACATCCAAGAGCCATCCGAAGAAGAATCTAAAAGTTCAAATTCAAAACTCTTAAAAGCTCATATTTTAAATGAATCGATTGTAAATGCAATAACACGTCAGTTAAAAAGTAAAATTAACAATTTGAGCAAAGAGTATAATTGGAAAGATAAATTCAGTTTTATTAAAACAATAGATTATTCTCTTCCAAAATATAAAAAACTCATAAAAACAATTGAAGAAAATATTTTTGTGCCTTTTGAAAATGAAGAAAAACAAGATATTTTAGGAAGAGCATATAAAATATTTCTTTCAAAAGCCGGAAAAGTTGATAACAAGAATATTATAATCACTCCCGACCATATAAAATCACTTATGGTAAAACTTGCAGACCTGAACATTGAAGATGTTGTTCTTGATACATGTACAGGCTCGGGCGGATTTTTAATGGAATCGATGGAGACATTAATAAAACTTGCCAGCGGCAATGAAGATAGAATAGAAAACATAAAAGAAAAACAATTAATCGGTTTTGAAATTGATTCTGTTTTGTTTGCATTAGCATGTTCTAATATGTTTCTTCATGGTGACGGAAGAACAAATTTGATTTATAGAAGCAGTATTCTTTATGATAAACATGAAAATATCATTGACAGTGATTCAAAAGAATTATATTCATTCATAAAAAGCAAAAAGCCTACAAAAGTAATCATTAATCCTCCGTATGAGGATAACAAATCGATTGATTTTACAATCCACGCAATAAAATATCTCGAGCCTAACGGAAAACTTATAATAATTATGCCGACACCGACACTTACACATAATCAAAACGGTGCAACAGAAAAACTTCTGAAAATGGCAAGATTGGATTTTGTGATTCGTATGCCAGAAAAACTTTTCACCGAGCAGAAAAGAACAGTGAACACATCAATATTTGGCTTTACAAAAACTCCTCATAATCAAAGAGATGCTGTCTTATTTTATAACCTTGAGGATGATGGATTTGTTTCTGTTCAGCATAAAGGCAGGATTGATAAAAATAAAGATTGGAGCAATAAAGAGCAATTTATTTTAGATTGCCTCAGAAATAAAACGGAAATAAAAAATCTTTCAGAAAAACGATTCATCTACAAAGGCGGCGAATTAAATTGCGCCGGTTTTAGAGAAAAGAAAAACAGTCATTATGAAATGGTAAAAATTAGGGATTTGTTTGCCTCTCCTGAAAAAGGCAGTTTGGCAAGTGAGCAAAATGATGATTCAGGAGAATACGATTTTATAACTGCAGCAAGCGAATGGAAAAAACATTCTGAATATGACCATGATTGTGAAGCGTTAGTTTATGCGGTTAGCGCTTCTGGAAGTTTAGGAAGAACCCATTATGTAAATGGCAAATTTATCGCAAGTAATTTATGCATTATTCTTCAGGCAAAGAATGAAAAGTATCCTGTGAATTTAAAGTTTTACAAGTATTATTTGGAAAGTATTCGTGAGCAAATTCGTGCTGACCTTGCTGACGGAACTTCAAAATTGACAATAAATGCAGATGATTTGATGGATTATTATATCGAATATATACCTTACGGGAAACAAAATGAATTCTATCAAAAAAATATAAAGCAATACGAAAGTCTTGAAAAACAATTGCTTGAATCTAAAGATAAACTTGTTGCTGAATTAAATTCGTTAGACATTCAATGAAACTGCTGGTTTTTTAGTCCTGTTTAGCTATCAGCTCTTTTCCGTGCAGAGCATTATTAAAAAATACATTGCAGGTTCTGGTCTATAATGACATAGAGCCTGCAATGTTCCTTATTCGTTTATAACGCCGTTTTGAAGCTGCTTTTATTTCTTTATATTATACGCCTCAAATCCAGGGTAGCAGGCAGCGTCACCAAGCTCCTCTTCAATGCGCAGAAGCTGGTTGTACTTTGCGACGCGCTCTGTGCGGCTTGGCGCGCCTGTCTTAATCTGGCAGGTGTTGAGAGCCACCGCAAGGTCTGCGATTGTCGTGTCCTCGGTTTCGCCTGAGCGGTGAGACGCGATTGCTGTGTAGCCCGCCTTGTGCGCCATCTTGATTGCCTCGAGCGTTTCTGAGACAGAGCCAATCTGGTTCAGCTTGATAAGGATTGAGTTCCCGGCCCCGAGTTTTATTCCCTTTGAAAGCCGCTCGACGTTTGTAACGAAAAGGTCGTCGCCTACGAGCTGGACTTTCTTTCCGAGTTTTTCTGTCATCTTTATCCAGCCTTCCCAGTCTTCCTCGTCAAGTCCGTCCTCAATTGAGACAATCGGATATTTGTCAACAAGCTTTTCCCAGTGCGCGATAAGCTCGTCCGTTGTGAAGTCTTTTCCAGACTTCGGCTGGTGATAGAATCCTTTTCCTTTCGGAGATTTCCATTCGGAAGAAGCCGCATCCATCGCAATCAAAAAGTCCTTGCCCGGCTTGTAGCCTGCCGCCTCAATCGCCTCGAGAATCTTCTCGATTGCCTCCTCATCGCTTCCGAGCTTGTTAGGCGCAAATCCGCCCTCGTCTCCAACTGCGGTAACGTCTCCCATTTTCTTGATGAGGTCGTGGAGCTTGTGGAAAACTTCCGTGCACCATCTCAAGCCCTCTTTGAATGAAGGCGCGCCGGCTGGCATAATCATAAATTCCTGTGTGTCAACCGCGCTGTCTGCATGCGCTCCGCCGTTCAGAATGTTCATCATCGGAACAGGAAGCTTTGTCCCCTGGACTCCGCCTAAGAATCTATAAAGCGGAATTTGAAGAGAATTTGCCGCCGCCCGCGCGCAGGCGATTGAGCCTGCAAGAATCGCATTTGCTCCGAGGTTTGACTTGTCCTTTGTTCCGTCAGCCTTGAGCATTGCGCTGTCAACTTTGTATGTGTCCGCCGCGTCAAGGCCTGTAATCGCGTTTGCGATTGCGCCGTTCACGTTTGAGACCGCCTTTGAAACGCCTTTTCCGCCGAATTTTGACTTGTCGCCGTCGCGAAGCTCCAGCGCCTCGAATTCGCCTGTTGAGGCTCCGGACGGCGCGGCTCCAAGCGCGACTGTTCCGTCTTCAAGATGAACTTCCGCTTCCACGGTCGGATTTCCGCGCGAGTCGATAATCTCGCGTCCGATAACTTTTACGATTTTTGTTGATTTCATAGCTTTCTCCTTGAAAAGAAATTGTTAGCTAATGCTAATTACAGGGCTAATATATTGGTTTTTCAAAAGAGAATCAAGAAGCAGGGCTGGAATTTTGTTAGTGAAAGATAACTGTCGTGATAAAAAAGCCTGACATAGGCTGTCTATGAAGTTGAAAAATCAGTGCCATTCTGAACAGAAAAACTGTCATTCCGAACTTTGATTCGGAATCTGTAATCAAGACGAGATGCTGAAATGAATTCAGCATGGCAGCTTTGTGAAGTCTGCAAACGCGATACACTGAATCTTTCTACTGATTGACTTTTATTCTTATTTTTAAGAAAATTGCAAGAAAAAAATGAACTGAAGTGCAAAAAAATGGACAACAAGCTTTTATCTTTGCAGCATTTGGAAACGCTTTCGTCGGCGGACTTGATTGCTGTTGCAGATGACTACGGAATTGACATTCCTGACAACCTTAACAGACGTTTTATTATCGGCGAGCTGCTTGAAGTCGGGGAAGAAATCGCCCAGGAAGAAAAAGACAATTCTGAAATGGTTGAGGACTCGAGCTCCGAGGCTGCTTCTGACGCGGAACTTCCTTTGACATTCAACGAGACTGAAATTCAGGTGATTCTTAGAAATCCTGCATGGGCTTATGTTTACTGGGACATCAGCGCGCAAAAGCTAAAAGACCTTGCCTCGTCTGACAGTTTTGAGCGATTTATCCTTCGTGTCTCTTATTTTGAAAACGAGGAAGACCAGAATCCTGTTGATTTTTTTGACATAAAGATTGAAAAAGACCTTCGTTCCCAGTACATTCTTCTTGAAAATGGGAAAAAATATTTCCGCGTTGACCTTGTGGCTCTTTTTGATGACGGAACTTCTGACAATCTTGCGGTTTCAAGAAAAGTCCGGCTTCCTGAGACTCCTGAAATCTTAAAAAAAGCGAAGCCCGGCGCGGAGCTTAATCTTCCGCCGCTTTTAAGGCTTTCTGGCATGGAAAAGCTTCTTGAAATCAGCTACAAAAAATACAGAGAGTCGTTCACGGAGTAGGGGAAAATTATGGCTAAGAATCTTGCGCTTGTTATTGCCTGCCATCAGGGCTATATAAGGCACGTTGCGGACGAGAAAGACTATGCTTTGCAGAATGATATTCTGTTCAATTCAATTTCGGGCACTTATCTTCCATTGGTAAATCTTTTTCACAGGCTTGAAAGCGAGAATGTGAAATTTAAGCTTGGAATGGTTTTTTCTCCGTCTCTTTGCTCTCTTCTTTCTGACCCGGTTGTTCAGGAGCAGTACATTGAATGGCTTGAAAAAAAGATTGCGCTTGGCGAAAGCGAGATAAAAAGATGCAAAAACGAGCCGGCTCTTTTGAAGAACGCTGAAACTTGCCTTGAAAAGGCGAAAAAAGATAAAAATGACTTCTGCGATGTTTACAGGCAGAATCTTCTAGGAGAATTCAAGAAATTTGCGGACAAAGGCTATCTTGAGCTTCTCGCGACTTGTGGAACTTACGCTTTTTTGCCGCATTACGGCGATATGACTGAAATCTTGAACGCTCAGGTTGAGGTTGGTCTTTATTCTCACCGCTCGTTTTTCGGGGCGAAGCCTGCCGGATTTTTTCTTCCATTCTTAGGCTACACGGCTGGAATCGAGGACGTTCTGAAATCTTACGGATTTAGATACACGATTGTTGACAACCGCTCGATTTTGTTCAGCGAGACTCTTCCTGAAAACGGAATTTTCTCGCCTGTAAGATGTTCAGTAAATGGAAAAGACGGAATCTCCGGCGGCTCTTTCGCGCTTTTTGCCCAGGACAGCGATTCTCCAGACGACATTTGCGCTTTTGCTTCAAATCCTGTCTATAAAAACTGCGAGAAAGACATCGGCTTTGAGCTTTCTGACAGCGAGCTTATAAACGCGGGATTTTTAGAGGAAGGCTCGGCTCGCGTTCCGTCAGGATTTAGGTACTGGTCTTTTGAAGATGACAGCAACCGGATTTACGACAGCGAAAAAGCTCTTTTGCAGGTGAAGAAAGACGCGAAAGCATTTGTTGACGCAAAAAACGCGAAGCTTTCGGAAGCTGAAAAATATATGGAAGAAAAATCTCCGTCGCTTGTGTGCGTGTTTTCTTCCGAGCTTCTCGGGCAGAAATGGGCTGAGGGAGTCGATTTTCTTGAAAGCGTGATAAGGCAGGCTTCGGAGACTGATATGTTGCTTGGAGCTTGCTCAGACAGGCTTGAAAATGTGTATCTTTTGCAGAAAGTTACGCCTTATCCTGGAGCTTCGCAGGGAAACAGCTACGGCGAGGACTTGCTTGACGGCTCTACGGACGGAATGTTGCGCTATACGAGAAAGATGGCTGAAAGAATGGTTGACTTGTCGGACAGGTTCCCGAACGAGACCGGCCTGAAAGTGCGCCTTTTGAATCTTGCGGCGCGCGAGCTTATGCTTTCCCAAAGCGGCGAATGGCCGACAATGCTTCACGATGGAATTTTCCCGGAGTACGCGAAAAAACGCTTTGAGGATTCAATCCGTGCGTTCATGTACATCTTTGACGCTTTAGGCTCGAACGTTGTAAGCACGGAATGGCTCACGAGAATGGAGCGTGAATGCACGATTTTCCCGTGGATGAATTTCAGAATCTTCTCGAAGAAAGTGTGATGAAAATCCTAACCGCCATGCTGAATTTATTTGCGGATTCCAAAATAAATTCCGAATGACGATAATTCTGAACTACAAAGCCGTCATGCTGAATTTAGAGCGGGCAGAAAACTGCCCGATTTCAGCATCTGCATTTTTATTTGCGGATTTTGAAACTAAGCGAGGGCAAAGTTCTCGAGTTCGGGAATGACAGTTTTTTTCAGAGAATGGCGCGATTTTTTATTCTTGCCCGGCTGAGAAAGTTTGCAGATTTTCCAGCCGGTTTTTATTTTCGTTGAAAGAGAGCGCGGCGTTTCTTGCCTGAAGCGCAGGCTCGTATTTTATGTTTAGCGGATATTCCTTTGCAAGGCTCGCCGCCTCGTTCCAGCTGAAAATCGCGCTGTCGTAGTCGCCTTGCGCGTAAAGCCTTAGCCCTTGAATGTAGATTTCGTTGACTTTTTGAAGCTGCTCGCTCCGTCCTCTGTCTCCGAATTTCATTTTTGCCGAGAGGCTGATGTGGTTCACTGGATTTGCGGAAGTTGTCAAATCTAAAGTGTAGCAGACGGACATTTTTATCTTTGAGATTCCGAATTCGCTTCCCATGCTGAATCTCGGGTTTCCGCCCTGAATCAAAAATCCGCCTTCGAGCGAGAAATTTTCTGAGACTGCAATCTCGAATCCGCTTGCAGCCTGAAGTTTTCCAAGTTCTGAAAAATCCTGAAGATTTACAGGCTGGCGCGCTTCAAGCGAAATCAGAAGAATTGGAAAAGGCCGATAAGAAATTCCAGCGGAAATTTTAGATGACAGCGGGTCGTCAATCTTTACTGAGTCTCCGAATCCTGTGAAAGCGAGCCCGAAATTGCTGAATGAAAGCCCCAAACGCAGATTTGGCTTTGTGCTTGCGAATTTTTTAAGGAAATTGAAGCTCGTGAAAATTCCGAAGTCCGCCATTGCCGCAAGCGACGACTGCTCGAGTCCTGAGCCAGAGATTATTTCTCCGCTTTGGCTGTCTGTGTAGTCGGGAACATTCCGCCATGCGAATTTCGCGTTCATGCCGAGCGCGATTCCCTTGAAGCTGTATCCTGAAAGAAAATTGTAAGAAAGATTAAAAGCGGCGGAAGTTTCTGAATAATAGCTTCCTGTGAGCTTGTCTCCAAAAAGATTGTATTCTGTGAACGGCACGTAAAAGCATTTTATCTGCGCGCCGTAGCCGAAATTTCCGTTTCGCCTCGCTGCAGAAAGAGTTTCCATTGCCGAGTCTGCAATCCACGCGTTGTGAAAAACCGCAACCTCGCTTTTTTCAAGGACTGCGCTTGCCGCCGGATTGTAGTCAAAAAAGCTGATGTCGTCTGAAACGCCAGTGAAAGCTGTTCCCATCGCCTCGACTCTGCCGCCGGACGGAATGTTCAATGAGCGGAATGATGTTGTCCCCTCGTTTTTGTCTGTGAAAGAGCCGAAAATATCCGCGAGCGTCGAGTCCACGTCAATCAAGTCGAGCGGGAAAGCAGAAAACTGAAACGAGAAAATCAAAAATGCGATTGATATTTTGCTTTTCATTATAAAAAATTTGTCATGCCGAAGTCGCGGTTTTAAGCGCGCTCTTTCGTTGTCGCGCTCGCTTTATTTCACATGCGCCGCCAGTATTTAGAATCGGAAAAAAATCTCACTTCATTATATTTGATACCGAAAATAAAAGCTAAGAGCAAGGCTTTTTTATGAAGAACCTTTTTAGATTCGCCGCGATTTTTCTTGTTTTCTCGTTTTTTAAGCCTTGCCTTGTTATTGCGGCTTCCGCAGTTTCAAAAAAAAGCGCGATGTCTTTGAGCGAAATCGACAATCTAATAGAAAATTTTGATTACAACGCCGCGCTTTTGGAGCTTGCGTCTTACATGAGCGAAAATCCTGACGATTTTGACCGCGCGCAAAAGCGTGTCCTGAAAATTCTTGAGGCAAGAAAAAACTACAATAAAAAAGCGTCCGAGCTTGTTGAACTGATTGGAAGCGATTCCGGGAAAAAGTCTGAAAAACTTGAAAGAATCCGCGAGCTTGAGAAATCCGAGGGCGATGCCACGGAAAACTACATTGAGTTTACGAATCTTGCGCGGCGCACCGTAACTTTGGGCGAGCTTCTGGTGATTTACAACAGAATTATGAAAGAGGGCGTTGCTCTTGTCCATGATGAAAAATATCCAGAGGCGGCGAAAAAATTTGAGGAAGGATTCGAGCTTAAAAACGAGAAGTCAGATGTTGTCTTTGAAAATTCTGGCTCAGGCGAAGATGATTCAAAAAATCATGATGAGAAAAAATCTGATTCAGGCAAAGCAAAATCCGGTTCTGAAAATGAGGAAAAGGAACGCGGAATTCTCGTTGTTTATGAAAGCGACATAACAGAGCCTGCCAGAAAAGCGGTTGAAAGCGTGAAGAATCTTGTCGCTTCTGGATTCAAGCCTGCCGAGGACGAATGTGAAAAAGCGTTCAGAAAATTTTCCGCGGCGGCTGAAAGCGGAAACTTAAAAGAGACGAGAAAATCGTTTGAAAACGTGAAATCGGCGTTCAAAAAATTTGCTGACCTGCGCAACGGCGTTATGGCGGAAGCGAGAACTCTTGGAAAAGCCGAGGAGCTTGCGAACGAGCGAAATCCGCTTTTGTACGGGGCTTCCTACGTCGCAATCTACAAGAATTTTGTCTTGGGCGACGAGAAAATTGCGGACTCAGGCGTTGTCGGCGCAATGGATTCATATTTTAACAGCCGCGTTGAGCAGATGAAATCGAAAATCGCAGGTTTGGTTCAAAAAGGATTTGCGGAGGCGATGGAATCTTTTCCTGAAAGCTCGATTTACGGCTTTGCAGACGAAAATGTTTTTGGCGGTTCAAAAGATTTAGAAGCAAAAGCTTCAGAATCAAAAGATTTAGAAGCAAAAAAATCGGAAGCGGAAAAAAATCTCGCGTTTTTTACGGAATTTGCGCAAACCGGCGAGAATCTTGAGCGGCTTTACTCGCTTGTCCAAAATTATGACGGCTCGTTTTTTAATCCTGACGGCGAAAATTATTCGCGCGAGATGAAACTTTCAATAAATCTTGGCGCGGAGCTTGAAAAATCTTATGAAAACGCCGAGAAAATCGTTTCGGAAAAAAGCGAGGCCGAAAATCTCCTTGAAAAAATTGAGAGTGCAGAAAATCTTCAGGACTTGATTTCGCTTTGCCTTTCAAAAAGCGCGCAATATGGAAAAATCGCGTCTGCATCGCGCGATTCGCAGGAAAAAATCGATTCTTCTGCAATCGGAATTTCTGAAGACAGCTGGACGAAAACTTATACGGCTTATTTTGATTCTCTGAGCGGGAAAAATATTCTTGAAGCTGAAAAATTAGCGTCGATGATTTGGGGAAAACTTGCGAAAACTTATTGTCTTGACGGCGAAAAATCCTATTCTGATTTTGAAAATCGGATTTCCGAGGCGGAAAATCTTCTTGCTGGAACGATTGGAAGCTCTGAAATTTCAAAAAGTTCCGAAGAATCTGATGAAAGCGGCTTTGTGAAAAAATATCCGTTTGAGGCAATGAAAAAATCGGCGGCTCTCGCGTCTGAAATTGCGGGAAAAAGAAATTTCCTTGTTCAGGGAAGAAAAAATCTTGACGGCGGAAAAAGCTTCGCTGGAAAAAATCAGGATTATGACGGCGGAATTTCAAAGCTCGGCAATCTGATAAATGTTTACAGCGCGCTTTCGCTCAGAAATCAGAAACTGGCTGAAAATGCTGAAAACGAGATAAGAATGTTCAATTTCGCGTTTGACGATGGAAAAAGGCAGCTGAGCCTTGCGGAGGACGCGTTCAGGCGGAAAGATTACGACAGCGCGAATGCGGCGGTTGAGCGTGCGGCGGAAAAACTTGCCGAGGCTCTCGACTATGAATATGATGAGGACGCGCGAAAAATGCGAGAGGAGACTCTTTCAGCTCTCGCATCGAAAATTCTCGTCGCGCAAAGCGAGCAGGTTATCCGCGATGTTTTTGAGCTTAAGGAAAAGGCGACTGAATATTACTACTCGACAGATTTTGACTCTGCGGAAGCGGCTCTTGTAAAGGCTCAGGTTACGTGGGCAAAAACGAATGTTGAGCCTGACCCGGAAATTGAAGAGCTGCTTTCGCTTGTTAGAAATGTGAAAAGTTTGAGCTACGGACGCGTTCTTCTTGAATCCGATCCGCATTATCCGGAGCTTTCAAAGTCTCTTGACTCGGCGCGGCTTGGCCTTGAAAAAGGAATTTCGCTTAAAAAAAGCGGAAAAAAGGACGAGGCGGCACAGGCTTTTTCAAATGCGATGACAAACGTGCGCAATGTTCAGAATGTTTATCCTTTGAACAAGGAAGCTCGGCTTTTGGCTCTTAGAATTCAGCGCGAAACCGCCCCTGACGGCTTTCCCCGGCAGTTTGAAAATCTTTATAAGGCGGCTCTCGCTTCTTCTGACAAAAAGGAGCAGCTTGCGGATTTGCAGGATTTGCGCGAAATCAATCCGAATTATCCGGGACTTTCCTCTAAGATTTACAGTCTTGAAGAGGAGCTTGGGCTTCACCCGAAAAAAATTGCGGTTTCAAAGCCTAAAAAAACGATTTCTGTTCAGATTGCCGAGGCGAAAAAGCAGATTGAGAATGTTACAGCGATTTTGAGCCAGAGCGACGAGCGTCTTTATGCGGAAGCCGGGCGGCTTTTCAATCAGCGGAAATTTTCCGACGCGAACGATATGATGGAAACGCTTTGGAAAAGTCCAGCTGCACGGCGAAGCCGGAAAGTAATCGACTTGAGAAACAGAATCGCGCGCAGGCTTTAGACGGATAATGTTTGAATTAAAAAACAGGAAAAATAAAAATGATTTCTGAAAAAAAATTGCGTTCAAGGCATTTGCCGCGCTTTTACACTCATAGAATTCTCGATTTTGCTTTTTTTGCCTTTGCGGCGTTTTTTCTTTTTTGCGGAATTCTCGGCGCGCAGTCCCAGTCATTTTCGCGGCCGAAAAATCAAAAACAAGTCCAAAGTCAGAGACAGACTCCGGCTGAAAATCTTGGCGTTCAAAAATCTTTTTTCTGGGACGAAGCAAAAGAGATTTCGAAAGGCGACTCTTATTTTCCGCAGGCGGTTTCTAGCGGAAAAAAATCATTTGTGTTTTTTGAGCAGGCAGACAAGAAAGGCAAAAACGTTAGAATCTCTTATTCTGAATGTGAAAATTCGAAAAACTGGAGCGGAATAAAAAGTCTTGGCGGAAAAATCGCATATTCTGGGGAGAAAGTTCCCGATATTTTTTCGGCGGCGATTTCTGAAAGCGGAACTGTCGCGGTGTCGGTTCTTGACTCGTCTCTTGAAAATGGAAATTCGCCTGAAGACCAGAATGGAATCCTGAAAGTTTATTCTCTGAAAAATAATCTGAATGACGGCAAAAAAAAGGCTTTTAAGAGCGGCTCAGACATCAGGACGAAAGAAAATTCGGAAAGCGATTCTGTAATTTATTCAAAAGAAGATTCTGAAAGCTGGAGCGTGTTTTATTTTCCGCGCACGGAAAAGCACATTGTCTCCTCGAGAATTTTTGCGGACGGCGGCGGATTCATTCTTTTTGTTTCGCTTGGCGAGGGCGGAAAAAGCTTGACTGATTCGTCTTTTTCGCTTTTGTATTCTGAAAGCGCGGACGGCGAAAACTGGAGCGGGCTGAAAGTTTTTCCTGCTGCAAACGGCATTTCAAATCCTCTTTCTCCGTTTTTTGCGAAAATTTCCGGGCGTGATTTTGTGTTTTTTGAAGGCTGGCTTGGAAATGACCCGTCATCAAGCCAAATCTACTGTTCTTTTAAGGATTCCGGCAAAGACTCTGAAATATGGAGAGAGCCTGTCTTGGTAACCGGCGAAATTTCTGTTTTTGACGGCGAAAATTACGGAGACTTCAAGAATTTCAGGCCTTTTGTCTTGGGCGACGGAAAAGAAGCGAAAATCGCGTGGGAGCGTTCCGAGAAATCTAGCGAGACGGCTTTTGTGATGGTCGCGCCTCTTAATCTTGACGGAACGATTTCTGATAAAAACGATGTTGAAAAACTGAATCCGTATGGAAACGGACGGCGGCCGAATCTTTTTAAGTACGGCGGAAGATTTTTTGTGTCTTGGTTTGACGACAGAAACGGAGCGAATAACGTCTATCTTTACGAAAATCTCGGAGTTGAATGGGCGGAAAGCGAGTCTTTGAGGCGCAGGCAAGCGGGCAGGGCTTCGTTTTCGTTTGGCTGCCCGGTTGTCTCTTTGGACGAGAAAGGCAAGGAGAATTTGAGCTTTTTCTGGCAGCGGACTTCGGGAAAGGAAAGCAAAATCTGTCTTCTGGAGACAGACTCGTTTGCTGAAAAGCCTGTTTTGTCTGCGCGGAATTTTACTGCCGGAAAGCGGGCGAGAAAAAAGGAAGTTTCAGCGAAAATCATTTTTCCGAAAGATATTTCTGAAATTGTTGGCTACAGCGCGATTGTGACGCAAGATGAAAACGAGAATCCGCCTGAATCTGAATTTTCAGAATTTTTCCACCGCGTCACGCACGCTTCTAGTTTTTCGCGCTTTTCTGGCGGCGAAAATGCCGGTATGTCGAATTCAGGCTTAATTTCAGGCGCAATCGACGAGAATATTTCAGGCGACCAGAAGCTTTATTTTAAGGCGCGCGTTCTGGACGGAGCTGGAAACTGGTCAGAGCCTGCGGTGATTGAATATTATTATGATGTGACTCCGCCCTTGCCTCCAAGCGGTATTTATTTTTCAAAGGACGATTTCGGATTCGCGTCTTCAAACGATGTCGCCTTTTCTTGGAAAAATTCCGGGCAGAACGAGGAAATTGCCGGCTATTCCTGGGCTTTTACGCAAATTTCAAAGCTTGACGACAAATTTTCAGTCTCACGGACAAGAAAACTTTCGATGAGCGAGGAAAAATGCAAAAAATCGCTTGAAGAAATCTTGGAAAAAAATCTTGAAAAATCGCTTGGCGCAAAGTCTCCGGGAAGCAAAATCTTGGGAAAAAATGCGCGCGCAAGCTACAAAAACCGCGCCAACGGACTTTATCTTTTTTCTCTCTGCGCGGTAGACACTGCGGGAAACGTTTCAGAGCCTGCAACAGCCTTTGTTTTCTTGAACAAATTCAAGGCGGCTGTGAAAATCGATGATGTTCAGGCGGAAATCGATGATTTTGGAACGGCTTTTCTTGAAATTTCAGGCTTTGAGTTCAAAAGCGACGGAACTGTGAGCGAGGTTGTCCTGACTGAAAAAGATTCAGGCGAGAAAATTTCGTTCGCGCAAAAAGATTTTACTGTCGTTCAGGACAAAAGCGGAAAGTCAAAAATCGAAGGAATAAAAATCAGAAATCTTAAGGCAGGAAGCTACAAAGTCCAGATTAGGCACACGGGGCTTGGAGTTTCGTCCTGGAGCAAAAATCTCGTTGTTGGCGAGAACGGGACTGTAAAATACGAGCGGCAGTACAATTTTGAGCCTGTCTGGATTTCTTTTGACGTGAATCCTCAAAAATACGGAATTGACTTGGAAAAGCTGATTCTTGTTCTTGTGGCGGCGTTTTTGCTGCTTGGAATTGTTCTTTCAATTCGAGGTCTTGTTCTTTCTGTCAAGGATGCGGTCAAAATCAAAAATGATGTTTTACGGATTTTAAAAGGAGACGCTGTAAAAATACATCGCGAATTTATAGGAGATATTATGACGATTGAGAAAAACGGAAAGCTTAAAACTGCTTTGAAAGTGCGCTTCTCGCTTAAATTCAAGCTCGGGCTTTTTACAACGGTTCTTCTTTTGTTTATCGTTGCCGGAGTCGCGCTTTCAATTGGAATTGAAATGTCCCGCACGCAGGAGAGAATTCTGATTTCAGGCCTAAAAGAGCGCGTGAATGTTGTTATGGGAAATATGGCTTCTGGCATTCAGACTTATCTTCCAGACGGACGCGAAAAACTCACAGAGCTTGGCTCAATCGTGAACCAGACCGACAACTTTGACGAGGCTTCCTACGCGACAATCGTGAGCTATCAGATTGACGGAGAAAAACTTTCTGACGGCTCGTCTCCGATGGATTATGTCTGGGCGACAAACGACAAAGAAATCAGCTCGAAAATTGACGCTCCTGCTTTTGACGCAGGAAATGTCCGCGTGAAAAATTTTGAGATGTACGATAAAATCTCAAAGAGAATTGAAAGCGATGCGAAAAATCTTTTAAAAGCGAATCAGAATCTTTCAAGCGATGAAAAATTTGCTGAGCTTAACAAGCTTTCATCTTTGCTTACTGGCTCTTATCCTCATCTTGACGATGACAAGCTTGAACGCTCGCACACCGAATATATGTTTTACTGGCCTGTTTTGTATGAGCAGGCTGGCAGGGAAAATTATCTTCACGCGCTGATTCTCCTGAAAGTGAGCACGGAAAATCTTGTCTCGCAGGTTGAAAAATCGAACCAGCTTACGTTTGGAATCGCGGTTGTGGCTGCTGCTGCCGCGTCTTTAATCGGCTTGATTTGCGCGATTTTGCTTTCTTCCGTGATTGTAAATCCGATAAAGCGCGTTGTTCAGCACGTAAAAGTCATAACCGAAACTTCTGACAAGGAGAATCTCGACGGCTACAAAATCAGGATAAAGACTCACGATGAGCTTCGCACTTTGGGAGACTCTGTGAACGAGATGACTGAAGGTCTTGTGAAAGGCGCACGGGACGAAAAACTTGCGAAAAAAGAATCAGAGCGCGCGGCAAAGGCACGCGAGGAAGCGGCGAAAGCGCAGGCGGAGGAAGCGAAAGCGCGCGCCGAGACTGCCGAAATGAACATTGTGAATCTTGACGGCCAGGCAGTTCAAAAGGCTTTTATTCCGCTGCTTTCTGACGGCGCGGAAAAATCTACCGCAGCGCAAATGTCTGGTGACGACATTCAGGTTTACGGATATTACGAGGGAACGGACGCAGTTTCAGGCGACTATTTTGACTACAAAAAACTTGACGAGCGTTATTACGCGTTCATAAAATGCGACGCTTCGGGACACGGAGTTCCTGCCGCATTGATTATGACTATTGTCGCCACGATTTTCAGAAGATATTTTGATTCCTGGGACATAAAAAAGCAGGGAACAAGGCTGAACTCGCTTCTCGTTGACATAAACGATTTTATCGAGTCGCTTGGCTTGCAGGGAAAATTCGCAGCGATGATTATCTGCCTTCTTGACTCAAAAAACGGCGACCTTTACATGAGCAACGCGGGCGATAATATTGTTCATTATTTTGATTCTTCTGAGCGGAAAGTTAAAATCTTGACCTTGCACGAGTCTCCGGCGGCAGGCCCGCTTCCTTCGTTTATGGTCGAAATGAAAGGCGGCTACAAAGTCGAAAAATTCAGCTTGAAGAAAAACGATATTCTCTTCCTTTATACAGACGGAATCGAAGAGTCCACGAGATATTTCAGAAATTCAAGCGGAAGTGTAACAGAGTGCAGAGAGACGGGCTTGAAAACTGGCGAAATCCACGGAACGCACAAGGCAGGCGAACGCTCCGAGCAGCTTGGGGCAAAGCGCGTTCAAGATGTTGTTGAGGCTGTCTTGAACAGAAAAAAATATGTCCTGAAAAAATATTACAGCCAGAATTCAGGCGAAAAGCTCGAATTTGACTTTGAAAAATGCGATGGAACGATAAAAGACGCAATCACAGCACTTGCCGCCGTTGAAAAAGTTTTCAGAATCTACAAAAAGCCTGAAAGCGCAGGAAAGGTTGAAAGAACGGAGCTTGCTTTGAACGGAAAAACAAAGAGCCTGATTCAAATTTCTGGCGACGGAGTTAAAATCGACCGCAAGATTGACGCGTTCCTTGAAAAAACTTTCAGCCGTTATGATTTTTACTGCAAAAACAAGGTTGATATGGGCGAGCAAAATTACGTTTATTACACCGGAGTGAGCGAGGACAGCCAAAGCGACGATTTAACTTTGCTTGCAATTGAGCGAATGTGATGTAAAATAGAATCAGAGGCTTTATTATGACAAAAGACGAACTCAAAGAATATCTTGGAAAAGGAATTCAGGCTTCAAAAAAAGCGTTGAAAAAAGGCGCGGAAGTCTCAAAAAACGCGATTGACAAGGCTGGAAAAGCCGCCGCGAAATTCGGAGACGAAAGCGTCCTGAAAATCGAAATTCATCAGCTTGAAAGCGACCTCAAAAAAGAAAAAATCCTGCTTGGAGAATCTCTTTACAAATCGTTTGTCTTGGAATCAAAAGAAAGCGTTTCAAGAAACGACGGAGAAATTTCGGATATTTTAAAGAGAATCGAGAAAATCCGCACTGAAATTTCGGGCAAAGAAGACGAGCTGAAGCAAAGCGAAGAAAAATCGTCAGGTTCGGAGTAGAAGAGCTGCATTTCGAGAAAACGCGTGTCATTCTGAACTCGAGTTCTGTTGAACTCGCTTTGTTTCAGAATCTGTAAAAAAATAGCGTTATTCATCGTCGCAAATTCCGTAATATTTGCTTCGTCCTTTTGTCGCTTTGACTTCAATCAGATTCATTTTCAGTAAAATCCACGCAAGAAGACTTGCCCATCTTGCGTCTTTTGCGCCGGACTTCGTTCTGGATTTCGCTTTTATTGCGCGAGCAATGTCGCACACACGGAAAAGTCCTCTTTTTGATTCTGCCTCGTCTCCAATGTTTTTCGCGCTTACATAATTTTCCGCGCCGCAAAGCAAATCCGTAAAATCTTTCTTTGTTGAAAATATTTTCTTTTCAAGTATTTCTTCGAGTCTTTTTCCAGCCGGAATCCAGTTTTTCAAGTGCCGCCGGCTTTTATTCATCGTCTGAACTTCGTTTGCGGTTCGCCGCCTGAATTCCGTGGCTCGCACAAAAAGAACTTCAAGCGTGCAGTTTTCGTTCAAAAAAAGCGTGCAGATTTTCGTCATTCCGCGGAGCGAGTCGTAAATTGTCGCTTTTTTCGGGCTTTTTTTCCTATAAAGCGTGCTTCCGTTTGAATCAAGCATTTCAATGTATTTTTCCGCAAGAATCGGATGCACAATTTTAAGCTTTTTTGCCGATTTCAGAATAAATTCCGCCTTTTCAGTGAGCGCCGAAAGATTTGAAGTCTGAATCTCAATCGCGTTTCCGTTCTCGTCGATAATGTCGCAAATCCAGTCCGCGCCTTCAAGCCTGACCTCGGTTTTTCCGTTGAATTCAAGCGCGTACATTTTTTTTAAAGTCAAATGCAAATCGGATTCGTTGTAAGTGTTAATCATAATTTTTTCAGTGATTTTTTTTATTTTATATTCGGGTGGCTTTTTGTTCCGCTTCGCTCCGCAAAAATCGGGCTGCGCCTCCCTGCCTCAAAAGCAAATCTCATTGCGGAAATTCAATCGTTTTGCAATTTTTTTCCCAAATCTGCCGCACGGTGCGACGCTAGCAAGCGTTGCGTCGCGCAACAAATCCAAGTCTCCACCGACGGAGACTTAAAAGCAGACATTGTTTAAGAGAATCTCCGATTCTCGCTGGACAGGATGTCCAAAGGTTCTCGTGAAAATAAAAATTACAGGATGTAATTTTTATTTTAGATTATCGGCAGAAATTTGATTGACTTTATAAAATTCTGTAATTAAAATGTCATCAAGTGGGAAATTGTGGGTGTAAGTGGTAAAAAGTGGTATGGAGCTGCTGACTGGTGAGTACCGCAACACTTTGGACGAGAAAGGAAGAATCCTTTTTCCGACAAAATTGCGGAATGAATTATTCAAAGATTCAGAAAAAAACGTGCTCATCATCACGCAGGCGATTGACCGCTGCTTATGGCTTTACACTCTCGATGAATGGAAAAATATTTCGGCAAAGATTATGGAGAGCGCATCTCCTTTCAATGCGAAAAACAATCTTGTGCTTCGTCATTTTATCGGGCCTGCCCAGGAAGTGGAGCTTGATAAATCCGGCCGGGTTTCTATCCCGCAAAGTCTCCGGGCTTACGCAAATCTTTCAAAGGACTGTGTTCTTCTTGGAATCAACAGATATATAGAACTTTGGGACGCGTCTGAATACAGCAAGTATCTGGAAAAGAATGAGGAAAGTCTTGCAGATGCCGCTGAAGCCTTGGGCAACATCAGTTTTTAAGGCGGAAGTTTTAGACTGATTTTTTCAAAAACGTGATTTTATTTTCGGGGCAATGCTGCTGCCTTGAAAACAAGGGATAGCAAAAAGGTGGAAATCGTTCATACTCCTGTTCTCCTTAACGAGTGCTTGGAATATCTAAGCCCGGTCGGGGAGACTTTCGAAAAAAACGCATTTATGATTGATTCTACGCTCGGCGAAGGCGGACATTCAAACGCGTTTTTGTCAAAATTCCCAAATCTTCATATTCTCGGACTTGACCGCGACAAGGACATTCAGTTGCGCGCGCGTGAGCGACTTTCTGTTTACGGCGGCAGAATGGAATTTTTCAACGGCTGGTTCAACGATTTTTACAAGAATTATCCTGCCGATAAAGAAAAGCCTGATATTATTCTTTTTGACTTGGGAATCTCTGTCTATCATTACGAAAAATCAGGAAGAGGATTTTCTTTTAGATATGACGAGCCTCTCGATATGCGCCTTAACGCGGAAAGTGGAGAAAGCGCGGCGGATATTTGCAACAATATGCGCGAGGAAGAGCTTGCGAATCTGATTTATCTTTACAGCGACGAAAAATATTCAAGAAGAATCGCGCGGGCAATCTGCGAGGAGCGAAAAAGCCAGAAAATCGAGTCGTCAAAGCAGCTCGCAGACATAATTTACAACGCAGTTCCCGGAAATTACCGCCACGGAGCGATTCATCCAGCGACGAGAACTTTTCAGGCATTGAGAATCGCGGTGAATTCTGAACTAAGAAGGCTTCCCGAGGCTCTGCACGCGGCGTTCAACGACTTGAAAGTTGGCGGAAAAATGGGCGTGATTACTTTTCATAGCCTTGAAGACCGGATTGTGAAAAACTATTTCAGAAATCTTGGGAAAAAATGTGTTTGCCCGCCTGAGCAGGCGCAATGCACTTGCGGCGGAACTCCATGCGCTGAAATTTTGACGAGAAAGCCTGTTGAGCCTTCAAGCGAAGAGATAAAGACGAATTCTCCGAGCCGCTCGGCAAAGCTCCGCGTGGTGAGAAAGCTCCGCGACGCGAGCGAAATGCATCTTCTTCAGATTGAGCAGGAGGCGATGTGATGAAAAGCGAGACGAAATTTAAATTGCTGGCTTACGTTGCCGCGGTTCTGATTCCGGCTCTTCTTGTGCTTGATGCGGTTCAGTCGAAACGCTACGCAAAGCTTCAAAAAGAGCTTGCCGAGCTTGAAGCAAAGCAGCAGGAGCTTGTGGAAAACAACAAAAAGCTGATTTCCGACATAAGCATGCTTTCAAGCTCTGACAGGATTGAAAACCTTGCCGAAAACGAGCTTGGAATGCACAAGGCAAAGTCGGAAGACATTGTCCGGGTGGAGATAAAATAAAACACCGCCACGGATGGCGGAGCCGTTCCGAAGCGTGCTGAGGAATGAAGCTCTGCGGCGGAATCGCGAAAGCCTCGGCTGAGTGAGCAACGCGAACGAAGCAACGCCTTAAAAAGTAGAATTAAGAATTTAAAAATTGACATTCAAACTGGATGGTAAAAATAAAAAATGGCAGACACAGAAAGTCTTGAAAATATAAGCAGTCTCTTGAATTTGTCGGAAACTTTGAAAGCGGTGGGAGGAGTTCTTCTTTGCGATTTTGCAGAGGAGAACTTTTGCTTTACAAGTGTCGCAACCGACAGCCGGAAAGTCACGGAAAAAACACTTTTTGTTCCGCTTATCGGTGAATTTCAGGATGGTCATTCTTATGTTCCTCAGGCGGTGGGAGCTGGGGCATCTGCCGTTTTTATTTCAAAATATGCCAATGTAAAAATCTTGGCTGAGCTGAAGACTTTTGCTCAGAATCACAAAAATGTAGCCTTTATTCTGGTGGAGAACACGATGCGCGCTTTGCAGAAAGCCGCAGAAGCGTATGTGGGCAAGTTTCCGTCGCTTATCCGTTGCGCAATCACAGGTTCGAGCGGAAAAACAACGACGAAAGAAATTGCCTTGTCCGTTCTCCGCCAGAAATTTTGTGTTGTGGCTACAGAAGGCAATTTTAATTCAGAAACGGGGCTCCCTCTTTCGGTTTTTAGAATCAGAAAGCAGCACGAGCTTGGACTTTTTGAGATGGGAATGAACCGCGAGAATGAAATCAAGGAAATCGCGGAAGTTTTCAAGCCGGAATTTGCTGTGATTACGAATATCGGAACGGCGCACATCGGAATCTTAGGCTCGCGCGAGAATATCGCGAAAGAAAAGAAAAATATTTTCAATTATATAGATGAGAAAGGCGCGGCTTTTATTCCTGAAAATGACGATTTTGAGGATTTTCTTTCAAAAGGCGTGAAAGGCGATGTTGTCTTTTACGGAGAAAATTCTGACAAGAACGTGAAATTTGTTCGCGACGAAGGTCTTGAGGGAACTGTTTTCAGCGTTGACGGCGTGGAAATGCGGCTTCCGCTCCCTGGACATTACAATTTTTTGAACGCGCTTGCCGCAGTTGAAATGGCGAAAAAGCTCGGACTTTGCGCAAACGAGATTAAGCGCGGAATTGAAAGCATAAAGCCGCTCGGCGGACGCTCTCAAATTCGAAAAGGAAAGTTCACGATTCTTGAGGACTGCTACAACGCAAATCCAGACTCTATGGAAAAGGCGATTGAGCTTTGTGCTGGCGTTTCTTCCAATGTTTCGGCTGGCAGTTCCGTTTGTGCTGCCAACTGCGAAAATCAGAAAAAATGCAAAAAAATTTTTGTTCTCGGTGATATGCTGGAGCTTGGCGCGCTTTCAAAAGCCGAGCATGAAAAAATCGGCACGCTTGCGCTGAAAAGCTGCGCGGATTTTGTTGTGCTTGTCGGCGACGAGATGAAAGCCGCTTTTGAAAAAGCGAAAGAGATTTTGTCTGAAAAAGGCGGGTTGGCAGAAGAAAATATTTTGCCGGACGATGATTTGGCGGAAAGCGGCGGTTCTGAACTCGTGGAAGCAGATTCAGCATCTTTGGAAAAGTCTCCAAAAATTGATGTTCTAAAGTCAAAATCTTTCGGAAATGATTCTGAGAAAAAATCCGAAATAGAAATCGTTCATATTTCTGGAAAAGACGAGAACTCGATAAAAGCGGCCGCAAAAGAAATCAAAAAAGTTGCTGTTGCCGGCGACTTGATTTTGCTGAAAGGCTCTCGCGGAATTGGGCTTGAACGGCTTATTCCGCTGCTCGAAGGCGAGAACGTAAGCTGCAAAAACGCTAAAAACGCCGGAGCTGAGAAATGACTTTCAATATTTCTGCGGACAAGCCTCTGCAAAAATACCGGCAGAGCGACATTTCGATTGTTTTGCTCACAATGCTTCTCTGGGGAATCGGAATTTTCACGCTTTACGTTTGCTCCTACTCGTTTGCGTTCCGTTTTTACGGCGACTCGCTTTATTTTATGAAAAGGCAGCTTTTAAGCTCTGCGCTGGGATTTGCGGCGTTCGCTTTTTTTGCGGTCGTCAAGCTCGATTTTATCAAGCGAATTTTGCCGTTTGCAGTCATCGCGTCAATTGTTTTGTGCTGGGCGGTTTTTCTTCCAAAAATCGGAATTGAAAGAAACGGAGCTAGAAGATGGCTGAATTTCGGAATTATGACTTTTCAGCCGTCGGAAATGGTTAAGTTCATCATGGTTTTTTTTCTTGCGAATTATTTTGAAAAGCAGAGCAAGATTGAAGACCCGGCGGACAAGACTGTTTTTCCGGCAGTCTTTTTGGTTTTTATAATGATGGTTTCGATTATGGCGCAAAAAAATATGTCAACAACGCTTTTTATCGGCGGAGTTGCGGTCGCGCTTTTTATAATTTCAGGCTCGAAAATTTTCTGGCTTGTTCCTGTGATGACGCTTTTGGTTCCGGCTGGAATTCTCTCGATTGTTCTTGTTGATTACCGGCTTGACAGAATTACCGGTTTTTTGAATCAGGAGAATATGGAATTTTTTCAGTCGTCGAATTTTCAGCTGAACACAGCCCGTGACGCGATTTCTTCAGGCGGACTTTGGGGAAAAGGGCTTGGAGCCGGATTGATGAAAATCGACTCGCTTCCTGAAATCCAGTCGGACTATATTTTTGCCGGCTGGGCTGAGGCGATGGGGTTTTGCGGCGTTCTGGCCTATTTTCTGATTCTCGCGCTTTTTACTTGGCGCGGTCTTTCATGCGCGGTCAAGTCGTCTGACAGGTTTGCGGCGGTTGCGTCTTTCGGGTTTGTTTTTTCGATTGTTGCGCAGTCTGTCTTGAACATTGCGGTTGTCGTTGGCGTTTTTCCGACGACAGGAATTCCGCTTCCGTTTTTCAGTTCGGGCGGAACTTCAATTCTGTTCACTTTGGCGAGCTGCGGTTTTCTTGTGAACACGTCAAGAACAGCCGATATTGATAATGACTTTAGAAAAATTGAAATCGCTGATGAAGCGGCAGAATAAGGAGATGTGAGATTTTATGAGTGATTTTGTTTTTCACAGTTTGGACGGATTTGAGGGCTTTGAAGTCAAAAAAGCACGGCCGAGAAAAAACAAGAAATCCGACAAGCTCAGCATGATAAAAATTGTTGTCGCGATTTTCTCGATTCTTTTGATTTGCGAGCTTGGAGTCTATTTTTTTGTGATTCCCTGCATGGATAAAGTTGACATTTATTTTAACGGACTTTCTTCTTACACTCCGCAGCAGATGATGCAGACGATTTCAGGCACGACAGACAAGACTTTTCTTGCGTTCAGTCCGAGCGAGGCGAAATCCCTTATCGAGACTGTTCCGGGCGTTGAAAGCGTCTCTATTGAGAAGCGTTTTCCGAACAAGGTTTTTATCACTGTAAAGGAGCGGGAGCCTGTGGCGATGACTTTTGTCCAGATTGGCGAGCGCACGGTGTCTGTTCAGATTGACCGAAATGGAGTATTATTTGCCGCAAATGGAAACACTGCGAACTTGGACAGAACCATTCCTTTAATTTCTGGAATTCCTGTCGAAAATATACCTGAGGGAATGAGAATCCCTCAAAAATATCGTGCCTTGATGGAGCAGATTGCCCAAATTCAGACACTTTCGCAGAAATATTTTGCTGCAATCTCTGAAATTCACGTTATTCCAAAAGAATATGGAAACTACGAGCTTGTTCTTTATCCGATTCACTCAAGAACAAGAATCCTTACAGGAAGACAGCTGAACGAAGAGGCTTTGCAGTATATGATGGTCGCTTTGGATGTTGTGAACAGCCTTGAGCCTAATGTGGCGGAAATCGACTTGCGCTACGGCTCGGTTTCTTACAGAACACGCGCATCGGACTATCATTCGTCAGGAGAAGTCGTTGAGT
Source organism: Treponema sp. UBA4692 (assembly GCA_002404895.1). Taxonomy (GTDB): domain Bacteria; phylum Spirochaetota; class Spirochaetia; order Treponematales; family Treponemataceae; genus Treponema_D. Next base: position 29,082 of record DHKO01000025.1, on the reverse strand, counting down.
AACGTTGTTGTGGGGCTGGACATTGGAACTTGCTTTGTCCGCGCCGTAATCGGAATTGTTCATGAAGATAACTCGGTTGAAATCGTTGATGTCGCAAAGCGTCCTTCAATGGGGCTTTTGCGTAACGGCGCAATCGTCAATATCGAGGCGACGAGCAAGTGCATTTCAGAAGTTATAGACGACGCTGAGCAGAATTCTGGGCTTGAGGCAAGCTCTGTAATCGTCGGAATCGGCGGAGTCCAGATTGAAAGCATAAATTCAAAGGGCGTTGTCGCAATTTCTTCTTACGGCAAAAAAGAGCGCGCTGTAACTCAGGAAGATGTTGAGCGCGTAATCGAGTGCGCAAATTCGATTCATTTTCCTTCAGACAGAAAACTTCTTCATTTGATTCCTCAGACCTACTACGTTGACAAGACCGACATCGGAAAAAATCCGATTGGAAACATCGCATGCAAACTTGAAGCCGAAGTTCACATAATAACCGCGAGCGCGACTTCCGTTGCGAACATAACGCGCTGCGTCGGTCAGACAATGTACACGCTGAACGAGGTAATGCTGAAAACGCTCGCCTGCTCGGATGCGGTAATGCTTGAGGACGAGAAAAAGCTTGGCTCTGTCTTGATTGACATCGGCGGCGGAACAACTGACGTGATTGTGATTGTGAACGACGCTCCAATCTGCACTTGCTCGATTCCCGTGGGCGGAAACATGGTTACAAGCGATATTTCAATTGTGAAAGGGCTTCCGACTTCAATCGCGGAAAAAATCAAGCTTGAAGGCGGCTGCTGCTGGCTTCCGATGGTTGAGACGCACGACGAGGAAGTCATAATTCCGGGCTTCGGCTCGCGCGGCTCTGAGTTGACATCGAAAGTGGAGCTTTGCAGCATAATCGAGCCGAGAATGAAAGAAATTTTCGAGATGGTCAGAAAGGAAATCAAGCAGAAGCTGAGCGGAGTGCAGTTTTCTGGAAGCATAATCTTGACGGGCGGCGGCTCTGAAATTCCTGGCGCGGTGGAGCTTGCGGAAGCGGTTTTCAGGACATCTTCTGTGCGCCTTGGAATTCCGCAGGGACACGGCGGACTTGAAGACAAATACCGCTATCCTGAATGGGCGACAGCCGTCGGGCTGATTTTAGGCCAGAAGAGATACGCGGAATCGGATGAAAAGCGGAATCATAAGGCAAAAAGGAAATCTTTGGAAAGAGATGAAGATAAGAAAGAAGGCGTTCTTACGAAATTTATGCGCAAATTCTTCTGATTCGCGGCTTTTCTTTCAGATTTAAGATTTTTCGGTTTTGAGAAAACTTTTGGTTCTTTCATTTTGATTAAAAACTTTCGGTTCTGAAATCATTTCGGTTTGAAGAATCTTTTGATTTTTGAAAAATCAAGGACAATATAAAAATTTAAGATAGCTTGTTGTAAGTGGGAGGACAGCATGGATATAAATTCTATCAAGGTAGTGGAAAAAAGCGCGGAAAACGGAACGCTTAATACTGCCAGCCCTACAAAAATAAAGGTAGTCGGCTGCGGCGGCTGCGGCGGAAATGCCGTTGACACGATGATTAACACTGGAGTCGGCGGAGTCGAATTTATCGCGATGAACACTGACCTTCAGGCACTTACAAAATCAAAGGCGAAATACAAAATTCAGATTGGACAGAAACTTGCTGGCGGACTTGGAGCCGGCGGAAAGCCGGAAGTTGGCGAGGAAGCCGCAAAAGAGCAGCAGGAGCAGATTAAGGAAGCTCTTAAAGACTCGGATATGGTTTTTATCACTGCGGGAATGGGCGGCGGAACTGGAACCGGCTCGGCTCCGGTTGTCGCAAAAATTGCCCGTGAGCTTGGCGCTTTGACTGTCGCTGTCGTAACAACGCCGTTCAAATTTGAGGGAAAGGTGCGAATGGCGCGCGCAGAGGAAGGCGTTAAAAAGCTTCGCGCGGAAGTTGACTCTTTGATTGCGATTCCGAATGAGCTTATCCTGAAAGACGCTGAGAAAGGGCTTTCGATTGAAAAAGCCTTCCTTATAATAAATGATGTTTTGCGTCAGGGCGTGCAGGGAATTTCAGACATAATCACAAAACCGGGGCTTGTAAACCGCGACTTCCGCGATGTTCAGACCGTAATGGCTGGGCAGGGAGACGCGATTCTTGGAATCGGTGTTGGAGAAGGCTCAAACCGCGCCACAGACGCGGCTCACAACGCAATCAACAACCGGCTTTTGGTTGACACAAACATTGACGGCGCAAAAAATGTCCTCATCAATATCTGCGGAAACCACGATGTCGGAATCGCAGAGTGCAATGAAATTGCCTCAATCATCACAGAAAGGGCAAATCCTGACGCTACAGTTCTTTGGGGACAGGTTCTTGACGAGTCAATGGAAGACAAAATCAGCGTGACTGTTATTGCGACCGGCTTTGACAACGCTGTAAAGGCAGATGACTTTGTGGTTCCTGAAATTGAGACTGCAAAATCCTCAGACACGATGTCTTTGGATGAAGTTTTCAAGGCGGTTGGAACTTCAAGAAAAACGCCTGCATATTCCGAGCAGCCTTTGCATTCAGCCTCGGCTTCGCAAGCTCAGAAAACTCCTAATAAAGCGGCCGGCTCTTTTGAAAATTTCGGATTCGGCACAATTTATGAAGATGACGAGAAATCTCATTTTGGAAAATCTGCCCAGAGCGTTTCAAGGCCGGCCTCTTCGCCTGCGTCTTCAGCTCATGCGCAGCCTTCGGCTTCAAGACCGGCTCATAATTATTCACAGACTCAAAAGTCTCAGCCGGAAGCGGAAAATTCGCCTGATTTTTCAGACGACATTTCAAAGCCTGCGTGCTGGCGAAATCTCAGCAATCTTTCTTCAAAAATAAGTTTTGGAGACGACTAAAAGGAAATGAATGACAATAGAAATTTTGCTTGCAGGATTTTACAGCGACTTGATTTCTGTTGAGCGGCTTTCGGAAAATTCTGCGAAAACTTACAGTGAAAGCGCGGAAATTTTTCTGAAATGGCTTCAAAAAGAGGAGATAAATCTCGCTGACGTTTCAACTCAGGAGCTTATCTTCTTTTTTACTTGGCGGAAAACCGAAATGAAATGCGACTCGCTCACAGTTGCAAAGGACATTTCCGCTCTTCGCTCGTTCGGCTCATATCTTGTCCACCAAAAAATCTGGAAAGAGAATGTTACCGCGCTTCTGGACCGCCCTAAAGCGAGCCGTTCTCTTCCGAAAGTTCTTTCTGTTGATGATGTTGACCGGCTTCTGGACGCGATTGATGTTTCAACTCCGCTTGGAGTCCGCGACCGCGCGCTTTTCGAGCTGATTTATTCCTGCGGGCTTAGAATCAGCGAGGCCTGCGGCTTGAAAATGGAAAACGTTCATTTGAATGAGCGGGTTTTGATTGTTCATGGAAAAGGCGACAAGGAAAGAATGGTTCCGTTTGGAATTCCTGCGAAGGAGCGGCTTGAAAAATATCTTTCAGATGTGCGGCCGTCTCTTGCAAAAGAAAAAATCGTTCCTGAAGTTTTTCTGAATTATAATGGCGAGCCTTTAAGCCGAAAAGGAATATGGAAGAATTTTCAGAAGCTAGAGGCGAAATCCGGCGTCACTTCAAAAATCCACACGCTCCGCCATTCGTTTGCCACGCATCTTCTTGCCGGCGGAATGGACTTGCGTTCTGTGCAGGAGCTTTTGGGACATGCGGACTTGGCGACAACGACGATTTACACGCACGTTGAGGACTGCCAGCTTCGCGAGGCGCATGAAAAATATTTTCCGGGACACGGAAAAACTGACTGATAAAAAATAAAAAAGAGGAAAAGACACCTTTTCAAAGGTTTCTTTTCCTCTTTCAATCTCTTTTTCTTCCAAAATTCACTTTTTTGGGCTTTTTAAGGAGTAACTTATGAACGGAAAAATAAAATTTTTTGCTTCGGTTTGCGCTCTTTCGCTTGTCTTGTGCGGCTGCACAAAGTCAAACAAAACTTTAATCCGCATGCAGCACCTTGAGGAGGGCATAAAAAATCCGACAACCGAGGCTGAGCTAAAGGAAGCGATTGAAAAATATCAGGACCGCGTAGCCGACATTCAGCTTGCCGAAGCCCAGACTGGAATCTGGTACAAAATGCTTGCAGTCCGCTATCTTGACGCGAAAATGTACGGCGAGGCTCTCAAAAATTTCCAGAACGCGATTCAGTTTTATCCTGCGAACCAGAACCTTTACTATTATGTTGGAGTCTGCGCAGGCTACATGGCAAAAGCTAGCCTTGACTACAATGCAACCGGCTCATCATCAGAAAAATGGAATTACTACAAGCTTGCAGAGGACGCTTATCTTCAGGCGATAAAATACGAGCCTAAATATGGTCGCGCGCTTTACGCTCTTGGAATTCTCTACGTTTTTGAGCTGAACGAGTGCGGAAAAGCTATTCCTCACCTTGAAAAGCTTCTTTCTTTTGACACGAAAAATACAGATGCGATGTTTGTTCTTGCGCGCGCTTATTATGTCGAAGGAAATTATGACGGAGCTGTGGAGCTTTACGACAAAATCGCTTCTCTCACAAAAAACGAGCAGAAAAAACAGGACGCTCTTTCAAACAAAAAAATTGTGCTTGACGCTTCGTATAAATAATTCTTATTTTTAAATTCTAAAAGGCGGTAATCTTTGGAAAACGAACTTCTAAGGCGTCTGATGCTTTCAGACGCTTCTTTTTTGTCAACGCGGGAAAAGTGCTTGCTTTTTAAGAAAGGCTTCTATTTAAGCAAGATGACTTTGGACGAAATCTCTCTTGCCATGCAGCGGCCGTTCAGAAAAGCTTCTTTCATTCCGAGCCAGATTGAAAAAAACGCGGAAAATGCGCTGAAAATCATAAAAATGCTTGGAATAAAGTGGACTGCGATTGGCGAAAATGATTTTCCTGCTATGCTCAACGAGATGAAAGATCCGCCTTTTATGCTTTTTTACCGCGGAAATCTTGAAGTTCTAAAAAGAAAATGCGTTTCTGTTGTCGGAACGAGACGCTGCGGCGTGAACGGAAGAAAAGCCGCATTTCAGTTTGCGAAAGATGCCTGCGATGACGGCTCTTGCGTTGTGAGCGGACTTGCCTATGGAATCGACGGCGAGGCGCACAAGGGAGCTGTCTTTTCAGAAAATCCTGCGACTGCGGCTGTTTTGCCGAGCGGAATCGACATAATAACTCCGGGCGCGCACAAAAAGCTCGCCGCAAAAATCTTGGAGACAGGCGGACTTTTGATTTCTGAATATCTTCCGGGAATTCCGGCTCTTGCTTACAGATTTGTCCAGAGAAACAGGATAATAGCGGCTTTGAGCGCGGAGACAGTTGTTATTCAAGCTCCGGCTGGAAGCGGCGCGATGATAACCGCTCAAATGGCTCTTGATTACAATCGTTCAGTTTTCTTCCATAAAGAATGTTTTTCAGGCGAAGGTCTTGCGCTAAATGAAATTTCAGAATTAGAATTACAGAAACAACTTGCACAAGGAAAGAAAGTAGAATATAAAATAAATAATTCACCAAAATCTTTCGTAAGTGACGGAGCTTCTGTAGTTTCTAGCTACAGTGATTTTAAGGCTCAAATTTGGAGAAACTAATGGCAAAAGCACAAGAAACAGCAACATCAAAAAAAACAACAAAGAAGGCTGCCTCAAAATCCTCAGAAAAAAAATCATCAAAGAAAAAAACAGAACAGACTTTGGTAATAGTTGAGTCTCCGGCAAAGGCGACTACAATTGAAAAATATCTTGGACCGGGCTACACAGTAAAAGCTTCAATGGGACATCTGATTGACTTGCCGAAATCGAGAATGGCAATCGATGTTGAGCATGATTTTCAGCCGGAATATATAACAGTGCGCGGACGCGCTAAGCTTTTAAAGGAGCTTCAGAAAGATGCGAAAAAATCAGAGCACGTTCTTCTCGCTTCCGATAACGACCGCGAGGGAGAGGCAATCGCATGGCATTTGAACAACGCGTTAAAAGATAAAACCGACGCTGACATCAAGCGGATTGTTTTCAATGAAATCACGCCGGGCGCAATCAAGGATGCTGTAAAGTCTCCGGGGCACATTGTAGAGTCAAAAGTGAATGCGCAGAAAGCACGCCGTGTGCTTGACCGTCTCGTGGGTTACAATCTTTCTCCGATTCTCTGGGAAAAAGTGAAAAACGGCTTGTCTGCCGGACGTGTTCAGTCTGTCGCGTTAAGGATGATTTGCGAGCGTGAGAAAGAAGTTGAGGATTTTATTCCAGAGGAATACTGGACTCTCGAGGCCGACTTTAAAAAAGGAAAGGCAAAATTCACAGCCCAGCTTGCAAAATACAAAGGAGAGAATCCTGAGCTGAAATCTGAAGACGATGTGAACAAAATCATCGCTGAAATAAAAAATTCTGAATGCAAAGTTACCGACATCAAAGTTACGGAGAAAACTGTCCGCCCGAAAGCTCCGTTCACGACTTCAAAAATGCAGCAGGCGGCTGCAAACAGGCTTGGATTCACTTCCAGAAAGACGATGCAGGTTGCGCAGCAGCTTTATGAAGGAATCCAGATGGGGCAGAACCGCGTGGGTCTTATCACTTATATGAGAACCGACTCCGTGCGAATTGCCCAGACTGCCCTTGACGATATTCGGGACTGGCTTTCAAAGGAATTTCCTGAAAATCTTCCGTCTGAGCCGATTCATTACGCAGTCGGAAAAAGCGCGCAGGATGCGCATGAGTGTATCCGCCCGACTTATCCGAAATACACGCCTGACTATGTGAAAGATTATCTTACGCGCGACCAGCTGAAACTTTACACGATAATCTGGGAGCGGTTTGTTTCTTCCCAGATGACAAACGCGAAAACTGCGACCACGACAGTTGAAATTCAGGCTGGAGACGCGTTGTTCCGGGTGAGCGCGTCAAAGCTCGTGGAAAAAGGCTTTTACAGCGTAATCAAAGTTTTGTCCGCGAAAGAGGAAATCACGGGAAATCTTCCGTCTTTGAAAGTCGGCGAAATCCTTGAAGCTGCGCACGAATTTTATCCTGAGCAGCATTTTACGCAGGGACCTGCCCGCTACACGGACGCTTCAATAGTCAGAATGTTGGAGGAAAAAGGAATCGGACGGCCTTCAACTTACGCTCCGATAATTTCTGTTTTGCTTGACCGATACTATGTTGTTCGGAACAACAGGCAGCTTATGCCGACAGTCTTGGGCAAGATGATTAATAAAATTTTGGTCGAGTCTTTCCCTGATGTCATAAACGAGAAATTCACCGCAGAAGTTGAGAACGAGCTTGACGATGTTGAGCAGAACAAGGTTGTCTGGAACGATATGATCCGCAATTTTTATGGCGGATTCATAAAAAGATGCGGCGAGGTTGAAAAATCGGTTGCGAGCGTGAAAGGCTTCCTTGACGAGCCGACAAACGAGGTCTGCGAAAAATGCGGAAAACCGATGGTGAAAAAGCTCGGCCGCTTTGGATATTTTCTTGCCTGCTCGGGCTTTCCTGAGTGCCACAACACAAAATCGATTCCTCTTGCAAAATGCCCGAAGCCTGGCTGCGACGGCTATATTGTTGAAAGAAAATCAAAAGGACGCGGAAAATCTTTTTTTGGCTGCACAAACTATCCGAAATGCGACTTTATCTCGCACTTCAAGCCGCTTGAAAATCAGTATTGCCCGAAATGCGGCTGGTTCTTGGTTGAAAAATATGACAAGAAAAACGGAAGCTACAAGAGCTGCATAAATCCTGACTGCGATTATCTCCATACGGCAGGCGAGTCAGAAGAAGAAAAATGATTTTAAAAGACGCGGTTGAAGAATTTCTTCTTTATATTGAATCTGTCAGAACCCTTTCTCCTAATACGGTTGTGGCGTGCAGGACTGACTTGGCTCAGTTCGAGAAAATGAGCTTTATCGGCTCGGAACGCGAAATGAATTCAATCACGCTTGAAGAGCTTAGAATGTGCATCGGCGAGCTTTCTCGGCTGAAACGTTCGCCCGCTTCAATCAACCGCTTTGTCTCGTCTGTCCGGAGTCTTTTTTCTTACTGCAGGACTTTCGGACACTTGAAAATCAACGTGGCTTTGGAACTGAAAAATGTGAAAAATCCGCAGCGTCTGCCGGCTTTTTTGACAGGCGCGGAAGTTGACAAGCTTTGCGCCCAGCCTGAAAAGCACGAGCTTTTGTGGGCAAAGCGCGACAAATGCCTTTTTGAGATGATGTATTCGAGCGGCTGCCGTGTTTCTGAAATCTCCGGGCTGAGACTTTGCGATATGGCTTCGGACTTGTCGAGCGCGGTTGTTACAGGAAAAGGCTCAAAAGACCGCCGCGTTTATTTTGAGAAAGACGCAAGGCAGGCTTTGCGCGAATATTTAGTTGACAGAAAAAAACGTTTCGGCTCGTTGAAAAAGAACTCGAGCGTTTTTGTGAACCAGCGCGGCACGCCGTTGTCGTCTCATGGAATCGCGTTTATTTTGTCGAAATATACAGGAAGCGAAGGCACAAACCGCCATATTTCGCCGCACGCGTTCCGCCACACATTTGCCACAGCAATGCTCACAAACGGAGCTGATGTCCGTCTTGTTCAGGAAATGCTCGGACATTCCTCGATTTCGACAACGCAAAGATACACTCACATAAACACGGAAAAAATGATAGAATCCTACAATAAATCTTTTCCGCACGCAAAATAAAAATTAAGGAAGAATAAATGTCAGAAGAAAATGAATTGAGACCAAAAATCAGAAGCACGACTGTAATTGCAGTCCGCAGAAATGGAAAAGTCGCAATGGCTGGCGACGGACAGGTAACTTTGGGAAACACAGTCTGCAAGGGAAACGCAAGAAAAGTCAGAAAAATCTATAACGGAAAAATTTTGACAGGATTTGCTGGAAGTGTCGCAGACGCGTTCACTCTTCTTGAAAAATTCGAGGAGCAGCTAAAGCAGGACAACGGCGACTTGCTTAGAAGCGCGGTTGACTTGGCGAAACTCTGGCGCACTGAGCGCAGTCTTCAAAAACTTGAGGCAATGCTTCTTGTCGCAGACTCGTCAAAAATCCTTTTGATTTCAGGCGACGGAAACGTTATCGAGCCTGAAAACGACGTTATGGCAATCGGCTCGGGCGGAAACTACGCTTATGCTGCGGCTCTTGCCTATCTTGAAACTTCAGATTTGAGCGCGAAAGAAATCGCTGAACATTCATTGAAAATCGCAGGAAACATCTGCATCTACACAAACGGAAATATTATTTCAGAGGAACTTTAGGAAAAATGATTGAAGGCTTAACTCCAAAAAAAATTGTCGAGCAGCTTGATTCTTACATAATCGGGCAGGAAAAAGCGAAAAAGGCGGTTGCGGTCGCTTTAAGAAACAGAATCAGAAGAATTCATCTTTCTGATGAAATCAGAGACGAGGTCGCCCCAAAAAATATTTTGATGATTGGACCAACCGGCGTTGGAAAAACTGAAATTGCGCGCCGTCTTGCAAAGCTCGTGAACGCGCCTTTTGTGAAAGTCGAGGCGACAAAATACACAGAAGTCGGATATGTCGGGCGCGACGTTGAGTCCATGGTCCGCGACTTGATGGCTGTGGGCGTGAACAATGTCAAAAAAGAAATGGAAGAAAGTCTCCGCGAAAGCTGCAAGCCGCGCGTTGAGGAGCGTCTCCTTGACATTTTGCTTCCTGGAAGCGGCGACGAAGGCAAAAAAAAGAAAAGCAAAAAAGGCTTAAATCCTTTCAATTTTATCTCGGTTGGCGCAGAATCTGACGAAAATCCTGATGGAGAATCAGAAAATGCGGACAGTGCGATTTCAGAATTGAACGCGCAAAATGAAAAACTTCTGGAAGCGCAGGCGAAAGACGAGGAGAACGCGAAATCTGAATCTAAGAAATCGGAAAATTCCACAAGAGAAAAATTTCGGCAGATGCTCCGCGACGGAAAACTTGAGGACCGCGAAGTCGAGATGATTGTGAAAAGACAGCGTTCTGTTCCCGGAATGGAAATTATCGCGGGCGGCTCGATGGACGACTTGCAGGCTGGAATGATGGAGCTGCAGAATATGCTTTCAGGACGCAACCAGAAGAAAAAGACCGTTACAGTCCGCGAGGCAAGAAAAATCCTTACCGAGGAAGTTCTGGACTCGATGATTGACTTTGACAAAGTTGCAGACATTGCGCGCGAGCGTGTGGAGCAGAGCGGAATTATCTTTATCGATGAGATCGACAAGATTGCGGCAAAAAACGCTAATTCGTCAGGGCAGGTGAGCCGCGAGGGAGTCCAGCGCGACATTCTTCCGATTGTCGAAGGCTCGAAAGTGAACACAAAATGGGGCGTTGTCGATACGACGCACATTCTTTTTATCGCGGCTGGAGCGTTCAGCCTTGCGGCTCCAAGCGACTTGATTCCGGAGCTTCAGGGAAGATTTCCTCTCCGCGTCGAGCTTGAGTCTCTCACAAAAGACGACTTCAAGAAAATCCTGCTCGAGCCGAAAAACGCGCTCACAAAGCAGTATACGGCTCTTCTTTCGACTGAGGGCGTCACAATAAACTTTACAGATGACGCGATTGACCGCATGAGCGAGCTTGCCGAGCAGATTAACGCCCGAAGCGAAAATATCGGCGCGCGCCGTCTTCACACAATCATGGAAAAAGTTCTTGAGGACATCAGCTTTGACGCTGACGAACATTCTGGAGAAGCGATAAATGTTGACGCGAAATATGTTGATGAGAAACTGACCGGCGTTGTTCAGGATCAGGATTTGTCGCGATATATTTTGTAGAAGCGGAAAATTATGGATGGGGAATGAAAAAGCAGAGAATTAGGCGATTTGGGCAGAAGTTCCAAAGAATTTGGAACTTTCGGTTCTTTTTATTTAATTTCTGATTTATTAGAATTTCACATTCTTAATTATAAAAAATATGGAGAAATGAAAAATGGACAAGTTTTTCAAGATTTCTGAGCGCGGCTCAACATTCGGCCGCGAAATTGTCGGCGGAATCACGACATTCCTTGCGATGTCTTACATTCTCGCTGTAAACCCTGGAATTCTCTGCGACGGAACAGGAATGAACTGGGGCTCTGTTTTCACGGCAACTGCTGTTGCTTCTGCCATCGCGACTCTCGTAATGGCATTTTTGGCGAATATGCCGGTCGCGCTTGCTCCTGGACTTGGACTTAACGCGTTCTTCACTTATTCTGTTGTTTTGAGCATGGGCTGCTCTTGGCAGCTTGCGCTTACAGCTGTTCTTGTTGAGGGAATTATCTTCGTTGTCCTTTCTCTTTGCGGATTGCGCGAGGCGATTATCAACTGTATTCCGTCGTCGTTGAAAAAGGCTGTCTCTGTCGGAATCGGGCTTTTCATCACAATCATCGGACTTGCAAACGCGAATCTTGTCGCTACAGACACAGGCACTTTGATTGGATTTGTAAACTTCAGCATGGCGCACAAGACCGCGATTGTTTTCACTCTCGGCCTTGTAATCACGATTGTCCTTTTCATTCTTAAAGTTCCAGGCTCGGTTCTTATTGGAATCGTTGCCACAACAATAATCGGAATTCCGTTCGGCGTAACTTCAATTCCTGAGAATTTCAGGCCTTTTTCTTCGCCAGCTGCCCCTCATTTTATGGCTTTCGACTTCAAGGGAATTTTCTTTGACGCTTCTGGAAACGCATCTGCTCTTGTATTCGGAAAATTCTTTGTGATTTTGTTCACTTTCCTTTTCACAGACTTTTTCGATACAGTCGGAACTTTGGTTGGTGTCGCGACTCAGGCGAACCTCACAGACGAAAAAGGAAACATTCCGAACGCTAAAGGCGCGCTTTTGGCAGATGCTGTAGGAACTGTCGCTGGAGCTTGTCTTGGAACTTCAACAGTAACTTCTTTTGTCGAGTCAACTTCTGGAGTTGCCGCAGGAGCAAAAACAGGCTTTGCTTCGGTTGTTACGGCAATTCTCTTCCTTCTCGCGGTTTTCCTTTCTCCGCTTTTCGCTTTGATTCCAGCTTGCGCGACGGCTCCGGCTCTCGTTTTCGTCGGCTATCTTATGATGAAATCTGTCGTTGAAATTCCTTTCAAGGACCCGACCGAGGGAATTCCAGCTTTCATCGCGATTATGGTAATGCCTTTCGGCTACTCTGTTGCAAAGGGAATCGAGTGGGGCGTAATCTCTTACGTAATCTGCAAGGTTGTCTCAAGAAAATTCAAGGATATTCCAGTTTTGACTTGGGTTCTCGCTCTCGTATTCATTGCGAATATGGTTTTCGAGGCGTTCAAATAATCTTTTAATCTTTTGAAATAATAAATGTCAGGAATTTTGCCGGGCAGCGGTTGCATGGCAGCCGATTTTCTGTCCGCTTAATTCCTGATATTTTTTTGTTTTTTAATAATCCTAAACGAAAAAGGAATCTAAGATTCCTGCTGAAATTCAATCAAAAAATGACAGACGTTGAGAGACTTGAAAAACTGATTTTTGATATTTTCTCTTTGAAAAAGAAAATCAAAGTCCGCTCGAACACGAACAAATGTATTTCGTCTCTTAACTCCGAAGTCTTAAATCTTTTCGCGTCAAATTTCATAAAAAGGCTCGAGCGTCTTTCCAGAAAATTCAAGTCAGACAGCAAAACGATAAACGAGATTGCGGAAAAAATTAAGAATATCGGCGAGGCGAAAAATTCAGGCTGGGCAGGTCCTTACTCGGAGCTTGTCGCGCTCGATTTTTACTCGCAGTTTTCAGAATTTTTCAGTCTTTCATACATAAATATTCTGCCGGTTTCTGAGCATAAATCTTCGCTTCCTGCTGTTATCGGCCATAAAGAGACAATCGACATTGACTTGTGCCTTCATTTCAGGCATTACGACATTTTTACTGATGTGAAATCTTTCAACTGCATTCACCAGAATATTCTTGAGGAAGTTTTTGACGCGGTTGAGGAATACTCGCTTTTTTCGCTCAAAAAATCCGTTATGATTGGCGCGGACAACCTTTCAAGCCTAGACTATTCAGACGTGAAAAAAAATCTCGGCTATGAAAAACGGAAAATCTACAGTTCGCTTGTTTCTGCGGTTGCGGCTGGAAAACGGATTCTAAAGTACGAGTCAAAGTCGGGAATAAAATTCACGTTCAGGATTCAGTACACAAACACGATTGAGACCGTAACGGAATATTCGCCTTTTGCGATGGCGGAAGCGTACAAATTCAAATTTTTGGATTACGGCTCAAAACTTTTGGACAACGAGTATTCTGTGATAACAATGGTGAAAAATCCATGGTTCAACAGCGAGACAGTTGATTTCGGAGATTTCAACAATATGTTTTACCGCTCGCTTGCCCGCCGCACGTTCATCGAGCTTAACAAAATCGACGAGAACGCGGCAGAACATTCGTCGGTTTATGCGAACACAAAATTAAAGGTAAGCGATGTCTCAAAAAATCTCGCAGGAATTATCTTCATTGATGACAAAAGCGCGGAAGAAAAAATGACGAAAAATCTTTACAGCGCGTATTTTTATTTAAATCCGAACTACAAAAACAAAATTCCGCTTACAATCCGCAAAATGGAAAAATATTTCAGAAACCGCCGCGAGATTCAGATTCAGGATTTCGACGATTTCAAGTGGGACAATTACTGAGATTTTTCCTCATAGTTTTGCGCGTAATCGATTACACATTCTGTTCTTTTTGTCTCTTTGGACTCGGCAAATCCTGCGCCGGCGTAGTTGAAATTTTTGTCCATGATGTTTGTTCTGTGTCCGCGCGAGGAAACTCCGTCGTCAATCAAAAGCTGTATTACAGTGCCTCTTGCTGAGCTTATTCCGTAAGCTATATTTTCGCCAGCCGCCATAAACGAGCCATATTTTCTCATGTTCTCAAACGGACTTGTGCCGTCAGCTCTAGTGTGGCAAGTTTCATAGGTGAGAACCTGACTTTCCGCATGCTCTTTTGCAGTCTTCGTAAGGCCTTTAGACGGCTTGAGCGGAGAACGCGGTGTTTGCTTGTACATAAATTCTATACATTCCTTTACAGCCGCCGCTCCCTCACGTGTGAGAATCATTCTGCCTTGTGAATTTCCTGAGTCCGTTCTTTTTTCGATATATAGTTTTCCGTCGAATCTTTCGAGCCGGGGAACGAGATATAAATCGGCAAACTGCTTTGGATCGGCTCTCGCCTTGTTCATTTCGAAGATTACATCTTTTTCAAAGTCGCTCATGTAGTCAACATTTCTTGCCGTGTCTAGCGGGGCAAGGCTTTTTCCTTTTGACTTGGAGCTTGCCGTGCCGGATTTTGTTTTGCTGGCGTTTTGTTTTGTGTCTGCCTGACTTTTTTTTGTTTTTCCTGCTGAAACAGAGCTTTGTGAATTTACCGTTTTTGCGGAAGAAGATTTTATTTTAGATGTTCCGCAGAAAATCGGCGCGGAAAACGCTAGCGCAAGTAAAGCGATAGACAGGCATTTTTTCATATTTCACCTCGATTATGAATTTTATTATAAGGTAGAATTCTGATAATTCAATGAAAAATGCTTTTTATTCGAGAAACTGAAAAACAGGGCAGGGAGAAGACGTTCTCTTATGATTTATTTTAAAGGAATACTTCCTAAGAGCTAAAGGTATACTTCCTAACTCCCGAAGTAATACTTCCTAAGAGCCAAAGGTATACTTCCTTCAGGTCTTAGGAATACTTCCTTCGCCTCTTAGCTAGGCTTCATTCAGCTCTTAGGTATGCTTCCTTTTATTTTTGGATTATTTTGCTGAAATCTCGCTAAATTCTTTTGTCTCAGGATTGTAGATAAATCCTTCAGGAATTCCTTTCAAGTCTACATAGCCGCGTTTTATGAACGCTTCAACATCGGTTGTCGGCTTTAGAACGCCAAGTTCCTTTAGCTCATGGACGGCGTTCACAAATGTCTGCTTGCCTTTTTCATACGAAGAAGTGTAGCTCAGAGTTTTTAGGATTTTCACGTTGCCTTCAACTGTTCCCGAAGTAAAATTGTTTTCAAGCTGGATTCTCGCCGCTTCCTCTGGAACTGCCTGAACATAGGCCGAAGCCTTCTGGATTGCGCGGATAAACGCTTTTACACCCTCTGGATTTTTTTCAAGGAAATCTTCTGTAACAAAAATCTGGCAGCAGTATTCGTCCTTGAACTTTTCGTCTGTTCCTGTGTCAAGAATCTGCTTGAAGCCGAATTCGTTTGCCACTTTTGAAGCCATCGGCTCGTGGAGCGCAATTGCGTCAACCTGCTCGTTCTTTAGCGCAAGACCGAGCGCGCTCATCTCGTAGGCTGTAAATTCAACCTCCGAATCTGCAAGCGAAACTTTAATGCCATAGTCGCCGAGCTTTCTTTTTAAGTTGATTACAGAAGAGTCTGTAAGATTAAGAACACCGATTTTCTTTCCGCGCAAATCCGCAGGGCTGTTGATTCCTGAATCCTGGCGGACAAAATAGCGCGTGCAGCCTGTATGGACGCCTGTCGCAAAGACGATTGGAAGACCGTTCTCCATTGCCTGAAGATTAGACGCGATAAGCTCAAATCCGCCGTGGACTTTTCCGGCTCCTACAAGCTCCGCAGTTGTTCCGCTGAATCCTAACTGATGAAGAGTCTCAACTTTCTGTCCGATTGCCGAAAATTCCTTTTCAAAAAGTCCGTTTAAGACCGCAATATGAATCGGAATCGCGCAAAGGCTTCCTGTTCTGTAGCCGATTACTGTTACAGGCGCTTCTTTTTTGCACGAGGCAAGCCCGAATACTAGCGAAGCCGCCACCAAAACTGATGATATAGTATAAGTGATTTTTTTCATTTTTTTCTCCTTTTGATTGTCATGCTGAATTTATTTCAGCATCTGTATTAGATATTTAATATAGATTCCGAATCAAAGCGAACACTAAAGTGTTCGAGTTCGGAATGACACTTTTTTCTATAATGTAAATTCTAGCTCAGGAAGTTTTCCTGCGTAGTTCAATATTTCAAGAATCTGGTTTCTGTAGTTCACAAAAACGTCCTGCTTTCTTACGCGCGGCTGGCTAAGCTCAATCTTTATGATTTTCTGGACTTTCGCCGGGCGCGCCGTCATAACAACAACGTAGTCGCTCATGTAGACCGCCTCGTCCACATCGTGCGTCACCATAATCATTGTCATGTTGTGCTCTTTCTTTATGCGCAAGATTTCGTCCTGCATTGTCATTCTTGTGAATGCGTCCAAAGCTCCGAGCGGCTCGTCCAAAAGAAGAATTTTCGGATGGCCTACAAGAGCGCGCGCAAGGCTTGCCCTTTGGTTCATTCCGCCTGAAATCTGGTGCGGAAACGAATTCTCAAAGCCGTTCAAGCCAACAAGATTTATAAATTCGTCCACAGAACTTTTGTTCGCCTTGAAAATCTTTCTTGCTTTCAGCCCGAAACTGATGTTCTCGCGGATTGTGAGCCACGGAAAAAGATTTGCCTGCTGAAACGCAAATCCCCTGTCGCTTCCAGGCTTTGAAACAGTTTTTCCGTCAACAAGGATTTTTCCTTCTGTAAGAGTCTCCAGGCCTGCAATGCAGCGGAGCAAAGTTGTTTTTCCGCAGCCGGAAGGACCGATTAAAGTCACAAAACTTCCAGCAGGAATTTCAAAATCGACTTCGTCCAGCGCAGTCACAGATTCCTTTGAGGAATTGCCCGAGCCTGAAAAAACTTTTGAAGCGTTAAGAATTTTTACTTCGCCTTCCATAAAATCTCCAGGATTACTACCACTTAACAAGCCCTTTCTGCCATCTTAAAGCCTTGTCCCGGATTATGAACAAGATTTTTAGAATCACCGAGCAGAAAACCGCAATCAGAATAAGGCCGGCGTAAACGCCTTTGAATTCCGCAAGCTCTTTTTCCATGTTTATGAACCAGCCGATTCCAGCCTTTGCCCCGAACATTTCCGCCGTCATGAGCGCGATGAACGAGGAGCAGATTCCAAAGAAAAGCCCCTGAAAAATATTAGGAAGCGCCGCCGGAATCGCAATCCTGAAAATCTGGTAGAATTTTCCGGCTCCCAAAGTTTTTCCGACTTCAAAATACGCATTCGGAACATTCTGGATTCCTGAGCTTGTCAAAAGCAGAACTGGAAACCACACAGAAAGCGCGATTATAAAAACGCTCGCCCCAAAAGTTCCCGGAAAAACGACAAGGGAAATCGGAATCCATGCTGTCGCAGGAATCGGCCCGATTATCTTGATTAACGGATTCACCCAGTAATTGAAAATCCTTGAAAATCCAAGTCCGACACCTGTAAGAAATCCCGCAAAAACGCCCCAGAAAATTCCGGTGAACAAAAGCTTTACAGAATGAAGAACGCACCTTGCCATCAAAGCGCGCGATTCCACAAAGACAGACAAAACATTGTCAAAACTTGGAAAAAGCATTACAGGAAGCGTTGCAGTCTTTGCCGTTAAAATATTCAGCAAAGAAAGCAGGGCAAAACTTCCGGCGATTACAGGCCCGTTTTGTTCAAGAAACAATTTTGACTTTTTCAAGAAAAATGATAAAACAAAAGCCGCCATCGCCAGAACTGCAAAAACTATAAGCAGGTTTGCGTAATAAGGATGCAAAGAAGCTGGATGGCGGCGGCTGTCTTTTATAAGCAGCTGCAAAGCCAATGCAAAAACAGCTCCGGCAAGAGGCAGAAACCTTTTTATTGAATTTTTCATAAGCCTTCCTCCATGGGTTAGGGATTTATGTGGCGATATAGAAAGAAGTGTAAGCGCAGCCACGAAAATCCCGGCAACCACCGGCTATTTATACATATTTGTGGAAAGATACTTGAATGCGTTGTCCGCAAGAATCACCACAATATTTTTTCCGGCCGCCTCTGGACGTTTTGCAATCTGGGTTGCCGTCCAAAGAGCCGCCCCGGCTGACTGGCCGACAAAAAATCCTTCCTGGCTGACGAGTTTCCGCCCGGTTTCGTAAGCATCCTCGGCGACAACGTCAAAACATTCGTCGTATTTTGTGTTGAAGCTCTTGAAAAGCGGCGGATAATTTTCGTCCGGCACACCGTCAAAGTTCAGAACGCCGTCAATCGTGTTGCGCTCCGGGAAAGCCGGATTCTTTTTTGACTGCTCCGCCGGCTGCGCGCCGATAATCTTCACATCCGGGTTTTTCTCGCGGAAATATTTTGCAAGGCCTGAAAGAGTTCCGCCTGTTCCAACAAGCTGCACAACATAGTCAACTTTTCCGCCTGTCGCCTCCCAGATTTCAGGTCCGGTTGTCTTTACGTGCGCAAGCGAATTGTTAATGTCCGAGCACTGGTTCAAATAATACCAGCCTTTTGAGCGCGCAAAATCCTTGAAGACGCGGTCTAGTCCTGCCATTGAAAGTCCGTTTTTAAGAAGCTCAGGAAATCCCGGAACATCAGTAACCTGCAAGAGTGTCGCGCCAAGCGCCTTTAGAATCTGCGAGCGTTCAACGGAAACTCCAGGCTGAATAACGGCAACAAATTTGTAGCCCTTAGCGTTCGCAAAAGTCGCCTCGCCGATTCCTGTGTTTCCGCTCGTGTAGTCAACAAGCGTCATTCCGGGCTTTATGTCTCCACGCTTTTCCGCCTCTTCTATGATGTTCAGAGCCGCGCGGTCCTTTACGCTTCCGGACGGATTGAAATATTCAAATTTTCCAAGAATGTTGCCTTTCGCGCCAACAAGTTTTTCGTAACGGTGAAGGCGCACCAGCGGAGTGTCTCCAACAAGTTCTGTGATTGAATCATAAAGTTTTGCCATTTTTTTCCCTCTTTTTTTAAAGGGGCGTCTGCCCTGTTATTATGAAAGCACACTGCCACGGATGGCAGTGTAAAGTGTTTTTTGTCTGAGAAGCGGCAGCTTCTCATTTCGACAGGATGTCGAAACCCTCTCCTAGGGGAGCGCCCCTAAAACCCCCGGAAGAATTATTTAAAGAAATCGTATTCCACGGTTTCAATCAGTTTTTCGCCGTTCTGTGCCGCAGCCAGAGAAAGCAGTGTCCATGCGTTTCCAGCTGTTCCGATGTAAAGTCCTGTGTAGCTGTGAACATCTGTCGGGATTGTGCGCCACCAAGCCCCGCTCCATCTTCTTGCGTTCTTTTGGTGGTAAATGTCGCCGTCCGCGTCTTCCACAAACGACTGGCCCACAACAGTTTTTGCAGTGCGCTCAGCGTATTCAAGGAATTCTTTGTCGCCTGTAAGCTTGTAGACAGAAACAAAATGCTCCAACAGTCCCGGAGTTCCGCAGCACAAAGCCTGGCTCTGCCAGTATCCGCGGCTAAAGTTTTCAGGCGCGCCTGCCTTTATGATTCCGCGGCTAAGCTTTAGAACCCAGTCAAAATATTCTTTTTCGCCTGTGATGCCGTAAAGCGCGTGGAACAAAAGCGAAGTTCCTGCAGGCCCGTGGCACTGGCTCAGATAATAAAATTCTGTTGAAGGGCCGCGCTCAAGGCTGTCAAGATAAGGCACAAGAACCGCATTTTCATCTCCAACCGCGATTCCCTGAATATACTTTGCAGCCTCTTTTGCCGCGTTCAGGAATTTTTCCTCTTTTGTAAGATTGTAGATAAGCGCAAAGACAAAACCCACGCCGCTAGTTCCATGCGCAAGATTCACCCAAAACACATCTTTTGGAAAGTCGATAATTGTAAGGTCTACAACATTCCAGTAAGTTCCGCCGTTCGGGGCAGGCTTTCCTTTTGTAAGAAGATAATTTCCAAACTTCCGAGCCGCGTCAGCATATTTTTCGTCCTTTGTGGCGCGGTAAAGCTCTGCAAAATACGGAATGTAGCTTCCGTCGCCGCAGTAGTCCAGCTGCTCGCTCCAGTAGATTCCGTCATCTTTAGTCTTTGCCACAGAAATCACATCATCCGCAACTTTTCTTGCAAAACTGATGTAGGCTTCATCTTTTGTGATTTCGTAAAGCTTCAGAATAAAATAAGCCTGACCTGTCGGTCCGTTGTTGAATCCCGCTATCCAGCCCGGCATATTTTTTACATGGACAAGCTTATCTTCCGTTGCCTTAAGGTTCAGCGTGCGCTCATAAAAAGCCTTGCCCTCGTAAGTAGCAATGATTTCCTTTGCGGCAGACTCTGCCTCATCCAAATATTCCGCATTTTTTGTAATCTGATACAAACGAAGATAAAAAAGACCTACACCAGCCGAACCGCCATAAATTGACTTTGGAGTAAGCATTGGATAATCGTCAAAGTTTTCCTTTGAGTCCGGGCTTTGAAGCCAAAGTTTTCCAATTTTGCCGTGTTTTCCAGTTATCTTAATCCAGTTTGCAGTCTGCTCTGCAAATTTCACATAATCCTGAGTTGTATATTTCTTGAAAAGAATATTTTCTGACATAAAATGCTCCTTATGCTATGGGCTGCCCGACAATACGTCATTTTTAAGTTAAAAAGTTTCTGCCTGTCTGCTTTTCAGAATGACAACAACTCTTTTGGCAACCCTGATTTTATTTTTTTGAGAATTTGAATTTTGATTTAACTGATTTTGCCGAAAACAGAAAATTTTCAGCCTAAGCGAAAAGACAACAGCAGCGCATGACTCCGTTTCTAAAGTTTTCGCGAACTAACTTTTCAAAGTAGTATTTCATCATGTCCTCCTGTTTTGATTTGTAATATTCCTATTGCTGTGATAGGTAATGAATGTATCTTAGTTATTATTATCTACTAAGTCAATAGGTTTTGAAAATAAATAAAAGATGTTTTTTGACGAAGGATTATTGAAAAAGAGCGGGGAGCGGAGAAGAGAAAAATACTGTGTGGGCATATCTGCAGAAAGAAAATCTCTTGCCGGCTGAACTCTAAAAAAGAGCGTCTGTCCGTTTCCTTCCCGCTATTTTTTGTTCTGTTCCGCCCACATTCTTTTGTATTTGCCTTCAAGATAATTTTTCTTTAAGTTGTCGTCCTTGCGCACGCCTTTAAGGCCGGAAAGCCTGAAAATATTTGAGCTGCGCTCTTCTGTGTTCATTGCGGAAAACCAGATTTGGTCGCGGCGCAAAATGTCTATGTCCAAAAGGTCGATGTCGTGGGTCGTTAGAATTATCTGCGCCTTTGAATTCTGGTTCGAGTTGAAGAGCTTTATAATTTGCCGCACTGCGCTAGGATGCAGATGGCTTTCAATCTCGTCGCACAAAAAAACTTTGCTGTTCTCAAAAATATCAAAAAGAGGACACAAGAACTGCAAGAGAGACTGGATTCCTGCCGATTCCTCGTTGTAGTCAACACAAAAATCTCCATAGTCAAGCTCGATATGCGGAATTACGGCTACTTGGCTCATGGCCATTTGCCTGAACTGCTCGCCAAGTTCAAAAGGAACCTCGCTTGGCATAAGAGGACGCTGCTCAAGCCTCGCATTGATTCCAGCCACATTTATTCCAAGCGAACGTAGAAAATCAAGAACCTTTTTATAGACAGCAGGATTGTTCGCAATCTGACCTGCTGAATAATTAAGCCAGTTGTTCGGCCCGGGCGAGTAAATTACCAAATCCCTCGTGAAAAACGATATTGCATTCTTAAGCTCAATATAAGGTGTGTCTTGCGAGCCTATTACCAGAAGCAGCTTGTTGTAGTCAATCTTGTCTTTTGCGGCTTGAACCAGCTTCGGAAAATTGTTTGAAATCTCATAATTCTCCTTGCGGCGCTTGAATATAAGCGAGATTCGGTTTCCCGGCCAGTAATAAAGGCTTTCGCTGAGAATCGCATTGTTGTCATATTCCAGGGAATATTTGAACCGGACTCCGTTCTGCACAAAAGTAATCAAAAAAGCCGTAGGAAGATTCTGCGCAAGCTTATGGGGAATGCGTATTAAAGGCTGCCCATGGAGCATAGCGGCATTTGTCATGATAAGGTCATGCAGAAGAGAAAGGGCGACAAGAAAACTGGTTTTTCCAGAGCCGTTCTCGCCTAGAATCTCCGCGAACCGGAGATAATTTGTTCCGAAATTTTCGTCATAGATAAGATTTGATTTTAGCGAGCGGTCTTTTTCTGATTCCATCGTGAAACGGACAGGTTCTTTTATAGAGCGAACATTTGCGCATGAAAATTCAACAAGCATATCAAATTCCTTCCCTCTCCGCCCTTATGTTTTATAAAAATACAATTTTATTGTGTTATAGTCAATAAATAATATTAAAATTAGTGAAATTTTCACAAATATTAAGGTTAAAAGTTGATTTAAATGTTTTTCCGTGCTATATTGCATTCAGTGAAAAAGAACAGTGCGCGCTGCTCTTTTGCCGCAAGTCTTGCGGAGCCGTTTTCTAGAGGCGGACATACTGTGATAAATTTCAAGGAGATCTACAGGTTATGGAATATTCAGTTGTTGAACGTGCGAATCCGCAGGACAGAACTCAGAAGATGTTCTATCCTCAGCCGGTGTGGGGCAGAATGGTGACAGAGGACAATCTTGCGAGCGAGATTTCTTTCGCGTGTTCTGTAAACATTTCTGATATTCGGGCTGTTCTTGGCTGCTTGATGGAGCTTTTGCCGCGTCATCTGATGGAAGGCGAAACCGTTAAGCTAGAGCGGCTTGGAATTTTCAGGCTGGGATTCGACACAAAAGGAGAGACGCTGGAAAAAGATGTGTCTGAAAAAGACATCTTGCAGGCAAAAGTTTTGTTCAGACCTGATGTAAAAATCAAGTCTAAGCTAAAATCAACTTCCTACAAGAAAGTCTCTTCCAAAACTCAAAGCAAGAAGGACAGCGGCGAAGATTCAGAAGGCTAAGCCGAAGCCGTTCTTGTAAAACTGCGGCAGATGAGCCTTGCAAATAGCGCAATGCAGGATTCATCTGCTTTTTTAAGCGTTTATTCTAGCATGAAAAACATTTTTCATACAAGGATAATTTTTTATGCCACAACGTTAGCAGATTATAGTAAAGGAATAATTTCGTAAGGTAAAGAAATAAATTATTATTCCAGTGGAATAAATTAAGATTTCAGTTTTGACTAATGTGTTTTTTTACTACAGATTTCTTCTTTTCCTAATTTTGATTTAATTCCATATAAAAAACCTCTTATTAAAATCTTAAATGTATATAGATGTTCTTTTGATAAAGCTGAATATCCAATCACGTAAATAACAGCCTTAAAAAAAAGTTGAATTTTTACAGTTAAAGCTATGTAAGGACAATGGCAACTAAGATATGCTGTGTTTCTTGTGATGTAAAAATATCTTTGAAGCGAATGGACTGAAATATTTCTGTGCAAAATTTTGCTATTTTTGTCGCCAAGAGAATGTATTAATTTTAAACTTTTTGAAGATAGAATTTTATATCTACAATATTGAATTTTCCAGCACCATTCAAAATCTACACAATCGATAAATAAATTTTCATTCATAAAACCAACAGTCTGCAATGCGGAAATATTAATTATCATACCAGAAGCAATGGCTTGATAAACAAATTGTTCCTTATTTTTTTGAGATTGTTTTTGTATAAATCCAAATTTTTTTACATAAATAGGTTTTATCGACTTTGAAACTTTATCATAAAAAACAGGTGCATAAACAGCAATATTTTTTTCATAATAAAACTTCCGTAATTTCAAAAAATTCTCAATATAATCACTAGGATAAACAGAATCCTGATCACTTAAAATTGCAAAATCCGCTTTAATCTCTATTGCACGTTTTAATCCGATATTAGTCGCTTCTGCAATTCCCTTATTTTCGCCAAGCTTTATAAGTTCAACATTTTTAAACAACGAAAAACAATCTGTATTTCCAGAGCCGTTATCCACGATTATTATTTTCTCTACTTGTGGCTCAAGACTTTGCAAAAGTTTTTGCAAATCATTTATGTTTGGATTGAAGGTTATGATTACGGCGGAAACATTCATCTTTTAACTTCCTTTTATTCTGATGATTTTATTACTAGTCTTAAAAAATTCTTATAAAATTTGCTTCGTTTTTTGTTTAATTCTTCAAAACTGTATTCCAATGCTTTTTGATAGCATTCGCTGGCACAATCTATACGATTTTCTTCATTTTTATAAAAGTTTTCAGCGATTTTAAACAGCGTTTCTTCATCACCAATTTCTGCCAAATATTTTTTTTTAAGAAGCTCTGGAATTCCATCCGTATCATATGCGGAACACGGCAACGAATTTGCCATAGCCTCCAATAAAGCTCTCGGCAAACCTTCATTTATGCTTGGAAACAAAAAAAAATGGCAATTTCGCATTACAGAATTCATTTCTTCAGAACTGTTTAATTTTCCGCAGAAAACAACCTTGTCTTTAATTCCTGAAATTTCTGCGTACTGCTCAAATTCTCGTTTTTTTTCGCCATCGCCAATAAAATAAACTCTTGTGTCCATTCCGTTTTCATTCATCTTTTTTGCAATATTAATAACTGTTTTGTGACCTTTGTTATATCCTATCATCCAGCCTGTATGGCATATAAGAAACGGTTCGCCGGGATTATGTTTTTTTATTTCTGAGAAATAATTATCTTTTTTCAAAATAACATCAGAGCAAGCAACATGAAAATGTGTATCAGACTCTTTACTCAGCATACTTTTTGATTTATATCTCTTTTCAAGAGAGAACTTTGTTACATACAAAACTGCATTGGCTTTTTTGCACATTGATTGCGTATGTTTTACGATAACGCTTCTCAAAATTCTATAGAATAATTTTTTTTGTTCATAGAAAAAATGAATCGGATCTATAACAAGCTCGACCATTACAGGCTTATAAATTCGCTTTACTGCTGAATAAGCAAGCAAAGAAATTGAACTTGGGGCGCGTATTATAAAGCCGTCGTATTGCCTAGCAGTTTTTTTTATTTTTTGTTTAAAAAAAAGAAAATTTTGGAAAATTTTCTTGAAACTGAAATTTGGAAGCGGATAAAAATCAACTCTTGGATTTTCCAGTAGAATTCCGTTAATCGGTTTTTCGGTCAAGCCTCTTGCGCAAATCGTTACATTTCCAAACACTGATGTATATCGCTCGAGTATTTCATCTGTAATCACTTTTTCAGAATACAATTTTCCATTTTCATCTTTAAAAAATTTATGTTCCAAAAACATCATTATCTTCATAAAATCACACTCCAAAAATTATTATTTAAAAATATTTGACGAACCTGCTCAAATGAAAAAGCAAATTCCAAGATAAAAATGGTGATAAACAAGTAAAAGATAGTAGCGTAATACTCTGCAAGATGAAAATTACTATTCCTTTTATAAACATTTTTTCGATAAGAAAACTGATTTATGGCAAGGATATAGAAAAGTATTATTGAAGTTTGTTCTAGCCGCTGAAAATCCATTGACTGACAAATTAATGGGAAAAAGCAAACTGATATAAGGCTCGCTTTTATTGAAAAGTCAGAAAAATTATTTTTTTTTGGAATTCTTTTCTTTAGAAACATAGAGATGTGAATTTTTATGAAATAGTAAAAAATAAAAAAGAATTTTGTTGCAAAACGCGTTCCTCCAATACCCTCCTCAAGGTAATGGCTTAATTTAGGAATAAACTTTTTCATAATGGAGAAACCGACGAATTCAACAAGAATTATCGAAATAACAATAAAAACTATACCTTTTAAGATTTTTCTGTATTCAAAATTTCCTAATAAGAATAAAAAATACATAAGAGAGCTGATATGAAACAGGCAGGCACATAAAATTGTAAAAATGAATTTTAAATTATGCCATTTTTTCTTATCAATCAGAAAATGAAAGCCCCAGATTGAAATACAAGACGCAAAAAAGAATCTTATTTGAACAATCTGAAAAAAATACGGATATAAAACAAAAAGCGTTGCGACAGTAACAGGCTTTTTTGAATATCTAAGTATAAAATTAAATAAAAAAGACAGTCCTAAAAATGAATAAAGTGTAAGGAAATTCTGATAAGAAAAGTTTAATTTGTGACAAATTTTTATAAATAGCACAAAACCAGGCTCAAGCCCAGACCAATAGCTGATTTTTTTTAATGTTTTGTAAAAAGTTACGTAATTTTCCCTGTCCGGATTTTCTGTGTTAAAAGCAAACAAAATCCACAAAAAACAAAAGAGCGTTAATAACAGGAGAAAATCAATACTTCTGTTTTTTTTGAAACTACTGATTGTCATGAATTCCTCTTTTATTCAAGATTATAGTTTTTACTAATTCTGTAAGATTTTTGCCTAATAGCCGTTTTGTAAACTGTTTTATTTTTATTATTCTCTTGCCGGATACCCAGCTTCCATCAAACCAATGAATTGAAACTGTATTTTTAGTAACAGTCAGTTTCCCTGTTTCAATATCTTTTGGACAAAAATATTCTGTTGGATAAATTATAATTCCATCAACTTCTTGAATTTCATTTTTGTCTGTGAATCCATGCTTTCTGAAAATATCAGAAACACGGGTTACAACAGTTGTCAAATCCATTGAGTCGTCATCTTTTATAAAAGAACTATTTTTGTACGAATCAAGAATTTCTTTATAGATAGAACTCGCCGCCGGACTTGCAAGGCCAAGTCCGGCGTTGAGAGAGCCAGCCCTCTCAACGCCAGCAAACGCTCCGCGTTTTAAAATTTCATTCAACGGCTTTATTACTTCTACATCTGTGTCAAAATATAATCCGCCATACTGATACAAAATATCAAAGCGTGCATAATCACTCACAAAAGCGTACTTCTTCGCATTATAAGCCTGTGCGATATATGGAATTTTTCTGACATCATAGTTTTCTTCATTCCATTCCTTTATTTCATAGTCGGGAAGATACTTTTTCCAAGAAGCAATGCATTTTACAGCAAGTTCCGGCAAAGAATTTTTTCCGAACCAGCAGTAATGAATTATTTTTGGAATCTCATTACTATTTTTTTTCATTTTTCCAAATTGTTCCATTCGTTATAGACTTTTCTAATTGCACGAAACCTTGTTGTATCCGTATCAATTTTTTCTTTTCCATCCTTGCATTCAACAAGATTTTTTATTTCGTCAAAATACATTTTCTTAAATCGAACTTTATCAATTTTATTGTCAATATATTTTGCACAAGCTTCATCATAAGCATTGAGATAATCTTCAAAGACACTAGAAAGTATTGAATTTTTATCACCTTCTGAATTATTTGAAAATTCATAAAACTTTTCTTTAGCATCGGAAATCATATTTCTTATTGAAATTTCAACTTGTGCCTTTGTATAAGCATTGCTTCTTAAAAATGAGATTAAGCTAAATATAAAAGCGACAATTGCCATAACCGATGTGATTCCATCAAACAAAAATTGATAACTAGTTTGATTTTCCATTTCTCAACCTCTCAAAAACATAATTCACATATTTCAAAAATTCACTATTATCAGATTCTGTGAGCATAAAATTACCAGTTTTTTCATCATACCCTGCTGAATGGCAATAATTAAAAAGAAATTCTATTTGGCTTTCTGATAACTTTTTATCTTTCAAATTTTGAACGATAAAATCCAAACGTTGTTTTGAAGAACATTTTATAATTTCTTCTTTCAATTTCTTAGCAAATTCCAATGGTTTCATAATTTTCTCCTCCAAATTTATTGTTGTCAGATTTAGTAATTTTCTATTTTTTTTCACTTTTCTTTCAAATCGTTTCCTTTGATTTTACCCGCAAGAAAATCCTGAACTTTCAGTTTCATTGCAGGCTTTATAGGAAGCCCGTTCAAAATTGAAAATGCAATCTCATCAGGAATCACGAACCAAGTTGAATATCCGTGTCCGTTTGGCATTCCAGTTACGTCCCAGAACCAGCGGATTCCCAAGCAAGGCTTTTTATCCCATTTAATAGTTACAATTGCCCATCGTTCATTCAAATCTTTGTAAATCACATTGTACGGTCCGCTCAAATTTTCCTGCGGAGAATCTATCCGCAAGATTTTTGAATCATCAGTCAAATCAAAATCTTCACCGCCATCTGTTACCATATTTTTTCTCCAAAATACATATTTCACTGGGGACAAAAAAATCCCCAGAGCACAAAAACATTCTATTTTTATGCTTTGGGGATTTTCAGAAAAATTTACTGTAAAATACTATTAACTCAAAATGTCTTTGTACATACAGCAAATCTTTGTTTTCTTTGTATATTTTTTATCTGATAATCTTTGAAATCCGTTTTTCTTATAAAACTCTATTACGCTCGGATTATTTTCTATATCTGCATCAACTGTCAGAAAACGGCAGGCTGTAAATTCATTTAGCATAAAAGCCTGAATTCTAGCAAAGTTCAACAGAAAAGAACCGATATTTCTGTATTTTTCCTTGAATTCAACAGAAACAGCAAGCTGGGCAACTTTTAGAGCCGGAAAATTTGAAAAAGGGAAATCAGAAAGAGATACATCAGATTTTTCATCAACGGTAAATGAGACAGAATCGCATACAAAGGAAATGAATGCCATTACTTTTCCAGAATCACTTTCTGTCAACAAATAAGTGTTCGCAATCATAGACTCTTGTGATTTTAAAGCTCTATTCAGCAAGTAATCAGAATATTCTTGAATTGAGGCAGAAAAACTGTCCGGAATATTTTGTTCAGACAGTTTTTCCACTTTCACATAATCTGAAAAATCAGCAGAAAGCAAATCAATCATTTTTTGATGACCTTCTTGAATTTTTCAGCCAACTTCTCCAATTCTTCGACTTTTTTAGGATCAGGCTTAGACATCACTGCCCTGCATATTTTTTTCCAAATCCTAGAATCATCACAAACTGAAGGCTGAACTGGTTTTAAAGCTGCCATACGCACCTCCTGTTTCTAAAAATATAACATAGAAAAAGATTTTTTTCCACAATTCACAAAAGCATAAAAATAGAAATGTCAAAGAACAAACAGTTGCATAACGCAAAATGTCAAAAATAAATTACCTTTTCAGTTTTCCTCCTGCACTTTATTTCTTCGATTTTATCCATTCCACAAACGAAGAACTTTCTCTAACTTCTTCCAGCCGCTTATTCACCGATTCAAAATCAACCGGCGCGATCAGTTTCTCAAAATCGCCTGAAAAAATTCTGTTCTGTAATCCAAAATCCTCCAGCAGGGAATCTATCCGCACATTCATTGAAGAAAAATCTCCTTTTAATGGAACAACACCAAATTTCTTCTTAAAAATCAGGCTGAAAACGCAGCAATGAAAGCT
>DHKO01000056.1 GCA_002404895.1 Treponema sp. UBA4692 | reverse complement strand
TTTATCGCGTAGTTTTCAGCCGGCAAGCCGAACGCGTCGTATCCCATCGGATGAAGAACGTTGTAGCCGTTCATTCGCAAGAAGCGCGAGTAAATGTCCGTGGCTGTGTAGCCTTCCGGGTGTCCTACGTGAAGTCCCGCTCCGCTCGGGTAAGGGAACATATCGAGAACGTAGCGGCGCTTCTCTTTTGGAAAAGACTCGTCCTCGACCGCCTTGAACGTTTTGTGCTCGTCCCAGTATTTTTGCCATTTTGGCTCGATGTTCTGAAATGGATACATTTTCTGACCTCGTTTTATCCGCAAAATTTGAACGCAGATTTGTGATTTTGGAAGAAAAAAAGTTTGAAAGAAAAAAAGAAACCTTTTCAAGGTTGCGTTTTGTCTTTCTGATTTTTGAATAGAAGAAAGTTTATCACTTTTTTAAAGTGTTGAAAATAGAAGAGAAATTCTGATTTTTTAGGGCAATCCGGCTTCGCCGTCGGGCTATCCGCCATTTCATTGCTGCGCTTCGCTCCGCAACGCCTTCGGCGTGGCTGCTATCCCTATTGCTTTTGCATTGAAAACTGCGGATTATTGCATAGCAAAACTGATTTTTGTATAATTATTAGAATATCTTAAAAGTGATTGCATATTTATGCATAAAATATCCAAAAAATTGCATAAATCTTGTGGAGGTGCCCTTATGACTGATAACGAAAATGTGTTTATCGGCCGACTTTCTGTTTTAGCCGAGCGAAATGATCCAATTGATAAAAGCCTTTACGCAAAATACGATGTAAAGCGCGGACTTCGCAACGCAAACGGCACTGGTGTTCTTGTGGGGCTTACAAGCATTGGCGATGTTGTTGGATATGAAGTAAAAGACGGCAAGAAAATTGCCATTCCAGGCAAACTTCTCTACCGCGGATACAACGTTGAAGACTTGATAAAAGACACCGAAGCGCACAACACATTCGGCTACGAGCAGGTCGCTTATCTTCTGCTTTTCGGCGAGCTTCCTACAGAAACAGAGCTGGAGCATTTCAAGGCTTACTTGGGCGAGCTTCGCGCGCTTCCTCCAAACTTCACTGAAGATATGATTATGAAAGCGCCTTCTTCAAACATTATGAACAAGCTTGCGCGTGGAGTTCTTGCCTCGTATTCTTATGATAAAAATCCTGAGGACCGCTCAATTTCAAACATTTTGCGTCAGAGCATTGAGCTTATAAGCCGTTTTGGAACGCTTGTGGCTTATGCTTATCAGGCAAAAAGACGCTATTACGACGGAAAATCGATGTATATCCATAATCCGCTTCCGGAGCTTTCAACTGCGGAAAATATTCTCCGCCTTATCCGGAACAACAAGGCTTTTACAGACGATGAAGCGAAGCTTCTTGACTTGGCTTTGATTCTTCACGCTGAGCACGGCGGCGGAAACAACTCTTCTTTGACTGTCCACGTTGTCTCTTCTGCCGATACCGACACTTACTCTGCAATCGGCGCTGCGGTCGGCTCTCTTAAAGGATACAGGCACGGCGGCGCGAACATTCAGGTCATGGAGATGATGGACGACATCAAGGAGCATCTTACAGACTGGACGAGCGAGACTCAGGTGCGCGAGTATCTTAGAAAGATTGTCAGAAAAGAGGCATTCAACGGAACTGGCCTGATTTACGGACTTGGGCACGCTGTCTACACGATTAACGATCCGCGCGCTTCGATTCTCCGCGACAGGGCCGCAAAGCTTGCGAAAGAGAAGGGCTTGGAAGACGAGTACAATCTTTACCGTCTGATTGAGAAAATCGGGCCGGAAGTGCTTTACGAGAAAAACGGCGACGAGAAAAAAATCTGCGCGAATGTCGATTTGTATTCGGGATTTGTCTATTCAATGCTGAACATTCCGCGCGACCTTTTCACGCCTCTTTTTGCGGTCTCGAGAATTTCTGGCTGGTCTGCCCACAGAATCGAGGAAATAATCGCCGGCGGACGAATTTATCGGCCTGCATACAAGAATGTGCTTCCTGAGAGAAAATATATTCCTATTGAAGAACGGGAATAGTTTGAATTAAGCATTTTAAATTAAGAATTATAAATTAGGATTGCCGCAGTGGAAGATTTCTTTCGTGTTGGGCTGCTTTTGCTTAAAAATAATATAGGATAAAAAATGACTTTGGAACGACTTGATAAGGTTCTTTCACATCGCGGATTCGGAAGCCGGAAAGATGTTAAGCGGCTTTGCCACGAGCAAATTGTCTTTATAAACGGAAAAATCGTTACAGACCCATCGGCAAAGCTCGACATTGATTCTGACGAGCTTGTTGTTGACGGCGAGAAAATCACTTTGCAGCGCGACATCTATATTATGATGAACAAGTGCCAGAACGTTGTGTGCGCGAACAAGGACGGCGTTCACGAGACTGTTTTTGACTTGGTTGACGACACTTTGAAGCACAGTTTTTCCGCGCGCGACCTGCACTGCATGGGCCGGCTCGACATCGACACAGAGGGGCTTCTTGTTCTGACTTCCGACGGCGCGCTTACGCACAGGCTTCTTTCTCCGAAAAACCATATTTCAAAGACTTATGCGGTCGCGCTCCGCGATTCTCTTTCTCCTGAAAAAAAGCAGGAATATGTGGAGCTTTTCAAGAAAGGGTTTTTTATTGACCGCGAGGACAAGGAAAGCGAGTTCACCTGCCAGCCATCCGAGCTTGAATTTGCCGAGAAAAGTTTTCCTAATTCATCATCAAAGACCGATTGCCTTCTGACAATCTACGAGGGAAAGTTTCATCAGGTAAAAAGAATGTTCGCGCAGCTTGGAAACGAGGTCGTTTATCTAAAGCGCGTCGCTATGGGCGGCTTGAAGCTCGACGAGACTCTTCCTCTCGGAAAATACCGCGAGCTTACAGCGGAAGAAATCGAAATTCTGGCTGGAAACTGACTTTTCAAAACACGGAACGCACGGATTTTTTTAGAAACCGGACAAAAAAAAGGATGCTCCGCATGAAAAAATCCGCGCGCATCCTTTCTGTCATTTTTACCCATGTAAAATATTTTTACAAAGCCTTTTTTATCGTCTCGAGCAAATCCTTGTATTCGGTGAACGCAGGAATGTTCGGATAGTCCGCCCTGATTTTGTCTGTCGTGCGGAAAAGAAATCCTGCCTTGCTTGCCTGAATCATCGCAAGGTCGTTGTAGCTGTCGCCGAAAGCGATTGTGTCATAGCCGATTGACTGCAACGCTTTTACTGTCGTTAGCTTTGAATTTGCGCAGCGCATTTTGTGCGCCACGATAAAGCCGTCCTTGTCAATTTCAAGCGAGTTGCAGAAAAGAGTCGGCATTCCGAGCTTTTTCATGAGCGGAGAGGCGAATTCCTCGAAAGTGTCGCTTAAAACGATTGTCTGTGAAAGAGAGCGAAGCTCGTCCAAGAATTCTTTTGCGCCCGGAAGCGGGTCGATTTTTGCGATTACGTTCTGAATGTCGGTGATTTTAAGGTTGTGCTCGCGCAAGATTCCGATTCGCCATTTCATCAGCTTGTCGTAGTCCGGCTCGTCGCGCGTTGTGCGTTTCAGCTCAGGAATTCCTGAGACTTTTGAAAATTCAATCCAAATCTCCGGGCAGATTACGCCTTCCATATCCAAGCAAATCACGTTCATTTTGATTCTCCAGTTAATTAAAAATTGATTTTACTTTACTGGAAATCCCGAAAATTGTGAATAATCTAAGAAATTGAAATTTGTTCCGTTTTACGAGTCTGCTTCGGCGGCGTTTTTGTGCTGAGCATTGAAAGATACTCGCTAAGCTCCTGAAGAACTTTCTGCGCAACGTCCGGGTTTGAGTTCACGAGAAATCTGAAAGTTTTTCCTCTGATTTTCACAACTTTGCTTTCGGTTACGGCAGTCGCAGTCGAGGTTCTCGGCTTGAAAAGCACGCAGTTAAGCTCTCCAAAAAAATCTCCGCGCAGATGGATTTTTTCCTCGTCGTATTCTGAGCGCGC
The DNA here is from genome assembly GCA_002404895.1 of Treponema sp. UBA4692. Classification (GTDB taxonomy): domain Bacteria; phylum Spirochaetota; class Spirochaetia; order Treponematales; family Treponemataceae; genus Treponema_D. The sequence goes on along the minus strand of DHKO01000056.1, from coordinate 18,666 downwards.
AACTTTCACCGCGCCTTGAAGAACGTAATACGCGAAAGTGTCCTTGTCTCCGTCCTCGTAAAGTTTTTCCCCGGATTTTAGATTTGCAAGTGAAAGCGGATTCGCAAGAAGAAAGTCCGGCCTGATAAAAAGTTTTCGCTTGAGTTTTCCCGCAAATGTCGCTTCTTCCTTTTTTGGCAGAAGATAAAGCTCGCCGAGCAGAAGCTCATCAAAAAATTGGCAGACAAAAATATATTGCGCGAAAAATAGAAAAAACATAAAGAAAAAGAAAACGTCCATCAAAAGGATAATCACATTTCCAAGAACGCCGTAAATCAGATTGTAGCGGCTCACGTTTATAAACAAGTGAAGAACCGTCCTGAAAATCCAGAAGCTCGCCGTGCAGAGAAAACCGACTCCCAGGCACAGCGATAATTTCGGCTTTGTTCCGCTTGCGATTTTGTAGACAAGCGTGATTATCACAAAAAGCAGAATGTTTGAGATCAAGGAAAGGTCTTTGCCGTCAATGCTGCTTGAAAAAATAAAGTCGAGCTGCGGAAAACGCTGGAAAAATGGCATTTTCAGAATCGTCCTGACAGACATATAGGCGAAGATGAACGAGACGACAATTGAGACAAAAATCATCTCGAACACGAAAACCAGAATCTGATTGAAAAGTTCGCGTCTTTTTTGCTGGTCGTGAAAAATGTTTCTTAGAGCGGCAAAAACCGAGGCGAAAAGGCGTCGCGCCATCCAGACGATAAAAAAGACAAGAACGGCTTCGAGCGTGCTGAAAGATTTTATGTTCTGGAATTCTGAAATCACGCGCGAAGTGTCAAAATATTTTTGAATTTCCGGAATCGCATTATATATAGAAGAAAGAAGTTCTGGCGAGGCATGAAAAACCCGCACTGCAATCAGAACAATCATCAGCAGCACGGGGATAACTGAAAAAATCAAGTCAAACGAGCACGCGCTTGAATAACTCAACAGTCCGTTCTGGAAAAACAGCTTCAGGTTGAGAAATAAGCTTTGCGCTATTGTAAGTAGCGTTATTGCCCGTTTTTTCATCAAAAAGTTCTGCAGAAATCGAATTTTAGAAATCTGCGAGCTTTGGCGCGCGCGGGAAGGGAATTACATCGCGTATGTTCTGCATTCCTGTAACGTAAAGCAAGAGACGCTCGAATCCGAGTCCGAATCCGGCATGAGGAACGCTTCCGAATTTTCGCAAGTCCAAGTACCAGTCGTAATCTTCCTCGCGGAGACCAAGCTCCTTGATTCTCGCCAAAAGCTTGTCGTAGTCGTTTTCGCGCTCTGAGCCGCCGATAATCTCGCCGAGTCCTGGAACAAGAACGTCAACTGCCTTTACGGTTTTTCCGTCGTCGTTCGCCTTCATGTAGAAAGCCTTGATTTCTTTCGGATAGTTGTAAACCATAACCGGGCATTTGTAGATTTTTTCTGTGAGATAACGCTCGTGCTCGGTCGCCAAGTCGCAGCCCCAGTAAGGCTTGAATTCAAAGTCGTCAGCATGTTTTTCAAGTTCGGCTACAGCCTCAGTGTATGAAACGCGCTTGAACGGAGTTTCGACAACGTGGCGCAAAGTGTCGATTACGCCCGGCTGGATTCTCTTGTTGAAGAATTCCATGTCGGCAGTGCATTTTGTCAAAGCCCAGTTCAAAAGATATTTGATGAATTCTTCCTGAATGTCCATGTCGTCTTCAAGGTCGAAGAAAGCCATTTCAGGCTCGCACATCCAGAATTCTGCCAAGTGGCGGGTTGTGTTCGAGTTTTCAGCGCGGAAAGTCGGTCCGAAAGTGTAGACACGGCCGAGCGCTGTAGCCAAAGTTTCCGCCTCGAGCTGTCCTGAAACTGTAAGGTTCGCTTTTTTCCCGAAAAAGTCCTTGTTGTAGTTCACGAGCTTAAGCGCGTCTTCTTTTTTCATTCCGTTCGCGCCTTTTTCAACGGCAATCTCAGCGAGCTTTTCCATTGAAAGTGTTGTAATCTGGAACATTTCGCCCGCGCCTTCAGCGTCCGAGCAGGTGATTTCTGGCGTATTTATATAGTAGAAACCGCGCTCCTGAAAGAAAGTGTGAAGCGCGAAAGCCATCTGGCTTCTCATGCGGAAAACAGCTCCGAAAGTGTTTGTGCGCGCGCGCAAGTGAGCATTCTCACGCAAGAATTCCATTGTCGCGGCTTTTTTCTGAATCGGATAGTCTGAAGGACATTTTCCCAAGACGATGAGAGTTTCAAGATTAACTTCCACAGACTGGCCGGAAGCAGGAGACTCAATGAGCTTTCCTGTTGCTTTAAGAGACGCTCCTGTTGAAAGATTTTTTAGGGCGTTCTCAATATTTTCTGAATTATTCGGATTTGAAGGATTAGAGCGGTCAAAAGTAAGCTGGATTGAAGCAAAGCAAGAACCGTCGTTCACTTGAATAAAAACGAGATTCTTTGAGTCGCGGATTGTGCGTACCCATCCGCAGACAGTAACAGTGCGTCCGTCGGGCGCGGAAGTAAGAATATCTTTGATAAGTTCTGTTTTCATAATTCGGACATTCTAATGAATTTAAAACGTTGTTTCAATTACGGGAAAAATATGACGCTTTTGTTTGTAATTTCCGAATTCAAGGCTGGAAGAAAAAATCCCTGTTTCGGAATATATAAAAAACGAAGATTTCATTCCGTTGTTTTCTAAAAATATCATTTCGTTTTCATATATCTTGATAAATGACAATTTGTAACTTATAATTCATTTCGTTGTTGTGCTTTTAGATTTTAAGAGGAAATTTTATGAGAAAAACTTTTTCATTTTTTGAAAAAATTCAGCCGGTATTTTTGATTTTCTGCCAGCGGTTCGCTCTGAAAAACCTGATTTTTGCCTTCGTTTTTGCTTGTTTTTCAGCCGCTGTTTTTGCCGCTGCGTCTTCAAGCGCGGTTCCTTCAAGTTCAGTTTCTTCAAATGCGGTTTTCGTTCCGCAGGTGAGCGAGCTTTTTGTAATCCGTGATTCTGACGGAAACATTTTTTCAGAGGAAAACTTGAACGGAATCCAGATAATCCGCTTTTCTCTTTATTTTGGTCTTTGCGATGAAAAATCTGAAAATTTCAGCAAGTCGGTTTCTGTTTATGAAGATTTGAAAAATTATTGCGAGGAAAAAGAAATCTTGAAGCTCGGCGAGGAAGCGCGGGGCGAGGCGATTTTGACTTTGATGTACGAGAAAGTTTTGAGCCGCTACGCCTTAAAGCAGACAAAAGTTGACACAATGCTTTTGAACGGAAGCTACAATTGCGTTTCATCGTCGCTTTTGTATCTTGCGCTTGCTTCTGATTTTGGTCTTGACGCGCGTGTTCAGGAGACTTCAAGGCACGCTTTTGTTACGCTTTATCTTTCGGACGGAAGAAAAATCGATGTTGAGACAACAAATCCTTACGGCTTCAATCCCGGCTCAAAAAAAGCTGTTCCGTCAAATTCATCTTCAACGAGATACGCGACTGTTCCTCGAAATTACTATTCAAACCGCCACGAAATTTCAAAAAGGCGCGCTGTAACTCTTGTCGCAAAAAATCTCTGCGCGGATTTCAATGAAAAAGATGATTATGTCTCATCTGTTCCGCTTGCGGCTTCGGCTTACACTTTTGTCTCAAAAGAAAAAGACGACGCAAGAAAAGATTTTGACACAGTCGCCGGAAATTTTGCGGTTTACGCAGACAAGAAAAATGCTTCTGAAACCGGCCTTGATTTTCTTGACGAAATTTTTGAACGCTACGGAAAAACAGAATATCTTTTGTCTCAATACAACGATGTCGCTTACAATTCTGCGGCGGAAAAATGCAACCGCGGAGAATTTGAAGCTGCAAAGGCGAATCTTGAAAAACGCTCTGCGAATTTAAAATCAAAAACAGTTTCTGAAATCAGCAAGATGATTTTTGAAAGCCAGACGATTTATGAGGCTCAGAATCTTTCGCCAGACGATGGAATTTTGTATGTTCAAAACGCGAGAAAAAGCTCTTTTGCGCAGTCGGACTCCAAATTCCGGGCAAATCTTGAAAAACTCGAAGAGTCGCTTTGGTCTAAAAAACTTGCCTCGGATTTTAACGCGGAAAATTTTCTGAAAGCCGCCGAAATTTGCGATGAGGGGCTTGCTTCGCTTCCTTTAAGCTCTTATCTGAAAAGCGCGAAAAATGCTTGCCTTCAAAATCACGCGGCAGGCGTTCACAACCAGATTGTTCCGCTTGTGAATGCGAGAAAATACGATGAAGCCGCAGAAATCTTAAAAAACGCGCTGAAACAAAATCCTGAAAGCCGGCTTCTGCAAAACGATTTAAGAAGAATAGGAAAATAAAAGCTGGAAATTAGTCAGAAACTTGTGTTTTGTTTCCGATAATCAAAATGCACCCTTAGCGGGCGGTTACGCTTCCCTGCTCAACTGTTTCAGAAATGAAACGGAATAAAAATGGGAGGCTGCAAGATGACAGTTTACGAGATTCTTTCTCTTGCGATAAATGTCGCAATACTGATTCTTACATTGCTCTCGTACTTAAAAAAGTAAAAGAGTAAAAAAATAGCCGCCAAAGCCTACTGACTCTTTGACGGCAGACGGTCGTAAGACCAAAACCAAAAGTGGAAGCGGCCAATTGCTATGGGTGCACTTCTTTTCATAATATATTGCAAATAGAATCCAAAATCAACTGCAAAACGAACGCAAAAACGAGATAAGTTCTGTGTGGATTCTGCAAGGCGATTTTAGAAAAATTATGAACTATGAATTGCTTCGCTGCCCGGACGCTTTGCCAGGCTGAAATCTTTAGATTTTTCCCCATTTTTCGCTTTTTATTTCCCATTTTGACGAGAAATTTTTTGTTTCTATTTCGATTTCGCAAAGCCTGAAAGGGCTGATTTTCTTGATTTTTGAAAAAAGGTTTGCGTAAAGCTCGCTGATTTTTGAATTTGCCTTGTCAAAGTTTTTCGCTTTTGAATCTTTGAGAATTTGAATAAGCGCGATTTTTCCTTTTTCTTCGTTTATCTTTGCGTTCAAAAAAATTATATCGCCTTTTCTTGCTTCTTTTTCGATAAAATTCTGCTGTGAAATTTCCTCAATTCCGATTTTTTTTATCTTTGAGATTTCGCTTAGGTTTTGAAACTTTTCCAGAAAGTCGCCTTGAATCATAACTGGGAAAAACGGCGCGCAAAGAATTTCGCTTCTTAACAGAAGATTACAGACTTTTTCCTGAAAATCCCGAATGAGCAGAAGCTGGTTTTGGTGCGGCAGAATCACGAATTTTTTCATAATTTTCCTACAATAGCAAAAATCGCCTGATTATGGTAGATTTTCAGAATGAAGATGTCAAAAATGAAATCGAAAATGTCGGTTTTAAAAATAAATTTTCTGAAAAATATTTTTCCAAGGCTTTTTTATGGATTTTTGATTCTGCCTGCGGCTTTTTCGCTTGCCTCATGCTCAAAAAAAACGGATTTTGTCTTGAATATTCCTGACTTTTACGCTTCGCCGCTTTCTCAAAGCTCAAGGCAGACCGGCGACGGAAAAATCTTTTGCTATGATTTTTCAAAGGCGCAGTCGCTTGCTTTTTCGAATTTTTTTGATAGAAATAAGGATGCCGCGCTTTTTGTTCAGCTTCGCGGCGTGAAGGCGGACGAAAATGATTTTTTTGATTTAGGATTTGTTTATGACGAGGATTCTGACGCGAAAAATCTTTCAAAACGGCCGGTTGTCTCGAGCAAATTTTACAGAAAGACAGATGAGAACGGAAAATCGAATTTTTCAAGCTTCGCGCTTGTTTTTTGCGTGAATAAAAGCCAAAAACTTCCGGCAGGATTTTTTATCAAGTCGAATTCAAAGAATTCTTCATTTAAAATCGAGTCGGCTGGAATTATCCGCGCGTGCATTGGACACGATTTTTCATCCGAAAATCCTGTTTTTGCCTTCGGACCGAACGGCGGATTCAACAACGGAACTGACGACTTTTCTGGCGGCTCGCTTGTTTTCAGCTCGGTGAACACAAATGAAAGCGTTATGCCGGTTTTCAAAATCAAATTCGGCGAAGAAACTGTTTTAGAATCGCAAGATTCCAGCTTCAAATCTTCTGGACTTAAAGATTCCGAATCTTTAGCTTCGAAATCACAAATCACAAATTCCGTCTCTGAATCTAAAAGAATCGCTTTTGGCGGTGAAAACCTCTCTTTTAGAAGTAACGGCGGCGAGATAAAAGTTCCTGCCGCTTCATTGAAAGCTCCTTTTTCACTTGCCGCTTTTCCAGACGGCGAAATTCCTGAAGTTTTGATGATGATTGCAGGCGAAAAAGAGCTTTTGAGTTTTTCATCATCTTCGAGAAATCCTCTTGTTCCAATCAAAGTTGACCCGGGGCTGATTATGGGCTGGCCGCGCAACAGCTGGCGTGGAAACGACTACGAGCTTTTTGAGTGGGACCGTTTTCCCGGAGTCTTGATTATGGATATTTCGACTTATGCGGTTCAGGATGATTTTCTGCGGCGGATTGCGTTTTTTGTTGAAAAGGCTGGCTATAAAGGCAGGCTTTTGACGGACGACTTTTTGAAGGACAAGCACGGCTACAACGCCCACGACTACAGGGCTGAAAGCCTCGCTGAGTTTTTCGAGAAAGTCAGGACTGAAAACTTCCCGATAAACAGCCGCGAAAAACTTTTGCGCGAGATTTTGATAAAGAACGGCATTTTAATAGAAGAAATGGACGGAAAAATTTCCGCTGGAAAAGGCGCAGTCATTTCAATTTCGCAGGAGTCGCCCTTGTATTTGCGCACAACTTTTATTGCGCACGAGGGCTGGCATGGAATCTATTTTGCCGATGAGGAATTTAGAAACGCTGTTGCCGCGATTTATTACACTTTGGAAACTCAGGATTCTGAAACTTTGGCTTATCTGAAAAGATATTTTCAAGTTACTCCGACTTTGAACTACGATGTGAACGACACTTATCTTATGCAGAACGAATTTATGGCGTATATGCTTCAGCGGCCGCTTTCTGCGACGGAAAAATATTTTGTGGACATGGCAAGCCGCTATCACTCGCAAAAATGGGCGAAAAAAGAAGCCGATTACATAATCGAGACGAAAGCTGCCGGATTTGTGAGCGCGGCGACCCTTTTAGACCAGTACGTGAGCGGACGCTGGAATTTGAACGCCGGAAGGGTCTGGCTGATTTCAAGATAAAAATAAAAAGGAGAAAGTTTTTCTCTCGCTCCGTCGCCGAGCAGCTTCCGCTGCCCATTCTGCGGGGGCGAAACTCTGCTTGCTTTTTCGCGCCAGCGATGTTTGCAGGGAAAACTTGACTTTCAACGCGTCCTTGACGTTTTCTCCGCAATTTTCAGTTTTCCTGCGTCTCCTTGTTTTCCGCTTCCCAGTTGCGTTTTTGTCCAAGCTCTACATTGAACATTTTTTCCGCTCCAACAGAGGTGAGCGGCCCGTGTCCTGGAAAAATCAGGTTTGAGTCTGGCATTGAAAAAATCTTTGAGCGTATTCCGTTTGAAAGCCGCTTGTGGTTGTAGCTGCAGGAGCTTTCCCCCATAAGTCCTGCTGAAATAACATCGCCTGTAAAAACTTCGTTTCCGATTTCATAAACCAAAGAATCGCTTGAATGTCCCGGAACCGAAAAATATCGAATTTCAAATCCGCAGATTTCGATTTTGCCGTCTCCGTTGAGCATATTTTTTTCGCCGCCTATTTCCGCGTCGGCGGCGTAAACATCAAAGTCGTAAATCTTTTTGAGCGTTGAAAGCCCCGAAGTGTGATGCTCGTGCTTGTGCGTGATTAAAACGGCTTTCAGCTTGTATTGCCCGTGCTCAATCTGGTCAATAAGCTTTGTGGTTATTTTGCTTGGGTCAATAATCAGGGCTTCCTTTGTCTCTTCGTTCACAACGAGATAGCTGTTGCTGAAACTTTCTATATTAAAGTGCAGATAGATTTTCATTTTTCCTCTTTTTAGATTCCGAGTCCGATTCGGAATGACGTGCCGCCTATTGCCATGCTGAATTTATTTCAGCTCTTTTTTACTGAACAGCCGCTTTTGTCTCCGGCCCTTTGACTTCTCCTCGCGGAACGTTAAGCTCTTCAAGGCCTGTGAAAAGCGCGCTTCCTCTTTCGTCAAAAATCGCGGCGTTTGTGTTCGACTGCCTGAACGAGACGTTTTTCAAGATGATTTTAAAGAACATCGTTCCTTTTATGTTGCAGTTTCTAAAAGACGTGTCGATTAAAATTCCGTTCATAAAGCGCGAGTTGTAAAGGTCCGAGTCGTCAAAAGATGACTGATAGGATTCGATTCCGCAGAAATTGTCCTGAATCATGTCGCTTCCGGTAAAAAGAACGTGGCTCAGCTTTGCGCCAGCAAAACTTGAAAACTGCATATTGCTTTCAAGAAGATTGCAGTCGCTGAAAGTTGAAAATTCAAAAGTCGAGATTCTGCTTCTCATTCCTGTCGTTCTGATTCCATTGAAATGGCAGTGCGAAAAATTGCAGCCGTAAAATCCTTTGTTTGTGAAATCCACGTTCTCAAAAGTGATTCCGCTCGCATTCAAGCCGATTATTTTTTCATGCGACGAAATGTATTTGTAAATCGCTTTTTTTGATTCTTCAGGCGAGGCGATATGCTCAAAGCAAAAATTTCCGTTTTCCAAGAGATTTCCGTTCCCGTCGAATTCTGAAATCGCGAGCCTTTCGCAGCCTGGCGAGGCGCATTTTTTGTAACTGAACATAGCCCATTTTCTATTTAAATCGCCTTAATTGCAAGAAAGACTTAAAATGATTAAAATTATTTCCGTTTTATGCGGTCAGACAAAGTTGATTTCGCCTTTCTTGACAGCGGAACCGGCGGAATTCCATATATGATTTCTCTTCACAAAAAAATGCCGGATGCAAAGTGCGTTTATCTTGGAGACACAGCAAATTTTCCTTACGGCGAAAAATCTCCAGAGCAGGTTACCGAATGTTCGTCAAAAACGATAAGAAAAATCATCTCTCTTTGGTCTCCGAAAGTGATTGTGATTGCATGCAACACGATTTCAGTAACGGCGCTTGAAGAGCTTAGAAAACTTTTTCCTGAAATTTCAATAATCGGAACTGTTCCCGCGATAAAACTCGGCGCGAAAGTCTCAAAAAACAAGAGAATCGGCCTGCTTGCCACAAACGCGACTGTAAAGCATCCGTATTGCCAGCGTCTTATTGAAGATTTTGCGAGCGACTGCTTTGTTGCAAAGCGCGGCGACCCGGAGCTTGTCGATTTTATCGAGAAAAAATATTTTACCGCGAGCGAAGAAGAGCGTCTTGAAGCGGTAAAACCTGCCGCTGATTTTTTCAAGTCCCAGAACTGCGACACTGTTATTTTGGGCTGCACGCATTTCACGCATATTTTCAGTGAGATGGAAAAAGCCTGCGGTCCTGAAGTGAAAGTTGTTGACAGCCGCGACGGAGTCGCGAATCAGGCGCTGAGAAAACTAAAATCTGAAATTGAATCTGAATCTCTTACGGCTGATTCTGAATTGACGGAAAATGAATCAGAATCAAAGCCAAAAATCGAATCAAAAAATCTAAAAAATCTGACTTTTTTCGTAACAAAGGCGAATCAAAAGGAAACTTTGGAATACGAAATCTTGTGCAGAAATATGAATATTCCGTGGGGAGGAATTATATGAAAACTTACGGCGTGATAATGGCTGGCGGCGGCGGAACGCGGTTCTGGCCGCTTTCAAGGCAGGAAACACCGAAGCAGCTTTTGAATCTTTCTGGAAAAGACATCATGGTGAACGAGGCGATTGACCGACTTTCAAAAACAGCCGACAAAAACGACATTTTCATCGTCACAAACGAGACTCAGGTAAAAAAAATGCTTCAGGCAACGAAAGGCCGCGTAAAGCGGAATCACATTTTGTCTGAGCCGAGCGCGAGAAACACGGCGGCGTGCGTTGGCTACGCGGCAATGGAAATCGTGAAAAAGTACGGCGACGGAATCATGGTGATTACGCCTTCCGACGCTTACATCAAAAACGAGGCTGAATTCACGAGAATTTTGGGAATCGCGGTAAAGGCGGCTGAGGAAAAGGACGCTCTCGTTACAGTCGGAATAAAGCCCACATTCGCGGCTACAGGCTACGGCTACATCAAATTTGAGAAGCCGGAAAACGGCGGAAAAAATGAAGTTCTTAAAGTCCTTGAATTCAAAGAGAAGCCGGATTCTGAGACTGCGAAAAAATATGTTTCAAGCGGCGAGTACGCGTGGAATTCTGGAATGTTCATCTGGAAGGCTTCCACAATCCTTAAAAATTTTGAGCGTTTCCTTCCTGAAATCTACAGCGACTTGCAGAAAATCGGCGCGGCAATGGGAACTGACGAGGAATTCAACGTGATTGCCGACATTTATCCAAAAATCCAGTCGATTTCGATTGACTACGGAATTATGGAAAAGTCGCCTGACGTTTACGTTGTTCCCGGAGAATTCGGCTGGAACGATGTTGGAAGCTTTGATATGCTCGGCGTTCTTCACGAGCCGGACGAAAACGGAAACGTTGCAATCGGCGACCAAATCAGCATCGGCACGAAAAACTGCATAACTTATTCGAGCGGCCGCCTTGTCGCCACAATCGGACTTGAAAACGTTGTCGTGATTGAGACTCCGGACGCGGTTCTTGTCTGCGACAAGTCGAAAGTTCAGGACGTGAAAAAAGTTGTGGAGCAGCTGAAAAAGGACAGGCGCGTTGAGCTTTTGTAAACCGGCATGCTGAATATGGATTTTGAATAAAACTCAGAAATGGCGTGTGAGTTAAGCATCTTTGTTTTGCAGATTCCGAAACAAAGCGAGTATAAGCTGTTTGGGGGCAGCAATGGCGCGCTTTTTTGCCATGCTGAATTTGAGCTTGTCCGCAAGTTCGCTTCGATTCTGTATTCGCTGCAAAAATTGCATGCTGAATCTAACTTGAGAATTTATTGGAGATTTTATGAAATTACCAAGAAAGGCCGGCGTTTTGCTTCATGTTACGTCTCTTCCGTGTTCTGACGGAATCGGAACTTTTGGAAGATGCGCTTTCGACTTTGTGAATTTTCTTTGTGAAAGCAAAATTTCTCTCTGGCAGGTTTTGCCGCTTGGTCCGACCGGCTACGGCGACAGTCCTTATCAGTCTTTCTCGACTTTCGCGTTGAATCCGCTCCTGATAGATTTTGAGGATTTGTGCGACAAAGGCTGGGCTTCAAAAAAAGACATAAAGCCTCCAAAATGGATAAAAAAATCAGGCGCGGTTGATTACGGCGCGGTAACTTTCTGGAAAAACGGCGCGCTCAAAAAAATCGCGGATAAATTCCTGAAAGCGATTACAAATCCTGACGGCGAAAATGAACTTTCTTCCCTTGATTCTGATGAAATCGTGGAGGTAAAGTCGAATTTCTTTTCGTTCTGCCGTGAAAACCTTTTCTGGCTTAAAGACTACGCGGCTTTTATGAGCATCAAAAATTTTTATGATGAAAAAGCCCAAAAACTTCGAGAGGAGACAAAGCAAGATGTGAACGGCTCGTGGACTTCGTTCTGGCCTGAAAAACTTGCGCGGCACGACCAGAATGAAGTTGAAAAATGGATAAATTCGCACACAGAAGAATTTTTGCAGACCGAGGCGATTCAGTTTTTCGCGTTTACGCAGTGGAAAGAGCTTCACGAATACGCAAAGTCAAAAAATGTCGAGATTATCGGCGACATTCCGATTTTTGTTTCTCCTGACTCAAGCGATGTCTGGGCAAACCAGAATCTTTTTCAGATTGACGGAAACGGCGAGTTTGAGAATGTGGCCGGCGTTCCTCCTGATTATTTCAGCGCGACTGGCCAGCTTTGGGGAAATCCTCTTTACGACTGGCAAAAAATGAAGACTTCAAATTATGAATGGTGGATTTTAAGAATCAAGAAAAGCCTTGAGCTTTTCGACTGGCTTAGAATCGACCATTTCCGGGGCTTCGACACTTACTGGGCAATTCCGTTTGGAAGCGAGAACGCCGTGGGCGGCGAATGGAAGAAAGGTCCTGGAAAAGAATTTTTTGACGCTGTAAAAAAAGAGCTTGGCGACTTGCCTTTAATCGCCGAGGATTTGGGCGAAATCACAGACGATGTCAGAAAATTGCGCGACGACTGCGAATTCCCCGGCATGAAGATTTTGCAGTTCGCGTTCGACAAAAACGAATACAACGCTGGCGGAATGAAAAACGCTTTTCTTCCGCATTCCTATGAAAACACAAACTGCGTCTGCTACACAGGAACTCACGACAATTACACGACTCAGGGCTGGTTTTCGACTTTAAACGACGAGATGATTTCTCTTGTGGCAAGCTATGTAAAAGGCGAGAAAATTTCGGTTGAGAAAGCGCGTTCAATGCAAAAGTCAGGCGAGCTTTGCCGCTCGCTTGTTCGGCTTGCGTTTTCTTCAACGGCTTCGTTTGCAATAATTCCGCTTCAGGATTTGTACTGCGTCGGGGACGAGGGCAGAATGAACGCTCCGGGAACTTCCGGCTCAAACTGGGCTTGGCGCGCTGAAAAAAATATGATTGAGGAAAGTCCGAAATCAAAAAAAGTAAAATCTTGGCTTGAAGAGCTTTCAAGGCTTTACAACAGATAAAAATCAGGATTAGAAAGTTAAAAAACTGGAAATTGGAAAAACGTCAATTTGAAAGATTTGGCGAGATTCTAAGGAGTCTAAAAATGAAAGAAAAATTAAAGGAAATGTGGCAGCTTTTTTCTGTCATGTTTAAAGTCGGGCTTTGCACTTTCGGCGGCGGAATCGCTATGCTTCCAATTCTGGAGCGCGAGCTTGTGGAAAAACGCGGCTGGACAACGAGCGAGGAGCTTATGGACTGGTTCGCAATCGGGCAGTCAACTCCGGGAATTATAGCTGTGAACGTTGCGACTTTCACAGGCTACAAGCGGCTAAAAGTTTTGGGCGGCTGCATCGCGACTTTCGGAATGGTTCTTCCATCGATTATCATAATTTCAATAATCGCGCTTTTTATAAACAACTTTGCTGAAATCGCGTGGGTTCAGCGCGCGCTGAAAGGAATCAACGTCGCAGTTGCGGCAATCCTTACAAACGCGGTCTACACGTTCTCAAAAAAATCTGTGAAAAATCTCTTCGGATTTATCTTGCTTGTAATCTCGTTCCTTTTGATTTTTGTTTTGAATGTCGGAACAATCTGGATTATTTTGGGAAGCGCGTTCTTGGGCGTTATTATCGCTGGCTTCCTCGGAGACTTTAAGAAGGACAAATAAAATGGAAAATTTTACAAATTTTTTGATAAATGAAATTCAGGGACAGACTTTTCTCGGACTTTTCTGCCTTGTGGCGGTTTTCTTTTACATCGGACTTATAACAATCGGCGGCGGCCAAGTCGGAATCACGATTATCCAGCAGATAATCGTTGACAATCTTCATCTTCTTACAACAGAAAAATTCTTCAATATGGTCGCGATTTCAGAATCGACTCCAGGTCCAATCGGAATAAACCTTGCCACTTACGTTGGAACAGAGCTTTACGGCGTTTTCGGCGGATTTATCACAACGGTGGGGCAGGTTATGCCTTCGCTCATAACAATCATGCTGATTGCAAGATTTTTCGGAAAATTCTCTGACAAGAAAGGCGTTCAGGCGGCTTTCTCAACTTTGCGCCCTGCGGTTTCAGGCGTTATCGCTGTCGCCGCCGCAAAAATCATTATTTTGGCTTTGCTTGTCTTTATGCCGACTTTTGCGGCTGCAAGCATTTCAACTTGGTCGGGCGGAATTGTCGTAAGCGCAGTGAACCTTGTTTTCTATCTTTTGTGTCTGCTTGTGCTTTTCAAGACAAAGCTTCACCCGGTTTTTATTGTTCTTGCAGGCGCGGTTTTTGGAGTATTCTTCTGCTAAAAACAAAAATGGTTGCAAATTCTCAAATTTGAACTGATAATTTTAATATGTTTGATTTCAAAAGCTTGACCTACAAAACTAAATTTCAGATTTTTTCGGGCGTTTTTATCGCGCTCGTTCTTCTTATTTCCGTGAGCCTTATTGTTTTTGGCTCGCGCCGGATGTTCAACAAAGAAGCCCACGAGTATCTTCTGAACACGGAAGAAGTAAAGACGCTTCAGCTCGAATCAGATTTGGGAATGCAGCTGACTCTTGTAAAGCAGATGGCAAAATCCCCTTCAATCATAAAATATATGGAAAACCCGGAAGACGCTTCTTTGCGCAGCATCGCCTTTGATGATTTAAGGGAATACAGCTCTTCTTTTTTAGGCGAGAATATTTTCTGGGTTTCTGCTGCCGACCATAAATTTTATTCCGATATGGAATATCTTTACACGCTAGACCCGGACGCCAGCGACCAGTACTGGTTCAATATGACGATGTACCGCACTGACTCTTACAATTTCAACATCAACTACAATGCGGCTCTTGGAAGCCTTTTTCTTTGGATAAACGCGGTTGTGAGAAATGCGGACTATGAGCCGGTTGGAGTTGCTGGAACGAAAATTCCGCTCGACAATGTTTTTGATTCAGTTTTCCTTGGGCTGAAAGACAGCGACGTTCTCTATCTTTACAATGAGGACGGCGAAGTTACAGGCTCTCTAAATAAGTCTGATGTGGAAGACAAGGTTTATATCGACCAGCTTTTGCCGGAGCTTGACGGGCAGGAGCTTATAAAAGATGTTCCGCAGCCGTTCTCAACGAAAAACGGCGAATATTTCTTTTATCCTATAAACACGCTCAACTGGACAATGGTGATGTACAAGCCTTACACCGCCGCAGACGTTTTCACAAACAGCCTTGCGCTTATGGTTCTGCTTTTGATGGTTATTACAGGAATCTGCATTACGGTTTATTCTGTTTTTATCCGGAGAGTCTTGCGGTCAATGGCTTCTGTCATAAAGTCAACAAAAGAAAGCGCGTCTGAGCAGAACGGATTTGTTACGAGCGTAAAGAAAAATGTTGACTCGAACGTGAAATCGCTTGAGCAGTACGGCGAGCTTTTGGACAACCAGACTGCGAGCATTGAGGAGTCAGAAAGCCACATTGAGACGCTTTTGACGCAGCTTCGTGTTTTGGACAGCGTAAGAAAAAATTCTCTTGGAAATGCGAAAGCTCTAGAATCAAGCTCTGGTTCGGGACAGGAGCACATTTCAACGCTAAAAGACAATATTTCACAAATTGTCGAGTGTTCAAAGCGTCTTGTTGATGCAAACAATTTGATTGCTGACGTTACTTCGCAGACCGACTTGCTTGCCTTGAACGCTGCGATTGAGGCGGCTCACGCTGGCGAGCTTGGAGCGGGATTTGCGGTTGTCGCGACTGCAATCCGCCAGCTTGCGGAAAAAAGCCGCGACCAGGAAGAAAATGTTGAGAAGGCAATCAGCGACATGAACAAGATGATTGACTCAATGGTTGCAAGCGCGGAAGCCGTTCATTCTTCTTTTGAGGAGATTGTCGAGAACAGCGCGAATGTAAACGCGAACTTTGAGGAAATGTCTGAGTCAATCGAGCAGCAGAACACGCTCGGCCGCACAATCGACTCAAATTTGCGGAGTCTTACCGACCTTGTGAACAAATCCGGCTCTAGTTTTGACTTGATGATGGTTTCAAACAAAGAAATGGCGGAAGAAATCGCCGAGGCAGCGGAAAATTCACAAAACCTTCTGCAGAAAGCTGAAGTTACGCTGAAATCCACTGGAATCAACTTGGACAAGACAAAGAAGAGCAAAAAGATAAAATTTAAAAAACAGAAATAACTTTAGGAGAAAAAAATGAGCACACATATCAACGCGCCTGTCGGCGCAATCGCAGAAAATGTTCTTTTGCCGGGCGACCCTCTCCGCGCAAAATTCATCGCGGAAAACTTTCTTGAAAATCCGAAGCTTTACAATGAAGTGCGCGGAATGTTCGGCTACACAGGCACTTACAAGGGCGTTCCTGTGAGCGTTCAGGGGACTGGAATGGGGCAGCCGTCTCTTTCAATCTACGTTACAGAGCTTTTCAAGGATTACGGCGTTCAAAAAGCAATCCGCGTGGGAACTTGCGGCGCAATTCAGGAAGATTTGGAGCTTCGCGACACGATTCTCGTGAATGCGGCTTGTTCTGACTCCTGCCTTTTGAACCAGCGGTTCGGCTCGCTTCATTTTGCTCCGGCTGCGGATTTCAATCTTGTGAAAACTGCCGATAAAATCGCGGAGAAAATGGGAATCAGATACACGGTCGGCTCTGTCTGCTCGTCAGATTTTTTCTATGACATCAACTCAAACTGGAAAAAATGGAAAGAGTACGGCGTAAAAGGAATTGAAATGGAAAGCGCGGAGCTTTTCACGCTGGCGGCACAGTACAAAAGGCGCGCAATGGCGATAATGACTGTAAGCGACCACATCTTGAAAGGCGGCGAGACAACAGCTAAGGAACGCGAGACCACATTCACAAATATGATGAAAATCGCGCTTGAGACAATTATTGAAGGAAGCAACTGAAAATGGAAAAAGCATCGAATCTTAAAATCCGTGAAGTTACAGAAAATGAAATTCCGCTTTTGCGCACTCTTATTCTGGGGCTTGCCGAGCATGAAAGACGGCCTCAAGATGTTACAGGCACAAACGAGGAGATGAAATACTGGCTTTTTGAGCGAAAAATCGCGACCGCGCTTTTTGCTGAAGCCGGCGGAGAGGTTGTAGGATACGCGATTTACTATCCGACTTACGGCTCTTATTCCGCGCACGGAAAAATCCATCTTGAAGACCTTTTTATAAAGTCGGAATACCGCGGAAAAGGCTACGGCACGGCTTTTTTGTCGTATATCTGCAAAAAGCTTTTGGGCGAGGGCTACAAGGCGATGGAGTGGAGCGCGCTTGATTTTAATGTTCCTTCAATCGAATATTACGGAAAGCTCGGCGCGGAAACAGAAAAAGGCAGAACTTATTTTGACTTTAGCGAAGAGAATATGAAAAAGCTCGCGGGATTGTAACAGTTTTAGTTTTCAACAAGTTGATTTTCTGCCGTGCGGCTCAGTTTTTTGCGCCGCACGGCTTTTTTGTTTTACTGGGTAAAACATTCTGTTTTTCGGCGCGGAACATTTTGTTTTATCGGATAAAACATTTTGTTTTTCTGCGCAGAACATTTTCCTTTTGCACGCAAAAAATTTTCTTATAAGGCGCAAAAGATTCTATTATTGGTCGCAGAATATTTTCTTATAGGTCGCCCGACATTTTCCTTTTGTGCGCTTAGCATTTTGAATTTGCACGCAGAATATTTTCTTATTGCACGAAGAACAAAACGAATGCCGTCATGCTGAATTCCGCTTTGTTTTTGCATCTTATAAAAAGCAGATTTCGAAATTGAGCAGTTTTCTGCTCACTTAAAATTCGGAAATGACATCTTTTGTGAAAAACCTTCCTTTTCAATTTTATCGTCCTTAATAGAAAATTCCCGCGTTTTAATCTAAACTAAGAATCATGCTCACTAAAGAAAATTTTGCTGATGTCTTGACTTATCTTGGATTTACACAAGAAAACAATATTTATAAAAAGAAATTCGAAAATGTCGGCTGCGTTTTAAAGGCGGACTTTGCAAATGGAAAACTGATTTATCCTGTGGAAAAAGGCTTTTCCGTAAACGACGGAACTACGAGCAATTTTCTTCACGACGAGAATTTTGTTGTCTTTGAATGTGTTGCGCGTCTTTTTGAGAAAGGCTACCGCCCTGAGCATATCGAGCTTGAGCCTAGATGGTCGCTCGGACACGGCGGAAAAAGCGGAAAGGCTGACATTTGCGTGAAAAACAAAGACGGCTCGCCTTATCTTTGCATAATCGAGTGCAAGACTTTCGGCTCAGAATACAAAAAAGAGCTTTCAAATATGAAAGATGACGGCGGACAGCTTTTTTCTTACTGGGAGCAGGAAAAGGCGACAAAATGGCTGATTCTCTACGCAAGCGATTTTGTTTCAGATTCAGACTCAAAAAACGGGAAAATAATAACATCAGTTTCCACAGTGAACTGTAGCGACGACCCGAACCTTGTGGAACTTTCAAAAGACGAGAAAAACGACACGAAATATAAGCTTTACAAGGACGCCACAAACGCAAAGTCGCTTTTTGAAGCCTGGAAAGAGACTTACGAACAGAAATTCTTAGGCGATATAATTTTCAACGATGACACTGTCGCTTATGACATCGGCGTTCTTCCTCTCAAAAAGAAAAATCTTGCTGACTTTACGCGCGACGCTAAAATCGTGAACCAGTTTGAGGAGATTCTGCGTCACAACAACGTCTCTGACAAGGAAAACGCTTTCAATCGCCTTATCGCGCTTTTTATCGCGAAGCTTTACGACGAGAAGAAAAAGACTGACGACATGGAAGTTGATTTTCAGTACAAGAGCGGCACCGACACTTATCAGACAATGCAGGATCGGCTTCAGCGGCTTCATCATTACGGAATGAAAGAGTTTATGAAGGAGGAAATTTTTTATGTGGCAGATGACTACGTGAAAAATGTCCTGAAAACTTCGCTCGGAGAAAACCGCGAGCAGCTTGAAAAAGAGCTTAACAACACAATCACAAAGCTGAAATTCTACACGAACAACGATTTTGCTTTTAAGGACGTTCACAACAAGACGCTTTTTTATCAGAACGGAAAAATTCTTGTTGAGATGGTCGAGCTTTTCCAGAA
>DHKO01000006.1 GCA_002404895.1 Treponema sp. UBA4692 | reverse complement strand
GAAATCCTTGAAAAGAAAGACTACCTTGCAAAGAAATCTGTATGGATTTTCGGCGGCGACGGATGGGCTTACGACATCGGATTCGGCGGACTTGACCACGTTCTTGCTTCCGGCGAGAACATCAACGTCATGGTATTCGACACAGAAATGTACTCAAATACAGGCGGACAGGCTTCTAAGGCTTCAAACATCGGCGAAGTCTGCCAGTTTGCTGCCGCAGGAAAAGAGATGGGCAAAAAGTCTCTCTCTGAGATTGCAATGAGCTACGGCTATGTTTACGTTGCGCAGATTGCGCTCGGCGCGAACCCGGCGCAGGCTCTCAAGGCAATCAAAGAGGCTGAGGCTTACAACGGTCCTTCCCTCATCATCGGATACGCTCCTTGCGAGCTCCATGGTGTAAAGGGCGGAATGAACCACTGCCAGGACGAGATGAAGGCGGCTGTAAAGGCCGGCTACTGGAACCTGTTCAGCTTCAACCCGGCTCTCAAGGCAGAGGGAAAGAATCCGTTCACGCTCACTTCAAAAGAGGGCGACGGAACTTACCAGAGCTTCCTGAACAACGAGACACGCTACTCTTCACTTACACGCAAGTTCCCAGAACGCGCGAAAATTCTGTTCAACAGAAACGAAGAGGCTGCAAAGGCAAGATTTGTTCACTTGCAGAAGCTTATCGAGCTGTATAAATAAGATAAGCTAAAAAACTCTGGCGGCTGGATTTGCATAAACGCATAAAGCCGCCGCAAAATAGAATGCCCGCTGGACTTGGCAAAACCAAGCCAGCGGGCGTTTTTTTATGTGTATAGATTTTTTGATATTCGCTTTCTCAAACAAGTTTAGAATTCACAAAATATGTGTTAAAATTATCTACAAATAGAAAATGTCCCGCAAGCTTTTTTCTGGAGCAAAAATGTCAGTTCTTTCATTTAAAACATATTGCATAGAAAACTACGCCGAATATAAAAATCTTCCGTCATCTAAGGTTTTTAAGGATTTTGAAAAGACAAAGCTTCTGAATCATCTTGAAAGTGACTATGAAGATTTGCATGGAATGGGAAAAACATATCTGATGAATTATTTTGACAAGTGGCTTTCAGGCGGTGCGGAGGTCAAAAAATGATTTTATACCACGGCTCATATACGCAGGTTGAAAACCCGAAAATTCTATCTTTGGAAAAAGGACGCGACTTCGGGTTCGGATTTTATACAACATCCATAAAGGAACAGGCTGAACGCTGGGCAGTTAGGGTTGCGAGGCTTTATTCAAAGCAGACTGGAAAAGAAGAAACAGCCGTTGTGAATGTTTATGAATTTGATGAAAGACTTTCTAAAAAACTAAAAACAAAGACATTTTCAAATCCGGATTTGGACTGGCTTGATTTTGTTGTCCGTTGTCGTTCAGACTTGGAGTTTAAGCACGGATTTGATATTGTTTCCGGGAAAATCGCAGATGACAAAGTAGGCGAGACTGTAGAATATGTTCTTGCAGGAATTATGCGAAAAGAAGATGCCGTTGAGCGTCTGAAATTTGAGAAAATAAATGACCAGACCTGTTTCTGCACAGATGAGGCTTTAAAAGCGATTCATTTTAAAGAAAGTTACATCGTGCAGAAAATTAGCTGGGAATGAGGTGAAAATGGCGGACACACATCATCTTGTAAAGACGATTCTGATTCCTCAGATTGCAGAGCTTCTTATGAAAAACAAGAATATGACAGAAAACGAAGCCCTGCGGATGATTTACAATTCCCCGGTGGCAGAATTGCTTGAAGACGACTCAATGGGGCTGTACGGTCAAAGCGCATTGTATTTGTACAGCCTGATTGAAAACAGTTTTCTTGCCTAATTCCCCTAAATCCTCGGCACGCCGCCGAAGTTTCCCTCAAGATAGTTCTCGTCCATCACCTTGTCTATGCGCACCTGCTTCGCGTCAAAGTTTGAGAGCCTGCTTGAGCCGTCAGCCTGAGAGTCGCAGACCCACACCTCGTCGCGGCGCAGGAATTTATGGCTCATCAGCCTTGTCTCATGCGTTGTAACAATAAGCTGCACGTTGCGGTCCTTCACAACCTCAAAGAACGTCTCTATAAATTTAATCGTCAGAAGAGGATGCATGCAGCGGCTTATCTCGTCAATCACGAAAACCTTGTTCTTTGCCGTCATAAGAACGTCCAGAAGCTGGAAAAGCCTGTAAGTTCCGTCGCTCTCGCGCCTCATCTCGTAGTCAACTTTCTCGTCCCCGTACTGATGGACAAATTTCAGGGCGTAATATTTCGCGTTTCCGCTCGCGTCGAGCTTTATTGTGAATATGTTCGCGCGGTTTCTTATTACAGCAGACCAATGGCTTTTCTGACCGCTTATAATGCTGTTTGTCCGCGCCATATTCATCTGAAAGTCAAGGTTTGTCTTGTCGATAAAAGAAAGGTTCGCCTTTACCTTGTCCTCGCTCACTTCCTCTTTCTTGATTTCCACAATTCCAGTCCCGAATTTCTTCAGAAGCTCAGCGTAATCCTTTAGCGAGCATGAGTCATCAAGAAGGGCAGTGTCGTTTATCGGCTGGTCAGGATAAATCACCTCAAAGCTTTTTGCGAACCATTCAAAAATCCGCCTTAGAATAACCGCGTTCGCGTTTTTCTCGTAGAAAGACTTTGTGTTGTGGTTCATGCAGTAGAGAAAAGGGCTTTCGCCGCCTGAAAAAACATTCGCCAGAACCTTTATTTCCCGGCAGTTTTCAAGTACAGAGCCGAACACAATTCCGGACTCAAGAGAGTCTTTTTTAAATAGATATTTTTTCTCCTCAGCCTTTGTAAAATAAAGCCATTCTGAAACCACAAGCTTTTTCTGCATATCGACCTTAAGCCCGTATGTATACGGAACGTCGTCAACCAGAAAGCAAATTTCAAAAAACGACGGCTTCTCCTTGTTCTCATCTTTAATGCGGCAGTAAAGCTCGGCGGAATTCTGCACGATGTGCCCAGAAAGAACATAGCTTCTAAGAACGTTCATCGCCTTGAAAAAGTTGGACTTGCCTGCGCTGTTCGCTCCGTAAACCGCGGCGAATTTCAGCACGCCGGTCTTAAAAATTGCAGAGCTAGTTTTCGGATAATAAAGGTGCTCCTTCTTTGTGCGGAGCTTTTTTCCGCCTGCCAAAGAAAGAGTCTGTATTGAGTCATAAGACAAGAAATTCCCGCATGAAAATGAAACGAGCATATCAGCCCCCAAACGCAGTTTGCTCTCCGTTTTTTTTCGCATTACACGAATAATATTCATATTTTCGGAACAAATCAAGATTTTCTTTAATATTTTTACCGTTTTATTCGATTTTTACGAATTTAAATTTGACAAATTAACAAGAGGAGATTATATTTTAGGCACGGTTAATTCGGTTTTATCGAATTAAAATAAACATTACAGGAGGTAAACAAATTGATTCTCTAAAAAAGGCTTGTCCGCCTTTAAAAACGGACAGACAGACAAGAAGAAAAGTTTCGGAGTTTCCAGAAAACGTTTCTTTTTTTGAACAAGACGGGCAAGGCCGGAAACAAAATCCTAGCCTTTTATAAAAAGATTCAGGACTAAATTATGAATGGAATTGTAAAAAGCCTGAACCGACGAATTTATTCACATACAAGAGGTATAAGATGAATATCAACACATTAAACACAACAGCAGCTGAACACAAATCAAACGAAGTGCCGTTCGCGCTCTACAAAAACGCTCTAAGCGGAAAAACAGCCGGAAGCTACTATGCGCGCATCATCAACCAGGGAACCTGCACAACAGAAGACCTGGTCTGCGACATTATCACAGCAGGGCTTAACAAAAGCTACTCAAAGGAAGAGCTTTTATCGGTTGCAGCCCTTTTAAGAAACGCGAAGCTTGCCAGAATCCTTAGCGGCTGCACTGTTGACGACGGATTCACGAAAAGCAGCCTTAAGCTTTCCGGCGTATTCAAGTCTAAAAACGACACATTCAGCGGCGACCGCCACGCTCTTTCTGTTTCGTGCTGCGTGACGGCGGAGACAAAGGAGCTTGTAAAGGAGATTGTTCCTGTAATCAGGCAGGGAAACAGCATTTCTCCTGAAATCACAGAAGTGCATGACCTTGAAAGCAAAAGCGCGGAATGTCTTACAAAAGGCGGCTTTCTCTGTATAAAAGGAACAAACATCGCAGTCTGTGGCGGGAATGAGGACGTGGGGCTTTACTTTGTGAATACAAAAGACGAGACAAAGAGCGTAAAGCTCGCCGCAGAAAAGCTCGGACGCAACGAGCCAAAGACAGTCTCGTGCGTTGTTCCCAGCGAGCTTGAAAGCGGAAGCTACAGGATAATGATAAAGACGCAGTATACAAGCGGGAAAAATTTTTCAAAAGAAACAAAGACGCATACATTTGAAAAAGAGTTTCAGACAGCCGACTAGTTAACTAGCCCAAACTTCGAATTTTATGATTTTATGTCATTATCGGGCTTGACCCGATAATCTATTGCACTTTTTTTGCAAGATTGCCGTGTCAAGCACGGCAATGACACTTAAAGTACTATTCTTATCAAAACTCGAAATTCAAGCTAACTAAAGAAAATTTTAAACGGCGCTTTTTGCCAGAGAATTTTACTCTGCCAGAACACGCCGTTTTTTTATGCCCAAAGATTATTTATGCATAAAAATCAAGC
>DHKO01000035.1 GCA_002404895.1 Treponema sp. UBA4692 | reverse complement strand
TTCTGCTTGAGGTCGTTGAAGTCTACATCAGGATTCTCGTAGAAAAGCCACATTCCCTTTGCGCAGTCCATTGAAGAGCCGCCGCCAAGCGCGATGATTGTGTCAGGCTCGAACGAGCGCATAAGCTCAACGCCTTTTCTGACAGTCTGAATAGAAGGATCCGGCTCGACATCGCAGAAAAGCTGGTACTGAATTTCGTTTCGGTTGAGCTTGAGCTGGTCAGTGATTTTGTCAACGTAGCCGAGCTGAACCATAGAGCGGTCAGTTACGATAATCGCCTTGTGAATCTCCTTCATCTGGTGGAGATATTCGATTGAGTCGCGCTCAAAGTAGATTTTTGAAGGAATCTTAAACCACTGCATATTGTTTCTTCTCCGTCCAAGTTTCTTGATGTTCAAAAGGTTCACCGCGCTGATGTTGTCGTCAGTCGAGTTGTGTCCGTAAGAACCGCAGCCCAAGGTCAAAGAAGGAATGAACGAGTTGTAGACGTTTCCGATTCCGCCGAATGTTGAAGGCGAATTCCAGATGATTCTGATTGCAGGAACAACGTCGCCGAAATGCTCGGCAATTTTTTTGTCTGTTGTGTGGATTGCGGCCGAATGTCCGAGTCCGTTGAATCTTACAGAGCTTTCAGCCTTTTTGATTCCGTCCTCAGTTGAATTTGATTTTACAACTGCGAGAACAGGGGAAAGCTTTTCACGTGTGAGGCACTCAGGAACACCGATTTCCTTGCATTCCGCCAAAATAATGCTTGTCTCGGCAGGAATTTCAAATCCGGCATTTTTTGCAAGAACGACTGGATTCATTCCAACGATGTCAGGGTTCAATTTTGCAACGCTCGGGTCTCCGTCAACTCCGAACATATACTTCTCAAGATTTTTCTTCTCGTCCGCAGAGCAGAGATAAGCCTTGTATTCCTTGAACATTTTCAGCGCGTCAGAATAAATCTCTTTGTCGATAATTACGGTCTGCTCAGAAGCGCAAATCATTCCGTTGTCAAAAGCCTTTGACATTACAATATCGTTCACAGCCTGACGAACGTTGCAAGTTTTTTCCATGTATGCAGGAACGTTTCCAGCTCCAACGCCAAGCGCAGGCTTTCCGCAAGAATAAGCCGCCTTTACCATCGCGTTTCCGCCGGTCGCAAGAATTGTCGCAACTCCAGGATGATTCATCAAAAGCGATGTTTTTTCCATTGAAGGCTCTTCAATCCACTGGATACAGTCTTTTGGAGCGCCTGCCGCAACAGCAGCCTCATAGCACACTTTCGCGGCCGCAATCGAGCATTTTATCGCGCTTGGATGGAATGAAAAAATAATCGGGTTTCTTGTCTTAAGACAAATAAGAGACTTGAAAATCGCAGTTGAAGTCGGATTTGTTACAGGAGTCAAGCCGGCAACGACCCCGACAGGCTCAGCAATCTTTACAATTCCAGTAACATCGTCATCTTCAACAATTCCTACAGTCTTAAGATGGCGCATATGATTAACGACATATTCGCAGGCAAAAAGGTTTTTTGTCGCCTTGTCTTCAAAAACTCCGCGCTTTGTTTCCTCAACGGCAAGTTTTGCAAGGCTTCCGTGGTGGTCAAGAGCCGCAACAGAAACTTTAGCCACGATATAGTCGATTTTTTTCTGATCAAAGTTCGCGTATTCTTCCAACGCTTTCTGCGCGCGCTCAACAAGAGTGTTGATTTCTTTCTGCGGCGCAGACAATTCTTCTTTCTTTTCTTCTGCCATTTTTGGTTCTCCGTAAAAATTAAAGATATTTATAATATTACCACATTTTTTCAGATTCACAATTAAAACGGTTTTATTTTGCAGATTTTTTTAAGACCGATTTTTAAGTCAGAAACCGAATATAAGGATTTTAATTTTTCTAATTTAAGGATGGTTTTTGAAGATTTTGATTTTTTCCGATTATTCCGCTATTCCGCGAGAATTTTCTGATTTTTAAGATTCATAAAGATTTTTTGAAGCAAATTGTAGCTTTCGTCCGCCGTCAGGCTCAAAAGATTGTCGAATTCCGTGTGGAACATCCGCCATGTCATCGGCATTTTCTCCTGATATTTGAAACGCTGAATCGACATATCGGTTTTGCTTTGAGAATCAGAGCCGATTTTGCAGTTCATAACGGCTTTTTCAAGATTTTTGTCCGACATCAGATTTTTCAGATAAAGACTGACTTCTTCCGCTGGCAAAAAAGTTATTGCGACCGCAGGAATTCCGCATGCCAAAAAACCCGCGTTGTCGCTGTAAGGAACAGGAAGCGTAATCCAAGAATCAGGGGAAGAAAGCTTTAGAAGCTCGGCCGTCCGCTGATACAGACTCAAAAACGACTTCTTGAATTTAGGCGATGCTTTTGCCCCAAGGCCTGCCCGAGCCAAAACTGCGACATTTCCTCGTCCGCACGAGTCAAAAACATAGACATCATCGTTTTGAATTCCGAGACGGCGGAACAAGTCAGCAAGGGCAAATGCGCCCTGAGCCGAAACGCCTTCCTCGCCAAGCTCCTCTCCGTCCGTGAAGAAAATTCTTATATTGTGCGCAGACTGCGGATTTTTCATAAGAGAAGCTGCAAAATCTGCAAGCGCAAAATTTACAAAAGAATTATCGTTCGCGCCCGGGCTTCCAGACACTCTGTCGTAGTGAGAAATTATCGTCTTGATTTTAAAAATCGGATTGCATGAAGAGGAAGGAAAATTAACGTAGATATGATTTTTCCCTGAAAGGCTCACAACCGAAGTCTGAACGCCGTTTTCAGCCAAATATCCCCGCAAGAATGCGAGTCTATCGCACTGCGGGGAAATATATTCCTTGAACTTCTCTACGTTAAACATAAAGCCACGTTTTATCTGCTAAGAGATGACAGCGGAACGCACTGCGGAGAAGTTGTCGCGTTTTCAATTTCTGCAAACTGCTGCATAAGCCGCTTCTGCTCAGAAGTAAGACGAGTCGGAATCTGCACGAGAATTTTCACGTACAAATCGCCTTTTCTAAGACCGCCGGAATAAGGAACTCCCTCGCCCCTGATTCTGAACATTTTTCCGTTTGTTGTTCCAGACGGAAGCTTGAACTCGATTTTCTTTCCGTCGAGCGATGTTATGTTCAAGTCCGCGCCGAGAGCCGCCTGAGCAAATGTTACAGGAATTGCGCAATACAAATCCTCGCCGTCACGCTCAAAATACTCATGCTGGGAAACATGAAGCACAACAATCAAGTCGCCGGCAGGTCCGCCGTTTGCGCCTGCATTTCCCATGTGAGGAATCGAAATGCGCTTTCCGTCTTCAACGCCGGCAGGAATTGTAAGAGTCATTTTCTTCGCGACTTCCTGAACTCCACGCCCGCGGCAAACAGGACAAGGCTTGTCTATTACAGAGCCTGTGCCGTGGCAAGTCGGACAAGTCGAAGAAACCGAGAAAAATCCCGCGCTTCTTGCAATCTGCCCCTGACCGTGGCAAGTCGGACAAGTCTTTCTGCTTGAGCCAGCCGCTCCGCCAGTTCCATTGCAAGAAGAACAAGTTTCCTCATGCGAAAATCTGATTTCAGCCTTCGTTCCGTAGACCGCATCCTTAAAAGCGATGTTCAAGTCATAGCGAAGGCTTTCGCCCTGCTGAGGCTCGGTCGGCGAGCGTCTTCTTGAACGGGAGCTTCCGCCCATTCCGCCGAAAAGATTCTCAAAAATGTCGCCAAAGCCGCCGCCCATTCCGCCGAAAATATCAGAAAAATCATGGAAAGCATGACTGTAGCCGCCCGAAGAAGCGCCGCCCATTCCGTCAAGTCCTGCAAAACCGTACTGGTCATAAATCGGCCGCTTTTTGTCATCGGAAAGAACCTCGTAAGCCTCAGTCGCTTCCTTGAATTTCTCCTCAGCTTCTTTATTTCCCGGATTTCTATCAGGATGATATTTTATGGCGAGCTTTCTGTAAGCTTTTTTTATCTCGTCGAGCGTTGCAGTTTTTTGAACACCTAAAACTTCATAATAATCTCGTTTTTCAGCCATTTTTGCACCTGTGATTGCCAATTTTTTTACATTCTGATTTTAGCAAATTATTTTACTATCAAAAACAAGCGGGAATCTGACTAGCAAATTCCCGCCTGTAATTTAAAGGTAATTCTAAATAAAAATCAACTCTGCCACAAAGAGATGCCGACAAAGCCTAAAAATATTCTGCCCGCTTAACAGCAAGCAGAATATTCGCAGTTAGAATTAAAAACTACAAGAAGGTAATTTTTAATTCTTGTTAGTCATGGACTTCGTAGTCAACATCGTCAGCCTTGCCCTTATCGAACTTGCTGCCGTTGTTTGAGTTTTCAGAAGAGCCTGCACTTCCAGCGTCTGCACCGCCATTCGGCTGTGCTCCTGCGCCAGCATTAGCTCCTGCCGCGCCAGCTGCCCCCTGCTGCTTGTAGACTTCCTCGGCAATCTTGTAAGAAGCCTGCTTCAAAGCCTCTGTCTTTGCCTTGATATCGTCAGTGTTTCCGCCCTCAATTGCTTTCTTCAAGTCTGCGACAGCGTCCTCGACTTTCTGCTTTTCAGCTCCGTTTATCTTGTCGCCCAACTCTTTAAGGCTCTTTTCTGTCTGATAAACAAGGCTGTCAGCTTCATTTTTAGCATCAATCGCCTCGCGCTGTTTTTTGTCCTCATCTGCATGAGCTTCGGCATCTTTTACCATGCGGTCAATCTCATCCTTGCTCAATCCTGAAGAAGAAGTAATCTGAATATGCTGCTCTTTGCCTGTTCCCATATCTTTTGCAGAAACGTGAACAATGCCGTTCGCATCAATATCAAATGTAACTTCAATCTGAGGAACTCCGCGAGGAGCTGCCGGGATTCCGTCCAAGTTAAAGTTGCCCAAAGTCTTGTTTTCAGAAGCCATTTCACGCTCGCCCTGCAATACGTGAATTGTAACCGCCGTCTGTCCGTCTGCCGCTGTAGAGAAAATCTGGCTCTTCTTTGTAGGAATTGTCGTGTTTCTCGGAATCAGTTTTGTCATAACGCCGCCCATTGTCTCAATTCCAAGCGAAAGAGGAGTTACATCAAGAAGAAGAACATCCTTTACATCGCCTGCGAGAACGCCGCCCTGAATTGCAGCTCCCATTGAAACAGCCTCGTCCGGGTTGATTCCTTTCAATGGCTCTTTTCCGAAGAAGTTCTTTACAACTTCCTGGAATTTCGGCATACGAGACGAGCCGCCGATAAGAAGAACCTCGTTAATCTGGTCTTTTGTGTATCCAGAGTCTTTCAACGCATTCTGGCAAGGAATAAGAACTCTGTCCCACAAGCTCTGTGTCATCTCTTCAAACTGAGCGCGTGTCAAAGTCTTCTGCAAGTGCTTCGGACCTGTCGCGTCAGCTGTAATGAACGGCAAGTTGATGTCTGTTGAAGACTGGTTTGAAAGAGCGATTTTCGCCTTTTCAGACTCGTCCTTGATACGCTGCATAGCCATCGGGTCTTTTGAGAGGTCGATTCCAGTGTCAGCCTTGAAAGAATTTACAAGCCAGTCCGCAATCGCATTGTCCCAGTCGGCTCCGCCCAAGTGAGTATCGCCGTTTGTGGCTTTTACTTCAAATACGCCGTCAGCCATATCAAGGATTGTAACATCGAGAGTTCCGCCGCCTTCATCGATTACAGCGAGAACTTTCTCCGCGCTCTTGTCCTCTTTGAATCCGAACGCAAGAGCAGCAGCTGTAGGCTCGTTGATGATACGTTTTACATTCAAGCCAGCGATTGTTCCAGCGTCTTTTGTCGCCTGTCTCTGAGCATCGTTAAAGTAAGCAGGAACTGTGATTACAGCGTCTGTAACTTTCTCGCCAAGGTAATCCTCAGCTGTTTTCTTCATCTTCTGCAAGATGAAAGCTGAAATTTCCTGAGGAGTGTATTCCTTTCGCTGGCCGTTGTCTGTAACAACAACAGCGACATTCTCGCCTTTCTGGACGATTTCATAAGGAACACGCCTGATTTCTTCCTGAAGGTCAGAATAACGCTTTCCAATAAGACGTTTTACTTCATAAACCGTATTCTTAGGGTTTGTAATCGCCTGATTCTTCGCAGCCTGTCCGACGATTCTCTCGCCTTTTGCTGTGAATCCAACGATTGAAGGTGTTATTCTTCCGCCCTCAGAATTCTGAATGACAGTTGCCTGTCCGTTTTCCATAATGGCAACTTCCGATGTGGTAGTTCCCAAGTCAATTCCAATAATCTTTCCCATAATATATTGTCCTCCGTAAGTTATTTACTAATTACTCGCTTTCGGCTTTTCCACCATTACTTTCGCATGGCGGATTACCCTGTCTTTAAGTTTATATCCTTTCAGATAGACAGCCTTAAGCTTTTCCTTGTCAACATCGCCTTCAGTGCTTCCAATTGCCTCGTGAAGCTCAGGATTGAAATCCTCGCCCTCAGCTCCGAACGGAACAAGGTTGTATTTGTTTTCAAGCAGGCTTGTAAGAGATTTGTTTATCATCTTGACTCCGTCAGCAATTGATTTTACATCTGTCGCAGTTTCTGCGGCCTGTGCAGTTCTGTCAAAATTGTCGAGAGAATCAAGCAAGTCTTTAAGAAGAGCCTCGTTCGCATAAGCTACCGCGTCTTCTTTCTGCTTGAGCATATTTTTTCGCCAGTTGTCGGTTTCAGCAGCCTTGTAAAGAGCCTGAGTCTTCAAGTCCTTTATTTCAGCTTCAAGCTCAGCGATTCGCTCCTCAGCAGTTTTCGGCTTTTCTTCAGTTTCAGCGTCGTCTTTTTTAGATTCCGCCTCCGCCTCAGTTTTTTCAGCCTCTTCCTTCCGAGAATCAGATTGCTGATTAGCTTTTTCTTCTTTTTTCTGAGTCTCCTCGCATTTTTTCTGCTCGGAATGCTCGTGGTTTTCATGTTCCTTTTTCATTTCAAAGTCCTGTAAATCGTTCTTATGTAATTAAAGATACAAAAGCGCGGTTAAAATCGTCAATAAAAATTTTCTTAGACGAGAAATTGCGCTCAAATTTCAAGCGTGTTTTCAACATTTTTCAGCAATAGCGATATTCTGCCTCTCCGTTCTCGCCGAAAAACACTTTAACGCGGCTGTTTTCCATAAAAGAATTGTCGAAAAACGACTGAATATCCATCGCGCCGCCGCCAAGAAGCTCGTCAGGATTGTAGCTAAGCTCCAGAACAATTTCCTCGCCCTCGCCGTAAAGACGCGACAAAGCTCCGTTCAAGCGGACAACGTTGCTCACAACTTCAAAAAGCTCATCCTTGTTTTTCTCTGCGTATTTAAATTTAAGGAATTCGAGCTGCATTTTTTCGATTTCTTTGTGTCCCGACTTGTCAACGCTCCATTTTGAGTCCAGACCGCAAGAACTGTGGTTCTGCCATTCCGCAAAATCCTTGAAAAATTTGTCGGAAGTCATTTTTAAAGGCTTCAAGACTGCCAAGAACCAGGTTACAGCGCGGCCGAAAGTATAGAAAACCTGGCACGCGAAAGCAGTTTCCATCGTCATCTTGATGTCCTGAGTTGAAAAAGTTGAGGTCGGCTTAGGAAGCGGAAAATCGGATTTCTCTTCAAGATTTTTTTGATTTGAAGGAACGGAATTTCGGATTTTTTCCTTTTCAGATTTTTTCCCGCAACTTTTTTCTTCGGAAAAAAACTCGAGCTGCGGAAAATCGATATGATTCGGATAAAGCGAGACTGCGAAATTCAGCCTGTCGCGGAAAAGCTTTACGCTGTCGCCGTCAGAACGCGCAAAATCAAGCTCAAATCCAAAGACAAGCCCGAGCGTGTTCAAAGTCTGCGCGCGCCGCGAGTAAAATTTCTTGTCGAAAAGATACGTGCCGTTCTTGCTTTCTCCAGCCAACGGAATTTCAATCGAACAGTTGACTTGCGAGCAGGCGCGACAAACGTCCATGTCAAGGATTTCTGCCGAAAGAGGAAGCGTCAAAAAAAGCTCCGGACATTGCCGCCCGACAAAATTCAAAAATTTTATGAGCCTGCCTTTGTGATTTAATATAGAAGAATCCTGCAAAGTGAATTCAGTCATTCCGCTTTTTACAGCTTTTGCAAGCGAATCTTCGAGATTTTCAGAATTGATTTTAAAGGATTCAGCTTTCATTTTTACTTTTCAACAAGGATTCAAAAATTAAAGTTTTGGAAGAAAAAGAGTTTGAAAGAGGAAAAGAAACCTTTGAAAAAGGTTGCGTTTCCTCTTTTCTGATTTTACCAAAAATTACAGAAGGTTGATTCCGTGCGATTTGCAATCTTTTCGCATTTTTTCAGGCCAGATTGAAACCTGAGTTTCGCCGATGTGCGCTTTTCGCAAAAAGAACATGCACAAGCGGCTCTGTCCAATTCCGCCGCCCATTGTCTGCGAAAGCTCGCCCGCCAAAAGTCTCTTGTGGAATTCAAGATTCGCGCGCTCAGGGCAACCGCGCTCTTCAAGCTGGGCTTTAAGGCTTTCAGGATTCACGCGGATTCCCATCGAAGAAAGCTCCAAAGAAGACTGCAGAACAGAATCCCAGACGAGCAGGTCGCCGTTAAGACCTCTGTGTCCGTCGCCAGTCTCGGTAATCCAGTCGTCATAGTCAGGCGCGCGGCCGTCGTGAATCGATCCGTCAGGCAATTTTCCGCCGATTCCAATCAGAAAAACAGCTCCGTATTCCTGACAGATTTTGTTCTCGCGCTCTTTCGGAGTCAAATCAGGATACTGACGCTGCAAGTCGTCGCTGAAAACAAATTTCACAGTCTCAGGCAGGACAGGCTCAATCATCGAATATCTGTCGTAAATGAAAAATTCCGTGCGTTTAAGGCAGTCGTAAATCTTTTTGACAGCCTCTTTAAGATACATAACAGTGCGATCGTCCTCGCTGATTGCGCGGCACCAGTCCCATTGGTCAACATAAATCGAATGAACATTGTCTAAATCCTCGTCCGCGCGGATTGCGTTCATATCAGTGTAAATTCCAAACCCCGGCTCAAGCTGCATTTCAGTAACTTTAACGCGCTTCCACTTTGCAAGCGAATGGACAATCTCCATTTTCGCATCGCCCATGTCTTTCACAGGAAAACTGACCGCCCGCTCAACTCCGTTCAAGTCGTCATTCAAGCCTTTTCCGCTCTCAACAAAAAGCGGCGCTGTTACGCGAGTCAAATTCAAAGCCGTTGAAAGCTGAAGCTGAAAAAAGTCCTTTATCAAGACGATTGCGTGCTCCGTTTCCTTCTCGCCGAGCACAGACTTGTAATTCTCTGGAAAAATCAAACTAGACATTTTATTATCCTCTATTTTTGGGGCGTTTTGGCTGCGCTGCGCTTGCCGTCGGGGCTTTCGCGGTTCCGCTCGCACGCTTCATTCCAAAAATTTATTTCGCTTCGTTTCACTCCGCTCAAAAATTTTTGGAACGGCTTCGCCGCCGCTACATCCCCTAACGCATTTTATCAAAAACAATTTATTCTATTGAATTTAAGCCGTTTAGAAAATAGGAGAAAATCCGCCTTGTTATTCTAAAATTCAAAAATAAGAGCTAGAATAATTTCATTATGGCAAAGAAAAAATCACAGAGAACGAATTCACGGAAAAACAGTTCAAAAAAAGCACGGAAAACGACCTTCGGAAAAATTGTTTCAGTTTTGGTTGTTATTTTTGCTGCCGGATATTTTCTTTATAAAAATGTTCCGCAGTTTCACGATTTTGCAGACGCACAGATTGCAAAGGCAAAAACGGCCGTCGCAAAATATCTGCCGGAAGAAACGCAGAAAACTTCTGAAAACAAAAACGCGCCCGGCACAGAAATTTCGAAATCGCAAGATAAAGATTCCAGCGAAAGCAAAAATCAGAAAAATCAAAACCAAGAAAAAAAGTCTGAATCAGAAACTGCAAAAAACGGCTTTGTCTCGCTTCCAAAAAATCTTGAATTTCCGCTTTGCGCCGGGGCAAATCACGCCTCTGACCACGAAAGGCGGAACTACGAATATTATTCAATCTGCTACCGCGAAAGCTACGAGCAGGCGGAATGGAGCGCATATTGCCTCACTTCAGAGCATCTGGTGAAAAACGCCTCGCGCTCAGACGATTTCCGTCCTGACCCGGAGATTTCAACAGGCTCGGCGACTTTGGCGGACTACAAGGCGAGCGGCTACGACCGCGGGCATCTTTCTCCGGCGGCGGATTTCGCGTTTGACAAAAACGCGATGAGCGAAACTTTTTATATGTCGAACATGAGTCCGCAGGCTGGAAGCTTTAATAGAGGAATTTGGAAAGATTTGGAATCGACGGTGCGTGATTGGGCAAAAAAATTCGGCAGAGTCTATGTTGTTTCAGGACCTGTTCTCGACAAAAAAGCAAGCGACTACGAGTCAATCGGGAAAAACAAGGTTAGCGTTCCTCAGTATTATTACAAAGTTCTTCTCGCGCCACTTTATGAAGACGAAGCCGACAAGGAAACGCCAGACGACGCAAAAAATGTTACAGCAATCGGATTTATCTTTCCGAACACAAAATGCCAAGGCACGATTTTTGACTACGCCGTGAGCGTTGACGAAGTTGAAAAACGCACGGGAATCGATTTTTTCAATAAACTTGACGACACAGAAGAAGACACGGTTGAAGCCAGTTTTGAAAAAAGCGTTTGGGAATAAAAACGAAAAATCGCTATTCTGAATCAGAGTTTTTTTGTCATGCGGAACTTGAGTTCATTCGCTTCCGCATACATCGCAAAGGTTTTTCCGCTCGTTTACACTTGTTCTAAAATTCACTATATTGTATCTGTTTGACTTTGCTGAAAATCCTTTGAGGAGAAGCTGGTCACAAAATCAATTTTATTTTTCGAGGTCTTAAAATGGCTGATGTTTATGACACATTCCGTGACATTGGTATTATTCCTGTAGTCGCAATCGAAGACGCTTCTAAGGCGGCTGATCTTGCTCACGCTCTCGTAAAGGGCGGACTTCCTGCTTCTGAGGTTACTTTCCGCACAGCTTGCGCAGCTGAAGCGATTGAGGCAATGATTAAGGCTGAGCCTGATATGCTCGTTGGAGCCGGAACAGTTTTGAACGTTGAGCAGGCTGAGCGCGCTGTAAAAGCCGGAGCAAAATTCATCGTTTCTCCAGGATACAATCCGGAAGTTGTTGACTGGTGCATCGCGCACAACATTCCAACAATGCCTGGAATTTCAAACCCATCAGAAATCACAGCTTGTATCAACAAGGGCGTTACACACCTTAAACTTTTCCCTGCTGAGCGCAAGGGCGGATACAAAATCATCGACGACTTCGGCGGTCCATTCCCGCAGTGCACATTCATGCCAACAGGCGGCGTAAACACAGAAAACGTTTCTGAATATGCAAAACGCAAGAACATTCTCTGCATGGGCGGAACATGGATGGTTAAAAAGCCATTGATCGAAGGCGAGAAATGGGACGAAATCACACAGATCTGCAAAGACGCTGTAAAAGCAATGCACGGATTCCACATTGACCACATGGGAATCAACGCAAAGAACGAAGCAGAAGCTAAAGAAATCGCTGCTCAGTTCGAGCTTTTCGGATTCGCCTCAAAATTCGGCAACTCTTCAATCTTCGCTTCTGAGCAGGTTGAAATCATGAAAGAGAACGGACGCGGAACAAACGGCCACATCTCAATGGTTTGCAACAACGTAGAGCGCGCACTTGCTTACCTCAAAAAGTTCGGCTTCAACCCGGTTGCCGGAACAGAAAAATGGACAGGCAAAGCCAACGCTTCTCCGCTCAAGGTTGTTTACCTTGACAAAGAAGTTGGCGGATTTGCAATCCACTTGAAGAGAGCATAAGTTTTAAAATTTCAAAAATTCAGCGGTTAAGATTTCAAAACTGCCGATAATGAAAACTTTGAAAACTCAAACAAAAACTCCGTTGATGAAGATAATTCATTCGACGGAGTTTTTCTATTTTAAAGGAGCGCACAGCAGCCAAAAACGGCTTATTTACGATTCCGCTTAGAACAGGAAGATGTTTTTTGTTCTAACAGGAAATGACTTCCTATTAGGACAGGAATGGAATTCCGACTAGAGCGGAAAAGTGCTTCCGGCTAAAAGGGGAAGCAGCATTTCTATAATCAAAATCTGATAACCGCCTGCAATATATACAGCGAAAGAATCCGTAAAAAAAATTATTTTCATCGCCATAAAGCAAGTTGAAGATTTTTCGATTTTTCTCTTAATCAAAAAAATCGGCTTAGAAAATCTACATTTTTATCATTCATCAAAAAGCCTGGACAATTGTGTAGACAAAATCGCCGGCGTTTTCGATTTTCCGCACAAGGTCGATGTAGGAAAGCTCGGATTTAACATCGCTTCCGGCTTCAAGACGCTTGCGGCTCTCGTGCTTAAGCTCTTTTTTGTTTTCGTCAATCTCGTCTTCAAGAAGTCCGTACTCGCTTTTCTGCTCGCCCGACATTCCAACCGCGAAATTCACGCAGACTCTCTCGTAAAACGAGCGCACGGATTCAAGATAATCGGAAATTTTTTTTGTCTGAGCTGACTCAGGCGAAAAAGTCTCGCTTTCAATATATTTTTTGAGCGTGTAAATAATCGAAGAACATTCATCGCTTAAATTTTCCAAAGTGTCTGTGATTGTTATTAAATGCGAAAAATGAACGCGGTCGTCGTGGTTTGCGTTCGGAAGGCGCGAGCAACGCTGCAAAAAGTGTGTGATTGCCTCGGTCATCTCGTCAACATAATTTTCGGTCTCGGAAACGCTTTCAATCGCCTTTTCAATATCAACCGATGAAGATTTCAGTCCGGCATTTCTAAGCGCGTTTGAGATTGAATCGAACATCTCCATTATTTTTGCCGCCATCTTTGAAATCTCGCGCTGAGTCTGAAAAAGATAAACATCTGCGGAAACGTGGCTGTTCGGAAGAATCGCCGGAAATTTGTAATGGGAATTTTTCTCCTTGTCGCTTTCCTTTATGATTTTTGTCGCAAGAAAAGCGATTTTGTCAACAAATGGAAGAAAAATAAGCGACGCACAGACATTAAAAACAGTGTGAAGCATCGCAATGTGAGTTGTAATGTCAGATTCAGGAGTTCCAGGCACAATCAGGTCAACAAGATGCAGGAAAGGCCTGAAAAAACAAAGCGCGATTGCAGTTCCAATCACATTGAACGCGACATGGACAAGAGCCGTGCGTTTCGCGTTTGTGGAAGCTCCGAAAGCGGACATCACAGCGTCGATTGTCGAGCCGATGTTGCTTCCAAGCACGATTGCAGCCGAAAGCTCCCAGCTAATACTTTTGCTCGCAGCCATTGTAAGAACGATTGCGGTCATCGCAGAAGACGAATGAATCAGCGCGGTTATAAAAGCTCCGATAAAAACGCCAAAAAGAAGCCCGGCAAATCCGAAATCTGAAAGCCTGAGAAGAAACGCCGCTGAAGCCGGACTCAAATTAAGCGCGGTTTTCAAGAGGTCAAGCCCCATAAAAAGGAGCGCGAAGCCCATAAAACAGTCGGCAAAATTGTGAATCTTGAATCTTTTGAGCTTTTTCAGGATAAATCCGAGTCCGAAAAGAGGAACTGCCACCGCCGAAATCGAAAAGCTGAATCCGAAAAGCGAGACAATCCAAGCGGTTACAGTCGTTCCGATGTTCGCCCCGAAAATCACGCCGATTGCCTGC
Organism: Treponema sp. UBA4692; assembly: GCA_002404895.1. GTDB lineage: Bacteria > Spirochaetota > Spirochaetia > Treponematales > Treponemataceae > Treponema_D. Next base: position 21,723 of record DHKO01000035.1, on the reverse strand, counting down.
TTCAGCGTCAAAATCTCCGCGTTCACAAAACTCACGACCATTACGGTTGTTGCGCCGGAAGACTGGATAATCGCTGTGATTCCAAGCCCGGTCAAAAGAGCCGTGAACGGCGTTCCTGTGATTTTCCCAAGAAGTTTTTGAAGATTGCTGCCCGCGCCTTTTTGAATTCCGTCAGAAAGCATATTCATTCCGAAAAGCAAAAGGCAAAGCGAGCCGATAAAGCCGAAAATCTGGCCGGCGATATTAAAAATCATATAAAACCGCAAAAATTGGATTGGATTAACAAGAAAAACTTAAATCTTGCCAAAATCTGCGGCGATTATAAACTTTTGCAAAGCGATTTGAATATTAGGATTTTGTTAAATTTAAGTAAAATTTAGATTTTCTTGCAGAATGCAAGCCGCTCAGCATCGTAATCGCGTTTTAAGATTTCTGAATCTTCGATGTTCTTACAAAAAGCCAGACATTCAGTCTCGTTTATTATTTTTTCTCCAAAACGGACTTCATCAAAATAATAGCATTTTCCGCAGTAAATATAGCCGAGTTTTTTCAGGAGATTCTGCATTGGAATGTTGTTTTTGTGCGTGTCAACTTTTATGCAGTGAACGCCGGGCTGTTTTTCGCACCATTCAAAGCAGAAAGTCGCAGCTCCGCGAGCTTTCATTGCCGACGCGAACGAGTGAATCACAAAATAATTCTCCGTGTTTTCAGGCCAAATTCCGTCTTTCAAGTTTTTGTAAGCTTCTTCAGGTCCCGGCAAAAACAAAAATGTCGCGGCAATCTCCTCAGATTTTTCAGATTTCAAAGATTTTCCACATTCTCCAGGATTGCAGTTCTCGTTTTCGACTTTAAAGCACGCGACAAGCTGATTTTTCTCACTAATATTTTTTTCGATGTCTTCATCCAAAGGCCAGCTGTCGCCCCACTGCGTCGGATTTCCGTTTTTTTTCATAAATTCGCGCGCGACAGCATAAATCTGCAAGATTTTTTCAAGGTCGGACTTTTCAGCTTTTCTGATGTAGAAATTTGGCATTTCGATTTTTTCTCCACGGACTTTCTTAATGATTTTTAAGACAATTCTCTTCTTTAATTTTTCCGGCGGTACAAAACTTTTCCAGCACGGTCGATGTGCGCAATTAAATCAGGATTTTGCAGTTTTGAATAATCTGAAATATCAACGAGATAAGGAAGCTCCGATTCGTAAAAGTCATTATTGATTCTCAAAAGGTCTTCATGCGAAAAATCAGAAGTTCCTTTTATCGTCATATCGATGTCAGAACCTTCACGGAAATTTCCTTTAGCTCGGCTTCCATAAACCACAACTTCCAGAACCGACGGATATTTTTCATAAATTTCAGAAATTATTCTCATCGATTTTTCAGAAAGGCCAAATTCATTCATAGGATTTCATTTTTCTGCAAAAATCATTAAAAACTGAAACATACTTTGAGCAGATTTTTTCGGCAAGCTCATCAGCAGTTTTTTCATCATACGTATGCGAAGAAAGATTTCTATCAGAAATTGACTCCATCCAAATTTCCGCATTTGAAACCAGCCCGTTGCTAAAAGCCTGCCGAACAGCATCCCTGCTTCCGATAATTCCAGAAATTCCGTTATATTCAAGAAAATCTTTCATGACTTTCCAGGCAAGCTCGTGCGTAAATTCAAAACTTTGAAAAAGCCCCTGTTTTTCCAACTCCGAAAGTTTTCGTTTTTGAGAAAGTTCAACGGCAGAATTAAGATTTGCAAGAGTTTTTTTATAATTTGAGAAACGCTGTTTCCATCGAATGTCTTTTTCAGATTCCATAAAATTTTACTCGCCGTTAAAATCAATGAGCGTTGTTACGGGAACAGGAGCGAGCAAATTTTTAAATCCTAATCCCGGCAAGCCGATTACACCAGCGATTTCAACGACTTTTGCGCCAGCGGCAGCGAAAAGCTTTTTGCTCGCGTCAAGCGTTCCGCCAGTTGCAATCAGGTCGTCAATCAGGAGAACTTTGTCGTCGCTTTTCACGTCTGCCTTGTGGATTTCAATTTCAGCGGTTCCGTATTCAAGCGAATAAGACTGCCTGTAAACTTCGCCCGGAAGCTTGCCTTTTTTTCGGATTAAGATTAAAGGAAGAGAAAGACGGTCGGCGAGCGGAGCCGCAAACAGGAATCCCCGGCTTTCCGCGCCTGCAATCGCATTGATTTCGCCTTTTTCCACAAGCGGACGGAATTTTTTCTCGAATGAGTCAAGACAGAATTTAAAAGCCTTTGGATTCGTGAAAATGCTCGTAACATCGTAAAAAAGGATTCCCAGCTTTGGAAAGTCCGGCACGCGGCGGATTGCCTTGTCTAAAATTTCATTGTCTTTCATAAAGTCCTCAATTTTTGTTTTTATTTTTTTGATGCAATTTTTGCGCTAGGAATTGCAAACTTTCGGAAGACACGCGGGGCAAGTTTTCTTCCGAAACTCCAAAATTCTGAAAAATGTGTTTCAGAAACGTGAGTTTGAGAAACGTGAGTTTCAAAAACTTTACGTCTATAAACTCACGCGCAAGAAGCTCAAGTTTCACTTTTTCGCGACAGTTCTGATTGAACCCATTTTTATCCGTTTTTCCCTGCTTTCTTCCATTAAATTCATCAGTGCTGCTTTGTCCTCGTTTTTTATCGCGGTTTTGAATTTGTCGATTTCTTTCTCGAAATTTTCGATGTGGGCAACGAGTTTTTCCTTGTTCGACGTGAAAAGCTCAGTCCAAAGCGGCGCGTTTATCATTGCGATTCTCGTCAAATCCTCGAAGCTGCCGCCGCCGAACGCCGTAATCTGCTCGTCTTTCGCGCTGTCAACGAGAGAGCAGGCGATTACGTGGCAGAGCTGGCTTGTGAAGCCGATTTTGTAGTCGTGAATATCGCAGGTTGTCTCAGTGATTCTTGTAAAGCCGATTTCGGAGATAAATTCGCGCATCAAATCGAGATTTTCGCTTTTGTTGCTTGGGAGCGGACACAAAATGTAGTTATGATTTATGAACATTTTCGCGGTTGAATTCACGTAGCCTTCTTTCTCGCCGCCTGCCATCGGATGGCCGATTATGAAGTCAACATCAGAACGCAAAATTGACGAAAGAGATTTTTCAAAAATTCCTTTTACGCCAGAAATGTCGGTTACAATCGCTCCGCTTTTGAAAAACTGCTTGTTCTGCTCCAAAAAATCGATTGTGGCATGAGGATAAAGACAGACGTAGACAAAATCGCACTCAGGAAGAAATTTGTCGTACTCGGTTGAGGTGAAAGCCTTGTCCGCAATTCTGTCGTTGAGGGCCTGAATAAGGCAGGAAGTGCTTCGGTTGCAAACGTAGATTTTTCCAGTTGCTCCGCTTTGGCACAAAATATTCTCGCGGATTGCCTTTGCGATTGAGCCGCCCATTATTCCCAAACCCACGATTCCGTAGGTTAAATCTTTTAAACTGCGATTTAAATTGCGAGCCGACATTTTTACAGCCTCCGTTAATTTAAAGAAAATCAATTCTCATAAATTCAATTAAAAAAACGCTTCAAAAAAAAATCGAGCCAGAAACAACGAAAGTCAAAACCGGCAAGACTTTTTGCATTCCGCACAACGCAACTTCTTACATTACGATAACGGATAACGCGAAAAATCCATTTTTTATCGTTTTCCAATTATTTTTATCGTCGTCCAAAATATTCAAGATTTTTCAGACCGCGCTTGAACTGAGGAATTCTCGCGCATGCTGTTGTGTCAAGCGGACTTGTGTCTCCCCTTTTCAAAAAATGATAAGCCACGCCTGCAATCATCGCGCCGTTGTCTCCGCAGAGCTTCAATGGCGGGAATATGCAGTTCAAATCCGTGCGTTCTGCGAGCATTGAGCGAAGCCTTGAATTCGCCGCGACACCGCCGCCAGCAACAACAGTCTTTAGTCCAGTGTCGTCAACCGCGCGCAAAAGGCGCGAAACAATTGTCTTGCAGGCAGTTTCCTGAAATGACGCGCAAAGATTCTCGTTTGTTTTCTCGTAGCCCGGCTTCAAGAACATATCTGCCTGATGAATCACGGCTGTTTTCAAGCCAGAAAACGAGACATCGTATCTGTGGTCTTCGCCTTTGTCGAGCTTTGGAACAGGAAAACAGAACGCTTTCGGGTCGCCTTTCTGAGCAAGACGGTCGATAATCACACCGCCCGGATAGCCAAGCCCGTAAAATTTTGAAACTTTGTCGAAAGCCTCTCCGATTGAATCGTCAATCGTTGTTCCAAGAACTTCCAAGTCATCAAAACCGTTCACTTTTGCGATAATCGAGTGTCCGCCGCTCACGAGCAAGCCAATATAAGGATAAGGAATATCATTTTGAAGATGAGCCGCATACATATGCCCGAGCATATGGTTCACAGCAATAAAAGGCTTGTTTGCAGCCCACGCAAGAGTTTTTCCAAAAGTAAGCCCGACAAGAAGCGCGCCCATAAGCCCAGGCCGGTTTGTTGCAGCAATCGCGTCAACTTCGTCCAAAGTCAAATTCGCTTCTTTTAAAGCCTCCCGCACAACTGGCAAAATCCACTCAGCGTGCTTGCGGCTTGCAATTTCAGGCACAACGCCCTTATAAATCTGATGAAAAGGAATCTGAGTCGCAACAACGTTGCTCAAAATATTTTTTCCGTCCTCCACAATCGCGCAGGCGGTTTCGTCACAAGAACTTTCTATACCAAGAACTTTCATAATCCTAATTCTAACGAAGCGTTGAAGGAGTTGCAAACCGATAGCCGGCAGCCCGCATATACGGATACATTTCAGAAAGCAACTCCGGCAAAATATTCACGCTTTTGTCCACATGGCCGATTACAATCGCGTGTCCATGGTTGTTCGCGTAGCGCAAAGTCTCATAAAGCCGCTCAAGCATTTTTTCGCGCGAAAGCTCGTTGTCAATATAAGGTCCAGCTTTTTCAAAAATCGTCATGTCGCGCTCAAGAGCCGCCTGCGGAGCTTTTGTCTGAGCCGTCGTCCTTGAGTCAAGAAAATAAATTCTGTTTTCAAGGCAAGCGTCCAAAACCGCGCCGATTCTCAAGACATCGCCTGTAACCTCGCTTCCCTCGTGATTGTTCATTCCTTTCACACCAGGTCCAAGAGACGCAAGATTTTTCTTTATAATTGAAGAGATTTCTGAAAAACTCATATCAACGGAGATTTTTCCAGGCCCTGGGTCAAGACTGTGATTCACGGACTGCATCGGCTGATGAAGAATCACCTCCTTTCCAAGATTTCTCGAAATTTGCGCGCATTCACGGCTGTGAGCAAGCTGCGGCAAAACCGCAATCGTAAGAGGAAAAGGCAAAGCAGCGTAACGCTTCACATTTTCAACGCTCCGCCCAGCATCATCAATCACGATAACAACCGTCGCGCCATTCACGGCTTTCGGAATGTCAAAGCGAGGATTTTTCAAAGCCTGATTCTGCGCATTTTCATTTTGATTCAGATTTGAAGCGGCAGCGATTTTCTGCGGAGATTTTTCGATTTTCGCAGATTTTGCATAAGAATTTGATGAAGATAAATTTCCGGAAGATGATTTTTCAGAAGATTTTTCAGATTTCAAGTCAGACGATTTTTTCACAGACGAGGAATTTTTTGCGGAAGATGACTCTGAAAGATTTTTTGAAACAGAATTTTTTTGAGCCGAAGAAACATTTTTTGCAGCCGCATTTTTTTGACTTGAAGAAAGCGAAGCCGAATTTTGAGATTTCGATTTCAATGATTCCGGCGAATTCAAACCGGCAGGCGATTTTGAATTTTCCGCTCCAGAAGACAAATAGGATTTTTCCACATTTTCATTTTTTGCCGATTTTGCAATTTCCGCCGTTTTCAAAGCCGAATCATTTTTTGAATTTTGATTCTGCACAGCGTTTTTTGAAGCACCCGATTTAGAACCGGCAGAGGATTTTGAATCTTTTTTATCAGGCGATTTTGAATCAGAACCTAATTTTAAATCGAGATTTTCGTTTCGTTCAGAAATTTTTCCGTGCGGCTCAACGATTTTTGTCGCCTGATTTTCCACTTTTTTCTGAAGCTTGGGCTTTTCCTCATTTTTTTCAAAAGTTTTTTCGGCTTTTTTATCAGAAACCGCCGCGACTTTTTCATTTTTCTGCTGAGGCAAATTTCCGTGATTTCCATTCAAAACAACGCTCAACCCCAAGAAAACCGCGCAAAAACAGCAGACACACGCAGAAAAAACAGCGACTTTTTTTGTCGAAAGAACGACCTTCGGCTTTTTCGCCTTTTTTTTCCGTGATTTTACGCCAGCCTTTGGATTTGATTTTCCCGCAGATTTCGTTTTTCTAGTAACAGCCATAAAGTCCGAATATTTTAGACTTTTTAGCGTCTGTTGTCTATTTTCAAGACTTTTCTGATTTTTTCTCAGAATTAGATAAAAAAAGAAAATCAAGCAGACATATCATACGCAGAGCCGAATTCCTCATAAACTTTTTGCTCGCTCGCAATCTTTTTCAGTTTTCTAAGCGCGCGCATTTCAATCTGGCGGACAGTTTCAGCCGAAACTCCAATCGCAGAGCTGATTTCTCGCAAGGTCGGCACGGAAGTTTTTCCATGAAAATTGTATCTTTCCATAATTATTTTTTGTTCCTTTTCAGAAAGCGAACCGACCAAATCGCGGACACGGCGGACATTTTCCTTTTTTATAAGCGAAATCTCAGGATTAAAAGTGTAGTCAGGAATCAGCTCGCCGAAAGTCACGTCATTTTCGTCTCCGCAGAATGAGTCAAGGCTCGTAAAAGAAAAATCAAACGCGGAAATCTCGTTCAGCTCGCTTTTCTGGATTTTCAGAATCGCGCAAAGCTCAGATTTTGACGGAAATCTTCCATATTTTTGAACAAAAAGATTCTGCGCCTTTGAAAGATTTCGCAAAAGCATTTCCTTTCTCTGCGGAATTGAAATCATCGAATTTTTATTGTGTATAAAACGCAGCATATATTGAAGAATCCACGGATAAGCATAAGTTGAAAATTTCGTGTTGAAAACGTGCGAAAATTTTTCAGCCGCGGCAATCAGCCCCAAATTTCCTTCCTGAATCAAATCCATAACCGGAACATTGCAGCTTTTCACGACTTTTCCGGCAATGCTCACAACGAGCCTAAGATTCGAGTTCACAAGCTCGTTTACAGCGGCTCGGCTTCCTTTTTCAATCTTTTTTGAAAGCTCTTTTTCCTCTTCCGAAGTCAAAAGCTTGAACTTGCTGATTTGGCAAACGTAATTATCCAAAATATTCATAAAATTTCCTTTTAAGCGATAAAAAATCAAAAAATTCAGCAAAATTTTCTGATAAAAGACAAAAATTATTAGGCAAATTCCGTGCCAAGTTCTGAAATAAGTCTGATTTTTACGGAAGATTCAAAATATTTTCTTGCATTACAAAGAAATAAAAGCATATTTTTCTCTTAACTCATAAAAGTATTTTTTCAAAGATTTTATGATAATATTTCTCTCATAATCGCTTTCGTACAATTTTTTAGACAGGCGTAAACTTTTTTCTAATCATTTTTTATCGCAGCGTATAAAAAAATGCACAAAAATTCCGCTTCGCCGATGTGTTAAAAAAAAACTGCGCAGAATATTTCTGCTCATCTTCTAAAAAGTTTTTTGCAAAATTTCCATCAAAAAAATCTCTTGAACTCAAAGCGTTTCTTTTTTTAGCAAACTTCGATATAATTTTCTTCAATTCTATTCTTCTTGCTTGGAGATTTTAAATGGCACGTTCAAAAATAGTTGTCTTGGATTTTGGCTCGCAGTACGCACACTTGATTGCAAAACGTTTCCGCGCGCTTGGTTTTTATTCTGAAATCGCGCTTCCGTCTGCACCGCTTTCCACTTTTGAAAATGCAAAAGGCGTTGTTCTTAGCGGCGGACCGGCTTCTGTTTACGACGAAAACGTGCCGGAATTCAACAATGAAATCTTAAATCTTGACTTGCCGATTCTCGGACTCTGCTACGGTCATCAGCTGATGGCAAAATCCTATGGCGGAAAAGTCGGAAAGGCTGAGACAGGCGAATTCGGCCATGCGACTCTTGTTTTAAGCAATGCAGGAAAATCTTCTCCGCTTTTCAAGAATCTTTCTCCAGAAACACAGGTTTGGATGAGCCATCAGGACGAGGTTTTGGAAGCTGGAAACGGCTTTGAAATCATAGGCTCAACAAAAGACTGCAAAAATGCAGCCGTTCAGAATCTTGAAAAAAAGCGGTTTTCGCTTCAGTTCCATTGCGAAGTAAAGGACACGCCGGAAGGAAACAAAATCTTCCAGAATTTCGCGGAAATATGCGGAATGGAAGTGAACTGGGACGAGGACACGGTTTTGAATCACATCCTTGAGTCAATCAAAAAAGACGCAGGCGACAAAAACGTTCTTTTGTTCTTGAGCGGCGGAGTTGACTCGACTGTAGCATTCGCGCTTTTGAATAAGGCTTTAGGACAGAACCGAGTGCTCGGGCTTCACATCGACAACGGGTTTATGCGAAAAAATGAATCAAAAAATGTTGAAAAGGCCTACCACGAGCACGGATTCAAAAATTTTGTCGTGAAAGACGCTTCTGAAAGTTTCCTGAACGCGATAAAAGGCCTTACTGACCCGCAGAAAAAACGGATGGCTGTCGGCGAGAATTTCATCACAGTCCGGGACGCGTTTGTAAAGGAGCAGAATCTTGACGAAAGCAAGTGGATGCTCGCTCAGGGAACGCTTTATCCTGATATTATCGAGTCGGGCGGAACAAAAAATTCAAAGACAATCAAGACTCATCATAACCGCGTTGACGGGATTCAAAAACTCATCGCGCAGGGAATGATTATCGAGCCGCTTAAAGACTTGTACAAAGACGAAGTGCGCGCAATTGGAAAAAAACTCGGGCTTGCTGACGAGCTTGTAATGCGCCATCCTTTCCCAGGCCCGGGACTTTCAATCAACGTGCTTTGCTCCGACGGAAAATTCACGGAAAAAGATGAAGATGAAATCAAAAAAGCTCAGGAAGAGCTGAACAACGTTGTAATCGACCAGTTCTGCCCTCACTGCACAGCGGATTTGAAGCGTTCAGTCTTGCCGGTTCGCTCGGTTGGAGTTCAGGGAGATTTCAGAACTTACAGATTCCCGGCTTGCCTCACGTTCAGAAGCGAGGGAGACGGATTCTATCACATTCCAAAAATTCGCGAGAAAATTGAAAGCTGCTCGACAAGAATCACGAACGATGCACAATATCTTAACAGAACCGTTATAAAACTTTACCAGAAGCCGAATCTCAAAGATGAGAATTTGAAGCTTCAGGAAGGATACTGCGACCGCCGCCGCCTTGACCAGCTGCGCGAGGTTGACAATATCGTGCTTACAGAGCTTCACAAAAACAACCTTTACAGCTCGATTTTCCAGCATCTCACAATTGATTTGCCTTACGCGTCAAAATCAGAGAACGCAAGCTTTGTCTTGCGCCCGGTCTGCTCGGAAGATGTTATGACAGCGCGCTTTGCATGGCTTCCGATGGACGTTCTCAAGGAAATCATCAGGCAGATTGCAGAGCTTCCTTTTGTTGACGCGCTTTATTTCGACGCGACAAACAAGCCGCCTGCAACATTCGGCTGGGAGTAATCAAAAAATCTTTTTCTTGTGATTTTCTGATTTTCGCCGCAGCCAACGCGAAATTTGCTTCTTGCAATTTTTATGGAGAATTTTTATGCCAGATGATAAATACAAGTCAATTTCTGGAAGAAAGGTCTTTTTCATCAATCCGACAATTTCTATCGAGAATTTTGTGATAGGCCGGCTTCAGACGATGGAATATGAAGTCTACGTCTTAAAAGATTATCGGACTGCAAAAAGCCTTTTTGCCGAAATTCAGGAAGGAATTTGCTTTGTCTGCCCAGACGCGGGACTAAGCAAGACCGGCTGGCATAATTTCATAAAATATTTTGAGAACAATATCGTTTTCAAGAATTTCGACTTTGGAATTTTTTCAGAGTCGATTGCAGAAAACAAAAAAGCGGAAATCACAAAAGACTTGAAGCTCACAGCAGGATTTTTTTCAATGCTCGAAACGGAAGAGCTTGTGCGCGAACTTGTGAAGTCTCTCGACAAGCTTTCCGCAAAAGGAATGAGAAAATATGTCCGCGTTTCGTGCATGGACGCAACGGAAACAGAGCTTTACTGGTTCACAAAGCAGCAGAAAATGTTCCGCGCAAAACTTCTCGACATAAGCAACGCGGGAATCGCAGTGAAGCTCAACGCGTCGCTTTCAAAGGAAGTTTTCGTGAACCAGCTGATTTCTGACGCGACGCTGATTCTCGCGGGAAAGCAAGTCCCAGTCTCAGTGAAAGTTACAGGAATCAAGGCGACTTCAGATGTTCTTCTAGTGATTATGATGTACGGAATGGACACGCACGTTTCAGCGCAAAACCAAATCCGCGCATATGTTACCGAAAAATTAAAGTCAAATCTCGAAGCGAAAATCAAAAATGTTCCGCTGGACAAGACAAATTACGAGAATATGGAAATCTAAAATCCGAAAGTTTTCACAGATTCCGCTCCGCTCACGACAATCCACGAAGAGCCGCCGTCAAGAGCCGCTTTTTTTATGTATTTTTCGTAAGCCGCATTCACTTGCTTTGCCGTAACTTTCTGAACTTTTTCCGAGCGTTTTAAGAACGCGCTTTCCGAGCCGTAGTTTTCAAGGCTTGAAACAATATTTCCCGCAATTCCAGACGCATTCTGAGACGACGAGAACAAGCTTGTTATGTATTTGTTTTTGTACTGTTCAAGTTTTCCGGCAGTTTTTCCAGAATCGAAAGACAAAACCGCAGAATTTATCAGTTCTTTCAAATTTTTCGAATTGTTTCCTTTATAAACTGAAATCGCGCCTAGCATCTGCTGGCCGCCAATCACGCCGGTTCCAATCGAATAAACCGCGCCAGCCTTTTCCCGCACTTGGTCAAAGAAAATGTCGTCAAGATACATTGTCGCAATCGCAAACGGAATGTAATCCTGAGAATTTCGCTCAGGGCAAGAAAAAATTCCTGCAATGTAGCCGCTTTCGCCCGCCGCCGGATTTTCCGCATAAACAGTCTCGCCTGCAATTTCAAGCGGCGGAATCACAGGCTTTGTCCAAGATTTTTTTTCTATCGAGCCGAAATATTTTTCAAGCAAAGCAGAATATTCTTTTGTCTCGTCAACGTTCATATCCGCAACAACGACAAATTTTATTCTTTCAGAATTCAAAAGCGAAGCAAAATGATTTTTCAAATCCTCAAGCGTAATCGAAGAAAAAGTCTCCTCGCGCGCAGAAGGCGAAATCTCATAAGGATGATTCTTGAACGCGAGTTTTGAAAGCTCCAGTCCCAAAATTCCGGTCGGCTCCGCCTTTCTCCTTGAAATCGAGTCGAGAGTTTCCGTCGCAATCTGATTGAAAATTTTTTCTTCCATATTTGGATTCAAGATTGCGTCCGCAAAAACCGAAGTCGCCTCGCCCAAATCTCTTGAAATGCACAAAAATCCGGCTGTCGAATAATCGCGTCCGGCAGAATAATTCATCGAGAAACTTTTTTCATATTCGAGCTTTTGAATCTCGTCATAAGAAAAATTTTTGCTTCCGTGAAAGGCAAGCTCCAGCGCAAAATCCTCAATTCCGTCTTTTTTGATTTCATAAGACGCGACACCTCCCTCAAAAATCATCTTCAAGACGACAACTTTGCTTCCACGGTTCTGCTTGAAAAAAACAGGTATTCCGTTTGAAAGTTTTTCCGTCCTAAAATCCGAAATATTGTCCGCATAAAAATTCGCGCCGCCAAGATTTTCAGAATTTGAAGCGCATGAAACAAAAAAAACGCAAGCCAGCAAGAAAAAAATGAGAAAAACGGATTTTAAAATCGAATTTTGAGCAAAAATCCTGAAATTATTTTTTTTAATTTTAGATTTCATAAATATTCTCCTAAAAGTTAAACGAAGCGAATCAGCGGAACAAAACTTTTTCGACATTTTTGCAAAGTTTTTACTGCCTCTCATTTATCCAGAACGCGTTTTCCGCCGTGATTTCCTTGTATCCGGCCTTTTCAAAATCCGCCTTGTATTTTTGCCAAATTCCAGGGCTTACAGAAACGAGATAAACGCCGTTTTTTTCTTGAATATATTTTTTCACAAACGAGACAACGTCATCTTCCGTAACTTTCGCGATATTCTCATCATAAGAAAAGAAATAATCCGCATTCACGCTCGACCAGACCGACGAAATTCCCGAAACGAGAGCCGCCGCAGATTCCAGCTCGTAAATTCTTGAATCTTCAAGCTGCTGCACAACAGATTTCAGAGTGTTTTCATCAAAAAAGAGATTTTTGTCAGTCATAAGAGGAACAAGTTTTTCGCCGATGACTGAAAGAAATTTTTCTGATTTTTCAGCAGGATTCAAGCCGACAGAAGAAAGCATCGCAGCGGAAATTCCAGCCATCGCGCTCGCTCTTCTTGTTGAATAAAATCCGCTCACGTAGTCGCTGTCGGGAATTCCAAGAGTTTTTTCAGAGACAAGCATTTTTGCAAAAGCTCCCGAAGGATTTGAAACCATATTCGACCAAACATCGGCGGCATAAGTCTCGTCTGCGTTTTCCTCGCCGTCAGGCCCGCGCAGATAAAGCCCGGCGGCGATTATGCTGTCGGAATTTCCAGGACTCACAAAAACATATTTTTCAGTTTTTGAAACAGGATTTTTCGGCGGAACGCCGTAATCAGGCACCGGATTTTCCGATTTTTTCCAGCCGCCGAAAATTTCATTAACATATTTCAAGACTTCCTCGTGATAAACATCTCCGCCCACGAAAACCGCGGAATTTTCAGGAACGTAAAAAGTCTGCTGCATTTTTTTCAAGTCAGAAACAGACGCATTTTTTACGACATCAGGATTTCCGCCCGGGTCAAGCCGCCACGGGCAGGACGGAAACAACGCTTTCATCAGACCGGAAGAGCGAATTTTTGAAGGATTTGTAAAATCCGCCTCGATTTCAGACAGAACAACTTTTTTTTCGTTTTCAAGCTCACTTTCATCAAGTTTCGGAGTTCTAACCGCGTAAGACCAAAATTCAAGTCCTTCTTTTATTTTTGAAGACGGAATCGTGAAAAAATAATTAACGCGGTCAAGCCCGGTTGTGCCGTTATAGTCGCTCACGCCAAGCTCGTTCATCGCCTCTGTGAATTCGACCTGATTTGAATATTTCGCGTTGCCCTTGAAAAGCATATGCTCGTAAAGATGGAAAAGTCCGGCAGTTTCTTTTGTGTGAGAAACCGCGCCGGCGCGAACCGCAATTTCAATGTAGACAAGCGGAGCCGCAGAATTTTCAGCGACAAAAAGCTCAAGTCCGTTTTCAAGCTCGTAACGGAAAACGCCAGGATAATTTGTCTCTTTAGAAAAAACAAAAGAATTTTGAAAGATTTGAACCAAGACAAAAAACAGGAAAAACAGTTTTTTATGATTTTTCACAAAGTTCATATTAGACATATAAAATAGAACAAAAGATTTTAGGAATCGATACAAAGAGCGTCCGAAAAATGAACAGAATTCACATTTCGGACACATTTTCAAGAAATCGGAATTTTTACTGGTTTATCGCGCTTACAACCGCCGCAATTCCAGCGCGTCCAACGTTGCTTGATTTTCCGACGCCCCATTTCTGGCTTCCGTCATCTTCGGTAATCAAAACATACGCGACCGCCTGAGTGTCGCTTCCTTTTCCGACCGAGTGTTCATGGAAAGCCGAGATATTGAATTTCGGAACATTCGTCTCGCGGAGAGCCGCGACAAATCCGTCAAGAGGGCCGTTTCCTTTTCCGCCGATTGAGATTTTTTCTCCGTTGTAATTTATCACGCCGCGAACAGAAACGATTTCCTCGCTTCCAGCCGAGCCGACCATTGTTGTGGCAAGGTCGAGAATTTCAAGCCGTTTTTTGTTCTCAAGCCACTGCTTTTCAAAATAATGAAGAATTTCCTCTGGGTGAAGCTCGCGCTGCGCCTTGTCGCTTTCTTCTTTTATCAGATTTCCGATTGCAGGCTGCATCGCTTTTGGAATCGCGTAGCCGAAATTGTGCTCAAGAATAAAGCTTGCGCCGCCTTTTCCAGACTGCGAGTTGATTCTGATGATTCCCTCGTATTTTCGTCCGATGTCTTTCGGGTCGATAAGAAGATAAGGGACATCCCAAACCGCATTTTCCGCCATATTCTCACGCGCTTTAAGGCCTTTTGCAATCGCATCCTGATGTCCGCCTGAAAGAGCCGTGTAAGCCAAGCCGCCTGCGTAAGGAGTGCGTGGATAAATATCCATTTTTGTGTATTCCTGATAAGCATCCGCAATTTCCGGCAAATCAGAAAAATCAAGCTCAGGGTCAACGCCCTCGCTGAACATATTCAAAGCGACTGTAACAACATCAAGATTTCCTGTGCGCTCGCCGTTTCCAAAAAGGCAGCCTTCAACTCTGTCAGCCCCTGCCAAAATTCCAAGCTCGCAAGAAGCAACGCCTGTTCCTCTGTCATTGTGGCAGTGAGTTGAAATAATGCAGGCATCGCGGCGGGAAATATTCTTTGAAAAATATTCGATTGCGTCCGCGTAAATGTTTGGAGTGTAACATTCAACGGTCGTTGGAAGATTGAAGATAATCGGCATTTCGCTCGACCAGCCCCACTCATTTCCGACAGCCTCGCAAATTTCAATCGCGTAATCGATTTCCGTCATCGAGAAACTTTCAGGAGAATATTCAAGCCGGATTTTCTCGCGTTCAGCTTCCGGCAAATCTTTCATGCATTCTTTAATGCATTTTACGCCGTCAACCGCAATCTTGATGATTTCTTCTTTAGACTTGTTAAAAGTGTATTTTCGCTGTGCAGGCGAAGTCGAATTGTAAATATGGAAAATAACGTTCGGTGCGCCTTTTATAGCTTCCATTGTGCGGCGGATAAGTTTTTCGCGCGCCTGGCAAAGCACCTGAATCGTAACATCTTCAGGAATATGATTTTCCTCGATAAGACGGCGGCAAAAGTCAAATTCCGTTTCCGAAGCTGAAGGAAAGCAAATTTCAATCTCTTTAAATCCGATTTTCACAAGCAAATCAAAGAACGCAAGTTTTGTCTCAATTCCCATCGGGTCAATCAAGGCCTGATTTCCATCGCGCAAATCAACCGAACACCAGATTGGGGCTTTTGTGATTCGTTTTTCCGGCCATTCCCTGTTTTTCAGCGGAATCGCTGGAAAAGGTTTGTACTTAGACGCGTTCATTGATGCTTTCATAAAAAAATCTCCTTAAAAAAAAAGACCTGCCGCAAAAAAGCAACAGGTCTGTTAATTACTGAATAAATAACACCACTACCGAAGCTTTTTTAGCTTTTTGTTTAGAGAAAGGTTAGATAGTAGTAGTGTCATAAACATATTAGCAGTATGAAACTTTGCAGAATTTTAGTCAAGATTTGCGAAAATTTTATGAAGATTTTTCTCGAACGACTCAACTTCAGGCTTCATCTCGTAGATAAATTCGTTGTCCTCGAAACTTCCGATAACCGCGTTCATCTCGTGGGAATTTTCAAAAGTCAACATTCTAAAGTCGTCGTCAAAATCTTTCATTCTCGAAATCAAAGTTGACTCGTACATTTCATTGTTGATTGCGGAAACATCGTCCTCAATATCCTTGAAAATCTCGCGTGTGAATTTGTGAATCGGGCGAGAGTAAAGTTTTTCAAGAAGATTGAGCGCGTAGGAAAGCCGCCATTCCTCATAATGATTTTCGCACTCGTCATAAAATTTGTGGACTTCGCCCCAGGTCTGAATCGAATATTCTTTTATCATTCCGAAAAGCTCGCGGATTTTTTTCTCAGGAATTATCTGTCCGCCGGCGTTCACCCATTTTGTGTAAAGCGGAATATGCAGAATCTCGTCAAAATCGTCTTTTGAAAGGCTTTCTTTTCCATTTTTCTGGCAATATTCGACAAGGCAGCGCACGGCAAAATATTTCGCGATTTTTCGGTATTCGCGGTAGGCTTTCACAGGCTTTAAAATCACCGCTCCGTATTTTTTCTGCGCGGAATCGTCTTTTAAAGTAAATTTCGCGTCTGGATTTTGATGAAGAAAATCTTTCGAAGTCTGATAAAGAGCTTCCTTGTCATCTTTGCACACGAGAATTTTCTCGTTTTTTTCCGAAATAAGATATTCGCCTGTAAGGTCGATAATTCTCCGCAAAGCCGCCTCGACTTCCTGCATTGTGTCAGGCGCGAGCGGGTCGGTTTCAATGTGCTGAATCTTTACAACGCGCTTGTCGCGCTTATGGAACTTGCTTTTGTTTCGCGCGACCGAATACATATTGTAAAGAAAAGAATAAGCCGGAATTATATTCACAGGCTTCATGTCGCCGTTTGAGCAGACGAGCGCGAAAGGATAAACGATGTTAAGCTCGTGCTGATAGCTTCCCTTTGCAACGAGAACAAAGCTTGCGAATTTAGAATTGAATTTAAAGTCAGTGCAAAGCCCCGGCCAGAATCCGCGTCCTGCAAACATTTCTCCGTCCGGCGAACGAGAGTTGTGGTTTGAGCCGATTGTCGCGTTCGAGGCGATGTTCGACTGCCCGCAAACCGTCGAGGCAATCAAAAACGAGGAATTGTGATGCTGCTCGTGAAATGGGAAAATAAGATTGTTCAAAAGCTCGCAGCAGGAAACCGTGGAATTGTCGCCCAAAACAGAATTCAAAAGCCTTGCGCCGTATTTTAGCTGGCAGTTTCTTCCGATTACAAAGCGCACCGCCACCGCCTGATAAAAAACTTTCGAGCCGTAGCCCAAAATTCCGTTCACAAGCTCCACGCCCTCTCCAATCTGGCTTGGCTCGTCAACAGACGAAAGAACCGTGATATTTTTCAGTTTGAACGCGCCTTTTATGTAAGCATTCTGTCCAATCTTCACGTCTTTTAAGAGCGTCGTGTTCTTAATCACAACATCGTCGGCGACAGTTCCGAAAGTGTCAAGCGAAACCGGCTGATTCTCTTCAGTAAGCTCAAGAAAACGCCGCTGCAAAACCTGATCTCCGCGGTATTTTGACCAGATAAAAGCGTCCGCAGGAATCATCTCCTCAAAAGGCAAAACCGCGCGTCCGTCATTCTCGTTTCCGACTCCAATCCAGACCCTGTTGGACTCAGGCTCGCCAGTCTTCAAAATTCCGTTTCCAAATTTTGAATGAACAGTGCAGCTCATCTCGGTTATATTGAAAAGAATATCGTGGCTTCCGATTTTATAGTTTGAAAGATAGCTCACGTTTCTGATGACAGAATCATCGCCAACAACAACATTTTCAAGATAGGAATCATAAAATCCTGATGCCAGAACCAAATCGTGATATTTCAGTGAAATTTTTCGGAGCTTTCCAATCACAAAAAATCCGAAAATCTGGCAGTTTTGAATAAGGCTTGCGTCAAAATCGTTTTCGTCAACCCAAATGTTTTTCCAAGTCGGGGCGGAATTTCTGTTTGTCTTTTTTAGCTCTTCAATCTCGTCTTGCGTAAGCTGGCGTTTTCCGTCCAAAAAATTCTTGTAAAACTGAGGAAGCGAAGAAGAATTTTCCTCTTTTATAATCGATACCATATTTCTATCATTTTAATTAGAAAATTCACGATTAACAATGCAAAATGAAAAATTCTTATGTGCAAGGCGATTTTTACTGAAATTGACTTTTGCGGATTCCGAAACAAGTTCGGAATGACGTGCTTTTTCGAATGGAAATCCAGTCATGCTGAATTTATTTCAGCATCTTTTTTGCAGATTTCGAAATCGTTTTTGCAGATTCCAAAATCTTATTCGAAACGGCGAGCCTAAACCAACGCAAAGTAAAAAACACAGCCGATTTCTTTAACCTGACGCGCTTACATTTTTTATCTTTATGGAGAAAAGAAAAAAAATCTGATAAATTAACTTTCAGGCAGCTTTTTAGCGCGCCGAAACATCTAAAACAAATATGAAAAAACGTTTTTTGCTTTTTATTTTTTTCGCGATTCAAAATCTTCTGTTCGCTTTCAACGCGGACGACATTAGGCATTTTACGCTTGAAAACGGGCTTGAAATCTATTTTTTGCAAGACATCTCCTCCCCTGTGATTCATCTGGAGCTTGACGTGAAAGCCGGATTTTCGCGCCAAACTGAAAAAAACGCCGGATATTTTTCTTTCTATGCAAAGCTGAAAGGCGCGGAGGCAGAAGCGGACATCGTCTCGTTCAAAAAAACGGCTTCGCCGGACGGAGTTGAAAAAGCGATTCTCGAGCTTTCCGAAGTTATGCGGCAGGTTCATCTTTCTGATGACGAGCTTAAAACGCAGCTTGAAAACACGAAAAACGCGCTTGAAAAATATTTTTCAGAGCCGGCAGGCTTTATAAACAGCGCAATTGACTCAAAAATTTTTCCTGAAAGCCCTTGGAAACGAGCGAGCGGAGCCGTTCCTTCTCTTTTTGAGCCGAAGTCGGCGGCAGAAAGAAGAACGACTCTTTCTTCAATCGCAGAAAACTATTACACGCCGTCAAATTCCGCGCTTTTTGTGAGCGGAAACATAACTGAAAATTCGGTTTTAGGGCTTACGAAAAAATATTTCGGCGAATACGGCGGAAATTTTGGAAAAAAATCCGGAAATTATCAATCGAATCCGAGTCAAAAAAATAAAGATGACTTTTCTGAAAACCAGAAAAGTTCATCAAGCTTTTCAGAAAATTTTTCAGAATCAAAAAAAAATTCTGAAATCTCAAAATCTGCGCAAAAAAGATTCGTGATTCACGACAAAAGTTTTTCCGACGAGATGACTCAAATCTGCGTCCAGTACAAAAATCTTGGAAAAAACGAGACGGAAATTCTTTCTGAAATTTGGAATTACAACGAATCTGTGTTCAAAAAAACGCTTTTGCGCCAGCGGAACTTGAAAATTTTGGGAGCGGAATACATCGACGCTTCGTCTGCGAAAGATTCAATGGCGGCAAGGCTGATAATCCAGTCGCTTCTGGGAATTGTAAAAGTAAATCCGGTTGTTCAGGCGGACTTGTTTCTTTCAAAATCGCGCGAAGACGAGGAAATTTCAGACGAAATGATTCAGAACGCGGTAAAAAGGCGGAAAGCGCAAAATCTTAAAATCTACGAGGATTCCGCAAAACTGATGGAAAACCTTGCGGCGTTCGTTTCAAACTGCGGCGATGAAGAAAAAGAAGACAAAATCGCGGCTTTTTTCAGTCAAAATGAAAAACTCGGAGAAATTTCAGCGGAAACTTTGCGGCAGGCGATTCAAAATGAAGAGCCTTACGTTTTTGTCCTTGTGAATTCAAATGTCTACAATAAAAATGCGAAAAATTTCAGGAATGCGGGCTACAAAGCGATAACTTCAAAAAACGCGCTTTGGTTTCAAAATCCTGAATACAAAAATCTTTTCGCGCAAAAAAAAGGCGATTCGGCTTTTTCAAATCAAAAAAATTCTTCTCTGCAGGAAGACATTTTAAATTCTGCGGAAAGATTTATCCAAAAGTCAAAGTCGGAAATCGCGGTTCTCTCGCTTGAAAATGAAATTCCTGTCGTCTTAAAGCAAAATCCGAATTCAAGCCAAGTTGAGGCAAGCTTAATAATCGCAGGCGGAGACTTGCTTTTTGCCGAGAAAACGCCGGGGCTTGCCTCCGTTTTGACCGGATCAATCGCGGCGAATATCAGAAGCCAGCTTGACTTGTTTGCGGAAAACGGCGCAATTTCAAAAGATTCTTATGAAGTGAGGGCGAAAACGTATGCGGCGCAATCCGTAATTGACACGATAATTCCGGCAAAAGACTTGAATTTCGCATTTCAGGCGATGTACACCGCGCTTATTTTCTGCGACATAACGCCTGCCACCGCCGACATGATGACTTACGACGAGCGCACAAAATGGAGGCTAAAATCCGGGACTGCGGAATTTCAGCTTTTGTGCAACGCAATGCGAATTCTTTACAAGGACACAAAATATCCGAAACTTTTTGAAGACAACAAGAACAAGCCGGCCGATATGAATTTCACGAAAATTCTCGAGGCTTATCCTTCGATTCTTGACGCAACGAGATTTTCTTTCGCCGTAACAGGCGGAGTTTCCGACCAGGGAAAGCTTCTCTCGTATCTCAACAAGACTTTCGGAACTCTTGAAACGCATCCTGAAACAAGAATTTTTGAGACGGGACTTCCGAAAACGCAAATCAAGGAAACAGAAAAAAGATTCTCTCTCCGGCATTTATTTTTGACGGATATTCCAAAAGAAAAAGCCGGGCCAATGCCGGCAGTCTTGATTCCGACAACGAAATTTTTAGACCCGGTTTTGTATTGTCTGCCGTCTCCTGACATTTCCGCGCCTGACTCAAGCCTTTTCTGCGCGCTTTTGCTTGAAATCGGCAAAAAAATGAATGAAAAGGCCTCGAAAGCAGGAAGCGAAAGCAAAGTGAAAGTCGCTCTTCCAGAAGCTGACATTCCGTTTGCGCGGATTTTTGTCTCGAATGTTGAACGGACTTCCAGCGCGGACAAAATCTACAAGGAAAGCGTTGAGGAGATAAAAGCGGAAATCAGAAAGCAGCTTGAACTGAAGACCGAAGGCGTTTTTGACCTTGAAAAAAACGGGCTTTTGGCAAGGCTCGAAAACAACTGGATTACGGAAGTTTTGCCGGAAGCCGGAACAAACGAAGGCTTGGCAGAGCTTGTGAAAAGCAGCTTTATTCTCGGGAAGCCGAATCTTTATCTTGAGCAGTACAATTCTGTGGACAAGGCTAGCCTCGAAGATTATTTTTTGATTGCCGAAAGCTATTTTTCAGACAAGCCGCCGATGAGACTTTACTCAAAAGACAGCAAAAAATAAAAACTTTTCAGTAAATCACGCAGTCAACTTTTCTGTCGAATTCGTCGCATGGAATGTCGTCTGCAATCTGGCATGGAAGGCAAAATCCGCAGCGGAAAACGTCAAGACCGGCTTTTTCAAGACGCTCAAAATAGCGGTCGTAAAAGCCTTTGCCCTTTCCAAGCCGTTTTCCGTCGCTTGAAAAAGCAAGGCAAGGCACAATCATAAAAATTTTCAAAGCCAAAAGCGATTTTTTGGATTCAAAGTCAAGGGAAAATTTTTCAAGAGAAGAAACCGGCTCAAAAATTCCAAACGCGCCTTTTTCAAGCTGAGACTCAACCGGCAAATCTTTTTTCAAAATATAAAAATCCATCGTGCCGCTCTTTGTGCTTGTCTCAACATCAGCCAGCGTACCGGCGCGTTGGCCGGCGCAGGAAGATTTTTCAGATTCAGCCCCGCAAGATTCAAAACCGCATTTTGGAACTGCGACAATTTTTCCGGACTTCAAGGCAGCCTCAATCGCAAAAAGGCAATCCGCCTCGTTTTTCATCGGAATATAAGCGAGCAAAACATCGGATTTTTTGTATTCCTCAAGGGAAATGATTTTTTCACAAGACAACGCGGAATTTTTCGCCAAATTATTAGAAGAAACCCATTCCTTGATTTTTCCGCGCATCAATTTTCTGAGATTCGATTTTTGCCTCTTGATTTCGTCTTTATCGACTTTGACAGAAAAATCGGAAAACTTAAAAGAACCAGCGGAAGAATTTTCAAAAGATTCGGTTTTCATATCTGCACACGATTTAAAATAAAAAAACACTCGACCAAAAACGGTCAAGTGCCTAGAGACGACCCCTGCTGGGCTTGAACC
>DHKO01000023.1 GCA_002404895.1 Treponema sp. UBA4692 | reverse complement strand
TATCCTCCAAAAAGAATGTAAAAACACTATACACAATTTTTGGCAAAACTTCCATAGTATTTTTCGCCGGAATCGTTCTTGCAGTTTCAATCACGATTGCTCTTTCCGTTCTGATTTCAACGATGCTCTCAAAAAAAGCGCGCTCTCTTGCGGACTACATTTCTTCCCCGGACTTGATGAAAAAGGACATGGCGGCTCTTGGCGTGAACGAGTTTGACAGGATTCTTGACTCTGTGAAAAAACTAAAAAACCGGCTTATGCACGAGGAAACTTTGCGCCGGCAGTGGATGCAGGACATCTCGCACGACTTGCGCACTCCGCTTACGGCTGTGAAAATGCAGGTTGAGGGAATGAACGACGGAGTTCTTGAGGCGACTGGCGAACGCTTTGCGGCTCTTTACTCCGAGCTTACGCTGATTGAAAAGCTCGTGTGGAATCTTCAGGACTTGAGCCGCTTTGAGTCCCCTGAGATGAAAATCTCTCCTGCGGACGTGAACGCATGGAAATTTGCCGACGATGTCTCATCCCGGTTCTCGCTCCTTGCGGAAAAGAAGCGCATAAAATTCACTATCAAGAAAAATTGCGCGGAAGACTTTGACTTTAAGGCAGACCCGCTTCTTCTTATGAGGTGCGTCTCAAACCTTCTGCAGAACGCGTTCCAGTACACGGCGGAGGGCGGAGAAGTGTCGCTTTGCGTTGAAAAAACTTGTGAAAACCGCGTGAAAATCTCCGTTATGAACACAGGCGCAATCAGCGAGGAAGACATTCCCCACGTTTTCGACCGCCTTTACCGCGGCGACCGCTCAAGAAGCACGGCAGGCTCAGGACTTGGTCTTTCAATCGCGCAGGCAATCGCAAACCTCCACGGCGGAAAAATCGAAGTGCGCAACACGACGAACAAAAGCGGAGAGAATTGCGTTTGCTTTGCGGCGGAGATTTAAAGAAACAAAAGCGGAATTCCAACGCAAACTGAACTTTATTCAAAGCCAAAATCAGCGTGAAATTTCGCCTTTCGCTAGCTGATTTTAATATTCAGCTGCATCACAAAAATTATTCAACTTTTGCGGCTGTTTTTGCTCTTGTGCTTACGGTCGCGTTCGTCTAGTTGAAGTTATCCTGAGTCGAGCGGAGCGAGTCGATGAATTAGAAAGAAGCCAAAATGTACAATCCCGATAGTTTCCTCCGTTTCTACATTGAATTGGACTAAACTCTGTAGATAAAAGATACGAAAAAAATCCTTTTGCAGGCAACCTAAAACCAGCCCTTTGCCAAAATAATTTCATAAGCTGAAAATGAGCCGGGCAATGAAAGAAATTATTGCGTTTTAAGAAAACGGATTTTTCCAGCCTGTGAAATAATTTCATTTGCGGAAACTCATTGGGCAGGCTCTTGAAATTATTTCATTCAAAGAAAACGCGTTTTGCCGTGCAATGCAGAAATTTCATAAGCAAAAAACACGCTGGGCAAGCTGTGAAATTATTTCATGACAGGAAAACACGCTGGGGGATTCGTGAAATTTTCCGCACGGACAGAAAATGACTTGGGCAAGCCGTGAAATTATTTCATAACAGGAAAATGCGTTTTGACGGACAACGCAAAAATTTCATAGGCATAAAATGCGCTGGGGAAGAAATGAAATTTTTACGCAAGCTAAAAATGTATTTTGCTTATGCAATTCAAAAATCTCTATGGAACTTCTGCCAAAAACTGTGTATAGTAATTTTGTGAATCAAAATACTTCCAAAATTAAATTTATAGATCTCTTCGCTGGAATCGGCGGAATAAGGCTTCCTTTTCAGGAACTTGGATATGAATGTGTGTTTTCTTCCGAGTGGGACAAAGCCGCCTGCGAGACTTATTCTGCGAATTTTGGAGATGTTCCGGCAGGCGACATTACGAAAATAAAGGCGGAAGATATTCCTTCACATGATATTCTTTTAGGCGGATTCCCATGTCAGGCTTTTTCCATAATGGGAAAGATGAGAGGCTTTGAAGATACACGCGGAACAATGTTCTTTGAGATTGAAAGAATTCTGAAATATCATAAAACGCCTGTGATAATGCTTGAAAATGTGAAACAGCTGACATCACATGATGGAGGCAAGACCTTCAATGTCATTCTGGAACATCTTGCAGCCCTTGGCTATTACGTAAAATGGAAAGTCCTGAATGCTCTTGATTTCGGACTTCCTCAGAAAAGGGAAAGAGTCATAATCGTTGGTTTTTTAGACAAGTCAATGTCAGATGAATTCAGCTTTGATTTTCCGAAAATTCCGTATTCTCTTGAAAATATTCTTCAGAATGACAACGAGCTTGACAAGACCCTTTTTGCCTCGGAGAGAATCAGAAACAAGCGTGCGGAAAGCGTAAAAGGAAAAACTATCTTTTATCCGTCTGTTTGGCATGAAAATAAATCAGGCAATATATCTGTTCTTGACCATGCCTGCGCGTTGAGAACTGGTGCTTCCTATAATTATCTTTTGATAAACGGAGTCCGCCGTCCATCTTCAAGGGAGCTTCTTCGTTTTCAGGGCTTTCCAGACACATATAAAATTGTTGTCTCCTATCAGGAAATCAGGCGGCAGACGGGAAATTCTGTTGCAGTGCCAATGATTCGTGCTGTAGCTAAAAAGATTTCTGAAATTATTGAGAAAAAGGAAGTGTTAAATGGACAAACCAAAACTGAGAGATTCAAAGAAACTGAAATCGCATGAGCCTTACCAGCTGAATGAAATTCCTGAAGAGCTTATCACCGACATCGGTGCTTAT
Source organism: Treponema sp. UBA4692 (assembly GCA_002404895.1). GTDB lineage: Bacteria > Spirochaetota > Spirochaetia > Treponematales > Treponemataceae > Treponema_D. The sequence goes on along the minus strand of DHKO01000023.1, from coordinate 1,078 downwards.
TTTATATACCTGCTTTATATCGGAAGAAAAGACATCACAGGAGCAGACTGGGGCGATGCGTTCGCAAAAGCAATCGGCGGAGTTCATCTTGATTCTCCTGTAGGAATTGCAGATGTTGTTTTGGAAGAAAGGCTTGCATGGTCGATGAAAACCGTAAAGAATGTGAATCCTTTTGCCTGTAAAAATGTTCGCCTGATAAGTGGAAGATGCTCTCCTGATTACTCATACGGAATTACAGACCCTCACGAGGACATTCAGAAAACAGGTCGCGCAGTCCTTGAAATTTGGAATGAGCGGGTGAATATTGCGCACGACAGCTACAGCAACGTCCGCACTTCGGTTCTTATAAGAAGCAATGATTTGCTTGCGTACACGCTTTATGAGTCTGAAAATCATCGTTATAGAACTGCCGATTATGTCTGGGAGGTAAATCCGAACGGAAATCTCATAGGCAAAAACAAGGACACTGAAGAAGTTTGCTTCACTTGGCAACCGCACGGCTCGCAGTTTACAATCCATGAAAAAGTTCCTGACAGCGCAGTAAAATTTTCAATAAAGAAACCGCCTGTTTTGACTCAGGAATCGATTCTTGAAACTATAAAATTCGACAAGAGTTGGGTTAAGATTGAAAAGCAGAAATAATCTTGAATTGGATATTCTCGCATACTGTCTTTTATTTTCACGGTGATAAATTCATCGTACTTCATAGATGGAAATTTCCATTTATGTATCACAATAACACTTTCCAGCTTTGAACAATTTCGTAAAGCATTATCGTGGCACGGCGCACAATTTTCTCTCCTCATCGCTTACACAAAATAAAAAAATCTGCTAGGATAGGCGAAATTAAAAATTCAAATGCAATCTAACGAGCAGCCAAAAGCGTAAGTCCAGTTCGGGCGCGTTTTTAGGCTGCTTTTTTGTTTAACGATTGCTTTTTTTTCTTGAGGGGAATTATGAAAAATTATGACTTGGGGAGCGAGAAAATCGGGCGGCTTGTGCGGCATTTCGCCGTTCCGTGTGTAATCAGCATGCTGGTTGCGGCTTTGTACAACATTGTTGACCAGATTTTTATCGG